>CAWGQZ010000079.1:0-28166 GCA_963824805.1 uncultured Acidobacteriaceae bacterium | reverse complement strand
CCGAAATGTCTGCAGCATAAGGCCTTCCAATTGCGTTGCCAAATCCCCCGAGATCTTGGTGCAGCTTGGTTGAAAGGTGGAGGGAACATCCGCGGTTGAGAAAAATGTGGGCAGTGGTTGAGCACCGTTGTCGAAAGCACTCCTCATATTAATCTGGCGTTGTACCGGGAGCTCAGTACCCTTTGTTGCCAGATACCTACATTTTGCAGGCTTGCGTTGAATAACTCGCGCTGAATACTTAGAGTCCAGGTATGATCTTTGGCATGACGTGGTCCACAATCTTTCCCTGCGTGGATGCTCGGGTATTCCGGCCCCAACTCGCGGAGGAATGTTGACTTGCAGCAAACCACCCATTGGCGAAGCAAACCTTGCCCTGTGTGACCACCGAGCTGATATGTCTTCCGGGGGGAACCTAGAGCACCACGAAGGCGCATTTGGCAGTCCGCAAGTAATGAACGGATCTTGCTCACTCTGCAACTGCGGGGGCAGAGACAATGACGGGAAATTCTGCGGAATTACATCATAGGAAATGCCGAAACCGCCGCGCACAGCCCACTTGCCGTCCCCACGCGGATCCCAAGCAAATCCAAGACGGGGCATGAAATTGTTTTATCGGTCTTGGAACGCCAAAAACCTAGTGGCGTGCCCGGCAGGTCCGAAATCCAAATCGATTCCCGCCCGCAACCTCTCCCCGTTCGGAAGCCCGAACCACTCGTAACGAAGACCTAGGTTGAGGGTGACGCGTGAGCTTACTTTTCCAATCGTCCTGGAAAAACCGAAACCAAGCAGCTTCTCACTGATTGAAAAGGCCGCTTCCAGCACCGCGTTTGGCGAATGCCGTCGGGACATAGTCATTCACCAGTTTGGTTAAAGCTCAGCGTACTGCCACTCCCCTCGCTCGCCTGGGAGAAATCCACCCGGCGCGATCCAGCGCCGATATTCAGCACCCCACTTGAAGGCGTGAGCTCCTTGGTGCAATCTGACATTTGGTCAAGAATTTGATAGACTTTTGTCCGCCATTCTGGGAGAATTTAACTTCGGGCCCAACCTGGAAATTAGCTAATTCCAGACGAATACGTTAGGGAAGTTACTGAATTGCGAAGGCACGCCAAAATCCTCAACTCCCGTGAGTATCCCAAACGCAAATCGTTGATCAAAAAACTGCTGAGGGTCCAAACGCTCCGAGACCGTAGCCTTGTGGACACTCCCCCCGTAAATTGTGGGATGGGTGGATCTGACTGATTGGGCTGCGCTACATTGTTTCGCAGGTAGCGCGTGCGGAAGTTGATGTTTGGAAAAATTGATATCACCCCCGAGGTTCCAATCCGTTTCATCGAGCGTATCTGGAGCCAATAGAGCGAGGGAGCCAATTGATATTGGAAGAGTTGTCGCGGTAGTCTGTATTTGTTGCGCTACTCTCAAGCGCGGGATCAGCGGGAGCAGCGGTAGGAAACGTATCCAAAATTTCGGTTATCCACCGCTGTTCGCTGCAAGAGCCTTAAACATGGGCGAAGCCATCGGCCGTAGGGGGACTAATGACAAGTGGAGGAGGCTGCCCCGCCACAGCTTTGCCGCTGGTAAGCCCCGAAGAAATACATTTTGTTCTTGATAATCTTTTTTTTTTTTTTTGTCGTAGTCGAAAACGCGGCTTCTCGCAGCATCCGGATTAGTGTCGCATCCTTGCGCACCCGCTTATCAATGTTGTCGAAGGCATTGTAGTGGCGATTGTTGTTAATTACTAACGCACTGCCGTGGAAGTCGTTGGTGCCGGATCTGGTGATGAGACCGAATGGCCGCCTGCAGAATGGCCGTATTCAGCTGAGAATTGGTTGGTGATCAGGGTGAATTCGCCGATCGCATTTGAAACACGTCGGCCGAGAGGCGGTGATGTTCACATCGTTCTCGTCCAGCCCGTCCACTGTAAAATTGTTCACATTTTTGCGTGGGCCGATTCGAACCGCCTCTCGTTGGCTGGTATCGGGCGCCAAAATCGCCAAGTTTCCTCTCCACCGCCCGCAGTCTTGCACTGGCAGCGAAACCAACTGGCGGTTGTCGAAGGTATTGGTCAGAGTTGAGTTCTTACTATTGAACCGTTTCGGCACCGGCCGTGACTTCAACTGTCGTGTTGGACGTGCCGACAGTCAAAATGAGCATCTGCCTGCGTGACCAAACTTTGCGCGCACCTCGATATTTCTATTCAGATATCTCTCAAACCCATTCTTTTCTACCGCAATGCTGTACCTCCCACTTAGGAGATTAGGGAACACATACGTTCCAGCAGTACGCCATCAACGCTCTGGGTGACTCCTGTATCTTGGTTGGTGGCAACCACTTTCGCTCTTCTTGCATTTCGTTCTTCTTGCATTAAGGAACTTCAATGAAAACTGATCTGCGTAATAAACTTACTCGGCTTCTCGTCGCGTGGCTGCTTTTTTATTTCAACGTGGGCGCAACGGGTTGACGGTACTTTACGGGGAGATATTCATGATGCAAGCGGAGCGCTTATAGAGGGCGCGAAAGTGGTTGCCACCAACCAAGATACAGGAGTCACCCAGAGCGTTGATAGCAGTTCTGCTGGAACGTATGTGTTCCCTAATCTCCTAAGTGGGAGGTACAGCATTGCGGTAGAAAAGAATGGGTTTGAGAGATATCTGAATAGAAATATCGAGGTGCGCGCAAACCAGGTCACGCAGGCTGATGCTCATTTGACTGTCGGCACGTCCAACACGACAGTTGAAGTCACGGCCGGTGCCGAAACGGTTCAATCGTCAGACTCAACTCTGACCAATACCTTCGACAACCGCCAGTTGGTTTCGCTGCCAGTGCAAGCTCAGGGCGGTGGAGTTTTGAACTTGGCGATTTTGGCGCCCAATACCACCAACCAGGGCGGGGGCGTACTGGAGAAGGCGGTTCGATCGGCGGGGCGCGTCCCCGTATGAACAATTTTACAGTTGACGGACTGGACGACAATGATGTGAACATCACCGGCCACCTGACCAATGTGGTTTCAGACGCGATCGGCGAATTCACCCTGATCACTAACCAATTCTCAGCTGAATACGGCCATTCCGCAGGCGGCCAATTCAGTCTGGTCACCAGATCCGGCACGAACGACTTACACGGCACTGCGTTCATAATTAACAACAATCGCCACTACAATGCCTTCGACAATATTGATAAGCAGTCGCAAGGATGCGACACGAATCCGGACTGCGAGAAGCCGCGTTTCGACTACAACATTATTGGCGGCAGCTTGGGTGGTCCGATTATCAAGAACAAGGTGTTTTTCTTCGGGGCTTACCAGCGGCAAATCTTTGGCGGGGCGGCCTCTTCCACTGTCATTAGTGCCCCGACGACAGATGGGTTGGCCAATCTTAAGGCTCTTGCAGCGAATAGCGCTGTAACTGAAATTTTGGATACGTTTCCTACGGCTGCTGCCGCAGACCCCGCGCTTGAGAGCAGCGCAACAAACACAGCTACTGCGACAACTCTTCCAATATCGATTGGCTCCCTCGCCCTATTGGCTCCGGATACGCTGGATGAAACGGATTGGAACCTCGGGGGTGATGTCAATTTTTCCAAGCATCAACTTCGCATGCGCTACCTGCGAAACAATGTAGCGCAGCCCAATCAGTCAGATCCACCCATCCCACAATTTACGGGGACGGTGACGAACAGTGTCCACAAGGCTACGTCTCGGACGTTTGGACCCTAAGCAGCCATTTGATCAACGATTTGCGTTTGGGATACTCGCGCCAGATTCAGGATTTTGGCGTGCCTTCGCAATTCAGTAACTTCCCTAACGTATTCGTACTGGAATTAGCTAATTTCCAGGTTGGGCCCGAGGCTAATTCTCCCCAGAACGGCGGACAAAACGTTTATCAAATTCTTGACCAAATGTCGTACGCCAAAGGAGCTCACACCTTCAAGTGGGGTGCGGAGTATCGGCGCTGGATCGCGCCTGGCGGATTTCTGCCACGCGGACGAGGGGAGTGGCAGTATGCTGACCTTAACGAACTGGTGAATGACTATGTCCCGACGGCATTCGCCAAACGCGGCGCTGGAAGCGGCCTTTTCGATGGTAACCAGACTGCTTGGTTTGGGTTTTTCCAGGACGATTGGAAAGTAAGCTCACGCGTCACCCTCAACCTAGGTCTTCGTTACGAGTGGTTCGGGCTTCCGAACGGGGAGAGGTTGCAGGCAATGAATTCGATTTCGGACCTGCCGGGCACGCCACTGGTTTTTGGCGTTCCCAAGACCGATAGAAACAATTTCATGCCCCGTCTTGGATTTGCTTGGGATCCGCGTGGGGACGGCAAGTGGGCTGTGCGCGGCGGTTTCGGCATTTCCTATGATGTAATTCCGCAGAATTTCCCGTCATTGTCTCTGCCCCCGCAGTTGCAGAGTGAGCAAGATCCGTTCATTACTTGCGGACTGCCAAATGCGCCTTCGTGGTGCTCTGGGTTTGACCCGAATGTTTATCAGCTCGGTGGTCACACAGGGCAAGGTTTCTTGGCCAATGGTGGTTTGCTGCAAGTCAACATTCCTCCCGCGACTCAGGCGGATGCCCGAGCGTCCACGCAGGGAAAGATTGTGGACCACGTCATGCCAAAGATCTATACCTGGACTCTAAGTATTCAGCGCGAGTTATTCAAGAACACAAGCCTGGAGGTACGGTATCTGGCAACAAAGGGTACTGAGCTCCCGGTACAACGCCAGATTAATATGAGGAGTGCTTTCGACAATGGTGCTCAACCACTGCCCACATTTTTCTCAACCGCGGATGTTCCCTCCACCTTCGATGCGAGTTCGCCTAATCTCGAACAATTTGGCAACGCAATTGGAAGGCCTTATGCTGCGGACGGATTTTTGGGACCAGTCACATCGTTTCCAGCGATCGGGAATAGTATATATCACTCAGGCTCGTTGGACTTTATTCACCGTCTCGGACTGATTCCGGGCCTGTACTTTCGAGCCAATTACACCTACTCGCACAATATTGACGACTCCACCAATGAGTTGTTCAGCAGTCTGATCAATCCGCGTTCGCGCTCAGGATGCCAATCACATCGGCGAGGACCGTGGCAATTCAGTGCTGGATATACGCCACAAAGGGGCCCTCTCCTGGGTGTATCAGCTTCCCAAGACAACCGCTGGGAACGCGTTCATGCGAGGTTTCTTGAACGGCTGGGAATTGAACGGGACCTACCTGATTCAGTCGGGGCAGCCGGCTACAGCGCAATCCTTAGTGGACGCAAATGGAAACCTGGACGGAGCAGGTGACCGGGCCGTCTTTAATCCAGCCGGTGACCCTCACTTGGGCAGCAGTGTCAGCACAGTTTGCTGGGACGGCGCTGCGGTTTCGATCGGCTGCGACACTTTGGCGACCCCGCCTCCAGACTCCAATATCGTGGGCTATGTAGCGGACAATCCGAATGCGGCCTACGTTCAGGCGGGACAGGGCGTTCGGACCACCGTTTTGCGCAATACTCTGACTACTCCGGGCCGGAACAATGTTGACTTTTCTGTATTCAAGAATACCTATATTACAGAGAGCAAGTACATCCAGTTCCGGGTGGAGGCATTTAACGTTTTCAATCACCCGCAATTCAGCTTCGCCAATCCGGGGGTGTTCGCCATTTCCGGAATCGACGACCAATCCATCAATGCCCAGAGCTATGTTGACGTCACAAGCCCGCAATTTCTTGACGCGCGGCAGTTGAGCGGCGGCTCTCGGCAGATCCAGTTAGGACTAAAGTTTATTTTCTAACTGGATTGAAGGCAATTGAACGGGTTGAAGACGGTTCGCACTGCGTAGCCGCAACTTGCTGTCTGCGCAATCCTCTCAGCTTGAATAGTACTGATCCTCCGCCATTGCTTCCAACTGGCATATGGAGGGGCAATTGAACACAGGCTGCGGTATTACCCACTGGAGCTTAGCGTGTCGGTTCTTCCGCAATGGCCGGGCTGAAGCGAGCGTTGTGCGCGCACATCGAACCGCTCCAGAAATCATGGTGTAAAATCGGGAAGTTTCAATCCTGCTATAATCCATCAATTGCACCATGCCATTCTTCGACCTCTTGCGGCTTCACCGGCCAGAATTTGTTTGGTTCCCGATTCAGCCGCGAAAGCCAGCGTACCATCTGGCATGGCACCGGGGTGAATGAGCAGGCGGAAGCCGATCGAATCGGGCAGTACTACATCTCGTTCCATGAGAACGCGGCCCGTCCCCGCGATCGCGATGCGTTGGGCATTCCCATCCTCAAAGATGGGCGCCGCATGGGAACGCAATACGATCCCATGGTAGTTGCACAATGGGGCCTTAGAAATCACGACCTCTTTAAAGGAACGGGGAGCCCTGAAAATCGACAAAATTTCATGCGCGCCAGCGATTGGATTTGCGATTACCTGGATCGGGACCAGTTGTGTTGGCATCCCGGGTCGGGGCAGGGAATATCCCTGCTGGTTCGCGCTCACGCACAAACTGGCGAGCAGAGATACCGTGAGGCGGCCGATCGTGCTTTCGCTGTTTTCCTGGTTTCGAATGGTGGTGGCGATCGGCCTGCATCAGGTGACAGCGACGAGAATGTGGCGATCAACGGTTCCGTCGATTCGATGTCAACACGCTGTCTCAGCGAATTTATTTGGTCCGCGTGGGGGATATACGACTACTTTCTGGCCAATGGAGAGAATGCGGCGAGGGATCTCTTCGCGAGAGCAGTGAATACCGTGGCCTCGAATGTTAAAGCTTTCGATGTCGGATTCTGGTCTCGATACGAGAGGACCGACACGTGGGTGCCGAACGTTGCGAGCTACTTTTACCACGAACTGCACATCAACCAAATGCGCGTGATGTTCCAGATGACGGGTACGGAAGTGCTTGCCAGAGCCGCTGAACGCTGGCGACAGTACACGGAGAGTCGCTTGAATCGCGTGCGTGCCCTCACCTACAGGTTCGCGTGGCAGATTTCTCTCGGGCAATTGTAATCATTCTGAAGTACGCCTAAGAGTCTGTGATGAACAAGGGACGCCGATTTGGTCTTCTTAGCCATCGCAATCCATTTTGACGCGCTCGATCTGCTTTTTTATCCGGAGGAGGTTCCTGCAGAGTTATCCACAGCCTGAACCAACGCAATCACTTCTTGTTTTCTCTCCCGTCCTTCTAAGCTGAATAATCTTAGTTGTAGAGGATCGGGTCCCTCACCATCAATGTCAGAGCGGGTCATTGGCCAGGATTTCAGCTTTGTTCCCTTGCAGACAGCGGTCTTCTGCGTGCAGTGTGAACTGATCAGCAAGAACAGCACTCCCCGCTGTCACGCCTGTGGCAGCAAAGCGGTGCTCAGCCTGTCGCGAATCCTAGGCGGGTCGATGCTCCGTCAGCCCACTGCGCATCTGATCACCGACGTGGAGTTGAACCGTCTGGTACGCGACCTTCTGTACACGGTTCCACCACATGAGTCCGATATCTCTGAGCCAAAAGTCCCAGCCACATTTGCAGTGCTATCTCCGTCTCGCCATCATGCGCGCTCCATGCATTCCGGAAGTCGTGGGGTCGCCGAACCCGACCCATCAGATATTGATCTGGAACCTGCAATTAGTGTGATTACAGAACGAGCACAAGCGCTAACCCGGGCTACCGGGGCCGCGATCGCGTTGCGTCGAGGAGCGGAAATCGTCTGCCGGGCACGGACTGGACGCACTGCCCCCGACCTTGGTGTATGCCTGCAGACCACTTCGGGAATTTCCGGAGAGTGCGTGCGCACCGGGGAAGTCGTGATGTGCAACGATGCCGAGCGTGATCAGCAGGTCGATATCGCAACTTGCCGCCGGCTCGGTGTGCGATCGATTCTAGCCGCACCGTTGCGGCACTTTCGACGAACTTTGGGCGTTTTTGAAGTGCTGTCTTCAGTTCCCAACGCGTTTCACGAGGGCGACATCGCCACCATGCAGATGCTTTCTAGCACCATGGTCGCTGCCATTTCGCGTCTCGCAGCTAACCGTTCCGTACAGCGCGCCAAAGTTTCCTGATTTTTTGCGAACGGAGTGGTGCATTTGTTTGCGTGATTAGGCTAAGATAAATCACCCTTACGCAAAAACTTTTATGTCTTCAGGGTCTCCGCTCCCTCTCCATCGGGATTTGCCACGTCCCGGCCGAGAGCGACGCAAGCATATTCGGCATACGGCACAGAGTCCGGCGTTCGCCGGCATGAATGGCAATTCCACGGGAATCGTTCTCGATCTGCACCAGATCATCGACCTTAGCGAAGACGGAATGGCGTTCCAAAGCTCGGGCCCGATGGAAATCGGCGAGACTCTCTATTTCTCCGTTGACCTCTCCGAGCCGAAGACTTATTTCCATACCATGGGCCGGGTGGTCTGGTCGCAGGCAAACGGACGTACCGGCGTTCGCTTCCAGAAGACGGCTCCGGAAGATGCAGTTCTCCTGCATGAATGGCTCACTTCCAACTCCGATGGCACACCCGCCGTCCGGGCCGTGGAAACCCCCGAGGCTACTCGGGCTGATCGAGCCCGTGGCTCACCGAGTGCCACCGCCTCCGCCCCTTCCGGAGAGCAAATCCCGTTCACAATCTCGCAGCAATGTCTCAGCGCTTCTGGCCAGCGAAGCGGTGAAGCAGGAAGTCGAATCTCTCGCCATAGATGTGGATTCTGCGCTCCAGATCGTAGTGCAACGCGCCATCTCACTGACCCGAGCCACAGGAGCTGCCGTAGCCCTCTTTGAAGGCGGTGAGATGGTTTGCCGCGCCACTTCTGGCCCGGATGCTCCGCCGGTGGGTACTCGGTTGCAGATGGGCAACGGCTTCTCCGGAGCCTGTGTTCGGCTGGGGCAACTCCTGCATTGTGACGATTCTGAACTTGACGAACTGGTTGACCGCGATAGCTGCCGCGACTTGGGGATCCGCTCCATCATGGCTGCGCCAATCCGATCGAGCGACGTCGTTATCGGCCTGGTTGAAATTTTTTCTCCGGCCCCCGGGACATTTGGCGACAGCGATAAAGCTGTACTCCAGAACATGGCAGGAATCGTTGTACAGGCAATGGATCGCGCCATTCAGATCGTTGGTACGAAGACTCGTGCTGCGGAAGACCCGGCAAATCGCAAGCTCAACGCCTACTTCGAATCGTTCCCCGATGCGGCAGACGAATTAGTGCAGTCGATGGCTGCGACACCGCAACATGCAGGGCCTCCTCTCGCCATCATCCCGGCACAAAAGAAAAACCGCTGGACCAAATGGGCGCTGGCGACGCTGATCGGCGTTATTGTCCTGATGGTTGTGTGGCTGACCATATCGGGCTGGCTTCCCGGTCTGAAGGGTGCAAAGCCACAGGAACTCAGCGACCAGCCGAGCAATTTAAATCGGCAGGCTCCGCTTGGAGGCAACAAGCTTCAGGACCTTAGAAGTCTGGCGGACCAGGGGGATCCTGTGGCGGAGTTTACCCTCGGACTGCGATATGCCACCGGCTCCGACGCTCCCCAGGACTACGGTGAAGCAGCTCGCTGGTTCTCGATGGCGGCAGAGCGCGGGCATGTGCTGGCGCAATCGACCTTGGTGACTTATTACTGGGCGGGCCGTGGATTGCCGCAGGACTTCAAGAAGGCTTATTACTGGGGACTTCTGGCGCAATCGGCAGGCGACGAAGCCAGCCGTTCCCGCGTGCCGTTTCTGGCTGCGCGGTTAGATCACGAGGACTTGATCACGATTCAGCATCAGGCAAACGACTGGATAAAGCAGCACCGTCTGCCAGGCAAGTCACCTGCAAGTCAAAAGTAATACTTTATCTTTCTTCCTTCATCTTCTTACAAACGATCGCTGTCTTCCCGGTCTTCGAATCAATTTTGGTGGTTACCGGAATACATGCACAAGTCACGGTATTGGCGTTTTCTTCCTTTACCACCACGCAATGCTCGATTAACTCCGCGGTGGATGGCGGCATCTGGCTCTTCAATGGTTTGATCTGAGGGGCAGGCGGCGGGATGGGTTGGGGCGGAGGCGCAGGTGGTTTTTTTGCTGCACAACCTACTGTAACTAGGATCGCC
The DNA here is from genome assembly GCA_963824805.1 of uncultured Acidobacteriaceae bacterium. GTDB lineage: Bacteria > Acidobacteriota > Terriglobia > Terriglobales > Acidobacteriaceae > DATBAT01. Next base: position 18,109 of record CAWGQZ010000079.1, on the reverse strand, counting down.
ACAAGCCAGAGTTTCTTCATGAGCCGAATCGTCCACTTTCCTGAATCAAGATCGTCTTCACTCACTAAAGACACGAAAATCCCAAATTGTTGAATAAATCCTTAAGGTTCTCCCGTCAATGATTTAGACGATTGTCCAGATTACTTCGGTGGCGGGGAGGGAAGCGCCCGGGTAGCGCCCGTGGAGATGCCACCGTCGACCAGAAGGGTCTGCCCGGTGACGTAGCGGCTCGACTCCGAGGCGAGAAAAACAATGGCGCCGTCCAAGTCATCCGGCCTTCCGGGACGCTTGACTGGAATGCGATCGCAGAGATATTCGACCCAGTCTGGATTTTCGTACATGACTTTGTTCTGCTCGGTACGAAACCATCCCGGTGCGATGCAATTGACGGTAATTCCGTAACGTCCCCAGTCGTCGGCCAGGCTCATGGTGAGTTGTCGCGTGCCGCCCCGGCTGGCGCCGTAGGGGCCGAGGCCGGCATATCCGGCAACGCTGGTGACCGACCCCATATTGATGATTCGACCATATCCCCGGGCGATCATTCCTGGGGCTACTGCCTGGGCCGCGAAGAAACTGCCCCGCAGATTGGTTTCCAGAATCAGGTTCCAGTCGTCCCAGGTTACCTCGAGCGCAGGCTTACGAACATTGCATCCGGCATTGTTCACCAGAATGTCTATGTGTCCGAAGCTTCTCTCTGCCGACTTTGCCATGGTCTGAATGCTCGCCAGGTTTCGCACATCCAGTTCTAGAGAAACCGCGCGCCGCCCCATGGCATGAATTTCCGCTTCGAAGGGGACCAGCGAATCGCGATGCCGGCTGGTAAGCACGAGATCAGCGCCAGCCCTCGCCAGAGCACGAGCCATCTGCTGCCCCAGGCCACGGCTGGTGCCGGTAACGATGGCAACTTGGCCACTAAGATCAAAAAGCGCAGAGCTCATTGGATATCTGTCACGCGACCGTGCCTGGAGTGAGCACTACCTTCATCAAGTTGGGTTCGTGGCGGTATAGACGCTCAAACCACTCAGGTCCGTCCTCTAGTGGCGCAATGGCAGTGATCAAAGGATCCACCTGAATAGCTCCGCTGGCGACCAGTTCGATCGCCTCGGGGTATTCTCCCGCCGAAGCGCAACATCCCTGCAGGCGCAACTGCCGGGTGACGACTTTCTGCAATAGCAATGTCACTTCCGCGGTGATATTGCCGACTAAGGAAACCGTTCCCCCCTTGCGTGCGCACTCCACTGCAGTGCGCACCGTGGGATCGATTCCCACCGCTTCGACAGCGATATCCACGCCGGTGCCGTTAGTGAGGCGCATCACTTCGGAAATTAATTCAGCGCCGGAGGCGTGCAACGTCTCAGTCGCGCCAATCTTTCCGGCCAGCTTGAGACGCGAGCCATCGACGTCCGCGATGAAAACCTGCGAACAGCCAGCAGCGCGCAAGGCTTGCATGGTCAGAAGGCCGATCATGCCTGCCCCGAGAACCAACGCGGTGTCACCGGCATTGACCTTTGACAGTTTCACCGCATGCAGCGCAACGGAGACTGCTTCCAGCATGGCGGCTGCTGCAAATGACATTTCGGCGGGCAAGCGATACACAATACGAGCCGGGACGATTACAAATTCGGCGAATGCTCCTGCACAGCGATAGTCGACGCAAGAAACACCCAAAACCTGCCGCCGGTCGCAAAGGTTAATCTCGCCGCGCGTGCAGTAGGGACAATCTCCGCAGTAAATAGTGGAATCGAACGTGACCCGGTCGCCCTCGGAGAAGCCCCTGACGCCGGAACCGATGGCTGCAATCTTTCCTGCAGCTTCATGACCCATAACCACAGGGGGGATGCGCCGTCCCGAGGAGCCATCGTAGCCGTGCACATCGCTACCACAGATTCCACATGCCGCAACCCGTACCAGGATCTCTCCCGGCCCAGGGGTGGGCTGTGGGATTTCAGCAATTTCAAACTTCCGGTATTCAGCCAGCAGGAGTGCTCTCATTTAAATCAATCCGACGGAATTCAGTACTGTAACCTATCGCCGGAACTCCTACAAAATCGTCTCAAAGCAGGATACTTCCCTCCAAATACAACGCTGCCTTGCCTCTCACGATTACTCGGTCCCCAGCCATCTCACACCACAATTCTCCGCGCCGCGCTGAAACCTGAAACGCGTGCAGCTTTTGCTTGTTGAGCCGCTGCGACCAATAGGGTGTTAAAGAGCAGTGGGTTGAGCCGGTCACCGGATCTTCCTGAATGCCGTAGGATGGGGCAAAATATCGCGATACGAAATCAGAGTGATTGCCGGGCGCGGTGATGCAAACTCCAAATGGGTGAAGCTTTCCCAGCATCGCAGAATTCGGCTTCACACGAAGAATCTCCTCTTCATTTTGATAAATAGCAAAATAATTGTCTTGCACCTGCAAAAGGGCTTTGGGCGCGAGATCCAGCCCGTTTCGCAAATCCGCCGGGATCGCAGGTACGTTCCACGGTGGCAACGCGGGGAGATCCATTGCCAGCAATTCGCCTTCTCGCCGCACCACTAATCTGCCGCTGCGAGTCTCGAACTGAATGGAGCGTTGCGCCGGTTCGAGTTTGTTCATATAAATGAAAGCAGAAGCCAGGGTAGCGTGACCGCAAAGGTTGACTTCGCACGCCGGCGTGAACCAGCGCAATTTATAGTGGTCACCTTCTTTGGCGAAGAACGCGGTCTCGGAGAGACTATTTTCGGCCGCAATGGCTTGCATCTTGGCGTCGTCGATCCATTCCTCAAGCGGACACACCGCTGCAGGGTTCCCCCCGAAAACCTCGCTCGTAAACGCGTCCACCTGGTAAATCGGCAGTTTCACAGTTCGACCTTTCTGGGTGTGCAGGAATAATACGAGTGGATTATGCGCACACCCGCTTCGATTCTCAAGATTTTCGCTTGATTGGTAGGAGAGCCGTGCCCCAGGGTTACATTCCAGCGATCTGTCTAGTGAATGCGCAATTCCTTGTAACTTTTCATACCCCGGCGAAATCCAATATTTCTTGTCCGATAAAGCATAAGGCGGACTAACGAAGCGCCCATAATGCACATCTAAACCCGCGGAGACGAGAGATGGCCACCCAACCCAGCCCAGTCGATGCCCGCTACGGATTGTTAGATCGCCTGAACGACGCCCGTCAGCGCACCGATGACTTATTCCGTATCGTGAAGGAAGGGGCTCTTTACGACCGCCCCATCGCGGAACGCCACCGCATTGTCTTCTACATAGGGCACCTTGAGGCCTTTGATTGGAACCTGCTTCGCGAACGCCTGATAGACGGCGACAGCTTTCGTCCGGAATTTGACAAGCTGTTTTCGTTTGGAATCGATCCAGTCGACGGCGGCCTACCGGCCGACCAACCTTCCGACTGGCCTTCTTTAACTGTAGTGCGCGACTACGTTCGCCGTATACGTGAAGCCATTGATTCGGGTCTTGAGACCGCGTTGGATTCGTCTGCGCGCCGGGAATTTCCTGCCGAGCAGCTTTTGAATGTCGCGATCGAGCATCGCCTGATGCATGCAGAAACTCTCGCATACATGCTGCATCAGCTCCCGTTCGATAGAAAAGTTGAAGTCTCGCTCAAACCGGTCGGGGTGTCGGTTCCAATTGAACCAGAGATGTTAGCTATTCCCGAAGGTACGGCCACAATAGGTCTGCCGGGATCCAGCGATATTTTCGGATGGGACAACGAATTCGAACAGCAAACTCTCACAGTTCCGGCCTTTGAAATCGACAAATACGAAGTCACCAATGGTGACTACTTGAAGTTCATTTCCGCCGGTGGCTACAACGATCCTCAGTACTGGTCCGATAGTGACTGGAAGTGGAAGTCGGAACACAATATTTCAAATCCGGTATTCTGGGTGTCCAACGCTGAAACTTGGCTGCTCCGCACCATGTTTCATGAAGTTGCCCTGCCGTTGAATGCGCCGGTGTACGTAAGCCATGCCGAGGCCAGCGCTTATGCCAAATGGGCAGGGAGGGCATTACCGACCGAGGCACAGTGGCATCGTTCGGCATACGGGACGCCGCACGGAGTGGAAAATCAATACCCATGGGGGAACGAAGCTCCCTCCGCTAAGCGTGGTAATTTTGATTTCAAGAGTTGGGACCCCGCACCGGTCGATGCATTTCCCGAGGGCCAAAGCGCCTTCGGCCTGCACGATCTGCTGGGGAATGCATGGGAATGGACCTCCACTCCATTCGCTCCGCTCCCCGGTTTCGAACCATTTCCGTTCTATCGTGGATACTCGGCCGACTTTTTTGACGGTAAGCACTACGTCATCAAAGGCGGATCCCCCCGCACCGCGGCGTGTATGTTGCGTCGCTCCTTCCGCAATTGGTTTCAACCGCACTACCAATATGTCTATGCTGGGTTTCGTTGCGTGAAGAATTAGCCGATTTGGAGTGATTGCATGCTCAATCAAGCAGTAGTTTCCGATCCGGTCTATCAGTTTGCCGCCGACGTGCGGGCAGGGTTGACCAAGCGCGACCAAAAAGAACTGCCATCAAAATATCTGTATGACGACATTGGCTCAGCCCTCTTCGAGGTGATCAGCGTGCTTCCGGAATATGGTCTGACTCGCGCCGACGAGCGCCTGCTTCGCAGACACGCCTATGAGATCGTGGAGCGCCTGCCCTCAGAGCTGGTTGCCGCTGAACTTGGCAGTGGAAGCGGCAAGAAGACCCGTTGGATTCTCGAAGCCCTGGCCAGCCGCCAAAAGACCTATTACTGCCCCATAGAAATTTCTCCGTCAGCGCTGGCAATGTGTGAGCGTGAACTTCGTGATCTGGACGCCATCAGCGTGGTGGGCTTTGAGCGCGAATACCTGGACGGCCTGCGCGAAGTCGCTGCGCGCCGTCAGGACGGCGCTCACTTGATGGTAATGTTTCTGGGCAGCACGATTGGTAATTTCGACCGGCCAGCGGACGTGAAGTTTCTACGTGAAATCCGCCGTATTTTGAAGCCTGGCGATTCGCTCCTGCTGGGAACGGATTTGGAGAAGCCGCTGCATCAATTGATAGCCGCTTATGATGATGCTCTTGGCGTGACGGCCGCTTTCAACCTCAATTTGCTCGCTCGCATCAACAGGGAACTGGAGGCTGATTTCGATCTGGCGGAATTCGAGCACGAAGCCCGCTTCAATCAGGCATCGCGCAGTATTGAAATGCACCTGAAATCTAGGAAAGACCAACTGGTAAGTATTCCCCGGGCAGACATTGCAGTGCAGTTCGCGGCAGACGAGACCATCTGGACCGAAACCACCCACAAATATTCGCATCACGAACTGCTGCAGATTGCCATGGCCTCAGGATTTCGCTTCGAAGCGCAGTGGGTCGACGCGGAATGGCCATTTGCAGAAAATTTGTGGATTGCCCAGTAAATGACCTCTTTTCAGGTTGCGATACTCGTCCTCCTTATTGGCTTCGTGGCCGGGCTTCGCACCATGACTTCTCCCGCGGTGGTGGGCTGGGCGGCACACCTTGGTTGGATTAATCTCAACAGTTCAAAGCTGGCATTTCTCGGTTCGCTCTTGGTTGTAATCTTCCTCACCATGGGTGCGCTAGGTGAGTTTATTGGGGACAAGTTGCCGTCGCACAGGCAAGCGAACCGCCCCGGGACCCCTGCTCGCTCGCTCCATTTCGGGTGGCCTATGCGGTGCAGCATTGTCTATTGCAACCAGCCATTCCGCAAGTTTGGGTGTTGTTTTAGGAGTGATCGGCGCGATGATAGGTAGCTTTGCGGGCTATTATGCTCGTGTAGGCCTCGTACAAAGGCTGGCCGTAGCCGACGCTAGTATCGCTATACCCGAAGACCTTGTAGCTATCTCCTTGGCGATTCTGACCGTTTCTCGCCTCTGATTTCAGAGCGAGCGCCTGGCCCGCCTGCGATATAATTTTTACTTCCTCATGTGTTTCCGTGGTTTCAGACCTCTGTTCGCGTGCCTGTTATTTTTGGCGCCTCTCGCGCGAGCAGCGGCCGCACCTGAACCGAACGTGGTATTCATCTCCATCGATACTCTGCGCGCTGACCACCTGGGCTGCTACGGCTACAAGGCGATCCGGACGCCCAATCTTGACTCGCTGGCGGCCGATGGGGTCCGCTTCGAGCGCGCCTATAGCGCGGTTCCGGTGACTCTGCCGTCGCATACCGTGATGTTTACCGGCACTTATCCGACCCTGAATGGCATGCACGACTTCAGTGGCAACAAGCTCGGAGCCAATCAGACTACCCTGGCTGTGGTCATGAAAGATGCGGGCTACTCTACTGGAGCGGTATTGGGATCGGCGGTGCTCGACTCTCGCTTCGGCCTCAATCGCGGGTTTGACTATTACTACGATCACTTTGACTTCAGCCGCCTGCAGGAATCAAATCTCGATGAGATGGAGCGCCCCGGCAATGTGGTAGCCGATACGGCCCTCGATTGGCTGGCGAAGAACTCCGATAAAAAGTTCTTTCTGTGGATGCACCTCTACGATCCTCACTACCCTTATCGACCTCCCGAGCCTTTCGCGACCGAATACAAAGATCGTCCTTATGATGGCGAAATCGCATTTGCCGACACTCAAGTCGGACGCCTGATCGCCTTCCTTAAGCAAAAGGGACTTTACCGCAACACCATCATCGTAGTTACCGGCGACCATGGCGAGAGTCTCGGCGAGCATGGAGAGAAGACCCACGGATTCTTCATCTACAACGCCACGCTGCACGTTCCCGTCATCATTCGCCTCCCCGGTGAACCAGCAAAAACCATCGGCAACGTGGTCAATTTGGTCGACCTGATGCCGACTATTCTTGACGCCGTAAAGCAAAAGATTCCCGCTCAGGTACAGGGAAAAAGCCTGCTGCCGTTAATCAACAACAAACCCATCGATCCACAAAATCTCTATGCCGAAACTTTTTTGCCGCGCCTGCACTTCAACTGGAGCGAGCTGCGCTCAGTAGAAAATCAGAAGTACCACTTCATCGACGCCCCCAAGCCGGAACTTTATGATCTGAGCAAAGATCCAGCAGAACTCGAAAACCTCTTTGACCAGAAAAAGGCGGTCTCCGAAGAAATGCGGGCTCTTTTGGCACGAATGATCAAAGAGAATAGCGGCGAGGAGCTGGCGGAAAAATCGGGCCTCGATCCCGCGCTGGCGGACCGGCTGCGCTCGCTCGGATACATGGCTTTTCCGGGAGGCGGAAACCCGACCATAAGTAACCGCTCGCTTCCCGATCCGAAAGACCGCATCCAGGTCTACGAGTTAATCTCCGACGCGCTCTCTGAAAGCCAGCACGGCCAATTCGCTGAATCAATCGCCAAATTGACCGAGGCTTTGAAGACGGATCCCGAGTCTGTCGCGATTCACTACCTGCTCGGCCTCAACTATTACCGTCTCCGCGACTTTTCTAGCTCCATTGAGCACCTGGAACGAGTCATGAAGGCAAGCCCGGACTACGCTTTGGCAGCGTTTCAATTGGGATTGGCTTACGGCCGCACCGGAGATTTTGAAAAATCCGTGGCCCTGTTGAAGCGTGCCCTGGAACTCGATTCCACTAATTTCGCGGCCGCCTACAATCTGGGAGCTGCCTACCTGCAACAAAAAAACGGTTCTGACGCAACCGCCGCGTTCCAGCAATGCGTTACTATAGCCCCGGATTACGCCCCCGGTCATCGCGCCCTCGGAGAGATGTTGCTCTACCAGAATCGCCTGGACGATGCGTTAAGCGAACTGCGGCGAGCCTCGGAGTTAGCGCCCCAGGATCCTAGTACCCATGCCTCACTCGCGAAAGCATTGTCAGCCAAGGGATTGGAGAGCGAGGCAGAGGAAGAGCGGCAGAAGGCACGGCCAGCTGGCGTGCCTCAATAAACATTGAAGAATATCCTCTACCTTACGGCCTGTTGGGGAATTTTCCTTTCACAGAGTTGGGCGGCGCCGGCTGCGAAGCCGAAGCCAAACGTCATCCTCATCACCATCGACACGGTTCGCGCCGACCATCTCGGCTGCTACGGATACAAAGATATTCAAACTCCTACCATCGACGCACTTGCGCACGATGGCATCCTCTTCGAACGTGCTATCTCACAGGTTCCTTTAACCTGGCCCTCCCACGCGGCAATTCTCACCGGGACCTACCCGTTTCAAAACGGGGTGCAGGATTTCACAGGCCAGCCGCTAGCTCCGCAATTTCGTTCGATAGCGCAGGCGTTTAAGCAGCGCGGCTACGCCACCGGGGCGGTGGTCAGCGCCTTTGTTCTCGACCGTAGCTGGGGGCTGGCCCGTGGGTTTGATTATTACGACGACGCATTCTCGGCGGAGACGTTCACCAAAAAAGACATTCGGCTGGTGGACCGCCGCGCGGCTGAGAGCGTAAGTCATGCCCTGCAATGGCTTCAGAGAACCCCGCATCGGCCATTCTTTTTGTGGCTGCACCTATACGATCCCCACAATCCCTACGACCCGCCCGCGCCCTACGGAAGTGACTATCGTGGCCACACCTACGATGGTGAGATCGCATACGCCGACCACGAACTGGGCCGGCTAATCACCTGGCTGAAGCGCAGTCAGCTTTACGATCGTACCGCCATTGCGCTGCTTTCCGATCACGGAGAATCACTGAGGGAACATGGCGGAGCCGAGCACGGCTTTTTCATTTATAACTCTACGGTTCACGTTCCATTAATCGTTAAAATGCCCGCCGGGAGCGGGGTTCGACCCAGCCGCGTGAGCCGCCCGGGAGAAACAATTTCCCTTGCTCCGACTTTACTCGAAGCTGCAGGGTTGACCGGCGATATCGCCAAGCAGTTTGCCTCGCAAGGTCTTTTCGGCAAAGACGCGGCACAGCCGGACTCTGCCTATAGCGAAACCTTCTATCCGTTCAGTTCGTTCGGCTGGAGCCCCCTGCACTCACTGGAGACCAGCCGGTATCACTACATCGATGCTCCCGAGCCAGAGCTATATGACCTGACGGGCGATCCGGACGAGAAGAACAACATCGCCAAGGACCAGGCTGCTACCGCGTCAGTGCTGAAAGGAAGACTTCAGCAACGGTCGAAATCCATTGCCCAGGTGGCGAATGGAAGTCAATCCTCCAGCCTGAGCCCAGAAGCTGGTAGAAGATAGGCGCATTGGGCTATGTTGCGTACCGAGCGCCGATTTCGGCGGAGGCTGCGGCCGGCCTTCCCGACCCCAAGGCCAAGCTTTGGGAATTCAACGCTATCCTCGAGAGCCGCAGATTCGTTCAAGACCGGCGATATCGATGAAGGGCAAGCAGCCCTCGCTGAGGTCAGTAAGAGTGATCCCAAGATGTACATTGTCCCATTTATGCTTGGGGAGAGTGCCCTGCGCCGCAGCGACTGGGTAAAAGCTGCCACTGAATTGCAGAGATGTTTGGACCTGAATCCCAACTTCGACCAGGCAATGACAGGACTGGCGCGGGCGCTGCTCGGGCTGGGAAAGCCGGACGAGGCGAGGCAGTGGCTCGAAAAAGCTTTGAAATTGAATCCCAAAAATTATCGAGCGTGGTACGAGCTCGGGTCAATTGAATCGGAAACCGACCAGGCGGCTGCCATCGCCGATATGGAGAAGGCAATCTCCATTCAGCCGAATTTCGCTTCGCTTCGCCGCGACCTTGGGATGTTGCAGTTCAAGAAGAAAAACTACGCAGAAGCGATCACCCATCTGGCAAGAGCAGCCGAACTTGGCGTTGAAGACGGGCCCCTGTTCAACTTTCTCGGTATCTCTTACAGTCGCACTGGTCAATTTAATAAGGCAATATCCACCTACAAGCTCGGTCTGGCGATCGACCCCGGCTTGGCCGAAGCCCATCTCAATCTGGGTTTCGCGTACCAAAAACTCGGGCAATCTGCGCTGGCACGAAAAGAGTACGCAGAGGCCTGTCGATCGCGGCCGAGTCTTTGTAGAGTCGTTCCAAGTCGCGATCCCTAACTTGATTTTCAATGGCCTTTGTTAGGGTTGCTGTTTTCGAGTTTGTGCAAGCTTGTTCGGCTTGGGGAGCGAACACATTTTCGGGGAAGTTCTTCAGGAACATGCGTAGTTCGGACACAGCTTCCCGGGTTCGACGCTCCTGTATGTACAAATTTGCCAGGGCAAGATGGGCATCGAACATCAAGGGGTCAAGTTCGAAAGAGCGCCGAAGGGCCGACTCCGCCTCCGGCGTTTTCCGCATCTGCTGGAAGATGGAACCGAGGAGAAACTGGCCAAAGGCAGAATTCGGAGTTCTTCTAAGTCCTTCTTCCACGCTCTTAAGTGCATCCTCATTGTGGTTCGTCTTCAACAAGACATTAGCCAGGTTCAAACGCGCCTCAGCGTCGCTCTGATTCAGCTTGATGGCTTCTTCGAATTGAGCCCGGGCCAAGGCAAATTCTGACTTGCTGAGATAAACAGACCCCAAGTTATTGCGCGCAGGATAAAAGTCTGGCGCTAAGGAAATTGATCTCTGGTAGTGCTGGATAGCGTCGTCGCGTTTCCCACCTTTTGCGGCCGCAACCCCCCTATCGAATTCTTTGATCGCGTCCTTTGGAAAATGTCCCCGGTATTCTGACGGATCGATGAGGTTAGGATTGCTTCCTGGATCACGTCCCGGCAGTGTCTCGCTGCGCACAGTTTCCCGCACGCTCAAGTTGACTTGTGCCATAGACATCGCAGAGATTGAAATGTCGACGACCGCCACTTGGTCGACCGGGTGGAAACGCTCGTCATTGATCACAACGTGATAAGGATTGCTCGCAAGCCCGGCAAACGCGAACTTTCCCTGATCGTCGCTGTACACACTGGCAAGAGTGGCGCCTCGCAGCTGTAGTTCTATAAACACCCTGCCTGGAAAATCGCTTCCACTCAAGTGCAGTTCGCCCGCGATGCTGCCCACTTGCTGCGCCCGAACCATTGGCACTGATATGAGAAAGCAGGCAAGGCAGGAGAGGAGTAGATCGCGAGGTGCAAGTGGCATGGCCTACTCCAAAAGAAAAGGGCTTGTTTTCCCAAGGGGAGGCCAAGCCCGTACCGAAACGTCATAAAGTTCACCTTCACCCCTAATTGAGGTTCGGGGGTTCAAAGTGCCCCCGGCCTTAACCGAAATTTTCGATGGGGTATTGGTTGTGGGTCGTTTCCAACGCGGCTTGGCCTGAGGTAGCCAGTACGAAGTTAGTGTGGTTGAAAACGTTAAAGCCCTCGACCCTGAACTGCAAACCGACTCTCTTCTGTGACCTTAAAGCTCTTGAATACAGACATGTCTGCAAACCATTGGCTCGGCCCAACGAAAGTGTTACGTCCGAGATTCCCAGCACAACCCAGGCAGGGAGTAGTGAATATTCCACCACCCGGTTGCCATTCGGACCCCAACCGTTGGCCCACATGTCGTGGGTAGCCCCATCAAAGCCTGAAACCGTGGAGTTCGGGCGTGAATTTCTGGAATGGCTGTTAGTACGGCTTAGCAGGTAGTCGCCACCGAGATTTTGGCAATTCCCCGAGTTAACATCAGCGGCGGTGCAAGCAACGGTTGGATCTGAAATCTCTTCTAGGTCTTCGGCTCGACGGTCATACGGCGACCAGTGTGCGCCGGTCTGAAAAGCCCATATCCCGTTATATGACCAACCGCCGAGTAGCGCATTCATAAACCCAGAGTGCTTCCCAAATGGCAGGTCCCAAACATAGTTGAGGACTAGGCGATGGCGGATGTCGAAGATAGAGTTGCCACGGTCAAGACCCGGCCTTGTCCAGTCAGTGGTGAACCCGTCCCCCGCTGCATCCCCATTCGCGGTCGTGGAGCCGCTGTGCCAGGTAGAGCCATCATCAATGCTGTGGCTCCAAGTGTAGTTCAGGTTGAACAATAGGCCGTGGCTCGATTGCTTTTTGACGCGAGAATTGCAGCGCATTGTAGTTAGAGTTAGCGGCATTCTCCCAAACTCGCAATGTTCCATAGTTGCTGTTCAGTTTACCCCCAGGTTGACCGCAGAGCTCACGCCCGACGTTGTCCGTAACACATCCTCCTACCACGGTAACATGGCCCCCGGGAATGCGATTAACGTCATCGGCGCGAAACAACTTGTGCTCCGGTTGTTCCGACATAATTGACCTCAACCGAGAGCTTCGACATCAGCTCGCGCTGAAGGCTTAGATCGTAGTTGTAGACATAGGGGTCGCGAATCCCCTGGGGGAAGATAATTCCGGTTAAAAACGCGGTCTGCGGATTGCTCGCAGCCCAACCTGAGAGATTGCCCACCGCCTGTGCACCCGTACCTTGGCCAGGGTTGGTAGGCGCCCCTAGGTAAGTTGGCGTTGCACCGCTCGGGTTGCAAATTGTTCCATCGGCGTTACAGGTCGTCGGCCATAGAAATAACGATAGAGTCGCCGCCGTCTAGCGCTGCGCTGTCCATCAGGTTGAAAGAATAAAACGGTGGGTTCCAACGAGAATTGGAAAGAGGATTGTAGAGAGTTGATTCGTAAGAAACCCCAAATCCTCCGCGCAGCGACGTCTTGGCATCTCCGAAAACATCCCAGGCAAATCCGACGCGAGGACTGAAGTCATTGTGATCACCCCTACCCAGCGATTTTGTGGAAGCGAAACCGCCAGGCCCGCAAACTCCAACCAGCGTTGCCCGAGGGGGTCGGTGCAAGGTGCGTTTGCTGCCCGCAGTTGCCCGTCTCCGGTCGTGATATTGTCGAGCAGACTTTCGCCGGGACCACGATGAATGTCGTTGCCAGATCGTTCAACTCGTTATGGCGGGCGAAGATGTCGTACCGCATACCCAGGTTCAGGGTCAAACGACGGGATAGCTTCCAGTCGTCCTGGAAGAAAGCTTCCAAACTCCTTATTGCCCAATGCCGCACATTGCTGGCAAGTTCGGCCGGCTTTCCAGAAATAAACCCTGGATCCACACCCGCAGCGCCCCGTACAGGTGCATTCCGCTGCAAAGAAGATGGTGTCCTTAAACTCGTAATGACGGGCGACGTTGAATTCACTATTCTCGATGTTTCGCCTGACGTCCACACCGACCTTCATGTTATGCGAGCCCGGTTAATCGAAACAATGTCGCTGTAACTATATTCATGTTCTTTAAAAAGCTGGGGATAGCCGTTATAGGAACCGAAGCTTGCATTGCCATCGTCGAAGGCGATTTGCGGCACACCCCGCACGTTCGTCCCAATTGTCTGCAGAAAACTGGTGTAACCTGCACGCAACTCATTGACAACCCTCGGGCCAAAGGTGTGAACCCAACTAAACTGCCCATTGGGATAAATATTGTGGGTCGGGTTGGTGAAGCCACGGGTGCAAGCTGGGGTGCAAGGTCCAAAGTGTCGCTGTTGCGGAGCCAGTTGTATTGGATAAATAGGCGATCTTTGTCGCTGGCCTGATAATGGGGACCCCTGATGCTTCTTTGCCTTGGAACAGGTTCCCAAAGGTTTGCGTTTGCTGCTGATAGAGCGCAATGCTGTTGCAGAGATATGGACTGCCGACCGGCAATGCCGCGTCCAACGCGGCAAATGCCGCGTCCACCGAAGCGACCCCGGTAACTTTTTCCTTCGCTACCGCACCGGAAAAGCGCTGCAGTTATTGCCGGCGACCGCAGGCGGGAAGTCCTTGAAAAGCAGCGCCGCAGCCAATTGGGTAGGGCCGTGATCACCGCTTGCCGAAACTCCGGCAATTCAACCAGGGTAGTAGTCGGAGGTGCTGTTGACTTGAAGTGATCATCCTGATACGAAATGAAGAAGAACAGCTTATTCTTCACAATTCCAGCCAGAGTAGCGCCCCACTGGTTGAACCGCAGCAACTGCTTCGGTACGTCCTGTTGGTTGAGGAAGAAGTCATTGGCGTCCAGTTTGTCATGGCGCATGAAATCCCATCCGCTGCCGTGCCAGCTGTTGGTTCCCGATTTTGACACCAGGTTTGTAATGGAACCCGCGCTGCTTCCATATTCGGCAGAATTGTTCAGACCGAGCTGCTGAAATTCCTGCACCGTGTCTTGGATGGGCGTGTTTATGACTCCGCCGCTCAGGCCCTTGTTTGAGACACCATTGATCAGAAAACCGTTGAAGTCTTCTCGCAGTCCGTTGACTACCGTGCTATGGCCTTTTTCGAAATCCGACCCGGGAACGTTAACCGCGCCGGGCGCCATCTGAATCAGGTCGTAGACGTTTCGGCCATTCAGGGAAAATTGGCTATCTGAGTGGACAGTGACAGTCGAGGCCAGTTTCGAGTCTTCCGTGTTGACGGCGCTCGTTTCCCGCTGACCTCGACTACTTCCCGGGTTTGTCCCAGCTGCATTTAAAGTCCAGACGCGGTGGTACCGGCGTTCATCGTCAGCTCGGTGTTTGCGCTGGTCTTGAATCCAGGGGCCTCCACCGTTACCTTGTATGTGCCAACCGGCAATTCTTTCGCGGTATAGAGCCCGGCAGTCGTTGGTCGGTGCTGCTACCGTAAAGATTGGTGGCGGTGTTGAGGACCGTCACTTTGGCTTTGGCGATCGCCGCTCCTGACGGGTCAGTTACTATTCCGGTGAATTGGCCGTTTTGTACCTGGGCCAGCGCGGAGATTGTCAGGACTACAACAGCAAGGACTACAAGGCAGAAACGAAGCTTTGTCATTAGCCAATCCTCTTAAACGATGCGGAAGTTGCGGACACGAACCCACAGAAATCAAAACGTCCAGCACTGCACAAACTGTATTGGAAGCGCGCAGCACTTTGCTTTGTCGCCCACTGTGAAGCACTTGCTAACTTGGAACTAGACCCCCGATGTTCTCACAACCCCAAAGCGGACTGTGACGGAAGCCTAGACACAAAGGCGCAACTCAATGCCCAAACCACATCCGTAAGCCTCACAATCACTTACAGCCCAATCTGTGACGAATTGTTATGACTATTAGAAGAATCTAGAGAAGCGGGGTTCCACTTTTTGGAATTATCCGAAACCGCGGTAACTCGATGTATTTGTTTTATTTATAAGCCGCAGCGGTCGGCAAAACGATTCCGCGACCTTCTTCGATCACGAGTTCCGTGTCTACCTTTTGGCTTCCAAGTTCGTTCGATTTTGCCCGACGGCCAATGGATAAGGATGGAATCCGCGACGAGAGCCTTGCCCTACGCCGAAGTGCAGACGGGGGTCGGAGGCAGACTCGAAGCTCGAATTGGTTCGAACCTCCGCCATCTGCACCAAGCCGCCAGCCTTCAGTTCCACCCGGGCGCCGAATCCATCCCGATTGGAAGGCTTGCCAACGAGTTTGAGCCGGATCCAATGCCCGCGGCGTGGTGTCTGGTTTCGGAGAAGCACGGGAGAGCCGTCGAGCACGCTTAGAAGCACACTTTCCGAGCCGTCATTCCAGAAATCCGCTGCTGCCGTCCCGCGAGCCACATAACGGCGCGTCAGGGGCACGCCCGAGTGTGAGCCCAATTCTTCGAACTTCCCCTGCGTTTTATTGCGAAACAGCAATGGCCTCTCAGCATAGGTGACTCCAAAAGAGTGTTGATCGACTTGCGGATTCACGTGGCCGTTGGCGACGAATAGGTCCTCCCAGCCGTCGTTGTCAACATCCAGAAATTTGACGCCGAATCCGAGAAAGGGAAGGCTGACCGGTCCGAAGCCTGACGGGCCGGCCATGTCGGTGAATTCTCCTCTGTGTTCGTTGCGATACAAATTGTTGCTATCGTCGGAGAAGTTGGTCTTCACAATGTCGGGCCAGCCGTCCCGGTCATAGTCGGCCGAGTCGATTCCCATACCAGCCTGTTCCCGCCCATCGCTGCTATATGCGACCCCGGCTTCGGCTCCGACTTCGGTGAACCCGCCCTTACAATCGTTGTGATAGAGCAAGCTGGGCGAAGAATCGTTAGCTACATAAAGGTCGAGACAGCCATCGCGGTCGTAGTCGAGCCACAAAACGCCGAGACCGTAGTAGCCTCCGGAATCGATCTGCAGCTTCTCGCTCACATCGGTGAAGGTGCCGTCGCCATTGTTGTGGTACAGGCGGTCCCGGCTGCCTTGGAGCCCGCGCGGCCCACACGAAACGGGAATTCCGCGGTACTGGCAGAACGGACCTTTGCCGAACTCGGGTAGATTGTCGAGGTCGAGATCGACGTAGTTGGCGACATAAAGGTCGAGCAACCCATCATTGTCGTAGTCGCCGAAAGCCGTGCTCGTTCCCCAGCGCCCCGGATTTCCAACTCCTGCTTTCACGGTTACGTCTGAAAAAGTTCCATCGTGATTGTTGTGATAAAGAACGGCGCCGTTCAGGTTGGTGACGTAGACGTCTTCCCAGCCATCATTGTCATAATCACCGACGGCTACTCCAAATCCCCAGTTGCATGCGGCCAGGCCAGCCTTGGCGCTGACGTCGATAAAGCTGCCGTCGTGGTTGTTGCGGTAAAGCTTGCTGGGATGACATTTTCCCGCGCGGTAGTCTTCGAGCGTCGAACCGTTGAGCAGGAAAACGTCCATCCAGCCGTCGTTGTCGTAGTCGAAGACCGCAATCCCGCCGCACATCGACTCCATGATGTAGCGCTTTTCCGAACCTCCGCAAGTGAGATGGAAATCGATGCCGGATTTCGCAGTGACGTCAGAAAAGAGGAATCCTGGCGGCGTTTTAGCAGGAGATTTCTGCGAAGGGGCTGCCCCGGAGGCCGCCAGAATTACGGCTAACAACAACCCACTCCATCCAAATACCGCGCGCAGTCGCCCCACTACTGGACCCGGCCGGTCGCCATGCCGCCGGTTTCGGGCTGGCTTTTCTTGATTTCCAGAAAACGCTGACGCTCCAGTTTCGCCTCTTCCGTCTTCCCTTGCCGTTCAAATACGCGGGACAACTGATAGTGCGGGCTGGGATCTTCCGGCTTAAGAGAGATTGCCTTCCGTAGCGATACTGCCGCAAGATCCAGGTTGCCGTCCAGAAGCGAAGCCTTGCCCAAGTCGTAAGCTGCGTCGCCATTATTGGGATCAAGTTGAAGCGACTTTCTAAGACTTTCAACCGCGGCCGTCAGGTTTCCGGTTTCCAGCAAACAGTGGCCGAACTGATAGTAGACCTGCGGGTTGCTGGTCCCTTGTTTCACTTCTTTTTCAAATTCGGTAATGGCTTCGTCACTGCGGCCAAGGCTGGAGTAAGCGAATCCCAAGTGATAATGGCCGAGCGGGGTCTTGGGATCGAGCCGCAGCGCCGTGCGAAATTCCTCAATTGCCTGCAAGGTACGATTTGTATTCTGGTACGCCCGCCCTAGCAGCACATGCGCCAATGCATTCGAGGAATCGAGTTTGGTCGCTTGCTCGAGTTCCTGCGGCGGCGGGAGCGTATTGCTCCTGGGCCAGCAGGACCAGCGCCAGATCGAAGTGAACGTCGGCGTGATTGCTCTCTAACTTTGCTGATTTCTCGAGTAGTTCCTGAGCTTGCGCGTTTTGTCCGGCCTTGAAGTACGCGAGGCCGAGCCAATGCAAAAGCTGCGGATCGTTCGGCCAGCGAGCCACTGCCTGCGTACCCGCTTCAGCCGCCTCTCGGAGGGCCCCCGCTTGCAGATAACTCAGCACCAGCCCGCGATTTGCTTCCAGGCTGTCGGGGAGAGCTGCCGCGCCCGCTGGAATCCGCCACGGCTTGACGAATTTCCCCGGCATCGAGTGCTGCTTGGCCTTGCTGGACCAGTCTTTCAACTTTCGCGGATTGTGCTGCCGCCAGAACAGTGAAAGACAAAACCACGGCCGCAATTTTGAGGAGATACTTCACGTCCTGCCATCGTAAATGGCAGTTTAAGGGCAGTGCAAATTCCGAATGGCTAGAAAATCAGAAAGCTCAACCGCCAGCTGCGGCAGTGGGAAAAAATCAACAACAGCGCGCGTCCTCATAGGTCCCGGGCTACGTACCCTCAATAACTCGTGCTCCGACGTTCCCAATCAGAGGATGGAGGGTGTCCCCCAGCTACTGGGTGAGCACTTCGGCTTTGCAATCTAGGAATAGCTGGGATGTAATTGTGTAATCTTATATTGGCTCGATCTGAGCCATCGATCAATCCCACTCCGAACAAATTTAGGCCAAAGAGCGGAAGCTAATAGGCAGCCCATTTTAGGGTTCTTTACGTCTGGTCGCGGGTAGCAAAGAACCTAATCCAGCTG
>CAWGQZ010000078.1:0-44793 GCA_963824805.1 uncultured Acidobacteriaceae bacterium | reverse complement strand
AATTGATTACGGAATTCTTACCACCCATCCCGATCCGTCTGACGGACGAAAGCAGATTTACCGTCTCACTGCCAAGGGCATGGACCTGGCGCCGGTGCTCACCGAAATGGTGCTCTGGGCGAGCGAGCACGAAGACACTGGGAATGAAGCATTGGTCCGGCTTATGAAGAAGGACAAAGAGAAATTTTTGGCGGGGATACGAAAGCGTTGGGCGGAACAGTAAAAGCGGATGCCTTACTCTTATGGCAGCTTCACCAAGGTGAATGCTCCATGGCGACAGAGAAACGTCGAATGTGGCTGCAACGTACCCATGTCGTTCGAAGTTGCCTCAGCCCCCAAATCGCTCCGGGTTCCGCTCGCGCTGCACCAGTCAGCATTACTTGAGGACCATGTAAGAGTAGACTCCTGTCCCGGCGGACCCAGCGCCATATATTTGGTTGGAGGTGGCGGCGGCATGGGAACCGGTGTGCTCCCGCCACCACATCGGAAAAACCACAGGGTCAAAGGGATCAGCGCAGCGGACGCCAGGGGCCCTGGTCATGGGAACCTTCCGGACTGCTAGAGCCAGTTACAACCCAAACCCGGTAACACGGCAGGCAAGCCTCACTGGTCGAGCCCCATCCGTGGGTCTTTTGCAATGTTCGCGACGAGGACGGTCTATGGGTTCCTCGCCTCAAGAATCAGCTTCACCAAATGCCCGAAGGTCGCGTTGGTGACAAGCGGCCGCAGACCCTGCTCGGTAACATTCTTTACGTCTTTAACGGCAGCTTCATTATCTACGCGGTGGACGATGACCATATCCAGGCCGGGGATTACCAGCACATAGTGGCCGCCGGCGCCGCGGGCGGAATACATGCCGGGGAGTGTGGCTTCGGGAAAGTGTTTTCCGCCGTATTCCACCCACCAGAGATATTCGTATCCGCCGGTGTCGGTCCCGTTGAAGTTCACCATTTCATTGGCGTGCGTGCTCTTTTCTATCCAGGACTCGGGGACGACCTGCTTGCCTTTCCAGCGTCCCTTGGCGCAGATAGAGCAAACCGAAGCGTGCCAGGTCGCGGGCGGTGATCTCAAAGAGAAAGGCGGGGTGCATCGACTCCGGACCGCCGAGGTAAAAGACGTCTTCGGGTTTGAAATCCTGCATCCCGATAGGCTTGGCGACACGTTCGTAAAATGCCTGGCCGATTTTCTTGCCGGTCTTCTTTTCGAAAATGGTGCCCAGGACATTGAAGTCCCAGTTGTTGTAGAACCAGAAAGTGCCGGGCGCGTGGCTGTCGCGTGCAGGGCGAAATTTTATCTGGTTGGGACTTTCGAACGCTACCGGATGGTAGACGCCGGAACGCGCCCGAAGAATGTCTACGATACGCGCTGACTTTTCTTGCCTAGTGAGTGGGTCGGGAAAGTCGTCGATCTTTAGTTGCTCAAGAGTCTGGTTCAAATCAATGACGCCTTCGGCGGAATAGATTCCGTAGAGCGCACTGATCAGGCTTTTGCGAACCGAGTAGGAGGTGATTTTCTTGTCGAAGTCTCCCCACTGGTCGACGACCTCCCCGCCTTGCACGATCATCACCGCTGAGGTGTGGATGGTTTCTCCGTAGGCCTTGGCGGCAGCCAACCTTTCGCTTGACCAGCCTGCCTTCTCAGGTGACTTCGCCAGTTTCCAAGTTCGGTCTGGCCACGAGCCGCGAGGTATCTTTGGACCCCGGGCTATGAGTTGACCAACACTGGTAAGGAGAACTAAGAGAATGGTGAAGGCGCGGGGACGAGAGGTAGAAAGCATGGCAGATGGTCTACCACGCTGGTGATTGCTCTACAAGGGCACTATCGGCTTGCTTGTGTCGCTGCAAGCCTTACCAGTTGCGCCGTCGCAACCGGTTGGCTGTTGCTGTCGTTCGGCCTTTCGGAGGTGACAATGGTTGTCGGCAGCGCCGCGACTGTCAGGATCACGGCTGCCAGAAGCAGCTTTTCGATTGTCTTCGATCTCCGCAGCGCCTGACGCAATTGCTGCGTGGCGCGGGCGCGCTCGCCCGCCTGTTTGCAGATGTCCAGATCTTTTCTAGTCATCACTTTTCCTTTTCATCGCTCTATAGGTTTACGCCTCTATATGAAAGGAGTCGGTTTAATGCAGTATGAATGGAAGGTTAATGTTGCATGACAATATGGCTGGCTGGGCCTGGCTTGCCGCCTCGGGGAATAGTTAGTTCCATGTTTTCCTCTTTCTTTTCCTCTGGCAACAAGCGCGCCTCGAAGGGGTCGCGGGGCAGCGAGCGGCAGGTGCTGCACTGGCTTTTTGGTCCGTATCATCAAGATAAATAAGGGTAAAACCATTTACGGACGGCCATGGCCGGGGGTGGTATTAAGCCCTTTACAGACATATTGCCCTAGTGAGTAATCCCTTGTAACTTAGTACCAAGGTCGACGCTGCGCCGCCTCCTCTCCCCGGCGGTAATCGACGCCTGCAATGAGCGCCAATCCGTCTAAACCTAATTCGAATGAAGTCAATGTACCGCCGAGTATGAGTGGTGCGGCAACCGACGTTTCCGGTGGCACATCAGAGGCGGAAGCTCCCAAGTTCGAAGCGCTGCAAGCGCTATTGGCATTCTCATCTTTACAAGAACAGATCCGCCAACGCCGCGCCATTGAGCTGGGAGAAGCCACGGAAGCGCCACCATCGTGGTCCGCCGAGCCGTTTGTTTTTGATGAGGTGTTGCAGCTTGTAGCCGAGCGCGCACTTGCCCTGACCGGTTCGGATGGAATTGCAATCGCATTAACTGAGGAAAGCGAAGTGGTTTGTCGCGCCTCCGCTGGGGAATCTGCGCCGCCGCGAGGCGCCAGGCTCGACCCCAACTCAGGTTTTTCGGCGAGTTGCTTGCGCACTGGACGGATCGTACGCTGCGACGATTCCGAGCATGACGAGCGGGTAAATGTTGAAGTTTGCCGGCGCCTGGGCACGCGTTCCATGGTGGCATTGCCCCTGCGGGACAAAGATCAAGTCGTTGGTTTGATCGAAGCGTTTTCGGCAATGCCGTACGGATTCAACGACAGCGATATTCGCAGTCTGAATCTGCTGGCGGAATTGATTCTGGCCGCAATGAAGCCCGAGGAACCATTGGCCAGAACCGTCCTCAATCTCGCGTCGGAAACGGAAGCGTCTAAGCCGGAGACCCGCGCGGTGCCTCCACCGCCGATGCCAAGCGTGGAGGAACTGCAATCGGTTTTGCAGGTGCACAAGGCTGAGGCGTCGTTTTACGACGCTACCCACGACGAGCAGCCGACCGTCCTCACCGAGTACGAACGTCCCAGAAGAATGCCGCCCGGGCTGATGATCGTGCTGATCATTCTGGCGCTGGCTTTGCTGACCGGGGCAGGGGTCTGGTGGAGGCTGCGCACGGACGCGAGGTCTGCGGCGGAGGCGACTCAGTCCCAAGCCGCCGCCACAATACCTCCCACGCAATCCGCAACCCCGCCGGACGTGGACGAACACGAGCCTATGACGCCCTCGGGGACGTCGACCCCGACCTCGCATGTAACCGGCATCCGTCACTGGTCTTCGGACAACTCCAGCACGGTCGTGATCGATCTGCAAGATCATGTGCAATACGAAGCCCACCGGCTGACGAATCCGGAGAGAATTTATTTTGACTTGCACGGCACTGACATCGCATCCGGCATGGACAACGATGTCGAGATCGCAGATGCGCTGCTGGTCCGGGTGCGAGTGGCTGAATTAAAGACGGGAATCACCCGGGTCGTGCTTGAGACGAAAGGCGCTCCCAACTTTTCCGTAAGCCTGGAGGAGAGCCCGTACCGGTTGGTGGTCGAGGTTCATCCTGTGGGCGCTCCGTCGCAGCCGCAGGCGAAGTTAAATTTGTTCGCTCCCATGAATCCGGAAGAGACTGAGTCACTCACCGGCGCTATCCGCCCGGATTTGCGTAGACCGGCGGCAGCAGGGAAGTTGCGCGTCGCTCTGGATGCAGGCCACGGTGGCTGGGACCTCGGAACCGTGGGGCGCTCCGGCTTGCAGGAAAAAGAACTCGTTCTCGACATCGTGGCCCGGCTAGGACAGCTACTCGAGAATCGCCTGGATGCGGAAGTTATCTACACGCGGGAAGACGATAAGTACATTTCTCTGGAGAAGCGCACCGAGATGGCGAACCTGGCGCAGGCGGATCTCTTCGTTTCAGTGCATGCCAACTACAGCGACCTGACTTCCGCGCAGGGGATTGAGACTTACTACACCAACACCTATTCGTCGGCGCGTGCCCGGACGAGTGATAGCACAGCGTCCCCGATGGATGTGGATTGGACGAACGTCGATATTCGCGAGAAGGTTCTGGAGTCGAAGCGGCTGGCCAGCGATGTGCAGCGGTCGCTTTATCGTACGTTGCAAGAGGATAACCCCACGCTGCGCGATCGCGGAGTCAAGAAAGCCTCCTACGTGGTGCTCACCGGCACGACCATGCCCGCCGTTCTCGCTGAAGTTTCTTTCGTTAGCAGTCCGTCTGACGAAGCGCATCTGCGGACGCCTGCCTATCGTCAGCAGATTGCAGAAGCCATCTACAAGGGTATCTCAGGATTTAAAGCCGAGACGAGGAAAGTTACGCTGGCTAAGAATACTGGTGGTTCCTCGGGCCGGTAGTTCAATCTTCCACATTTTCCACTGGACCAAGCAAAGAGCTCTCTACCTCGGCATGGAATCGCTAAAGGTGCCCTGGAAAGCGTCTGGCCCTCAGCAAATGTGTCGCCCATCCGCAGACATTACGTCTCGGCTGAAGCCGGACCTTCCACAGTATTCCTGATGTCGTGATGGGAGACGTAGCAGAGCTACGTCTCTACACGATTTTATGGGCGGGCGACTATTGCCTGTTGTAGACGACTACTTCGTGAAAGGGCTTGCCGTCTTTGTCGGTGCCGTCCATGGTGAAAGTTGTTACTTTTCCATCCTTCGATAGAACCGACTTGCTTTTCGCGGGTCTGCCATTCATGTCCCAGATGTGAACGTTGGTGTGATCGTTCACATGCTTGACGGTCACAGTCACGTTGTCCCGGCCTACTACCCTCACCGGCTTGCCTTCTTCCGGTGTGTAGTGCCAGGAAGTGTTCTTACCTTCCGCGTTGGTTTCGTTAATCGTTACCGTTCCGTCCGGGGCGATCGTGCACAGGTCGACCTTCGGAGGAGGACCGGGAAATTTAGATTTGGAGAAGTCCGCTGCCCAGGTGCCGGCAAATTCACCCGCGGGAATTCCCTCGGCGCTGACCAGAATCGAGATAGCCAGAAGGGCGAACGGCAACAGCTGTAGTCTGAGTTTCATAGTTAGTATCATAATACTAAATACGGAGGTGTCAAGATGTGCGAAACTGTGTTTTTTAGCTGAAGGATGTCGCGATGATATTGCAGATTTGGCGCCAAAGCAGGAGATTCCCGAAACTAGACATATGATAGTATCATTAGACGCTCCAGGCGCACGGTCGCGTATAGTGTGACGGCCATACCAATTCAGCTTGCAAGATGGAGTTCGCCATGCGACGTTGGCAATTGATGCTTGCTCTTTCGGTGTTAGGGGTTATCGGCGTGGCCGCTCTGAGCGCTGCCAGGACGGATAGCGGCGGCTGGCTGTTGATCGCCAACAAGGGCGACAACAGTTTGGGAATTATCGACCCGGCTGCGGGCAAGCAGGTCGCCGAAGTGCCCGAGGGAGGGATCACGGGGCACGAAGTCATCGCCGCGCCCGATGGCAAGACCGCTTACGTTCCAATTTACGGAAACTCCGGTGTCGGTCAGCCCGGCACCGACGGCACCAATATGGTGGCGATCGATCTTGCGTCGCGCAAGGTTGTCGGCAATCTTGATTTTGGAAAAGGCGTTCGGCCGCACTGTCCCAAGTTTGGCCCGAAAGATGGTTTGCTGTACGTCTCCACAGAGCTTGAAAAGTCCATCAGCGTGATTGATCCGGCCACCATGAAAGTTGTCGGTACGGTCCCGACTGGGGCGGAACAGTCTCACATGTTTGTGATCAGTAGCGACGGGAGCCGCGCCTACACGGCGAACGTCGGACCGGGCACCATTTCCGTGCTCGACCTCAAAGCGCGCAAAACGCTCAATGTTATTCCGGTGGCAGGGCAGATCCAGCGCATCACACTTTCTGTAGATGACAAGTTAGTCTTTACCTCCGACACTACCAAGCCGCAGTTAGCGGTAATTGATATTGCCACCAACAAAGTTAAGACCTGGATACCTCTGCCTGGCCTCGGCTACGGATCGGCGACGACCGATGATGGACGCTGGCTGGTAATTGCCTTGCCCTTGGTCCACCAGTTAGCGGCAATCGACCTGAGCACGATGAAAGTGGCACATACGGTTGACCTTCCCCCGCGGCCGCAAGAAGTTTTGATTTCCCCCGACCAGCAGACGGTGTATGTCTCCTGTGACCAGAGCGCGAAAGTTGCGGCTGTCAGCTTGTCGGACTGGACCGTCAAGAAACTGATTGACGCCGGAGCGGGCGCTGACGGACTTGCGTGGGCAGCGAAATAATTCCGAACTATGAATCGAGCCTCCGGTAGTGTGATCTTCCCGATCCTGCTTATGGTCTCGCTGCGCGCCGCCGGGCAGGTGGCGCCTAAGCCACCGGTTTCCACGCCAAGCGCAGGAGGGAACAGTTTTGACGGTCCCGGCGCGGTCGCCTACCAGGCCGAACGCGACAGCCAGGACCGAAGAATCGACATGTTCATGGGGGATTGGCGGGACTCCATGCCGCGACATGTCTATGGTTCACTGGTGCTCCGGGACATTCTGACCCGCGGAGATAACTTCAGCCCGCCGCAACCGGGAGCCATCCTCCAGGCGGCAAATTATCTGGCGTTGGGTCGTTTGCAACCGGGTGCGTCTACTACGCCTTCGCGGCTCGATCACGAACAGAATGTTTTCTACGTGGTCGGCGGTTCGGGAGAGATCACGGCGGGAGGGAAGACCGCTGCCTTACACAAAGACATTGCGATCTTCGTCCCTGCGAACATTGAATTCATTATCACCAACTCGGGCAATGATGAGCTCGTAATGTACGTGGTAAGCGAGCCAGTGCCGGAGGGATTTGTTACCGCCAAGGCGATGCTCTCCACCGATGAAAGACAAGTTCCAGTGAGATCTCCGCAGGCCGCGTCGCCTTACACCCTTGCCGGCGCTTCCGGACACTGGGCACACGTGGTGCGGGACCTGTTCTCGCGAACCGATGGGCTGGCCACGATCGGCGATTTAATCACCGTCACCATTGATCCGCTCACCATGGGGGAACCACATCCTCATCGTCCCGGCCAGGAAGAAATATGGGCTGCCATTGATGGCAGCAGCCTGGCCTTCATTGGATCAGAGTTGCGGGTACAGCATCCGGGCATGGCCTATATGATCCGTCCCGATGAGTCGATGACGCATTCCAACATCAATGCCGGTGATGTGCCGGTCAAGTTCCTCTGGTTTTCCGGACATTCGATCAAGAAATAGAAGAGCAGCGTCTGGATACCGTCCTCTACCGAGCCCAATCGCAAGCAGGTCATTTCGGCATCGACGAAGCCACGAACCACAAAAACTTCACGGGCTTTTCGCCGGAATTGATGTTGGAGTGGGTCATCGTCATGTCAGGACGAATCATATAGGCGGTGCCGGGATTCTGGACGCGCAATTCTGATCCAAGGAAGGCCAGGCTGCTGCCATCAATGGCAGCCCATATTTCTTCCTGGCCTAGATTGTGTGGATGCGGCTCGCCCATGGTCATGGGATTGATGTCGACGGTGATGATGTCGCCGACGGTCGCGAGGCCGTCGGTCTTCGAAAACAGATCGCGCACCACGTGTGCCCAGTGTCCCGAAGCTCCGGGCAAGGTATAGGGCGAGGCCTCCATGGGAACTCTGACTGGGACCTTTTCTTCGTCGGTCACCAGCATGTCTTTGCGGGGAACGAAACCTGCCGGCACCGGTTCGTCAACCACGTACATGGTGAGGTCTTCGTCGCTGGTATTTTGCATCACGAAATCAAGGCCCGCCGGCAGGAACACGGCACAGTCTTTGTGAAGGGTGGCGGTTTTTCCTCCGGCGGAGATATTTCCCGATCCGCCATCGATATAGAGAATTTCCTGACGTCCTTCGAGCTTGGTGGAAACCGTCGAGTCACGCGGCTGTAGGCGACCATAGGCAAGAAAGTTGACGGCTTGCAGCACAGCTCCGGGTTGCGGCGGCATCATGTTGTCGCCGTGCGTGAGAATGTCGCGTAGCACCAGCGAGCCAAACTGGTGGCGCGGCGGCGAGCTTTGCCAGTCGCCAAAAAACATGTCGATGCGCTTGTCCTGGGGGTCGCGGCCGGCAACATAGCGAATGGTGGTGGGCCCGGTGAAGCTGTTGCCTCCGGCAGCGGGCGTTGACACACTGGGCTTCGGAGTGACCTGCGCAGACAGTGAGACGGACGCGAGCAGCACAGCCGTCAGGAAGGTGTTGTCGGTCGACCACCGCATGTTCTTGCTGCTCCTATTTTTTGGGTTGAACCGCGTGCGTCCAGTTGTCGTTGTCGGGAAATTTTGCGAAGTATAAAAACTTTACCGGTTTGTCGCTGACGTTGATGTTGGAATGAATGGTGATTCCGTCGGGACGCAGCATATAGGCCATGCCCGGGTTCTGGGTGCGCACTTGCGTTCCCATGAACATCAGCGTGGAACCGTCGATGGCCGCCCACACTTCCTCCTGCCCGGGCTTGTGAGGATGCGGCTCGCCCAACGTATCTGGGTTGATGGTGACGGTGATGACGCTCTGCTCGGTGGCGAGGCCGTCGGCGGGCGAGAACAGTTCCTTCACAATGTGCGCCCAATGGCCGGAAGCGCCGCCCACGATAAAGGGATCGCCGCCTGTCGGAGTTCGCTGGTGGGCCTGCGATTCGTCTTTCACCACCATCCTGGTTTTGGGATGGAAGGGAATGCGGCCGATACGCCCGACGATACCATTGTCGTCGGGCAAAGGCTCATTGATCACGTACATGGTCAGGGGATCGGCGCCGCTGCATTTCATCGAGAATTCAACCCCGACGGGCATGAGCACCGCGACATCCTTCCGCAGCTTGGCAGTCTCACCACCCGAGGTGATTTCGCCTTCGCCCGCCAAGGATGTAATAGACTTCTTGCTGGCCAACCATTCGTTCTGGAGTGGTTTCTGCGCCCGGCGCCAGCCGGCCATAGGAAAAGAAATTCCCGAAGTGCATAACTGCGCCTTTTTCGCTGGGCGCGAAGTTGTCGCCTTTGGTAAGAATGTCGCGCAGCACCAGCGAACCGTGCTCGACTCTTGGCAGGGATTCACGCCAGTCGCTGTAGAACAGGTCGATGCGGCGGTTCATCGGGTCCGGAGCGTTTTGATATTTCACCAGTCCAGGCCCGGGATACGAGTTGATGCCGTTGATTGCGTTCTGGGTCCCTGTCGGCTGCGGGGTTTGCCCAGCCGCAAAACAACCGAGGGCGCACAACACGGTTAAGGTCAGGCCTTTCCTACGCGGCATGGTCGCTCTCTACTTTCTGGTTTCGTGCGGGTGATAGCGCGCAAAGTACAGGAATTTCACCTGCTCGTCCTTGTCCTGGTTGATGGTCGAATGGGGCGTTAGATTATCGGGCACGTGGTAGAACGCCATGCCCGTGGTCTGCCAACGCAGTGCGTTGCTGACCCAGGCGAGAGTTTTTCCGTTCAACTCGGTGAAGACTTCTTCGATGTCGGTGTGGTCGACCACGTGAGGTTTGGCGATGGTTAGGGGATCGAAGGTCACAGTGAGGATGCTCTGCAAGGTGCCAAGTCCGTCGGCAGTGGAGAACAGCGGCTTCACGATGTGGACCCAGGAGCCGTCGACCGACGCGACCGGAATCTTGTTCTCATCTCTCATCAGCAAGCTGGTGTTCGGCCGGAAACCGGCTGGAATCGGTTCGTTGATCACATACATGGCGAGCGGAACAGATCCGGTGCTCTTGAGCGTGAACTCGAGGTCCGCCGGGACTAGAACGGCAATGTTGCGATACAGGTCCACGCTTTGACCACCGGCACTTGCTGTTCCCTGGCCAGAGGCGACAAAGTAGATTTCCTGCTGCCCCTGCAGCCTGGTGGGGCTGGCGGATTGTCCGGGTGCCAGAGTCGCGTAGGTATATGAGTTCACATACCGGAGAAGGGCACCTTTTTTGGGGGGATTTTCGGCATCGCCCCGGGTGAGGATGTCGCGCTCTTCGAGCGATCCCCGAATCGTGCGTGGAGTTGCCCCATGCCAGTCTCCGAAATAGAGGTCAATGCGATCGCCGGTAAGCTGCGCTTTCGCCATGGGCGCGACCAAGGCGCACCCCACTAGCAGCGTAAAGATTCTTCGTATCATGCACTGATCTCCCGGGTGCAAGCGGCCGCGCCGTCCCCTCAAACCTATTGATATTCGGCACGGCATTCGGACCTATCTGCATTCATCCTACGAAAACAAGCTTTGCGGAAACTCACAAGCGAAATTGTGCGAAAGGGAGTGCGTCAACCACGACAGAGCACCCGAAAGCGCAAGAAGGAAATCGTTGGTGTTCCCCTGCGTGCACCTTAAGTGTCCTTCATGGTGAA
The DNA here is from genome assembly GCA_963824805.1 of uncultured Acidobacteriaceae bacterium. GTDB lineage: Bacteria > Acidobacteriota > Terriglobia > Terriglobales > Acidobacteriaceae > DATBAT01. Next base: position 34,191 of record CAWGQZ010000078.1, on the reverse strand, counting down.
AACTTAATTTCACGAGCCAAGAGATGCTGTGGATCGAAAGCGTGTCTGGGCTTGGCGTTTCGTACTATTTCGCTTGTTCGAACTGGGCATAGCTATATATTTTCCAATGGGGATGAGGTTTCGTCCTATTGCCGCGCCTTTGAGAACTCCTCCGCCTGCCGCAAAGATGTCGAGAATGCAAGTTCGCCGCCGGGTGTTCGTCGTCCTGTCTATGCTATTGGTCCCTTGGCCCGCAGTGCGTGCCCTCGCGGAAAATCAAGATTTCTTCGTATATGCCGGCACTTACACCGGGTTCAAATACATATCCCACGGAAACCCGGCAGGGCAAAGCCACAGCGAAGGCATTTACGTCAGCAAATTCCACACGGCGACCGGCGAGTTAGCCGCAGCCGAGCTGGCAGCCAAAATCAGCAATCCGTCTTACCTGGCAGTCAGTCCCGACCGCCGGTTTCTGTACGCAGCCAGTGAAGATCCCCTGTCAGTAGGCCCAGCGCGCGATCACGAGTCCTATATAAGCGCATACGCCATCGACCGTCACACGGGAAAGCTGCGATTCCTGAACTCGGTGCCTAGCGGCGGCACCAGCACCTGTTACCTCTCGGTTGATAAAACCGGCAAGTATGTGCTGACGGCCAGCTATGGCAGCGGCAGCATTTCGGTTTTGCGGATTGAGGAGGATGGCTCTCTGGGAGCTCAGTCGGCTTTCGTGCAGCACATCGGCCACAGTGGAAACCAGACTATGGCCCACCCTAGTGCGAGCGATGTTTCCCCGGACAACCGTTTCGCGAGTGTGCCAGATCTCGGACTCGACAAGGTTTTGATCTACCACTTTGATGCGGCGACTGGGGCACTCTCACCGCTTGAACCGGGGTTCGCGGCGAGGCCGGCTGAGAGCGGTCCGCGGCACTTCGTCTTCGATTCGGCGGGCAAGTACGCTTATCTGATGAATGAGCTGACGGATATTGTGACCGTTTTTGCATGGGACTCCGCGCAAGGGACACTCACCAGCCTGCAAGACATTTCTACGGAACTACCCGGTTATGGCGGCGTGAATCACACGGCGGAGATCGCCATCTCCCCCAACGGAAGATTCCTCTATCAGTCCAACCGGCGTTTGGGTAAAGACGATGTTAGAGGGCCAGATACAATCGGGGTGTTCGCAATCGATCCCGCCAAGGGCACTCTGACGCTGGTCGAACATGCCCCGACTGGCGGAATTATGCCGCGCAACTTTGCCATTGATCCGACAGGAAAATATTTGCTGGCGGCCAACGAAATCTCAAACAACGTGGTCGTTTTCCGCATGGATGAGAACACCGGCAAACTCACCAGGACCGGCAAGGAAATAACGGTTGATACGCCGGTCTGCTTGCAGTTCGTGCCGGTTCTATGACTGGCGGTTGAGGAGAGAAAATTCGGAATGTTCGGTCGTTTTTATCTAACCTGTTGCTTGCTCTTCTCGGTCGCCGGTGGGCCGCTGGCCGTAGCCCAAGGTAATGATTTCTTCCTCTACTTCGGAACTTATACCGGCTTCAAATTTGTCAGCCAGAGCCTCCCCCATGGAGTGGGAAACAGCCGCAGCGAAGGGATTTATGTCAGTCGTTTCAACGCTGCGACGGGAGAGTTATCCGAGCCAGAACTTGCGGCGAAAATCGTGAACCCGGCGTTCCTTGCGATTAGTCCTAATCACAGGTTTCTATACGCCATCACAGAAGATCCACTTTCGGTCGGACCCCCCTTCGATCATTCTTCTTATGCGACCGCTTTCGCCATCGATTCTGCAAGTGGCAAGCTGCGATTCATCAACTCGCTGCCCACAGGCGGTACCAGCACCTGCTTTCTCGCTATGGACAAGACGGGAAAATTCGTCTTCTTCGCGAATTTCGGAAGCGGCAGTGTGTCGGTGTTGCGAGTAAAAGACGATGGCTCGCTCGCTGAGCAGACTGCTTTTATGCAGCACGTAGGTCACGGCGGATCAAATCTGCCAGTGCAAACCAGTCCTCATCCCCATTCCGTGATGATCTCGCCTGACAATCGTTATCTCATAGTGTCCGATCTCGGAATGGACCGAGTATTGGTCTATCACTTTGACGATAAAACGGGCGCTCTCGGCCCGCTGGATCCTCCAGGTATCAGGATGAAAGATGGAGACGGGCCGCGCCACCTGATCTTCGACCATCAAGGGAAGTTTGCCTACCAGGTGAATGAGATGGGATCGACCATCAGCGTCTTCGCCTGGAATGCGGCGGAAGGAATGCTGTCCATGGTGCAGGAGGCAAAGATCAACTCCGGGGGTTCTGACATCAGAAGTGGGAGCGCGGAGCTTCAGTTGAGCAACGACGGTAGATTTCTTTACGAGTCTAACCGTCTGAGCCGCGACTATGACCGGCTGCCGGGCACCATCGGAATCTACGCGGTCGATCCCACAAAGGGCACGCTGACCGAAATGGAATACTCACCCTCGGGCGGCACCATGCCGCGCAGCTTCGGTATCGATCCTGGCGGCCGTTACCTGTTCGCCCTGCATCAGCTTTCCAACAATGTGGTGCAATTCAGAGTGGATCCGGCCACGGGAAGGATTTCGAAGACCGGCACAGAAGTAAAAGTTGATACTCCAGTTTGTATTCAATTCGTGCCGGTACATTGATGGTTCAAAGGAGAAAACAATCGATGAAAGCAAGCTCAAAGATACTTCTAACCTCCGCACTGCTTTTCGCATTGGCCGCCCCACTGGCCTCAATGGCCGAGGACATACCCGCGGGCGCGTGGGCAGGCACTTGGGTGGCAACGTCCAAGTCGAAATTCCCCGGGCCCGCGCCCAAGCTCGATCAAGTCACCATCGGTCCTGACGGCAAAGCGGCGATCCACGTCGAAAGCCCCGACGGCAAAATCACCGACTGGTCGTACAAGCCGCAGGTAGGGAAATTCGTTCCTATCGAGGGGCGCGAGGGCGTCACCGTTGAAGTAGTGAAGGTCAGCGATTATCGCTTGAACCATGTCTGGAACAAGGACGGCAAAATCACCAAGAGCCATTCGACGCTCTCCAAAGATGGCAAGACGCAAACTTTCTATGCTGCGCCCGGCAAAGATAAAGACGGCAAGCCGTTTCAGGAAGTCGTAGTCTACGAAAAGAAGTGATTGTGCCGGCAGCTCGTGGAGGGTCGCCTATGAACGGAATGCTGTTGCGGCATGCGAGGGTCTTCTTTGTGAGCCTCCTCGCGTGCTTTTCCTGCGGGATGCTGGCGGCACAAGACTTCCCGAAAGCTTCCATCTCCAACGGCGTGATTCGCGCTGAGTTGATGCTGCCCGATGCGAAGAAAGGCTCTTATCGTGGGACGCGGTTCGACTGGGCCGGAGTCGTTTCCAGCCTTCAATTCCAGGGCCACGAATATTTCGGACGCTGGTATGAGCATCATGATCCGAATATCCATGATGCGATTACGGGGCCGGTTGAGGAATTTCGAACCAACGACTCAGGTCTTGGCTACGACGAAGCCAAGCCGGGCGGTACTTTTCCTCGCATCGGCGTAGGCACGGTGCGCAAACCCGACGGAGAGAAGGAATATCGTCCCTTCGAGACCTACGATATCGTCGACCCCGGCAAATGGACCGTCCGCAAACACAAAGACCGCATCGAGTTCACCCACCAGTTGCAATCGGATGATGGCTACGCCTACGTTTACCGCAAGACGGTCCGCCTGGTAAAAGGTGAACCTGAGCTTTTGATCGAGCACAGCCTGAAAAACACTGGGCGGAAAGCCATCGACACGACCCAATACAATCACAACTTCTTTGTGATCGATCATGAAATCGTGGGGCCGGATATCGTGGTAAAGTTCCCCTTCGTTCCGGTGCCGGTACGCGGGTTCAAAGAAGATCGGGCTGTGGTACACGGGCAGGAGATCGTTTTCCCCCGCGAACTTCAGGGCAAAAACGGTGTCTTCACCGAACTGGATGGTGCGGGGCACGAGGTCAAAGACTACGACTTTCGCATCGAGAATCTGAAGACCGGTGCTGGTGTGCGATTTACCAGTGACCAACCTTTAATGAAAGTCAATTTTTGGGCGATCAGCACGGTTGCGGTTGCCGAGCCCTACATTCACCTGAACATTTCGCCGGGGCAAGAGTCACACTGGACCATTCGCTACGACTTTTACACCCTGCCGCGCAGGCCGTAGCCGGCATTATTTCTTGTCCGCAACTCGCACGCCACCGATCCACACCGAGTTGATCATGCGGGTGTTGCGAATGTCGTCGAGCGGGTTCGCGGAGAGCACCAGAAAGTCCGCCTGCTTACCTTTTTCAAGGGTCCCCAGTTCTTTGCTGACATTCGCCGCCTTGGCGGCGCCACTGGTGGCTGATACGAGCGCCTGCATGGGCGTGAGACCGGCCTTGGTTTCATACTCCAGTTCCATGTGCTCGAAGTAGCCCTGAAATCTTCCCGGTCCGCCGCCACTGTCGGTGCCCATCGCGATGGTGATTCCCGCATCCGAAAGTAGTTTCAGGTTGCGCATTGCGATCTCCATATGTTCCTTGTACCAGCGTGCAGCAGCGTCTTTCCGCACTGCATCTTGATGCGCCGGGTCCTGCATCCTGGCGATTTCTTCGGAGTCCGCCTCCTTCAGGAAAAACGGCTCGCTGAAAAAATCGGGTGTATCCGCGTAAGTGAAAACCGCAACCTCGCGCGTGAGCGTAGGCGAGTAAGGAACGTTCCGCTTCTTCAGGAGCGAGATCAATCCCTGGTCTACCTCGCGGTCACGCACGCTGTGCGCAATGTAATCGACACCCGCATTCAGCAGGCCCTTGGCGTCGTCCAACAACACCACGTGTGCCGCCGTGCGGAATCCTTTCTTGTGCGCTTCGTCAATGACAGCTCCGTAGACCTCGGGTGTCATCTTCGACCGCGCACCGAGAAAATCATCGACCCGCACTTTCACGATGTCAGGCTTGTTTTCTACCAGGGAGTCAACGCTCTTTCGGGCTTCTTCTGTCGTCTTCACCGTCACGGCGCCCGGCATGGTGGAGGAATCCTGGATCACTCCCGCGACATAGAGGTGCGGCACCGTTCCGGCCGGAGATTTCGCGCACAATTCGCGCAGCGCAAATTCCTTTTCGCCACCAAGACTCAGAATCGTGGTAACTCCATCGCGAAGATATTTTCCAAGCTGCTCTTCGCTGTTGACGTGACCGTGCGCGTTGATCAGTCCGGGAATGATTGTCTTGCCGGTGGCGTCGATGCGTTCGACGCCGGGCGGCAGCTTCACCTTCTTGCCGATTTCCTCGATGCGCCCGTTGCGAACCAGCAGGGTCGCGTTCTCGATCGCAGGTTTTCCGCTGCCATCGATGATGCGGGCGCCTACCCATGCTTGCGCGTGGGCAAAAGACTCCGGTGCGGACTGGGCAACCGATACAAACGAACAGAACAAGACGCATATCGCGACAACGGCGGACTTCAAGCCATGACGACAGGAAATCATAAGGGTCGTATTATAGTACAAATGCTGGCACATTACCGTCCAGAGACTTCGCCCTCCCAGAAAAAACGCCGGGACCTTTTGGTCCCGGCGTGTCAGTTGGTGGTTGCCCGGATTAAAATCAAGCGCTGCGGCGCGAATGCAACGACAGGTCCCGAACCTGCGTCAAGATGCTCGACATCTGCATTCCATTCAGTTGGTTGATGAAGGGAAGCATCTCGGCAATGTACGGGTCTTTCACCAGGTCGCGAATTTCTTCCTGGCGGTTGCGCTCTCCCCCGGTCAGCAAGTCGGGGACGCCAACTTCCAGCGCCCGAGCCAGCCGCTCCAGCGAAGAGAGCGTTGGCGTGGCCTTTTCGTTCTCAATCTTGGAGACGTAAGTCCGCGGTACTGACATGCGAGCTGCCAGTTGACGTTGGCTCAAACCATTGCGGAGACGAAGCGAACGTATGGCTGCGGCAAGATTCAAGTGTCCGCGCCCGTTGCCATTCGACGGCATCATCTGCGGCATGGGAGTTACTGCCACCATTTCGGGCTCGTCTTCATCGAGCGAGCCATGGCAACGGCGGCACATATTATTGGTTGTTCGAAATTGGACTAACTGGCAGCGGTCGCAGCGGACGACCTCCCTAGAGTCTACTGGGGCAAGCGTCGTAGCCATTCAGATGTGGGAGTTGCCAGAGCGGGCGGCATCCCAGGAACTGTGCGAGTTCCGAACTGGAGCGAATGTGCGGTACAACACCTGTGGAAGTCAAGAACAATTTGCCACGAAAAACAAATTGAGTTCCATGAAACCCTAAGATAACCGGAGAAAACCAGGAGAAAATGGGTAATAAATCATGACCGATCGAGACGCTGCATGGGGGTTACTAACTGAGTTCACACAATCAGAAAGTTTGCGCAAACATGCGCTGGCGGTGGAGGCGTGCATGCGGGCCTACGCACCAAGATTCTCGGGAGACGCCGAGTTGTGGGGGAAGGTTGGCCTGTTGCATGACTTCGATTACGACAGGTACCCCAGCCTCGACGATCATCCTTATAAGGGCAATGAAATCCTGAAAGATCGGGGTTATCCGGAAGAGATTCGCCGCGCGATCATGTCGCATGCCGAGTATACAGGAGTGACCCGCGACTCCCCCATGGAGAAGGCGCTTTTCGCCTGCGATGAACTGGCTGGGTTCATTACTGCCTGCGCACTGGTGAAGCCGAGCAAGTCGCTAGCCGAGGTTGAGGCCAGATCAGTGCGAAAGAAGATGAAGGACAAAGCCTTTGCCCGCAGCGTTAATCGTGACGACATCGTCAACGGTGCAGCGGCCTTGGGCGTGGAACTGGAAGATCACATTGCCTTCTGCATCCAAGCCATGCAGAAGGTGTCGGGACAATTGGGTCTGTGATGGGGCCAACATTTCTGTCCGCCCAGCGCTGTGTTTGAATCAACCAAGGTCAAGTCGCGAATCAAGTTTCTGTCGCACAAGCAGGCCGACATTCAGGCCCGCGCTACTTTTTATTGCGATGAAAAATGTATTTCTGGGCGTCCGGCCAGAATTCCTGGAAAGCGTTGCCACCCATTCGCCCGAGAAATCCCCATAGAGTCCGCAGCGCCGCGTCTTTCGAGTTGGCTTCACTGTCGGCGCGCCAGGTGTTAGAAAGGAAATTATTTCCCGGGGTCGCGATATACCGGGCATAGGCCGGGCCATAGCTACCGTCACGCTGCCGCGCCAGGAAAGTCATCCGCATCGCGTTGCCGATGCGGCCCTGGATGGTGCGATTTTTTGACTGGAAATATCGCGGATCCTCCCCCCAGATCGCGCCCAACCCGGCCTCCATTGCATTGCCGGTGGATATTCCGGTCAACCGCATGCCATAACGGTCCGCATAGCCTCCCCAATGCGGGCCGTACTCTTTGGGCTTATCCATCGCGGTTCCGATTCCCGCACTAAAAAAGCCTCCCGTGAGACTTTGCGAACCGATTGTGCTTTTTACGAACCACTTGAGACGTTGCTGACCAGTGATGGGCTGGTAATTTTCGGATCGCGCGGCGGTTTGTGCAGCCGCAGAGAGAGCGCTCGCAAAGAAAATGACGATAAGGATAGTAAGAATTCTAGTATTCACAGGCATTGGTTGCGGCCGGAGCGCAGAAGTTGCTTAACCCTATCGTCGTAAGTAGCCGAGTGTCAGTAAATCGAACAATCCACGGTGCGTGAACGTTCACGGAAATGCTATACTTCGTCGCTCTTCCTAAGTGAAGCAGCGTATTTCAGGAGACTGCCATGCATTCTCGAGCCTGCGTCCTCGTTGCACTTTTGTCTTTGTTTTTCATTCCTGTTGCCCTCGCCCAGACCGCCGAGACAATGCCATACCTCAACCCAGGATTGTCAACCGAACAACGGGTAGACGATCTGATCTCTCGCATGACGCTGGACGAGAAAGCCTCACAGCTAGTGAACCAGGCTCGAGCTATCCCCAGGTTGCAGATTCCTGAGTATGACTGGTGGAGTGAAGCCCTGCACGGGGTTGCGAATGCCGGCACGGCGACCGTGTTTCCCGAACCGGTCGGACTAGGAGCCACCTTCGACGATCCTTTGATCCACGAAATGGCCGTAGTGATCGGAACCGAAGCGCGCGCTAAGCACAATCAGGCGGTGCGCGCCGGCCGCCGCGACATCATGGAAGGGCTCGACTTCTGGTCCCCCAACATCAATATCTTCCGTGATCCGCGGTGGGGGCGCGGCCAGGAAACCTACGGCGAGGATCCATTTCTTACTGCCAGGATGGGGGTAGCGTTCGTTACCGGCCTGCAGGGAGACGATCCCAAGTATTACCGCGTGATTTCCACCCCCAAGCATTTCGCGGTGCACAGCGGTCCGGAGCCTTCCCGCCACAGCATTGATGTGCAGGTTTCCAAACACGACATGGAAGACACTTATCTTCCCGCGTTCCGCGCCAGCGTCACCGAAGGGCAGGCCGGGTCGGTGATGTGCGCCTACAACCGGGTGAATGGCGAGCCGGCCTGCGCCAATCAATTCTTGCTCAAGAACCAATTGCGCGATGCCTGGAAGTTCAAAGGCTACGTGGTCTCGGACTGCGATGCCGTGGTCGACATATTTACCGGTCACCACTTCACCAAGTCTTTCGCTGAGGCTGCCGCCGTGTCTATGAAGACCGGCATGGACAACGAGTGCGCCGATTTCTTCACCAAGGCAAAAGATAATTCCGACTACGTCAAGTACATCGACGCGGTGAAACAGGGGCTCATGACGGAGAAGGATATCGACATTTCTCTGCGCCGGATCTTCACTGCACGCTTCCGCCTGGGATTGTTCGATCCGCCGGAGATGGTGAAGTATGCGCAAACGCCCGACTCTGAGATTGATAGCGCGCCCCATCGGGAACTCGCGCTGAAGATTGCGCGCGAATCAATTGTGCTTTTGAAAAATGACGGCACGCTGCCACTGAAAGCCGGGACAAAGAAGATTCTGGTTACCGGACCGCTGGCGGAATCCACGCGTGTGCTGCATGGAAACTATGCCGGCACCGCGTCCCATGCGACCACCGCGCTCGAGGGGATTCGCAAGCAGTTTTCGGGCGCCGAAGTCACCTTCACTCCGGGAATGAATTTCCTCCGGGTGGAGACTGTCGTCCCGAGTTCCGCGCTGAACACTCCGGATGGGAAGCCTGGTTTGAAGGCGGAATATTTCTCCGGCGAACTGACCGGCGTGCCGCAGAGTACTCGCGTCGATCCAACCTTGAACCTGCAACTGTTCAATCCAGATAAGGAGTCGCTCACGCCGCCTGACGGCATGAAAGACTTTTCCGCGCGATGGACAGGATTCATTGTTCCCCCCGAGTCTGGCACGTACCGGGTCGGGCTCGCGGGATCCAAGAACCGCCTGTGGCTCGACAACAAGCTGGTGGTGGATGATCCCGAACTGCACGATGTCAACCCCGAAGACTGTTACTGTTCCATTGCAGAAGGGACACCGCTATCCGGTAAAGATCGAGCTGCTGCGCGGAGGCTTCGGAACCAAGCTGGTCTGGCTGAACGTTATCACGGATCCCGTCGCCGATGCCGTCACCGCTGCCAAGAAGGCCGATGCTGTAATTGCCGTAGTGGGCATCACCTCGCAACTCGAAGGCGAGGAGATGAAAGTCGAAGTCCCCGGCTTTCAAGGGCGGCGACCGCACCAGTCTGGACCTTCCCAAGGAAGAAGAGGACCTTCTCAAAGCCTTGAGTGCGACCGGTAAGCCGCTGGTCGTAGTGTTGATGAACGGCAGCGCCCTTTCCGTGAATTGGGCGAACGACCATGCGAACGCCATTCTGGACGCCTGGTACTCCGGGGAAGAGGGCGGAGCGGCGATTGCGCAGACCTTGTCGGGGGCGAACAATCCCGCAGGTCGATTACCTGTCACCTTCTATAAGAGCGTCGAGCAGCTTCCCCCGTTCGAAGACTATTCCATGAAGAACCGCACCTATCGATATTTCGATGGGCAGCCGCTTTATCCTTTCGGCTACGGGCTCAGCTACTCGAAATTCGAATACAGCAATCTCAAGTTGTCTGCACCCACGCTGAATGCGGGCGATCCCCTAAGCGTCGATGTCGAGGTGAAGAACAGCAGCCAAACTGAAGGGGATGAGGTAGTCCAGCTCTATTTGGGATTCCCCCAGATTCCCGGCGCGGCGCGCCGTGCCTTGCGGGCGTTCACCCGCGTCCATATTGCTGGCGGAGAGACCCGCCCTGTTCATTTCACGCTAAGCCCACGTGATCTAAGCGCGGTCACCGAAGCCGGGGACCGGGTCGTGGGCGCGGGAACCTATCAGATCTTCGTCGGCGGAGGTCAACCGGAGACGGCGGCGCCAGGGGCAAGAACTGAATTGACGGTTAGTGGGGATCAGAAGCTGCCAGAATAGGAAAGGACTAACCGAGTCGTTTGGAGAGGACGACTGTCGAATTCAGCGCAGTTAAGCGGTACGACCTTTGGCTGAATGAGCGTTGGTTCCGTTTGCCCGGTTCGATCCTAACGGAGGTATCTTGGGGGCACGATGACGGTTGGCCTCCGTGCATTCATGCGAAACTTCCTCGCGATCGCTGACTAAGAACAACAAAAATGCTGCCACCAGGCAGTAGAACACGATAGCGACTCTCATGGCCTCCTGTCCTTTCTCGGGCCACTTTTCCCAAATTCGCGGCCCTTTTCACCTGCAAAAAAGATAGCGCTCTTGAGGATTTAACGATGTGAGCAGAATCACAGGGGTCGGTTTCCAAAGTTGAAGAGGATACTAGCCGAGTAGTTAAAGTGAGGTCAGAATTTCTTCTATTGTCTCGAGGTGGAGGCGCTGGCGGCCAATTCCCGGACTACTTCCAGAAATGCCACGCTTGATTCCTCGCCGGATACAGCTTCCAGGGGCACGGTGGCAATCAAATGGGGAGCACTGCTGCGGAATCGAACGCTAATCAGGCTATGACCGGAGGACGACATCAGCGCATTCACGACCGGGGTCAAGTCGTTTCCCCATTTCGTCCTGGTTGTCAGTACGATGGGACCAGGTCGAGAGATCATCCAGTTGCGGGAGTCAGTCAGTTCGACTTTGCGCGTCAGCCACTGGTGGCGGTGAATTTCCAGTTGGAATCCGGGGGCGCAGTCGAGATTCGCCTCTAAGGTTAGGGTTTCCTTCTGCTTGCGGAAGATTGCCAACAGCCAATGCACCGGAATAGGACGCGGGAGCAGGTTCACCGTGACGTACGCATCTCCCACCCAATGCGAGGCAAATATCAGATGGGCTTTCAGGCGGCTGGCGCCATGCCAGTGAGCTTCCGTAACACGGCCGCGGCCAAGGCAGGCGGTCTCGACCAGCTTTAAAGTGGCATCCCCGATGCGGCGGTTGTAATGGGAAAAACAAACGTACCAAAGCAGCAAAGACAGTGCCGCGATCAAGCCGTCGATCAGGAACAGTTGAACCACGAGCCCTCTGATGCAAATGGTACGACTTTGGGTGGCAAGTGAGCAACGCTCACGGCAAGTTTTTCATTTCGGACCACCCAATCAGCCCTATGCCCGGCCCGCCGGGCTACAATGTCGCCGTGGAAATCTCGCTACGCGACTTTCGGGAGGCCGACTTTGAGACGCTTTGGCGTATCGATCAAGCCTGTTTTGCCCCCGGAATCGCCTATTCGCGCCGTGAACTGATGTCTTATGTCCGCCTTTCGCAATCGACTACGCTGGTGGCGGAAGCAACCTCCGGCGGCGAGGAGACGCCGGACATTCTGGGCTACATCATTGCCCACGCCGGCGCGAAAAGCGTGGGCCACATCATCACTATCGACGTTCTGCCGTCTGCTCAGAGGGTGGGAGTTGGCTCGAAATTGCTTTCCGCTGCCGAGATCCGGCTGCTGGGCAAAAAATGCACCATCTCTTACCTCGAAACAGCAGTCGACAACCTGCCGGCACTGGCCTTCTATAAGCGGCATAACTATTTTCTGCTCAAGACCTTGCCTCGTTACTATTCGAACGGCGTGGACGCCTTTGTGCTGCAAAAAGATTTGCTTTCTTCGGCGCAGGCCAGCTAACGTGCTTCCATGAAAGTTGCTATCCAGGGAGAGCTGGGCGCGTTCAGCCATGAAGCCGCCAAGCGGATGGTTCCAGGCTGCACCGTGGTTCCATGTCCACGGTCGCTGGAGGTTTTTGACCGGTTGGAGACTGGCAACGTGGGTGCCGCCGTTATCCCAATTGAGAATTCACTGGCCGGCTCGGTCAGCGAGCATTTTGATCTATTGCTTACCCGGGACGTGTTTATCCAGAAGGAGTTTCTGCTGCGGATTGTGCACAATTTGATCGCCGCGCCGGGGGTGAGATTGAAAGACATCCGGCGGGCACTCTCGCACCCGGTGGCGCTTGATCAGTGCCGGGACTTCTTTAAGAACAATTCGCAAATTAGACCGGAGCCCTTCTACGACACTGCGGGAAGTGTGAAGCACGTGGTGGCCGAAGGCTTAAAGGATTCCGCTGGGATTGCCGGACCTCAGGCGGTGGCGGCCTACAAGGCACGCATTCTCAAGGCCGGGATCGAAGACGACAAGCGGAACTTCACGCGCTTCTTTCTGATTCAGAAGAAGCGAAAGATTCTGCCGCGGGCAAATAAGACATCAATAGCCTTCAACGTCAAGAACATTCCCGGCGCCCTGTTCAAAGCGCTCAGCGTTTTCGCCCTGCGCGACATCAGCCTGAGCAAGATCGAATCGCGGCCCTTGCGGGGCCATCCCTGGGATTACGTGTTCTACGTGGACTTTCTGCGCGGCGATGACGAGCCGGCTCGGAACGCGCTGCGGCATCTGGGTGAGGTGGCGGATTTGGTCAAGGTTCTGGGAATTTATCCGGCAGCGCGAGGCTAGCAGGTCGACGGCTGGCCATGGCTCCTCCGATCGGTTCGCTTAGGCAACTGCATTTCTAGGGAAACCATCACTACTGCAAATCACGGCAACGAGTTCACACGTTATCGCTAGGAGCCATCAATCAACGTTGTGTTCTACTACATTACTTTGTTATGTCGGAAAGGAATTCTGAATGGCATCGGTACTGATCACGGGAACGAGCAAGGGGATTGGGTTCGAATCGGCCTTAGCATTCGCACACGCCGGGCACAAAGTTTACGCGACCATGCGCAACCCGAAGCAGGCTCCACAACTCGCGGAGACGGCCGCGCGGGAGAAACTTCCAATCACGGTTTCGGCCATGGACGTGGACTCCGACCAGTCGGTGGCTGCCGGAATCGCAGCAATCCTCAAAGATGGCCCTATCGATGTGCTGGTCAACAATGCAGGCGTTGAGAAGGCAGGGTCCGTAGAAGAGTTACCGCTGGCTGATTTCCGCGCCATCATGGAAACGAATTATTTCGGGGTGATCCGTTGCGTTCAGGCGCTGGTCCCGCCTATGAGAAAGCGCGGCAGTGGCTGCATCATCAACATATCGTCCGTAGCGGGAAGACTCACCAGCGCGCCGCTGACTCCTTATCACGCGTCCAAGTTCGCCCTCGAAGCTTTAAGCGAGGCGCTGGCCGGCGAGATGAAAACCTTCAACGTCCGCGTGGCCATCGTCGAGCCGGGAATTATTGACACTGCGATGGCGCAGCGCATTGGAGACAAACCCAGCCAATCCCCATATCGACAGGGGGCGCGCTTCGCTTCCCTGTTTGAAGCATCGCTGAAAAATCCCACCCCACCCTCGGTGGTGGCAGACAAGATACTGGAGATCGCGGAGAGCGGCACCTGGCAGCTCCGCCATCCGGTCGGGCCGACCGCAGTTCCTTTCCTGCAGTGGCGGGCGCAAATGTCGGACGAAGATTGGGTCTCCCTCTGCGCCAGCGACGATGAAACCTGGTATCAGCGGATTGAAAAAGATTTCGGACTGGATACCCGGCCTAAGAGTTAAGCGGAGTATGGGCCCGCCATTGGCTTGGAGTCTGGCCGGTCCAGCGGCGAAACGCGCGGTGGAATGTAGAGGGTTCCGCGTACCCCACCAGATAGGAAACCTCCGCGATGGGAAGATGACCTTCCCGCAAAAGCGTTTCTGCGCGCTCGCGCAGCAACTCATCGCGAATCTGAAGGAAAGAACTGCCGGTGTCCGCCAGGTGGCGGTTCAAAGTGCGAACCGTGATTCCCAATTGCCGTGCGATATCGCCTTGCTTGGCATGTCCGTTCAAGATTCCTTCCGCCAGCGCGGTTCGCACTGAATCTGCGAAATTCAGCTCGGGTTGCATCTTCTGGATAATCGCAGCGGCATACTTTTCAAATTTCTGTACCAGCTCGGGAGCGCTCTCAGGAAGCGTCAATTCCAACAGACGGCGGTCGAGTAGCAAAGCATCCTCTTCGGCCCCAAATTGCACCGGCCCGCCAAAAAAACTTTCAAAGACCGATGGATCGTCTGGCCCAGGCCATCGGAACCGGGCTTCACATACCGGAAGCGGGTGGCCGGTAAGTTGCCGACCCCAGGTGATCCAGTGCGCCAAGTGGACGCACACAACCTGCTCCCGGCGGGGATAGGGAGAGGGATCAGGATGAGGGCTCACCAGCGCGACTTGATCGCCGCGATCCTCTAATACGAACTCCTGAAAGCGGTTTACCATCCGCATGAAGCGCTCGGCGCGCCGCAACATGGCGCCGTAGGTAGCGCTACTGCGCAGCAGAAATCCCCACAGCCCGGTAGGTTCCAGAGGCAGTGCCTGAGCCAGGTCGATTCCCAAGGTTTCACGACGGTCCTGAAATATGGTCCGGGCGACCGCCATGTGCTCCGCGGCGGGAACAAGCACATCATTTTCAATCCTGCGCCTGGTGGGGGCCAGCTTGGGCAGATCGATTTCGATCCCGAGGGCTCGTGCGGCTAAGACCAGGGCGTTGAGGCTGCGCTCATGGATGTACTCATCGGACATCTTCCTCAATTGTCCAAAAAAGCAAATCGAATGTCCAACCTGGCCATTGTCCCGGACCGGTGGTTGGCGTCACTGTAATGAAACTAAAAGGAAGTTCAGAAGGAGGATTTATGGAAGCGCGTTTTAACTTTGCAAAAGCGTCCCCTGGGGTGCTAAAAGCCATGCTCGGAATTTCGCAATATGTTCGCGAATGTGGACTGCCGGAATCCTTAATCAATCTGATCCATTTGCGGGCCTCACAGATCAACGGCTGTGCCTGGTGTCTGGACATGCATTGGAAAGACCTTCGGGCGGCGGGAGAGAACGAGCAGCGGCTCTATTCATTGGACGCCTGGCGCGAATCCCCGTTCTATACCGATCGAGAACGCGCCGCGTTGGAGTGGACAGAAGCGGTCACGGTGCTTAATAACGGTCACGTGCCGGACGAGATTTATAAAGAGGTGCGCCCGTTCTTCAACGATAAGGAATTGTCTGACTTGACACTCGCCGTGGCAGTGATCAACAGCTGGAACCGGTTGAACATTGCAGCCCGAAACGTCCCGGGCGACTATCGGCCAGCCAGGCCGTACCGCGTGGAAAAGTCCGCATAGCGCGGGTATTTTTATCGCAGTCAAAACGAGGAGCGACCATGTCAAATGCCGCTGTCGATACGGATGTTCTGATCGTGGGTGCGGGTCCGGTCGGGCTGTTTCTGGCGAATGAGTGTGCCCGCCGGGGCCTGAGATGGCGGGTGGTTGAGACACGGCCGTCCCAGTCGGAGCATTCAAAGGCCCTCGCCATCTTTCCCCGAACAATGGAGATCTTCGACATGGCGGGCGTGGTCGCCCCATTCCTCGAAGTGGCCAATCGGGTCACATCAGTAGCGGTCGTGACACACGGACGCACGCTCGCCCACATGCGCTTCGCACCGGAGGAAACTCCCTATTCGTTCGTTGCGATGGTTCCTCAGAACGTAACCGAAAAAATATTGGTCGAAGAACTGGCTCGTCGAGGTGGGGAGGTCGAGTACGAAACCACGTTTGTTTCCGCTGTGGAAGAAGAAGATGGTGTGAGCGTAAAGCTGGAGCGGAGGGGCGAACCGATCAACCTCAGGGCGTCATTCGTGGTTGGCTGTGACGGCGCGCATAGCGCCATTCGCCACCTGCTTAATCTGCCTTTCGAAGGAGCGGAATATGCCGATTCCTTTCTATTAGCTGACATTGAAAGCAACGAAACCCTTCCCGCCGACCAACTGCAATTGTGTCCCAGTGAGTTGGGACCGGTGGCAATTTTTCCGATGAGTTCTACTCGCCGCCGGATTGTCGCGACCACTCAAAAAATGGAAGGAGAAGCTCCGTCGCTTGAGATCGTGCGCCAAGTCCTGGCGGAACGCGCGCCCGCTGGAATGGAAGCGCTCGCCCTGAATTGGAGCACTTATTTTCGTATCCATCACCGCCATGTCGGACAGCTGCGCGTGGGGCGATTCTTTATCGCTGGCGACGCCGCTCACATACACAGTCCGTTTGGTGGACAAGGTATGAATACTGGATTGCATGACGTTTGGAATCTGGTATGGAAGCTTGATCTCGTGTTGCGCGGCCATGGAAATGAGCATTTGCTCCAGAGCTACACCGCGGAACGCGTTCCGGTGATCAAGGACGTGATCCAGACCACCCATTTGCTGACCAAAGCGCTTGGGACCCCGAGCAAATTTGCTCAGCACCTTCGCGACACCGTAATCCCCATGGTGTCGCGCCTGGCGCCCTTCCAACATGCGTTTGTGCAGAGGCTCTCCGAGCTTGGCGTTAACTATCGCGGAAGCTCCATTGTGAAAGGCGATGGCGAGCGATTCTTCGACGATTCGCTGCGTGGCGGAGATGGTATTCGCAACCTCTTCCTGCTGATCATCGATAGTGACGCAGACTCATCCTCGCGCGCAGCTGCCGCGCAGCTTTGCGAGTCGTTGAAGGAGATTGTTGAGCTGCGCTTTCGGTCTGGGCAGAAAATGCTTCTCGTCCGTCCGGATGGCTATGTTGCTTATTCCTCGCACAGCGGCGGGATTGCGGCATTGAACGCTGTGCGTTTGCTGCTGGAGCGGCATACCCATGGCACGCCGGGAAATCGCGAGGCAAGTTCCTTAGTCGGCTCGGCCTCTTGACCCTCCCGTAAGCGGAATCGACCTCGGGGCCGAATGCCGATTTCTTTCTCTCCGCGTTAGATGTACCCATCCTTGTTTTCCCTTTAGTATTAGCGTGGAGAACTCATCCGAGGAGTCTATGGCCGCGCTGATTGATGCAATTTCCGTAAAACGCAAGATGTTTTTTGAATTTGAAAATACTCCCTTCCTGTGCCTGGAAGCGGAGGTGAACACTCCTACCGCTCGTGGCGGCCAGACCCTAGTACGCCTGAAGATGCGCAACCTGCTCACCAACGCAGTCTTCGAGAAGTCATTTAAAGCCAGCGACAAGTTCAAGGAGCCGGATCTTCAGTCGGTTCCGGCATCTTACCTCTACAGCGATGGCGATGGTTCTCACTTTCTCGACCAGGAGAGTTTCGAAACTCTCACGCTGACCGAAGCCATGGTCGGCAATGCATTGGACTTTCTGGTTGAGGGTGCGATCATCGAGTTGCGCAAGTTCAACGGCAATCCGATTGGATTGGACCTGCCCATCTTCGTTGAACTGGATGTTGCTTACACCGAACCCGGAGTCAAGGGCGACTCGTCGAGCGGAACGGTGACCAAGCCAGCCAAACTCGAAACTGGCCTGGAGATCCGGGTTCCCCTCTTCATCAAAGAAGGAGAAAAGGTGAAAGTCTCGACCGAAAGCCGGGAGTTTGCCGGCCGGGCCTGATTTGGTTGATCTCAACAGGAAAGAGACTTCTCTGAGAAATCTGTGATCGCTGTGGTTAGGTCTTCGTGGGCAGAGTCTGTTCCTACACGCCTGCCCAATTTCTGCCGATAACCGCAAAGGGTACATCAGGCATACACTCCTGTCGTACCTTTGATTGATTGCACAGGGGGCCTACGGGTTTAGAATTCAACAGTTTGAGGCTTAGCTGCATCGTCGCACTCCTGTACAGCATCCAAACCTGAGCGGACTATACTCAAGGTGAAAAATGGCACAGTTGGAAAATTCTCAGGAACAACCAGTGGCTGACCGGGCTCTTCCCATCCTGCCGGTGCGGGATACGGTTCTGTTTCCGCATGCGGTTCTGCCCCTGACCGTGGGGCGGGAAAGCTCTGTCCAACTTATTAATTCGCTGGGCGAGGACAAAACCATTGTGGTGGTGGCCCAGCGCGAAGCTCGTATCGACGCCCCTCAACCGAGCGATCTTTATACCGTGGGCACGCTCGCGGTGGTGCATAAAGTCGTCAAAATGCCGAATCAGAGTCTCTTTGTTTTTGCCGAGGGATTGGAACGGGTTCGGCTGGTTGAATTCACGCAATTGAACCCCTACATGCAGGGGCGGGTGGAAAATGTCCCTGAATCGATTCCGCCGAAAAGCTCGGAACTCGAGGCTTTGCAGCGCAATGTGCTGACTCTGTTCCAGCAGATTGTTGCCGGATCTCCCACGCTTTCGGATGAACTCTCCACCGTAGCGATGAACATCGATGAACCCGGCCGTCTGGTGGACTTCATCGCTTCCTCTCTGCCGTCCCTCTCTACTTCGGACAAGCAGGACACGCTCGAAACTACCGACGTACGGGTGCGGTTGGAGAAAATCAATCATCATCTGGCACGCGAACTGGAAGTGCAGCAATTGCGGAACAAGATCCAGTCGGAAGTGCAGGACCGGGTTCAGCAGACCCAGCGCGAATACTACCTTCGCGAGCAGATGAAGGCCATCCAGAAAGAATTGGGTGAGCAGGACGAAGGCGCCCGCGACACGGAAGACTTCCGCCAGAAGATCGAAAATGCCGGCATGCCGGAAGAGGTAAAGAAGGAAGCCCTGAAAGAGTTGGGCCGTCTTTCGCGCATGTCACCGATGGCAGCGGACTATTCCGTCACTCGAAACTATATCGAGTGGCTGGCGGCCTTACCCTGGGCGAAGAGCTCCGGTGGCGAAGTCGACATTCTGAAGGCGAAGGAGATTCTCGACGCCGACCACTATGACTTGAAACGGGTCAAGGATCGCATTCTCGATTACCTCTCGGTGCGCCGGTTGAAGCCGACGATGAAGGGACCAATTCTTTGCTTCGTCGGACCTCCAGGAGTCGGGAAAACTTCATTAGGTAAGTCGATCGCCCGCGCATTGGGACGCAAGTTTGTGCGGCTCTCCCTCGGCGGCGTGCATGATGAAGCCGAAATCCGCGGTCACCGGCGGACTTACATCGGAGCTTTGCCTGGACAAATTATCCAGGGCATCCGTCGCGCCGAAACCAACGATCCGGTCTACATGCTGGATGAAATCGACAAGGTCGGCCGCGATTTCCGCGGCGATCCCGGTTCGGCGTTGCTCGAAGCCTTAGATCCCGAGCAGAACGCGACCTTCCGCGATAACTATCTGGATGTGACTTTCGATCTTTCGAAGGTGCTCTTCATCACCACCGCCAACATGCTCGACCCGATTGCCGAGCCCTTGCGCGACCGCATGGAGATCATCGAGCTGCAAGGGTACACGGAAGAAGAAAAAGTCCACATCGCATTTCAGTATCTGATTCCCCGGCAGATTGAAGAGAACGGAATCAGCGCAGAGCAGATCGAGTTTCCGCAAGAGTCGGTGGCTTTTGTTATCCGGCACTACACGCGGGAGGCGGGCGTCCGCAACCTGGAACGCAACATCGGCACCATTTGCCGTAAGCAGGCGCGCCGCCAGGCGGAAGGCAAGACCGATAAACTCGTGGTCACGCCGGAAATCATTCAGGAATTCCTGGGTGGAATAAAAATCCGTGTGGAAGGCGAAATCGCAGAGCGCACCAAGAATCCGGGCGTGGTCGTCGGCCTGGCTTGGACTCCTTCGGGTGGAGACATTCTGTTCGTGGAAGCCAGCCGGATGAAGGGCAAGGGCGGATTCACCATTACCGGTCAGATTCAGGATGTGATGCGCGAATCCATGCAGGCCGCTCACAGCTGGGTAAGGTCGAATGCGAAGGTGCTTGGTATTGACGAAGAGTTTTTCGCCAACCACGATCTGCACATTCACGTGCCGGCCGGAGCCATCCCTAAGGATGGTCCGTCGGCAGGTGTAACCATAGCGACGGCTCTGGTTTCATTGCTCACAAACCGCCCGGTTCGTCCGTTGACCGCCATGACCGGAGAAATCACGCTCAGCGGCAACGTGCTTCCGATCGGGGGGGTGAAGGAAAAAGTTCTTGCCGCCAAGCGGGCAGGGGTAGTGGACATCATCCTTCCCGCCGACAACGAGACCAACGTCAAGGAAGACCTAACTTCAGAGCAGACTGAGAATGTGCGCATTCACTACGTGAAGATGATTCCCGAAGTGCTCGAACTTGCGCTCCCTTCCAATCAAACGGAAAAGCGGCAGGACGAAGCCGTTCGTGAAAAGGTCTTAACGGCACAACCGGTCGGCTAATTTTGATACTCGCGAGACGCAGGCTGTGGCTGCTTCTCCCAAAGTCCTAAATTTAGAGAGACGTTGCTGGCAACGTCTCTATCCTTTTCCTTTCAGCAACATCCGCCCTACCAGCTTAACTGTATGGAACTTCCCGCGGACTTCCGTGTTGATACCCATTGGCGGCAATGTAGTCAGGGCCGCGAGGAAGGCTTATGAAGATTTCAAGATTTCTCGCCATAGCAGTCATGCTGGCCGGACTGTTTTTCATGCTGCAGGGACCCGGAAACGCCTGGGCACAGGACCAGGATCAGGACCAGAATAGCGATCAGGACCCGCCCAGCCGTGTAGCTCGCCTCAACTATTCCACGGGATCAGTTTCGTTCCAGCCGGGCGGCCAGGGCGATTGGGTGGACGTCGACTCCAACCGCCCGCTCACCAGCGGTGACAATCTTTGGGCCGATAAAGGTGGGCGCGCGGAAATGCACGTTGGCTCGACAGCGATCCGCATGAATTCCGAGACCAGCCTTACCTTTCTTGATCTGGACGATCACTCCACGCAGTTGCGGCTCTCGCTGGGATCGGTGCTTCTGCGGGTCCGTCATCTTGACGACGGTGACAATTTCGAAGTCGACACCCCGAATCTGGCTTTCGCCATTCAGGCGGCAGGCGAATATCGCGTCGACGTAAATGCGGACGGCAACCAGACCATCACCACCGTTTGGCATGGGCGCGGCGAAGCCACCGGTGGCGGATACTCCTATGACGTGGTTGCCGGACAACAGGCGCGTTTCGACGGAACGGAGCAACTGGACCACGAGATTGCGCAGATCGGCTCCTCTGACGATTTCGCCAATTGGAGCTTTGATCGCGACAAGCGAGAAGATGGAGCCGAGTCAGCCAACTACATCTCTCCGGAAGTTACCGGCTACGAAGACCTCGACGATCACGGCCGCTGGCGCTATGTCGCAGGCTACGGCAATGTTTGGACGCCCACCGGCGTCGCTTCAGATTGGGCCCCCTATCGCTATGGACACTGGGTCTGGGTTGAGCCTTGGGGTTGGACCTGGGTTGAAGATGAGCCTTGGGGATTTGCGCCGTTTCACTATGGCCGTTGGGCCTACGCAGAAAACACCTGGTGCTGGGTTCCGGGGCCGGTAAGAGTCCGTCCGGTCTACTCACCGGCACTGGTTGCGTTTGTCGGCGGTAGTGGCTTCCACGTGGCAATCGGAGTTGGCGGCGGGCCAGTAGGATGGTTCCCCCTCGGCCCCGGAGAAGTCTATGTGCCACCTTATCGCGTAAGCCGTCGCTACGTGGATAACGTCAACGTCACCAATACGCGGGTGAATATCACCCAGGTGACCAACGTCTACAACATCTATAACTCGAACACCACAAACGTAACTCGCGTCACTTACGTCAACCAGCGCTCGCAAGCCACCACAGTGGTCTCTCGCGATACCTTCATCAATGCGCGGCCGGTGAATCGTAACGTGGTGCGGGTGGATGACCGCGAGATCTCGCAGGCGCAAGTTGCGCATCGTGTCGATGTGCAGCCGCAGCGCGCAAGCATCGAGGGGGCGGGCCGCCCGGTTCAGATGCGGCCTCCGGCTCGAATTGTTGAACGCCAGGTTGTGGCTACTCGTGCGCCGACTCCTTCGCGTCCAACTTTCGAGCAGCGTCAGGCTCCGGCCAACGTCCGCACCGAAGCCCCCGGCCGCCCGGCGCCCGCCCGCGAAGCGAATGAACAGAACCGCGGAAATGACAATCGGCCGCAGCAGCCGGTTGCCAGAGAAAACGAAAACGCGCGGCCTCCGCAACAGGCCGAACAGCCGCAACGTCAGGAGAACCAGCGTCCCGCAGATATGAGGCCGGTGCCGCGTCCTCCGAAGTCAGAGCGGGTGCAGGTGAATGGACCTAACGGTCAGGCGCCACAAACGCAGAACCAAACGCGCTCTGAGCAGAACATTGCACGCCCTGACCAGGATCAAAATCGCCCGGACCAGGGACGTACCGAGCGGGATAAACAGCCGCAGAACCAAGCGGACCACGGCCGTCTGGAACGGCAAGACCGGCCGGATCCGAATCAGACCCGGCCGCAGGAGCAGCGCGAAGTGGCTCGTCCGCCGCAACCGAACGAACATCCGCTGGTGCGCCAGGCGCCCCCGGTGCAAGAGCGTCCGCAGCAGCAGCAAAATGAGGAGCAGAAGTTCCGACAGTGGCAGGACCAGCGCCAGCGGACCGCCCAACCACAACCGCGGCCCCAACAAGACCAGCTGCACCCACAGGCTGCCAGGCCGCCCGAACAACATGATTCGAAGCCAGCGCAGCATCCGCAAAGGAACGACGACAAGCCGCACGGACGCAACCGCTAATCAAGGCGAGATAAGAAGGCCCGCGAAAGCGGGTCTTCTTTTGTGATGGTAGGCCACCCTAAAAAATGACTGATGAACGGGATTCTCAACCGTGGGGTCGGCGAAGGCGAGCTTAGCTCACAACTGGGGTTGCAGCGTCGGAAGGCGCATGATCTGATTGCTCGAGGGTATGGGCGTTTCGCTCGGCGGCTTCAAGATGAGCGCGCATCGCCTGCCGGGCCTTATCTGGATTGTTTTCTCGAATCGCTCGATAGATGGCCCAATGTTGCCGCAGACCTGCCTCGGGCACGCCTGGCATCTCATTGGTCCGCCGGCTCACTTCGATCAGCGGCTCCGAGATGGCTTCCAAAACCATGATGGCGAGAGGATTTCTGGTCGCAGCCGCCACCGCTTTGTGGAAGCGAATATTGGCGGTTCCAATTGCCTTATGAAACTGCAGGTCAGCTTGGGGAGTACTTCGGTCCAAACTCAGCGCGGCTTCCTGTTCCGCCAGCACGCCCCGCATCGCCAGCCAGTCGGCTTCGGTGGCTTTCTCGGCGGCGAGCGCCACCAGACCAAGTTCAAGAACTTTACGAAACTCAATCAGCGAATCTGCCTGCTGCATGAACGCGGAGGTCGACAGATACTCCGCATTGATGAGCGCGACCGGAGAAGGCTCAAGCACCACCGCGCCGATCTTTGGCCGGACACTAATGAGCTGAAGCGACTGCAGAGACTTAATGGCTTCGCGAACGCATGTCCGGCTGACCGAGAGTTGTTCCGTCAGTTGCTTTTCAGTGGGAAGCCGCTCGCCCGGTTTGACCTCGCCCCGCTTAATGAGGCCGAGTATGTGAGTGATAACCTGGGCGGTGATGGTCTGTCGGCGTATCAGGCTAGAATCCTCCGAGGCCACGTGCCAGGGCGCAAGCAGGCGGCCTGCTTGCGCGAATCATACCACAATTGCTTTGTACATTATTCCCAGCTACTTAGCCCCAGCATCGCGGGGTTTGAGGGCAAAAATGGCATCCAGCGGACGTTGCGTGACGCTCCCCTGAATATCTCGAAAACCTGCGGCCTCCAGTAGTTGACGATACTCCTCGAGTGATCGCTCCTTGCCCTCGGTACAAACCAGCATGTTCAGTGATTGCAGCTGGGCCGAAACCGGACCGGACTTGTCATCATGGAGCATTTTCTCCGCGAGCAGAAGGCCGCCCCCTTGCGGAAGGGTCCGATAGATTTTCCTCAGCAAAGCGTGGATTTTTTCATCCGGCCAGTCGTGAACAATTCGGCCCAGTGCAAACAGATCGCCCTCCGGCAGCTCATCGCGGAAAAAATCACCTGCTGCAGTTCTAATGCGGCCGCTGGCTGGGGATTGGCTGACATGGATTTGGGCCGCGCCAATCACTTCTGCCAGATCGAAAACGACAGCCTGAAGGTCGGGGAAGCGTTCACAAGCAGCAATTGCCAGATGGCCGGTTGCTCCGCCAAGATCCACCAGTTGCTTAAAGCGTGAAAGATCGAATGCCTGTGCCACCGCCGGAGAGCTGAGGGTGCCCAAGCCATGCATACCCTGGAGAAACGTGTGTTTCGCTTCCGGCGTCCGGAAAAAATGTTCAAAGATTGACCCTTCGGAGCCAAGACTTTGTTTCCAGCGCGGAGTCCCTTCCCGCACCGCGTCTTCCAAGTAGCTCCACAGGCGGAAGAGAACTTCATTGGAATAGAGGATGTATCCGGTAAGCGATTGCGGACCTTTTCGGCACAGGTATGCCTGAGCCACAGGCAGATTTTCGTAATGCAAGCCATTTCGGTGAATCAACTTCAATCCGACGCAGGCATCCAACAGGCGTTCCAGCGGTTCAGTTTGCACTTGAAGCGCCGAAGCCAGTTCTTGGGCAGTTCCGGCTTCCGCGAGGTGATCAAAAACCCCGAGAGACACCGCAGCAAACATCACCTTCGAACCTCGAAATGCTTCGATTAGGGTAAGCACCGGGGAGGGATCAGGTAAGTCCATTTATCTTCGCCGAGAGTGCCGCCCATTTTACAGGCGATTTAGGTGGCGACGGCTTCACTGACAGAGGTTTCTACAGGATTCGTGAGCTTCCCCAACCCGGTATTAGTTTTGGCACGCTGGAGCTGGTAGCCCAACCGCTCCAGAATTGGCGCGACGGCATTCTCTTCGCCATTTTCGTCACATCGGGTGCCTACTCCGAGCGCGACCACGGTGTCTATTTCTCTCTCCACTTCGTGCACCAGTTGAACGATTTCTTCGGTCCGGCTTATATCGACCTTGATTTCAACGATTGCGGAGAGAATCTTCTCGTCGAGAATTTCTTCACGCAGCGTCCCGGTTGCGGTGTCGCTCATCAACAGTGTCAGCGGATTTTTCTTCTCGAATGGAACCTTGGCGTTTGCCAGGGCTTGTGTCATCTTCTGAATATCCCGGAACCGCACCCCGACTCCAGGTCTGCCAAATTCTATGGTGAAACCAACCTCGCCTCGTTTCACCCGGTGAGTTACGTCGTTGGTCTTTACCTCTTCGGTGCCGCGTCCCTGCACGCCGGTCGATTCATGCGTGGCTCTCGGGTCGGAGAATGCCCGGCGCACTACACGCGGCCACTGAAGTTCGTCGGGTTCAAACGCTGAAGTGGGGCAGATGTCGGGTTCAGGATCGAAACGCAGACGGACCAACTGAAATAACTTGCGGACCGTGCGAACCATCACCGGGTTCAACCGTTCTTTGCTCAATCCGTAGTAGCATGCATAGCACTCGACACATTCATCGCGATCAATGGTGGCGCGATTGATGGCCGGATCTACGTATATTGCACCCATGGGACAGACGTAGGTGCAGTTTCCGCAGGCGACACACTTGTTTGGATTGATTCTCATGGAAGCTAGCTAACAATTAATAATATGATAGCACAACAAGGTTGGGCGACTATTTTAGAGAATCAGGTCGCTTCAAGAACGATTTTCTTATCCGCATCAATGCCAAAGGTCAACACCGCCCCCGCCAGGCAGAGAACCGAGCACACCAGGAACGGGAGATTCCATCCATAGAATCCGACCAGATAGGCAAGCAGGATGGGAGAAACCGCGCTTCCGAGGTTTCCGAAGGTGTTCATCACAGAGGCGATCGTTCCCGCGCAGTCCCCGCCAATGTCGAGCGGAATTGCCCACGATACTCCCACGGTAACTTCGAGTCCGAAGACGGCGACGCAGGAATATAAAACCGACGCTGTGGAATGCGGAGTGAATGTAGCCGGCAAAATGAAAACTGCGGCAAGAAGAAAGCCCGCCAACGCTACGGCCCGGCGCGCAATTTTTAGGCTGCCGAAACGCCTGGCGCAGAGGTCTGAAACTGTTCCTCCCGTGATGTCCCCGGCCGCTCCCGCCAGCAGCGGAAGGCTGGCATAAATTCCCATTTGCTTGAGATTGAATCCCCGGTGCTCGTTGAGATATTTGGGAAACCAATCCAGATAAATATCGATAGCATAACCGTAGCAGAAGTACATCAGCGATAACATCCACAGGGAACGGCTTCTCAGAATCCGCCGCCAGGGCACGGTTTTCGCGCCGGCGCTACGAACGCCGATTGAATTTTCAATCCTGGAACGCTCATCGCTATTGATGAAGTGATGTTGCGCCGGAGTATCGCGGTAATACCAGAACCACACCACGGCCCAAGCCAATCCCATAAACCCGAAAAGCAGAAAGGGCACGCGCCAGCCAAACCGGAGCATGATCAGCACTACCAGGGCTGGGGTAAGAGCAGCTCCCAGTCGCGAAGCCGCGTGCGTGAGCCCTTGTGCGAAACCACGTTCGGACGGCAGCATCCATCCGGAAAGAGATCTGGTTGCGATGGGGAAAGCCCCTGCTTCGCCCATGCCAAAGAAAAAGCGGAACAGGCCCATGGAGGGCGCATTCCACGCGAATGCAGTCAGGGAAGTAAATGCCGACCACCAGACCACTACCAGTGAGAGCGCCTTACGTCCGCCTATGCGGTCCCCCAACCAGCCGCCCGGAATTTGAAAGAACGCATAGCCCCATCGGAAGGACGCGAAGATCCACCCAATCGTGACCATCGAAAACCCAAGATCTTTTTGGATGACAGGAATCGCCGCAGCCAAATTCACCCGGTCCATGTAGGTGATCATGTAGGCCGCGACGATCAAGCCAAGGACTACATGACGGGCATGCGTAGGTCGAGGGAAGGGTTTGATTGTACTCATTTCGTCCGCGAC
This sequence comes from uncultured Acidobacteriaceae bacterium, assembly GCA_963824805.1. GTDB lineage: Bacteria > Acidobacteriota > Terriglobia > Terriglobales > Acidobacteriaceae > DATBAT01. Next base: position 7,205 of record CAWGQZ010000078.1, on the reverse strand, counting down.
CGGGGAAGGGAGAGCCAAGTCCTGCACCTCTAACGACGGGCTTAAGTGCCAGCAAACAGATTTGAGTCAGAGAACGCGACCGACTAGCCAATCAACTTACGGATGAAGCCCGCTGTGCGCCTTGGTCGCAGCCGGCGGATTCTTCACTGGGCCAAAATTTTTAGAGAGGTAGGCTAGAAGCGTGTCAAACTCTTCATCTTCCACCTCGGCCCCTCGGTTAATCATCTGGTCGACTAGAACTTTCCACTGATCCTTGGTGGCTCTCTTCGCAGTTACAACTTTAAGAGCGTGGCATCCCTTGCAGGAACGTTGGACGATGGCTTTTCCCTTGCCCGGTGGAAGAGGTGGCGTGGCAGCAAAGAACGCGAGGTAGAGCACCGGGGCTAAGACCATGTCGGTAAATATAGTATCATAAGTTAATTATGGTTAGTACTGACTCGGCTTACAGCTAAACCCAATCATTTTACGAGCCTGCGCCGGAGTTGCAACCTCACGATTCAGTTCACGGGCCACTCGAACTGTGCGTTGCACCAGTTCGCTATTGCTCTTGGCTTTTCGTCCTCGCGAATAATACACATTGTCTTCGAGTCCCACGCGGACGTGGCCTCCCATCAGGATAGCGAGCGTAGTGAGGGGAAGTTGAAACGGTCCGATGGCGGAGCATAACCAGAGCGCGCCTTCCGGGAAGTCTTTTAGAAGTTGAAGAACATTCTCCACGGTAGGGAAGCTGCTGGTCTGGTACCCCATCACCGTCTGCATCCAGTAGGGCTTCTCAATCAGATCATTCTCGATCAAGTACCGCACCACCCACGCGCAACCGGGATGATAAAGCTCCAACTCAGGCTTAATGCCACGCTTTTTCATCTCCGCCGCGAATTGATGGATCTGGCCGTAACTGAACGGAATGCACTCATCGATTTCGAGAGCGGGACGCGGAAACGGAAGCGGTGCCGGCCGCTCTTTCAGTTTGAATTTGCTCATATCGGGCGCGAGATTAAGCGATGCTGCTTCTGGCCCGGCGGCCAGGCTCGACATCCGTTCCTCCATGGTCATTCCGGGGCCGGCTCCGGTCGTCGCATTGATGATGATTTCCGGACATCGCGCGCGCACCTTACGCAGCACATCACGCCAGGTGTCGGCATCACGCGCCCCCTGGGTAAGTTGCTGGGGATCGCGAGCGTGTATGTGCACCATGGCCGCTCCCGCTTCGTAGGCCGCCTGCACCGACTCCGCAATCTCATCCGCCGTTTCCGGAATGAATTCGTTGGCCTCTTTCCCTTGAATGCCGCCGTTGCACGCCACGCAGATGATCACCGGTGGCATCCCGCCGCGCACTCGGTCCATGAACTCATAGCTGTCGGTATACCTAAACCACGGTGACTGGGTTGATCCCGAATGCCCGTTTTCTGACACGGAAACTCCTTGATGCGTGAGTGAGGAAGACAAAGCCAAAGGCTGCTCCGGACAATCCGAAACATCTATAGCTAAACGTGCAGCTTCGAAACCGACAAGCGAAATAGTGCGAAACCCCCTTGGATTGAAGCCTTTGAGGTCGAACCAGCGCCATGCAACTCAGGAGATCGCCCCGAGGTTTATAGGTGCACCAACCTAAGAAGCTCTTGCCCGAATCTGGTGCAACGGTGTAGTGTTCCTCACAGGAACCGGGCGTGACCCGCGGGAAGTCTTTGAGGTTTTCCCGCTTTTTGCTGTGGTTCTTTTTCCTGCCAGCTTTTCAGCACGTCGCCAGGCAAAAATTTGTAAAGTGCGGTCCAAATATCCGCCGTGGACGTCCATAACACGTATGGGCAACAAGTTGGTCCAACCGGGTATTAATCAAACGCAGCCTGCGCCCCCGCGCGAAGTCCGTGACTGCCTTGAGTCCTGGAAAGAGATCGCCAGCTATCTGCGGCGCGAAGTCCGTACCGTGCAGCTCTGGGAGAAGAGGGAAGGGCTGCCGGTCCACCGCCACTTCCACAAACAGCTGGGCAGCGTTTACGCCCTGCGTTCGGAAATCGAAAGCTGGAAGCGCCGCGTCTCGGTAAAAGCTCCTTCTCCTCAACCGTTGAATGCGAACGGATCTGTCGCGGGAGAGAGCTCGGCCCGGGTTTCGGTTCTCGTCTCTCCGCTCGCGAACCCAACTGGCGATGCCCGGTGGCCGGGTTTAGGCCAGGCATTGGTCGATGCCACGGCCACATCGCTCCAGCAGGCTAGCCCCGGGCAGCTCGAGGTGCGGACTTCAAATTCAAATGAAAAATCCGAAAGTGCCGATTTCATATTGAAGTGGAGCCTCGAAGAAGATCGAAAGCTCCCGCGTGTAGATGTCTCACTTCAGCTTGTGAAGACGGGTAGCACGGTCTGGTCGCAATCATTCCTCGGATCCCCGAAAAGTACCGCCGCCATGGCAGCTTACGTCTCGGACCAGATTGTGCGCTGTCTTTGGCTGAAGGTGTTCAGTCCCAGACCGCTGTCGCGAACATTCCGGCGTCAGGAGAAACCTGGTTCCCGCGAAGCTTATTTGCGCGGGCGATACTTCTGGAACCAGCGCAGCGAAGAGGGGCTTCGCAAGGCCGTTCATACCTTCGAATCCGCAATCCAGCAGGACCCGGAATACGCGCAGCTATATTCCGGACTCGCCGACTCCCTCACCCTGCTTTCCTTCTACGAAATTGTTCCGTCTTTTCAGGCCATGCCGGCTGCGCGACGGGCGGCGCTCAAAGCAATTGATCTCGATCCAAGTTCGGCCGAAGCCCATGCCTCGCTGGGAGATGTGTTATTTCACTTCGACCGCGACTGGCAGGGAGCCGATTCAGAATACCGTCGCTCCATTCAATGTAATCCGGGCTACGCTTTGGGCTATCACTGGTACTCCAATCTTCTGGCTGCACGCGGCCAGCATGAAGCGGCGCACATCGCCATTATGCAAGCCCTTGAGATTGACCCGGTGTCGATCATCACTCTGGTCTGGGCGGGTGTGACCTCGCATCTGGCGCACAATTTTGACGATGCGATCGAGCACTACAAGAAAGCACTGGAACTGGATCCGCATTTTGTGTGGGCGCATATGTATATGGCGCAGGCTCTGGAGCAGAAAGCCAGTTTTGGCGCGGCGCTGGGCGAATTCGAAACCACCATGCAGTTGGCCGGAGGAAGCAATTCGGTGCGCGCGATGAAGGCTCACACCTACGCGGTCGCGGGTGATAAATCTTCCGCCCGCGCAATTCTGCGCGAACTGAAGGGCGCTTCCCCAGGGAAGTACGTTCCTTCCTTCGACATTGCTGCCACCCATGCTGCGCTGGGAGAGTCCGATCAAATGCTGGAGTGGCTCAATCGCGCCTGCAACGAACGCAACATGAAGGTCTTTATTTTGAATCAGGACCCGCGCTTCGACGCTTGCCGCGGCTCATCCGAATTCAAAAAAGTCGTGGAACGTATGGGCCTCACGGAGTGCGGCCGCTAACTACTTTTCTTCTCCAACCGATGTGATTTTCGTGTCCGCACGAAACTTCCGGTAATCGCGATAAGTGACGTCCTCTTCCATCCGCAGGCCTTTAAACAATGCAATCCGGGCGTCGAGTTTCAAAGCCACGTGCTTCGGCAGCCAGACTTCATCGTTAACCTGCGTCTGCTCAATCTGGATGTTGGAACCTTTGTGCACTCGAATCAGAAACAGGCCAACCGATACCGTATCGATGCACTGGATATCGAGTTTTAGCCATTGCGTCGTGGCCTTGTCGATCCAGGCGCGGAATCGAAATTTTGGCAAGAACCTGGCTTCCTTGCGTTTGGGCTCGAATCCGGGTCGCGGTTCCCCGTCGATCACATAGCTGGCGTAACCATTCACTGTCTCTGTCCCGACCTGCTTAAAGTTGTAGGCGTCGGCGATCTCGCTCACGAACTGGCGGGATTCCTCAGCCTCTTTTGCGGCCCGTTCGAGCCGCTTCTTGCGCTTACCGGCATCTTCATTTTTCCGCTCATCAATGGTCTTTTGGATCTTTTCCTCTTCTTTCGCGGCCTCTTTAGGGGGCAGGGGTTTATCGTCCTTGGCAACCAGCTTACGGACCGGCTCTTCGAACAAGACCATGATTTCGAAGGTGCGCACCTCAGACGACTTTACCTGGTCCTTGTCGTCGAGTTTGTGCTCTTCTTCCCGTTGCAAGTAGGTGTAATTGCGCTGGGCGCGATCGTTCTCTATATCTTTTTCCGCGGACTGGCGAATCAGGGCGCGAATCTGTTCCTGCGAAAGAGCAGGGTCTTGCGCCAGCGCACCAACCGCCGTGACCACGAGAAAGACGATGCGAAAAAACTTCATGCCGGTTGTTATCCAGACTAACATTTCGCTATCGCGGGCTGCCCTTGTGAAGGTGAAAGCGTAAAAAGGTGAGTCGGGGCTGCAGCAGGATCAGAACAACTGTCCTTGAACGGGCACATCGAGATTGACCGCGGTAGCGCTCTCTAAACTATCGTTGCGTGAATCATTCAACTTTGGATTCACTGCATAACTCCGCATCAGCTTAGGATCATAGGGTTTGAGGATGGCCAGTGCTGCTTTCATATCATGAGAGTTCAGCCACACGTCATAATTCTCCGGGCTGACGATGACCGGCATTCGGTCGTGAATATCAGCTACCAGCGAATTAGCCTCGGTGGTCAGGATCACGCAGGTTCCGCTCTCCTCCCATAGCCCTGCGAAGGCAAACAACTCCCCGCTGACCAATTCGAAGCAAAAAGGTTGCTTCACCGAACCCATGGTGCGCCATTCATAGAATCCGTCCGCCGGTATCAGGCAGCGGTGCCCCTCTAATAAATTCCGAAACGCCGCCTTGGTGGACACCGATTCTGAGCGTGCATTGAAGTGCCCGGGACCAGGCCGTGTCGCCGGTTCCGGAAGCAGTCCCCAGCGCAGGCTTGAGATCATCCGCTTTCCCGCATGGTCCCGAACCGCAAGGATAGGCTGTGTGGGAGCAATGTTGAACCGAGGGGTGTCTTCAATTTCTTCCCACGCCTGAAAGCGTTCCGCCAGTTCGCGTCCGGATTTGGTTTGGCGAAAACGGTTGCACATACTGGGGATAGTTTAAATGGACACATGTCCGACTGTTGGTAACTGGCAATGAAGGAGGGACGAAGTATTTTTTTAGCAGGCCCCGAAAAGCCGGTCACGCACCGTGGCATCGGCTGGCAAATCCGGCCCGCTGAACAGGTGGTCGGGCACGCGCGAGAGATCCTCCGCAATTTTCGGCATCGCCTGCTGCCGGAGCGCTTGCGCCTCTTCACTCGGATCCTGAAACAGGGTCCGCATCCAGCCACATACCTTGTGCGTCTGCTGGAAGTAGATGTCGTGTTGCCGGGCATATTCATGTCCCGCTGTGTTCCAATCGGCGTGGCTAAGCAAGGCATCGCGCAAGACACGAGCATCCCTTAGGGTGATCGACATCCCTTGCCCGAATGACGGGTCGCTCGTGCCCGCCGCATCTCCCAGCAACGCTAAGCCATCCCGGTAGGGATGGTCCACCCAGGACTCTGAACCTTCGAAGGTTGCCAGCGGGCCCACACTCTTCACGTCGTCATACCAACTCTGCACAATCGGGGAGACCTTGCGACACTCCGCCAGAAAAGCGCTCAGTCCGTCGGTGCCATGAAGAACCAATCCCCTGGCTTTGGGATACCCAAGATAGGATCGGCACCTCCCGCCTTTTTGAGGTACCACTCCCACCACCAGTCCAAGGTCTGGGTTAAATAAGAAGGTGACGGCGTCCTCTCTGGTTGTGACTCCGGTCAGCAGCACCCCGGCAAATTGGAACGGGTGCCCGTTCTTTTCTGCCGCGAAGCCCATCCAGGTTCGCGCTGCCGAGGCGCGTCCATCCGCCGCCGCCACGAAGCGCGCAGAAATTCGTTCGTCATTCCCATTCCCAGCAATCACCACCGAGTGGTGGACGCTCGCCTCAATTCCTTTGGCGGTCACGCCGCGACGCACCTGCGCCCCTCTTTCTCGGCTTCCGCCAGCAGCACTTCCTGCATTTCGGGATGACAATAGGAAATCCCCGGAAGCCTTTGCGGAGTTGTCTCCGTCAAGTTACGCGGGCCAAAGCCCATCTCCACCCACGGGGTTTTCTGGGCGCAGGTCGTAAGCAAAAGCTCATAAATACCCAGGTTCTTGGCTTCGGCGGCTCCCCAGGGTACCAGCGATTCTCCTCGAACCCGGTCGCGAAATTGCTTCTCTTTTTCGAGAACTAACACCCGCGCTCCGCTTTTGGCCATTGAGAGAGCTAACGCAGAAGCACCCAGTCCACCACCGACGGTGACTAGATCAAAATCGCAAATCTTCATGGAAACCTCACCACTGTGGAAGGGGAATGTGGCGAAATGTTAGCAAATTCGAGAGACTGAAGGAAGGCTTAGTAAATCAAAGAAAGATCGGCATTTCCTAGCGCGAGCGTCTTCGCCCAAGGAACCTGCTGTCCCCGGCCTGAGCATGCTCGATAACTGTCATCCCGAGCGAAGCCGAGGGACCTTGGGTTATCCGCCTCACACCGCGGAAGGTTGCGAGAGTAATCGCGCTCTTTGGATCCGCATAACTAGAGCGATGCCCGGGACTATGCTCTACTTGTCGGATGATTCTTCGGTTCGGTTGGCGCGTTTTATTGCTGGGATTGGTTTCATCCACTTTCCCGTCTGCGATCCCGGCACAAACCCTGGCGCAGCGTCTCGGATATCCTCCCGACACCAAGCTGATCATTGTTCACGCCGACGATCTTGGTGAAACCCACGCCGTAAATGCGGCGACCATAAAAGCTCTCCAAGCTGGCACCATCAATTCCGCCAGCCTGATGGCGCCCTGTCCGTGGTTTCCGGAGATGGCCGACTATGCGAAGTCGCATCCCGATGTTGATTTTGGACTGCACCTCACGTTGACCGCCGAGCGAGTTTATTACCGATGGGGTCCGGTTGCCTCCCGTGACAAGGTGCCAACGCTGGTGGATGACAACGGATATTTTCACCACGACTGGGAGCACAATGAGCCAATCAATCCCCAGGAAGCGGAGGTTGAACTGCGGGCCCAGATTGATCGTGCGCTGGCGATGGGCGTGCGTCCCACACATCTCGACTCACACCAGTACCGCCTGGTCATGAGCGGCAAGGACCTGTTTGACGTAATGCTGCGGGTCGATCACCAGTACAAACTGCCGATTTTCGTCACGCGGGGGCAC
>CAWGQZ010000077.1:0-56488 GCA_963824805.1 uncultured Acidobacteriaceae bacterium | reverse complement strand
TCGGACGGAACCGAGGAGTTCATGCGGGAGCACAAAGCAACGTTCCGCCTGCAATCGTTGCGGCAGAAAAACTCCGGCACCGGGACTGCCCGGCGTCACGGCGTTGAACACGCCACTGGCGAATACCTGCTGTTGATGAACGATGACACGATTTTCGATCCCGCTGTGATCGAAGAACATCTGACAGCACAGAAGCTATATTCGGCGCAGAAGTGGGCTGTGCTCGGGAATTTCGTCTATCCAGCAGAGGCCCGCAAACGCGCGCTCACTCATTTCTTCTGCATTAATTCTTTCATGTTCCCGCAAGTTGACATGGAAGAAGGCTGCCCTTACGGATATTCCCACTTCATCACCTGCAACCTCAGCATCCGGCGCGAAGCGGTCTTGCAGGTGGGCTCGTTCGATGGAACCTACATGCTGAGCGAAGACACCGAAATGGGAATCAAGCTTTTTGAGCGGGGCTATGGCGTCATCTACCGCCCGCCGCGCATGCCTGGCATGATCACGTTCAATACGCCATGCCCAACCTGCTCCGCCGGGCGCGGGTTTACGGTCAGGACTATTTCTATATGTTCCGCAAACACCCGCGAGTGCTGCGGGAATGGGCTATGCCGATAAAGCTCACGGCCATGGATCCGAGCAACGGCTTCCTGATTCGTGACTACGTCGATAAGCATCGGCCAACCATCAAGTCTGTGGTGGCGGCGCTGGAGCGCTGGGACGACCTGGATTTCGAACCAATTCTCGCCGATCCGGAAAATGAAAGGCATGTGCTCGCGCTATTCCAGCAGTCGGTGCCGGCTGTACATTGGTTCTATCTCTTCGAGCGCATGTTGGAAGTCATGGCCGTCGAATTCAACATGCCGGAGTTGGTTTCGCCGGAAGCCGTGGCGTTGCACGCTACCGCCAAGTAGAAGACCGCAGACAAGAGTGTCCGCGCAAAATTTACGCGGCCTTCGGCCGGCTGACGAGCTGAGGCGAAGGAGCCATCGGCGGACGCACCACCAGAGGAATCACGGCTGATACCAAAGTGATGACACCGATGATGTGCAGCGCGTGCGAGTAGGCGCGGGTGGATTGGCGAATCCAGGCAACGAGCATCGGCCCTAATACTCCGGCAAATCCCCAGGCGGTCAGCATCAGCCCGTAGATCGATCCCACATTCGCTGAACCAAATAGTCGGCGGCGAACGCCGGCATGGTTCCGAAGCCTCCGCCGTAACAGAGCAGCACGATGAAAGCCAGCGCGGTGAAGATGGAGAATGCGGTGACCGACGGCATGATCCAGAACATCACCGACTGAATCAGAAACATCGCCAGGAATACCCAGCGTCTGCCAACGATATCCGAAAGCCACGCCCAGAGGAAGCGGCCTGCGCCATTTGCAATGGAAATAATGCCACCATTCCGGCAGCAACAGCTGCCGTCACTGCGGTGATCTCCTGCGCCATAGGAGCGGCCTGCGAGATGATTGAGATTCCCGCAGTTGTATTCAAAAACAACAATGCCCACAACGCATACCACTGCCAGGTCCCCAGGGCCTCGCGCAGAGTAAAGTCTTTGTTCGAGCGCTGCTTTCTTTGTGCGGCAGAAGGAGTCCACCCCGCCGGGACATAACCCGGCGGCGGATCTTTCATGAAAAGCGCAGGTATCGTCACCGCCACCAGATAGGCGATCCCAAGAACCGCGAACGTCTTGAGAACACCAACCGAAGCAATCAACCGGTTGGCGATCGGAGCGGTAATCAGCGCTCCTGCGCCAAACCCGGCTACGGCGATGCCGGTAATCATGCCGCGTCTGTCGGGGAACCATTTCACCAGCGTCGCTACCGGAACGATGTAGCCGAGGCCCAACCCCATTCCTCCGATCAGTCCGTAGGTCAGGTACAGCCACCAGAGCTTGCCCGCCGAGAAGCTGGCAAGAAAAACTCCGCCTCCGTACAGAATGCCGGCAACGATTGCGACTCTACGTGGCCCCACTTTTCGCATCCACAGTCCGCCAACGAATGCAGCAATGCCCAGAACGAAAATGGCGATGGTGAAGGTGAGCGTCACCTGCGAGATGGTCCAGCCGAATGCCCGGGTCAGGGGGATTCTAAAAACGCTCCAGGCATACACCGCCCCGAGCGCGATCTGCATGATGACGCCAGCAAAGGCAATCACCCAGCGATTGAATACGGCGCCGGAGGGCACGACGGGATTTGATGTCGCCATTTTGAAACTCCTGGGAGGCTTACACTTCTTCCGTGACGCCAACTACGATGCCGGAGCGCATGCTTTGGGTTGACCACATCGGCCGTGCCAGGAGGGGAAATCGGGCGTCGAAACATCCTTCACTCGGCGGCCGGAATATTTCTAAGCGACTCTTCAGGAGGGAATTTATATTGGGAGAGATCATATGGCCGCGACCAACAAGACTACTCTCATCACTGGTGCGTCCAGCGGTATCGGCTACGAACTGGCCAAGCTGTTTGCTCACGATCATTACAACCTGGTGCTGGTCGCGCGCAGCGGTGCTAAACTGGCGCAACTGAGCGACGAACTGCAGCGCCAGTTCGGTATCACGGCTAGAGCTGTGACTGCGGATCTGGCAGCGCCTTCAGCGCCAGAACAATTGTTCGCGCAGTTAGGCAAAGATGGGATCGCGATTGACGTACTGGTGAACAATGCCGCCACGGCAAATTTGGACCGTTCTCCGAAATGTCGCTCGAGAAGTAACCGGCCAGATTGAGCTCAACATTGTCGGCCTCACGACTCCGACTCGACTATTTCTGCCGGGGATGATCGCCCGCAAGCTCGGGCCGAATCCTTAACGTTGCTTCGACTGCCGGATTTCAGCCCGGGCCGCTGATGGCTGTTTACTACGCCTCTAAGGCTTACGTGGTTTCATTTTCTGAGGCGATTGCTAACGAACTAAAAGGCAGCGGAGTGACCGTGACGTGTTTGTGCCCGGGCCTACCCACACGGCTTTCAAGGCCGGGCGGGAGTGGAAAATTCACGATTGTTTCAACAATTTGGAGCCATGGATGCGAAGACGGTCGCCCGTGATGGATATCGTGCGTTGATGAAGGGTAAAACACTAACGATATCCGGATTCAAGAATTTGCTGCTAGCGGAATCGGTGCGCATCGCGCCTCGGAAGCTGGCGACGGCAATTTCGAGGTGGGTGGCGGAGGAGAAAGGGTAAGGTTGATCTTTGGTGGCAAGATAACGTGGGAAGGCAAGTTGATCCTTCGGGGGCACGATACAGGGGAAGGCAATCTGGGGAACTACCGCCTGGATCGCCGGCGTCGATAGTTCAGATCACCCGGGATTGTCCCAACCACCCACGGCCTGCGTCAGCGCATCGGCTTCTTGGGCCCCCAGGTACCGGGCTTGTACGGTCTCACCGGCGTGGCGTTGTCGAGCACCGGATCCACGATTCTCTATGCCTCTTCGACATAGTCCTGGCGGGCAAAGCGGACCTGGTTTCCGTGCATGGCGTCGTCGAGCAGTTCCTCGTAGGCCAGCAATTCCGTAGGGTCGGAGCTTGCTTTCGCCAGCAACTCCACCGGCTCGCCGCGCCATTGGTCGCCCGATTCTTTGACCGTCGCTCCCACGGCGAGAGCGAGGTCGGGTGTGACTCGGAACCTGAAATAGTTGTGCGCCGGAATCAGGTCGGCAAAGATTGCGGGGGGCTGGCGAAGCTTGACCAGGCTTCGGTCACAGTCACCGGTAACGACTTTCCTGCACGGATATAGAACGGCACTCCGCGCCATCGCCACGAATCGATGCACAGCTTCAGCGCAACATAGGTCTCAACATCGGACTCAGGCTTTACGCCGGGCTCGTTTCGGTATCCCTCGAACTGTCCGCGAACCACGTCCTCCGGGCCCAGGGGACGAATGCTCTCAGCACCTTCACCTTCTCGTCCCGCAAGCGTTCGGTCTCGTCATTGGGCGGCGGCTCCATCGCAATGTTGGTGAGTAGCTGGATCAGGTGGTTCTGGACCACGTCGCGCATGGCACCGGCCTGGTCGTAGAAAGCACCACGGCCGCTGATGCCGAAATCTTCCGCCATCGTGATCTGAACGCTTTCAACGTATTGACGGTTCCAGATCGGCTCCAGAAAAGAATTCGCGAAGCGAAAAAAGACCACGTTCTGTACCGCGTTTTTTCCCAGATAGTGGTCAATACGGAAGATAGCGGGCTCGTTGAAAACACTGTGCAGGGTCATGCTTAACTTCTTGGCGGAAGCCAGGTCCCGTCCAAATGGCTTTTCGACCACGACCCGCGCGCCGCGGGTACAGTCAGCAGCCTTGAGTTGCTTTACCACCTCTCCAAACAGGCTGGGAGGAATCGCCAGGTAGTGAATGGGATGTTGGGCATCGCCTAATTCTTTGCGGAGTTGCTGAAACGTAACCGGATCGACGTAGTCGCCGTCGATGTAGCGCAGCACCTCCATTAGCTTGGCGAAGCCATCGGGATCGAGGCCGCCGTATTCTTCAACGCTGGCTTTGGCCCGCTGCTTAGCTGGTCCAGGTTCCATCCCGACTTGGCCACCCCGATGACCGGCTTCTTCAGTTCGCCGCGTTTAGCCAGGCGCTGCAGGGCTGGGAAAATTTTCTTGTAGGCGAGGTCGCCGGTGGCTCCGAAAAAGACCAAGGCGTCGGATATCGGTTGCGTCATTGCTGAGAACTCCAGGATTGCTGTGGAACGCATTCTTACGGCCGATTCACGGCCCTTTGATTCTCAATTCGCCTTGCGAGCTACTCCCACTCAATCGTCCCTGGCGGTTTTGAGGTCACATCGTAGACCACGCGGTTTACGCCCTTCACTTCATTCACGATACGGCTGGACATTTTCTTCAGAACTTCATGCGGCAGCGGAACCCAATCGGCAGTCATGCCATCTTCGGAGTGCACGGCACGGATCGCGCAAGTATAGGCGTAGGTTCGCTGGTCGCCCATCACTCCGACCGACATGACCGGAAGGAGCACGGCGAATGATTGCCAAATCTTGGTATAGAGCCCGGCGCTCTTGATTTCGTTGACCACGATGTCATCGCATTCGCGGAGAATCGCCAGACGTTCAGCGGTCACTTCTCCCACTACCCGCACCGCCAGTCCCGGCCCCGGAAACGGCTGCCGTTGCAGGACATCTTCGGGCATTCCGAGGTCCCGCCCAATCTTGCGAACTTCATCTTTGAACAATTCTTTCAGCGGTTCGATCAGCTTGAGTTTCATCTTCTCCGGTAATCCGCCAACGTTGTGGTGCGACTTGATGATCTGCGAAGGGCCCCGCACCGAACGCGATTCGATTACATCTGGGTAGAGCGTGCCCTGCACCAGCCACTCGACGTCGCCTTCCTCTTTTTCGATGCGGTGTGCCTCTTCATCGAAGACCTCGATAAACTCGTTGCCGATAATTTTTCGCTTCTTCTCAGGATCGGTAACCCCGGCAAGTTTATTTAGAAACCGGTCGGTGGCGTCGACCGCCACCAGGTGTAGTCCCAGGTTGTCGCGCAAGCCTTTCTGAACCTTTTCGAATTCGTTCTTGCGCAGAACCCCGTTGTTGACGAAAACGCAGGTCAGGCGGGTTTTGCCTCCGTCGCGCATGGCCCGATCCACGAGTACCGCGGCCACTGCGGAATCCACACCACCGGAAAGAGCGCAGATAGCGCGTCCAGAGCCAACAATCTTGCGCACACTTTCGATGGTCACATCGATAAAACGCTGCGGGGTCCGAGTAGGTTTGGCACCACAAATCTTTAGGACGAAATTGCGCAGAATCTCGGTTCCAAGCTTGGTATGGTGAACCTCGGGATGAAACTGCACGGCCCACATCTTGCGGGTCGCGTTTTCGATACCAGCCACAGCGCTGGGAGACTTCGAGATCAGTTTGAAGCCTTCGGGCAGTTCGAGTGCCTCATCGCCGTGCGACATCCAGACTTCCAGTTGGCGTGGCAAGCCGGTAAATAATTCGGAGTCGCATAACACATCCACCTGGGCGTGGCCGTATTCGCGGCGGTCCGCGGCGCGAACCTTACCACCCAACCCGTGGACCATAAACTGCAATCCGTAGCAGATACCCAGGACGGGCAACCCCAGGTCAAAAAGGCGCTTATCGGCTGCGGGTGCGTCGGCGTCGTAGACCGAACTCGGGCCCCCGGAGAGCACAATGCCGACCGGGGAGTAACTGCGAATCTCCTCCAGGCTGGAAGTACAGGGGATAACGACCGAAAACACACCTTGTTCACGGATGCGGCGCGCGATCAGCTGCGAGTATTGCGCGCCAAAGTCGAGGACGACGATGGATTGGGTTTCCACGGATGAGTCTCTCAAATTGACAGAATAGTGTAAAGCCAGGGCTAGGCCGGGGGCTGGCTTTCTGTTTGGCTTCGACGCTGGTCCAAGAGGCATTCACGCCGGTAAAACAATCGCGTTCCAGCTCAACGTTTCTCAGGACCAAAAAAATCTGCGTTCCTGTTCGCATGGAGGCACACGGAACATCGATTGCGGGTTAGACGGGGGTGTTCAATGGAAGAGCGATTCCTACCCGACCAGCCCGAAGGGTTGGCGCGAGTATGCGCCAAAATGCAGCAGGAGAGGGATCCGTAACAGTTAGCCGTGATGGTTGGCCGGATCAATCCCCTGCTAACACCAGCACGAGAAGAGACACTCATCAAAGGCTGATTAGTCCGGCCCAAAAACCGGGGCAAGCCATTGAGCTATAACGCTCAATTTCGACTCTCCCGTCTTCACTTCTGCTCTCCTATGTTGTGAAGCCGACAAAGCAAGCGTATGATGTAGATGACATCGAGAACAGCCTTCGCTCTTCTTAATGCCGCCACGGCAGGAGGGCCTCGATGACATCTACACAAGTAACGTTCCCACCGACGAACCAAATCCTGGCAACCCTTTCCGCTCAGCAGTTGCATCAGTTCGACGGAAATCTGCAAAGCCTGCCGCTCAACGCCGGACTGCTTCTGTATGAAGCCGACCAGGTACCGAAGTATGCCTATTTTCTAGATTCCGGCATGGCATCTGAAGTAGCGGTGACCAACTCCGGAGCCAGCCTCGAGGTGGCGGTCACCGGTAAGGAAGGTGTAGTCGGAGTTCCGGGATTGCTGCAGTACAACGCGTCGGCTACCCGCTGCATGATGCAGTTGTCGGGGCATGGCCGGCGCATCCGGACCGATCGCTTGCTGGTCGCCATCGAACAGGATGGTTTGCGCAACATCTTCCATCGCTATCTGCAATCCCGCTTTATTCAAATGTCGCAGCTGGCAATCTGCATCCACCTGCATTCGGTCGAGGAGAGGCTGGCACGCTGGCTGGCAACATCCTCCGATTACAGCGAGTCGAACCATTTTGAATTGACCCACGAATTTCTCTCCCAAATGCTGGGAGCGCGGCGCTCTACGGTGACTCTGGCCGCCGGGGTTTTGCATGGCGCGGGACTCATCGACTACCGTAGGGGAAAGATCAACATCGTGAATCGCGCCGGCCTCGAAGATGCTGCCTGCGAGTGCTATCTAATCCTGCGCCGAGAGCGCTCGAAGTTCCTGCAGCCGCAATAGATAGCTCTGTTGTCTCGCCAACAGAGTTGGGCTACAGACATACAAGCGATCACAACTTAGGCTAGATTCTTTGGAAGGGCTTTTTTCTGCCCACTCCCGATGACATCAAGCAAGGCACCCGAAAATCCATCGGTGGGCAATCCCCTGAGCAATACCCTGCTTCGCCGCCTGCCACGGGAAGTCCTGGCCACCCTGCTTCCCGACATGCGTTCGGTTCCGCTGAGCTTAGGGCTAACCCTCTTCGACGTGGGGGATAAAGTGGATTATCTATATTTCCCCGAGCGCGGCTGCATGTTGTCACTGTTGTCGGGAGCCGAAGATGGCAGCACGGTAGAAATAGGGGTTACTGGTCCGGAAGGATTTGCCGGAATTTCAGCGATCCTGGGGAGCAAAGCATCGTCGCACCGGGTGCTGGTGCAACTAAGCGGCAATGCCACCCGGATTAAAACCAGCATCGCACGACGGGTGTTCGGGGAAAATGAAGAATTCCGCAGCCCGCTTTTGCGATATGTGCATACCATCATGGCGCAGGTTTCACTGACGGCCCTGTGTAACCGCATGCACACTGTGGAAGAACGGCTAGCCCGCTGGGTGCTGGTGACATCTGACAGGGTGGACGACCATGGAGAATTGCCCCTTACCCACGAATTCCTTGCCCGGATGCTTGGCGTCAACCGATCCACCCTCAGCTTGACCGCGTCTATGTTTCAGCAGGCCCGCTACATCTCCTATAGGCGCGGGAAACTAAAAGTCGTAGATCGAGAGGGCCTCGAAGGCGTGGCTTGCAGTTGCTACGCTGCCGCCAAGGAATATCTAAACGACCTCGAAAATTGACACAAGAATTGCCATGTTGTGTTAGCTTCCCGACATAAAAAAATGTAGTCCTACCTTATAGTGCTCGATTAAGGAGGGCACCGATGGGAGACGAAGCCATGCCCGCCAAGACAGTCGAGCAACTCTGCGAGGAAGCGTCGCGCGAGACCAACACCTATAAGTTGCTGGCTTTGACTGAAGAGATTAATCGCCGCCTGCAAGAGCGCGAGAAGCACACGCAGTCCTCGGCAGCCTAAGCCGGAGCTCCGTCCAGCGGTAAATCACTCAAAATTAATTCGCTGGGATCTACTCGCGCTCCGGAGTCGGGAGCGGGAGGAACCGGCAAATTTTCAGTCTCTGGAACTTCCGGACTTTCGGCGATAAACAGATAGGCCGCCAGCCGACCCACGTAAAGAAAATCCACAATCGCAAAATAAATTAGTGTAGTTAGGATGACCCCGCCCAGCACAATTCCACCCGGCAGAAGCCCGGTGAAGGCGAGCGGAAATGCCACCATCGAACTTGCAACCACATAGGCAACGCCGTGGGCGAGACCAAACCAAGTACTCGCGGCCACAATCGCGCCCGGACGCTGGCGCAGAAGATCGACCGCCGCGACGATGGCGCCAGTGTACTAGGCCCCCGTCTATGGCGAACACTGCCGCCAGCGATAGCAACCAGTTCAACATCGCGCAGAAAAGCCAGACGAAGAGGCCGAGCGCAAGAAAGATCAACATCGCGCTGCCAGGAGAGGGATCGTTCTTGGAGGAGACGGCGCCCGCTAACAGCAATCCGCCGAACGAAGCGACAACAGACGCCAAAGCGACCGCCGCGCGAAAGCCATTCAACCCGATCAGCGGACCGATGGGCAGGGGTAGGTTTCTGTCCGGAAAAAAGTAAATCACCAGACTCTTCAAAGTGACGGCGCGCCCCACCGCCGCGACCACGATCCAGGCAAACCCGAGCGTCATTGCCATCACAATCATCGCTGCCGCGAAGCGGGAGGCACTGCCAGCAAGGATGTGCGCGATTGCCCGCGAGACGATCAGCGGGTGCCGTGTCCGCAGCATCAGCATGTCGGCCGCGCTCACCGGCAAAGAGTTCAGATATTGCAGAGTGGCAAAAGCGAAAGAAGCCAGGAACGCGGCACCCAGGGCCCAACGCCAGGCAATCTCGGCCAAACCGAGGGACGGCAGCCGGAAGAGAACGCGGAAACCTTCCAAGGTTGGCGAGGGGCGCGGCATTTGACTACTAGAATACTCCACTCCTTTCGACTACCTGTTTTAGAGGTTATCGAACTACGATATTCACCAGCTTGCCGGGGATCACAATCTTCTTCACGATCTGCTTGCCGGCAATCGCAGCAGCAACTTTTTCGTCCGCCAAAGCACGAGAGAGAGTCTCTTCTTCGGTCGCATCCGTGGGCACCACGATCCGGCCGCGCAATTTGCCGTTGACCTGCACCGGAATCTCAATTTCATCTTCTTTAGCGAGCGCGGCGTCGTACTTTGGCCACGGCGCCTTCAGCAGGTTGCCGGTTTCGCCCAGCATCTCCCAAAGTTCGTGGGTGAGGTAGGGCGCGAATGGAGCCAGCAACAAAACCAGGTTGCGCTGCACTTCCGCCAACAGCTCAGGGGGGATCGAGGTCTGGCCACCTTTTTCCTCGACGCTGTAGAGTTTGTTCACCAACTCCATGATGGCTGCGATGCAGGTGTTGAAGTGCCAGCGGCCCTGGAAATCGTCGGTGACGCGCTTGATGGTCTGGTGCATTTTTCGCTGGATGGTCCGCGCATGTGGCGAAGGCGCCCCGGTTGCCGCGCGAGAGCCTGGCATTTCTGAGTAGGTAGCGGTAAACGCGGCCCAGGAAGCGCTGGATGCCCTCGATGCCCATGTCCTGCCAGTCGAGGTCACGGTCGGGAGGGGCGGCGAACAACGTGTACATACGCGCCGCGTCGGCTCCGTACTGCATCACCATTTCATCTGGCGACACAACGTTTCCCAGACTTTTTGACATTTTGGCGCCGCCCTTGATCACCATCCCCTGGGTGAAGAGGCGTTCGACAGGCTCGTCGTTGGCTACTAATCCCATGTCGCGCATGAACTTGGTCCAGAAGCGCGAATAGATCAGGTGAAGAATGGCATGCTCAACGCCGCCGATGTATTGGTCAATGGGAAACCAGTAGGCGGCCGTCTTGGAATCAAATGGCGCTTTGTGGTTGTGTGCGTCGGTGTAGCGATAAAAATACCAGGACGAGTCGACGAAGGTGTCCATGGTATCGGTCTCGCGGCGCGCGGGACCACCGCACTTCGGGCAAGTCGCGTGAACAAAGCCGGGAACACGGCTTAGCGGCGAACCGCCGGTTAAAGTGATGTCAACGTTATCGGGCAAAAGGACAGGCAGATCTTTTTCCGCGACTGGCACGATGCCGTCCTTTTCGCAGTAGAGCATGGGAATCGGCGTTCCCCAGTAGCGTTGTCGCGAAATTCCCCAATCTTTCAGGCGATAGGTGACGGTGGCCTTGCCGAAGCCATTCTTTTCGGCTTGGACAGCCATTTGTTTCTTGGCTTCGTCGCAGGAGAGTCCGGAAAAGGGGCCCGAATCGATCAGGGCTCCATCTTCGGTGGTGAAGGGGAGTTCCACGGACGAGGGCGTCCGCGCCACACGGTCGCCCTCGTAGGACACAATTACCTGCCGGATTTCTATCCCATTTCTGGTAAAACTCATAGTCGCGGTCGTCATGCGCGGGTACGCTCATGATGGCACCCGTGCCGTAGTCCATGAGGATATAGTTCGCCACCCATATGGGAACTTTCTCGCCATTGTAGGGATTGAGGGCGAAGTGCCCGGTGTTGACCCCGTGCTTTTCGATCTCTCCGATATCGCCCACTTCTTTGGCTTTGCGTTGCTTGGCGACCATGTGCGAGACCTGGTCGCGCAGCTTCGGATTGGCGGCAGTGAAGCTCACTACCAGCGGATGCTCCGGAGCAAGTTGGATTGAGGTGGCGCCGTAAATCGTATCGACGCGAGTGGTAACACCGTGATGGCAGATCCCGGCGGCCCGTCGAGTTTGAAGTCAACCAGCGTGCCCTGGCTGCGCCCGATCCAGTTACGCTGCATGGTGCGCACTTTTTCCGGCCAGCTCTCAAGCTTGTCGAGATCGCGCAACAACTCATCGGAATAGCTGGTGGTGCGCAGGAACCATTGCTCGAGGTCGCGCATTTCCACCCGCGTGTCTTCGTGACGCCAACAGAATCCGCCCGCCACCTGCTCGTTTGCCAATACCGTCGCGCACTTCGGACACCAGTTGACCTTGCTCTTCTTGCGATAGGCCAAGCCCTTTTCAAACAGCTTGATGAAAAACCACTGGTTCCACTTGTAATAGTCGGGCAAACAGGTGGTGACTTCGCGCGACCAGTCGTAGGCGAAGCCGAGGCGCTTCATCTGCGCTTTCATGTTGCCGATGTTGCGCAGCGTCCATTCACGTGGCGGCGTGTTGTTGGAGATGGCCGCATTCTCGGCCGGAAGTCCGAAGGAATCCCAGCCCATGGGATGCAGAACGTTGTAACCGTTCATCCACATGTAGCGCGCAAGTGCATCGCCGATGGCATAGTTGCGCACGTGTCCCATGTGCAGCGCACCCGAGGGATAGGGCAACATTTCCAGCACGTAGTATTTTTTCTTGTTTGAGCCAGGCTCGGCAGCGTAAAGAGACGGATTTGTCTGCCAAATCTCCGCCCATTTGGCTTCGACCCGGTGAGCGTCGTAACGGTCATCGACACGTTCGGCGATGGTTTTCGGTTCCTCAGACATAAAGGTGATGTCGTTTGATTTTACAACGTTGTGGGTGGCGAGACCGTGGGTAACAGACGCGCTGACGCGAGCCGCGAAGTGGCTTGGGGGAAAAGTCCCTTGTCTACGCGTGCATCTTTGTCATCCGACTCTGTTGGTCAAAGTTCCAATCGGAGGGATGGCGATGCGGATTTCGTCTCCCGGTTGCAGGGTAAAGGAGTCGGGCGGAACAATGCCTGTACCAGTGAGCAGGAAACATCCGTACGGAAAGCTGCTATTGCTGTAGAGGTATGTGGCGAGTTCCTTCGGATCGCGTTTCAATTCCTTTAAGGTTGTTGACCCGAAAAATTCCCGCTTCGCTGCCCGCACAATTTCAATTTCGATCGCCGTACTGTCGGCGAGAGGCTCGCTCGCGAGTAGCAGACAGGGACCCAGAGCACAACTGCGGTCGTACACTTTCGCCTGCGGCAGGTAGAGAGGATTTTCGCCCTCGATATCGCGCGAACTCATGTCATTGCCGATTGTGTATCCCGCGATCTTACCGCCAGGAGAGATAAACAAAGTCAGTTCAGGCTCGGGAACCGACCATGACGCATCGTCACGGATCGCAACTTTACCATTGGGTCCAACGACCTTATGCGGCATTGCCTTGAAGAAAAGCTCGGGGCGTTCCGCCGCATATACGCGATCGTAAAAACTGCCTCCGCCTGCGCTTTTCGACTCCTGCATGCGGGCGTCGCGGCTTCGGTAATAGGTGACGCCCGCGGCCCAGACTTCCTGGCTTCCGATGGGAGGGAGAATATCTTCGGGGGCCGGAGCTGCGGCTGGCTTCGCACTACGCACGAGGGTCTCGATGTCGTCTGACAAGTCTTCGCGAGCGATTAATTCGTCCCAGGACGGGCTTGCCACGGAATAGAAAACGTCGTTTTCGGAGGCATAAAATCCGCGGGTGGTTCTATGGAGTTTCATTTGGTTGGATAGAAGATCGCAGATTTAGCGCGCGGTCGCAACCAAGATGAACCTAGCCTCTGCCTTGGGGCGGGACACCGCCCACACGTCTTATGACGATTTCTTGACCAATGATTTCAGGGCTTCTACATTTCTGCGATCGTCGCCCGGTTCGTCAATCGGAGTTTCGGCGATGAAGGCGGCATGTTTAAGGCGAGGATCATTGAGCAACCGGCGGAAAGGTTCAAGGCCAATAGTTCCCTTTCCGACATGCTGATGGCGGTCGAGTTTCGACCCGCGTGGGGCCTTGGCATCGTTGCAATGCCAGACCAGGACGTTTTTCAGACCGATGGCGCGATGTAGATCTTTCAGCGTCTTGGCCAGCCCTTCTTCACTAACGATGTCGTAACCAGCGACATGGGTATGGCAGGTGTCGATGCAGGCGCCCACCGGGATAACACCCTTCAAGTGGTCGATGACCTCCGCTACCTGCTCGAAGCTGCCTCCCAGCGAGTACTCAGCTCCGGCGCTGTTTTCGATTAACACGGTGAGATTATGTTTAGGTAGATCGAGCTGGTGGGCGGCCGCGGCGATGGCGGCAGCGGTCGCAGCAAAGCCTGCTTGCGGTCCGCGCCGCGAAATGACCCGGGATGCAAGACTAGATAGTCGGCGCATAGGGCCACTCCCCGTTCCAACTCTCCCCGGAAAGCCTCAATCGACTTCTTCAGAAAAGATTCAGTCATGCTGGCCATGTTCACCAGGTAATTGGTGTGAATCACCAGCGGTTTCAGATCATATTTCTCGCGTAGGCGGCTCATTTCGTCGCACTGCGACGCCTGAATCTCGTACGGCGCCCACTGCCGTGGACTGGAAGAAAAAATCTGCAGAGTGTTACAGCCCAAACGGTAGGCACGTTCGCGGCGTTTTCTACACCTCCGGCACGGAAGTGTGAATGCCAATGCGGCGCGAAGTGAGGACGGGCCGCTCTTTTGGAGGAGGCTGTTTGAGGATGTCCTGCTCCCTGGCCATAGAGCGTGACTTGGGCTTGAACGCGAACCGGGGCATCCAATGAGTATAAGCAAAGGCCTCCCAACTACGGACTTGCATGAGTTATCGCGAATTATCTTTCTCATTCAATGATCGGTGAGACCTGCTGAATCCGTGGCGGACTACATCGCCGCCGTTTACCGCCATCCAAGGCTCAAGGTACACTGATGGTTTCCGAGGTGAGCCATGTTAGTCGTCATGAAGGCGCACGCCACTGAAGAACAGGTGCGCGCAGTTTGCCAGAAAATTGAGTCACTGGCGTATCGTGCGCATGCCATGCCCGGCGCGGAACGCACGGCTATTGGCATCACGGGCAACAAAGGCGTCGTCGAGCCTGGCACTCTTGATGAGTTGCCAGGCGTTGAAGAACTCATTCGCGTAACCAAGCCCTACAAACTGGTAAGCCGCGACATTCGCGCGGAGAACAGCGTATCGTTTTCCCGGACCGCCGCCACCATTGGCGGTAAGGGTCTTGCGATGATGGCTGGACCGTGCTCCATCGAGAGTCACGAACAGGCATTTGCGGTCGCTGAACGGGTAAGCCAGGCGGGTGCGCAATTTTTTCGGGGAGGCGCTACAAACCGCGTACATCCCCTTATTCGTTTCAAGGTCTGGGTGAAGAAGGACTTCGCATCATGGCAGAGGTGCGCGACCGCTTTGGTTTGAAAGTGATTACCGAAGCGATCGATAACGAATCCATGGACCTGGTAGAGAAGTATGCCGACATTATTCAGATCGGCGCGCGCAATATGCAGAACTACTCCCTACTGAAGCGGGCGGGACGGGCCAAGATTCCGGCGATGGTGAAGCGAGGCATGTCGGCAACGCTGGAAGAATTTCTGATGGCCGCTGAATACGTTATGAGCGAGGGCAACTACAACGTGCTGTTGTGTGAACGCGGGATTCGCACCTTCGCTGATCACACTCGCAATACGCTCGATCTAAGCGTCATTCCGGCAGTCCAGCGACTTAGCCACTTGCCGATCATTGTGGATCCCAGCCAAAACCACCAGCCAACAAGGCGCTGTCCGATGGCGCGCAGTCCATCTTCCCCGACCTGGTCATCAACTCATCGAACTGATCGGGGAAGATGGACTGCGCGCCATCGGACAGCGCCTTGTCGGGCTGGTGGTGCACTTCAATGATGAGCCCATCGGCGCCCACTGCGATGGCGCCTCGCGATAGCGGCGTAACTTTGTTGCGCTTTCCAGTGCCTTGGCTGGGATCCACAATGATCGGCAAGTGGCTAAGTCGCTGGACTGCCGGAATGACGCTTAGATCGAGCGTATTGCGAGTGTGATCAGCGAAGGTGCGAATCCCGCGTTCACACAACAGCACGTTGTAGTTGCCCTCGCTCATAACGTATTCAGCGGCCATCAGAAATTCTTCCAGCGTTGCCGACATGCCTCGCTTCACCATCACCGGAATCTTGGCCCGTCCCGCCCGCTTCAGTAGGGAGTAGTTCTGCATATTGCGCGCGCCGATCTGAATAATGTCGGCATACTTCTCTACCAGGTCCATGGATTCGTTATCGATCGCTTCGGTAATCACTTTCAAACCAAAGCGGTCGCGCACCTCTGCCATGATGCGAAGTCCTTCTTCACCCAGACCTTGAAACGAATAAGGGGATGTACGCGGTTTGTAGGCGCCTCCCCGAAAAAATTGCGCACCCGCCTGGCTTACCCGTTCGGCGACCGCAAATGCCTGTTCGTGACTCTCGATGGAGCACGGTCCAGCCATGATCGCAAGACCCTTACCGCCAATGGTGGCGTTGGTGCCGGGAAAACGGATTACGCTGTTCTCCGCGCGAATGTCGCGGCTTACCAGTTTGTAGGGCTTGGTTACGCGAATGAGTTCTCTGAACGCCTGGCAACTCATCAAGAGTGCCAGGCTCGACGACGCCTTTGTTGCCCGTGATGCCAATAGCCGTGCGTTCCGCGCCGGGCATGGCATGCGCACGATACCCCAGTGACTCAATTTTCTGGCAAACTGCGCGCACCTGTTCTTCAGTGGCGTGCGCCTTCATGACGACTAACATGGCTCACCTCGGAAACCATCAGTGTACCTTGAGCCTTGGATGGCGGTAAACGGCGGCGATGTAGTCGGCCACGGATTTAGCAGATCTCACCGATCATTGAATGAGAAAGATAATTCGCGATAACTCGTGCAAGTCCGTAGTTGGGAGGCCTTTGCTTATACTCATTGGATGCCCCGGTTCGCGTTCAAGCCCAAGTCACGCTCTATGGCCAGGGAGCAGGACATCCTCAAACAGCCTCCTCCAAAAGAGCGGCCCGTCCTCACTTCGCGCCGCATTGGCATTCACACTTCCGGTGCCGGAGGTGTAGAAAACGCCGCCGAACGTGCCTACCGTTTGGGCTGTAACACTCTGCAGATTTTTTCTTCCAGTCCACGGCAGTGGGCGCCGTACGAGATTCAGGCGTCGCAGTGCGACGAAATGAGCCGCCTACGCGAGAAATATGATCTGAAACCGCTGGTGATTCACACCAATTACCTGGTGAACATGGCCAGCATGACTGAATCTTTTCTGAAGAAGTCGATTGAGGCTTTCCGGGGAGAGTTGGAACGGGGACTGGCCCTATGCGCCGACTATCTAGTCTTGCATCCCGGGTCATTTCGCGGCGCGGACCGCAAGCAGGCTTTGCTGCAGACCGCTGCCGCCATCGCCGCGGCCGCCCACCAGCTCGATCTACCTAAACACAATCTCACCGTGTTAATCGAAAACAGCGCCGGAGCTGAGTACTCGCTGGGAGGCAGCTTCGAGCAGGTAGCGGAGGTCATCGACCACTTGAAGGGTGTTATCCCGGTGGGCGCCTGCATCGACACCTGCCATACCCATGTCGCTGGTTACGACATCGTTAGTGAAGAAGGGCTGGCCAAGACGCTGAAAGATCTACATCGCGCCATCGGTCTGAAAAACGTCCTGGTCTGGCATTGCAACGATGCCAAGGCCCCACGCGGGTCGAAACTCGACCGCCATCAGCATGTCGGAAAGGGAACTATTGGCCTTGAACCTTTCCGCCGGTTGCTCAATGATCCTCGCCTTAAACATGCCGCCTTCATCGCCGAAACTCCGATTGACGAACCGGGCGACGATCGCAGAAATGTAGAAGCCCTGAAATCATTGGTCAAGAAATCGGCATAAGACGTGTGGGAGGTGTCCCGCCCCAAGGCAGAGGCTAGGTTCATCTTGGTTGCGACCGCGCGCTAAATCTGCGATCTTTCTATCCAACCAAATGAAACTCCATAGAACCACCCGCGGATTTTATGCCTCCGAAAACGACGTTTTCTATTCCGTGGCAAGCCCGTCCTGGGACGAATTAATCGCTCGCGAAGACTTGTCAGACGACATCGAGACCCTCGTGCGTAGTGCGAAGCCAGCCGCAGCTCCGGCACCCGAAGATATTCTCCCTCCCATCGGAAGCCAGGAAGTCTGGGCCGCGGGCGTCACCTATTACCGAAGCCGCGACGCCCGCATGCAGGAGTCGAAAAGCGCAGGCGGAGGCAGTTTTTACGATCGCGTATATGCGGCGGAACGCCCCGAGCTTTTCTTCAAGGCAATGCCGCATAAGGTCGTTGGACCCAATGGTAAAGTTGCGATCCGTGACGATGCGTCATGGTCGGTTCCCGAGCCTGAACTGACTTTGTTTATCTCTCCTGGCGGTAAGATCGCGGGATACACAATCGGCAATGACATGAGTTCGCGCGATATCGAGGGCGAAAATCCTCTCTACCTGCCGCAGGCGAAAGTGTACGACCGCAGTTGTGCTCTGGGTCCCTGTCTGCTACTCGCGAGCGAGCCTCTCGCCGACAGTACGGCTATCGAAATTGAAATTGTGCGCGCAGCGAAGCGGGAATTTTTCGGGTCAACAACCTTGAAGGAATTGAAACGCGATCCGAAGGAACTCGCCACATACCTCTACAGCAACAGCAGCTTTCCGTACGGATGTTTCCTGCTCACTGGTACAGGCATTGTTCCGCCCGACTCCTTTACCCTGCAACCGGGAGACGAAATCCGCATCGCCATCCCTCCGATTGGAACGTTGACCAACAGAGTCGGATGACAAAGATGCACGCGTAGACACGGGACTGTCTTCCCCAAGCCACTTCGCGGCTCGCGTCAGCGCGTCTGTTACCCACGGTCTCGCCACCCACGACGTTGTAAAATCAAACGACATCACCTTTATGTCTGAGGAACCGAAAACCATCGCCGAACGTGTCGATGACCGTTACGACGCTCACCGGGTCGAAGCCAAATGGGCGGAGATTTGGCAGACAAATCCGTCTCTTTACGCTGCCGAGCCTGGCTCAAACAAGAAAAAATACTACGTGCTGGAAATGTTGCCCTATCCCTCGGGTGCGCTGCACATGGGACACGTGCGCAACTATGCCATCGGCGATGCACTTGCGCGCTACATGTGGATGAACGGTTACAACGTTCTGCATCCCATGGGCTGGGATTCCTTCGGACTTCCGGCCGAGAATGCGGCCATCTCCAACAACACGCCGCCACGTGAATGGACGCTGCGCAACATCGGCAACATGAAAGCGCAGATGAAGCGCCTCGGCTTCGCCTACGACTGGTCGCGCGAAGTCACCACCTGTTTGCCCGACTATTACAAGTGGAACCAGTGGTTTTTCATCAAGCTGTTTGAAAAGGGCTTGGCCTATCGCAAGAAGAGCAAGGTCAACTGGTGTCCGAAGTGCGCGACGGTATTGGCAAACGAGCAGGTGGCGGGCGGATTCTGTTGGCGTCACGAAGACACGCGGGTGGAAATGCGCGACCTCGAGCAATGGTTCCTGCGCACCACCAGCTATTCCGATGAGTTGTTGCGCGATCTCGACAAGCTTGAGAGCTGGCCGGAAAAAGTGCGCACCATGCAGCGTAACTGGATCGGGCGCAGCGAGGGCACGCTGGTTGACTTCAAACTCGACGGGCCGCCGGGATCCACCATCACGGTGTTCACCACTCGCGTCGATACGATTTACGGCGCCACCTCAATCCAACTTGCTCCGGAGCATCCGCTGGTAGCGAGCTTCACTGCCGCCAATCCGAAGCTGCGCGACCAGGTCTCGCACATGGTCGCCGAGCAACGCAAAGCCAAAGAAGGGGGCGATATCGGAGAGATCGAGAAGCACGGGGTCAACACCGGGCACTTCGCCGTCCATCCCTACAATGGCGAGAAAGTTCCCATATGGGTCGCGAACTATATCCTCATGGACTACGGCACCGGTGCCATCATGAGCGTACCCGCGCATGACGACCGCGACTATGAGTTTGCCAGGAAATATGGGATAGAAATCCGGCAGGTAATTGTGTCCTACGAGGGCGACCGTGTGGCGCGGACGCCCTCGTCCGTGGAACTCCCCTTCACCACCGAAGATGGAGCCCTGATCCATTCCGGCCCCTTCTCCGGACTCTCCTGCGACGAAGCCAAGAAACAAATGGCTGTCCAAGCCGAAAAGAATGGCTTCGGCAAGGCCACCGTCACTTATCGCCTTAAAGATTGGGGAATTTCGCGACAACGCTACTGGGGAACGCCGATTCCCATGCTTTACTGCGAAAAGGACGGCATCGTGCCAGTCGCGGAAAAAGATCTGCCTGTCCTTTTGCCCGATAACGTTGACATCACTTTAACCGGCGGTTCGCCGCTAAGCCGTGTTCCCGGCTTTGTTCACGCGACTTGCCCGAAGTGCGGTGGTCCCGCGCGCCGCGAGACCGATACCATGGACACCTTCGTCGACTCGTCCTGGTATTTTTATCGCTACACCGACGCACACAACCACAAAGCGCCATTTGATTCTAAGACGGCCGCCTACTGGTTTCCCATTGACCAATACATCGGCGGCGTCGAGCATGCCATTCTTCACCTGATCTATTCGCGCTTCTGGACCAAGTTCATGCGCGACATGGGACTAGTAGCCAACCATGAGCCTGTCGAACGCCTCTTCACCCAGGGGATGGTGATCAAGGGCGGCGCCAAAATGTCAAAAAGTCTGGGAAACGTTGTGTCGCCAGATGAAATGGTGATGCAGTACGGAGCCGACGCGGCGCGTATGTACACGTTGTTCGCCGCCCCTCCCGACCGTGACCTCGACTGGCAGGACATGGGCATCGAGGGCATCCAGCGCTTCCTGGGCCGCGTTTACCGCTACCTACTCAGAAATGCCAGGCTCCGCGCGGCAACCGGGGCGCCTTCGCCACATGCGCGGACCATCCAGCGAAAAATGCACCAGACCATCAAGCGCGTCACCGACGATTTCCAGGGCCGCTGGCACTTCAACACCTGCATCGCAGCTATCATGGAGTTGGTGAACGAACTCTACAGCGTCGAGGAAAAAGGTGGCCAGACCTCGATCCCCCCTGAGCTGTTGGCGGAAGTGCAGCGCAACCTGGTTTTGTTGCTGGCTCCATTCGCGCCCTACCTCACCCACGAACTTTGGGAGATGCTGGGCGAAACCGGCAACCTGCTGAAGGCGCCGTGGCCAAAGTACGACGCCGCGCTCGCTAAAGAAGATGAAATTGAGATTCCGGTGCAGGTCAACGGCAAATTGCGCAGCCGGATCGTGGTGCCCGCGGATGCGACTGAAGAAGAGACTCTCTCTCGCGCTTTGGCGGACGAAAAAGTTGCTGCTGCGATTGCCGGCAAGCAGATCGTGAAGAAGATTGTGATCCCCGGCAAGCTGGTGAATATCGTAGTTCGATAACCTCTAAAAACGGGAAGTCGAAAGGAGTGGAGTATTCTAGTAGTCAAATGCCGCGCCCCTCGCCAACCTTGGAAGGTTTCCGCGTTCTCTTCCGGCTGCCGTCCCTCGGTTTGGCCGAGATTGCCTGGCGTTGGGCCCTGGGTGCCGCGTTCCTGGCTTCTTTCGCTTTTGCCACTCTGCAATATCTGAACTCTTTGCCGGTGAGCGCGGCCGACATGCTGATGCTGCGGACACGGCACCCGCTGATCGTCTCGCGGGCAATCGCGCACATCCTTGCTGGCAGTGCGTCCCGCTTCGCGGCAGCGATGATTGTGATGGCAATGACGCTCGGGTTTGCCTGGATCGTGGTCGCAGCGGTGGGGCGCGCCGTCACTTTGAAGAGTCTGGTGATTTACTTTTTTCCGGACAGAAACCTACCCCTGCCCATCGGCCCGCTGATCGGGTTGAATGGCTTTCGCGCGGCGGTCGCTTTGGCGTCTGTTGTCGCTTCGTTCGGCGGATTGCTGTTGGCGGGCGCCGTCTCTTCCAAGAACGATCCCTCTCCTGGCAGCGCGATGTTGATCTTTCTTGCGCTCGGCCTCTTCGTCTGGCTTTTCTGCGCGATGTTGAACTGGTTGCTATCGCTGGCGGCAGTGTTCGCCATAGACGAGGGGGCCACTACACTTGGCGCCATCGTGGCGGCGGTCGATCTTCTGCGCCAGCGTCCGGGCGCGATTGTGGCCGCGAGTACTTGGTTTGGTCTCGCCCACGGCGTTGCCTATGTGGTTGCAAGTTCGATGGTGGCATTTCCGCTCGCCTTCACCGGGCTTCTGCCGGGTGGAATTGTGCTGGGCGGGGTCATCGTAACTACACTAATTTATTTTGCGATTGTGGATTTTCTTTACATGGGTCGGCTGGCGGCCTATCTGTTTATCGCCGAAAGTCCGGAAGTTCCAGAGACTGAAAATTTGCCGGTTCCTCCCGCTCCCGACTCCGGAGCGCGAGTAGATCCCAGCGAATTAATTTTGAGTGATTTACCGCTGGACGGAGCTCCGGCTTAGGCTGCCGAGGACTGCGTGGGCTTCTCGCGCTCTTGCAGGCGGCGATTAATCTCTTCAGTCAAAGCCAGCAACTTATAGGTGTTGGTCTCGCGCGACGCTTCCTCGCAGAGTTGCTCGACTGTCTTGGCGGGCATGGCTTCGTCTTCCATCGGTGCCCTCCTTTAATCGAGCACTATAAGGTAGGACTACTTTTTTTATGTTGGGTAGCTAACACAATATGCCAATTTTTGGGTCAATTTTCGAGGTCGTCTAGATATTCCTTGGCGGTAGCGTAGCAACTGCAAGCCACGCCTTCGAGGCCCTCTCGATCTACGACTTTTAGTTTCCCGCGCCTATAGGAGATGTAGCGGGCCTGTTGAAACATAGACGCGGTCAAGCTGAGGGTGGATCGGTTGACGCCAAGCATCCGGGCAAGGAATTCGTGGGTAAGGGGCAATTCTCCATGGTCGTCCACCCTGTCAGATGTCACCAGCACCCAGCGGGCTAGCCGTTCTTCCACAGTGTGCATGCGGTTACACAGGGCCGTCAGTGAAACCTGCGCCATGATGGTATGCACATATCGCAAAAGCGGGCTGCGGAATTCTTCATTTTCCCCGAACATGCGTCGTGCGATGCTGGTTTTAATCCGGGTGGCGTTGCCGCTTAGTTGCACCAGCACCCGGTGCGACGATGCTTTGCTCCCCAGGATCGCTGAAATTCCGGCAAATCCTTCCGGACCAGTAACGCCTATTTCTACCGTGCTGCCATCTTCGGCTCCCGACAACAGTGACAACATGCAGCCGCGCTCGGGGAAATATAGATAATCCACTTTATCCCCCACGTCGAAGAGCGTTTGCCCTAAGATCAGCGGAACCGAACGCATGTCGGGAAGCAGGGTGGCCAGGACTTCCCGTGGCAGGCGGCGAAGCAGGGTATTGCTCAGGGGATTGCCCACCGATGGATTTTCGGGTGCCTTGCTTGATGTCATCGGGAGTGGGCGGAAAAAAGCCCTTCCAAGAATCTAGCCTAAGTTGTGATCGCTTGTATGTCTGTAGCCCAACTCTGTTGGCGAGACAACAGAGCTATCTATTGCGGCTGCAGGAACTTCGAGCGCTCTCGGCGCAGGATTAGATAGCACTCGCAGGCAGCATCTTCGAGGCCGGAGCGATTCACGATGTTGATCTTTCCCCTACGGTAGTCGATGAGTCCCGCGCCATGCAAAACCCCGGCGGCCAGAGTCACCGTAGAGCGCCGCGCTCCCAGCATTTGGGAGAGAAATTCGTGGGTCAATTCGAAGTGGTTCGACTCGCTGTAATCGGAGGATGTTGCCAGCCAACGTGCCAGCCTCTCCTCGACCGAATGCAGGTGGATGCAGATTGCCAGCTGCGACATTTGAATAAAGCGGGATTGCAGGTAGCGATGGAAGATGTTGCGCAAACCATCCTGTTCGATGGCGACCAGCAAGCGATCGGTCCGGATGCGCCGGCCATGCCCCGACAACTGCATCATGCAGCGGGTAGCCGACGCGTTGTACTGCAGCAATCCCGGAACTCCGACTACACCTTCCTTACCGGTGACCGCCACCTCGAGGCTGGCTCCAGAGTTGGTCACCGCTACTTCAGATGCCATGCCGGAATCTAGAAAATAGGCATACTTCGGTACCTGGTCGGCTTCATACAGAAGCAGTCCGGCGTTGAGTGGCAGGCTTTGGAGATTTCCATCGAACTGATGCAACTGCTGGGCGGAAAGGGTTGCCAGGATTTGGTTCGTCGGTGGGAACGTTACTTGGGTAGATGTCATCGAGGCCCTCCTGCCGTTACGGCATTAAGAAGAGCGAAGGCTATTCTCGATGTCATCTACATCATACGCTTACTTTGTCGGCTTCACAACATAGGCGGGCAGAAGTCAAGACTGGAGAGTCGAAATTTGGCGTTATAGCTCAACGGCTTGCCCCGGTTTTTGGGCCGGACTAATCAGCCCTTGATGAGTGTTTCTTCTCGTGCTGGTGTTAGCAGGGAATTGATCTGGCCAACCATCACGGCTAACTATTCCGGATCGCTCTCTTGCTGCATTTTGGCGCATACTCGCGCCAACCCTTCGGGCTCGTCGGGTAGGAATCGCTCTTCCATATAAACACCCCCCGTCTAGCACGCAATCGATGTTCCGTGTGTCTCCATGCGAACACGAACACAGATTTTTTTGGTCCTGAGAAACGTTGAGCTGGAACGATTGTTTTACCGGCGTGAATGCCTCTTGGACCAGCGTCGAAGCCAAACAGAAAGCCAGCCCCCGGCCTAGCCCTGGCTTTACACTATTCTGTCAATTTGAGAGACTCATCCGTGGAAACCCAATCCATCGTCGTCCTCGACTTTGGCGCGCAATACTCGCAGCTGATCGCGCGTCGCATCCGTGAACAAGGTGTCTTTTCGGTCGTTATCCCCTGTACTTCCAGCCTGGAGGAGATTCGCAGTTACTCCCCGGTCGGCATTGTGCTCTCCGGGGGCCCGAGTTCGGTCTACGACGCCGACGCACCCGCAGCCGATAAGCGCCTTTTTGACCTGGGGTTGCCCGTCCTGGGTATCTGCTACGGATTGCAGTTTATGGTCCACGGGTTGGGTGGTAAGGTTCGCGCCGCGGACCGCCGCGAATACGGCCACGCCCAGGTGGATGTGTTATGCGACTCCGAATTATTTACCGACTTGCCACGCCAACTGGAAGTCTGGATGTCGCACGGCGACGAGGCACTCGAACTGCCCGAAGGCTTCAAACTGATCTCGAAGTCTCCCAGCGCTGTGGCTGGTATCGAAAACGCGACCCGTAAGATGTGGGCAGTGCAGTTTCATCCCGAAGTTCACCACACCAAGCTTGGAACCGAGATTCTGCGCAATTTCGTCCTAAAGATTTGTGGTGCCAAACCTACTTGGACCCCGCAGCGTTTTATCGATGTGACCATCGAAAGTGTGCGCAAGATTGTTGGCTCTGGACGCGCTATCTGCGCTCTTTCCGGTGGTGTGGATTCCGCAGTGGCCGCGGTACTCGTCGATCGGGCCATGCGCGACGGAGGCAAAACCCGCCTGACCTGCGTTTTCGTCAACAACGGGGTTCTGCGCAAGAACGAATTCGAAAAGGTTCAGAAAGGCTTGCGCGACAACCTGGGACTACACCTGGTGGCGGTCGACGCCACCGACCGGTTTCTAAATAAACTTGCCGGCGTTACCGATCCTGAGAAGAAGCGAAAAATTATCGGCAACGAATTTATCGAGGTCTTCGATGAAGAGGCACACCGCATCGAGAAAGAGGAAGGCGACGTCGAGTGGCTGGTGCAGGGCACGCTCTACCCAGATGTAATCGAATCGCGTTCGGTGCGGGGCCCGTCGCAGATCATCAAGTCGCACCACAACGTTGGCGGATTACCGGAGAAGATGAAACTCAAGCTGATCGAACCGCTGAAAGAATTATTCAAAGATGAAGTTCGCAAGATTGGGCGCGACCTCGGAATGCCCGAAGATGTCCTGCAACGGCAGCCGTTTCCGGGGCCGGGACTGGCGGTGCGGGTAGTGGGAGAAGTGACCGCTGAACGTTTGGCGATTCTCCGCGAATGCGATGACATCGTGGTCAACGAAATCAAAAGCGCCGGGCTCTATACCAAGATTTGGCAATCATTCGCCGTGCTCCTTCCGGTCATGTCGGTCGGAGTGATGGGCGACCAGCGAACCTACGCCTATACTTGCGCGATCCGTGCCGTGCACTCCGAAGATGGCATGACTGCCGATTGGGTTCCGCTGCCGCATGAAGTTCTGAAGAAAATGTCCAGCCGTATCGTGAATGAAGTGAAGGGCGTAAACCGCGTGGTCTACGATGTGACCTCAAAACCGCCAGGGACGATTGAGTGGGAGTAGCTCGCAAGGCGAATTGAGAATCAAAGGGCCGTGAATCGGCCGTAAGAATGCGTTCCACAGCAATCCTGGAGTTCTCAGCAATGACGCAACCGATATCCGACGCCTTGGTCTTTTTCGGAGCCACCGGCGACCTCGCCTACAAGAAAATTTTCCCAGCCCTGCAGCGCCTGGCTAAACGCGGCGAACTGAAGAAGCCGGTCATCGGGGTGGCCAAGTCGGGATGGAACCTTGACCAGCTGAAGCAGCGGGCCAAAGCCAGCGTTGAAGAATACGGCGGCCTCGATCCCGATGGCTTCGCCAAGCTAATGGAGGTGCTGCGCTACATCGACGGCGACTACGTCGATCCGGTTACGTTTCAGCAACTCCGCAAAGAATTAGGCGATGCCCAACATCCCATTCACTACCTGGCGATTCCTCCCAGCCTGTTTGGAGAGGTGGTAAAGCAACTCAAGGCTGCTGACTGTACCCGCGGCGCGCGGGTCGTGGTCGAAAAGCCATTTGGACGGGACCTGGCTTCCGCCAAGAAGTTAAGCATGACCCTGCACAGTGTTTTCAACGAGCCCGCTATCTTCCGTATTGACCACTATCTGGGAAAAAACGCGGTACAGAACGTGGTCTTTTTTCGCTTCGCGAATTCTTTTCTGGAGCCGATCTGGAACCGCAATACGTTGAAAGCGTTCAGATCACGATGGCGGAAGCCTTCGGCATCAGCGGCCGTGGTGCTTTCTACGACCAGGCCGGTGCCATGCGTGACGTGGTCCAGAACCACCTGATCCAGCTACTCACCAACATTGCGATGGAGCCGCCGCCCAATGACGAGACCGAACGCTTGCGGGACGAGAAGGTGAAGGTGCTGAGAAGCATTCGTCCCCTGGGCCCGGAGGACGTGGTTCGCGGACAGTTCGAGGGATACCGAAACGAGCCCGGCGTAAAGCCTGAGTCCGATGTTGAGACCTATGTTGCGCTGAAGCTGTGCATCGATTCGTGGCGATGGCGCGGAGTGCCGTTCTATATCCGTGCAGGAAAGTCGTTACCGGTGACTGTGACCGAAGCCTTGGTCAAGCTTCGCCAGCCCCCCGCAATCTTTACCGACCTGATTCCGGCACACAACTATTTCAGGTTCCGAGTGACACCCGACCTCGCTCTCGCCGTGGGAGCGACGGTCAAAGAATCGGGCGACCAATGGCGCGGCGAGCCGGTGGAGTTGCTGGCGAAAGCAAGCTCCGACCCTACAGAATTGCTGGCCTACGAGGAACTGCTCGACGACGCCATGCACGGAAACCAAGTCCGCTTTGCGCGCCAGGACTATGTCGAAGAGGCATGGAGAATCGTGGATCCGGTGCTCGACAACGCCACGCCGGTGAGACCGTACAAGCCCGGTACCTGGGGGCCGCAAGAAGCCGATGCGCTGACGCAGGCCGTGGGTGGTTGGGACAATCCCCGGTGATCTGAACTATCGACGCCGGCGATCCAGGCGGTATTTCCCCAGATTGCCCTCCCCGTATCGTGCCCCCGAAGGATCAACTTGCCTTCCCACGTTATCCTGCCACCAAAGTCAACCTTACCCTTTCTCCTCCGCCACCCACCTCGAAATTGCTGTCGCCAGCTTCCGAGGCGCGATGCGCACCGATTCCGCCAGCAGCAAATTCTTGAATCCGGATATCGTTAGTGTTTTACCCTTCATCAACGCACGATATCCATCACGGGCGACCGTCTTCGCATCCATGGCTCCAAATTGTTGAAATAATCGTGAATTTTCCACTCCCGCCCGGCCTTGAAAGCCGGTGTCGGTAGGCCCAGGGCACAAACACGTCACTGTCACTCCGCTGCCTTTTAGTTCGTTAGCAATCGCCTCAGAAAATGAAACCACGTAAGCCTTGGAGGCGTAGTAAACAGCCATCAGCGGCCCGGGCTGAAATCCGGCAGTCGAAGCAACGTTAAGGATTCGGCCCGACTTGCGGGCGATCATCCCCGGCAGAAATAGTCGAGTCAGAGTGGTGAGGCCGACAATGTTGAGCTCAATTTGGCCGGTTACTTCTTCGAGCGACATTTCGGAGAACGGTCCAAATTTGCCGTAGGCGGCATTGTTCACCAGCACGTCAATCGCGATCCCATCTTTGTCTAACTGCGCGAACAATTGTTCTGGCGCTGAAGGCGCTGCCAGATCCGCAGTCACAGCTCTAGCCGTGATACCGAACTGGCGCTGCATTTCGTCGCTCAGTTGCGCCAGTTTAGCACCGCTGCGCGCGACCAGCACCAGGTTGTAATGATCGTGAGCAAACAGCTTGGCCAGTTCGTAGCCGATGCCGCTGGACGCACCAGTGATAAGAGTAGTCTTGTTGGTCGCAGCCATATGGATCTCTCCCAATATAAATTCCCTCCAGAAGAGTCGCTTAGAAATATCCGCCCGCCGAGTGAAGGATGCTTCGCCGCCCGATTTCCCCTCCTGGCACGGCCGATGTGGTCAACCCAAAGCATGCGCTCCAGCATCGTAGTTGGCGTCACCGAAGAAGTGTAAGCCTCCCAGGAGTTTCAAAATGGCGACATCAAATCCCGTCGTGCCCTCCGGCGCCGTATCCAATCGCTGGGTGATTGCCTTTGCTGGCGTCATCATGCAGATCGCGCTCGGGGCGGTGTATGCCTGGAGCGTTTTTAGAATCCCCCTGACCCGGGCATTCGGCTGGACCATCTCGCAGGTGACGCTCACCTTCACCATCGCCATTTTCGTTCTGGGAGTTGCTGCATTCGTTGGCGGACTGTGGATGCGAAAAGTGGGGCCACGCAGAGTCGCAATCGTTGCCGGCATTCTGTACGGAGGCGGAGTTTTTCTTGCCAGCTTCTCGGCGGGCAAGCTCTGGTGGCTGTACCTGACCTACGGACTGATCGGAGGAATGGGGTTGGGCCTCGGCTACATCGTTCCGGTAGCGACGCTGGTGAAATGGTTCCCAGACAGACGCGGCATGATTACCGGCATCGCCGTAGCCGGGTTTGGCGCAGGAGCGCTGATTACCGCTCCGATCGCCAACCGGCTGATTGCTTCGGTTGGGGTTCTCAAGACGTTCGCGGTTCTTGGGATCGCCTATCTGGTGGCGGTGACGATACCTGCGCTTTTCATGAAAGATCCGCCGCCGGGTTATGTCCCGGCCGGGTGGACTCCTTCTGCCGCACAAAAAAAGCAGCGCTCGAACAAAGACTTTACTCTGCGCGAGGCCCTGGGGACCTGGCAGTGGTATGCGTTGTGGGCATTGTTGTTTTTGAATACAACTGCCGGAATCTCAATCATCTCGCAGGCCGCTCCTATGGCGCAGGAGATCACCGCAGCGACGGCAGCTGTTGCTGCCGGAATGGTGGGCATTATTTCCATTGCAAATGGCGCAGGCCGCTTCCTCTGGGCGTGGCTTTCGGATTTTGTTGGCAGACGCTGGGTTTTCCTGGCGATGTTTCTGATTCAGTCAGTGATGTTCTGGATCATGCCGTCGGTCACCGCATTCTCCATCTTCACCGCGCTGGCTTTCATCGTGCTGCTCTGTTACGGCGGAGGCTTCGGAACCATGCCGGCATTCGCCGCCGACTATTTTGGTTCAGCGAATGTGGGATCGATCTACGGGCTGATGCTGACCGCCTGGGGATTTGCCGGCGTTTTAGGGCCCATGCTCGTTGCCTGGATTCGCCAATCCACCGGCGCCTACTCGCACGCGCTGCACATCATCGGTGTCATCACTTTGGTATCAGCCGTAATTCCTCTAGTGGTGCGTCCGCCGATGGCTCCTTCGCCGCAGCTCGTCAGCCGGCCGAAGGCCGCGTAAATTTTGCGCGGACACTCTTGTCTGCGGTCTTCTACCTGGCGGTAGCGTGCAATGCCACGGCTTCCGGCGAAACCAACTCCGGCATGTTGAATTCGACGGCCATGACTTCCAACATGCGCTCGAAGAGATAGAACCAATGCACAGCCGGCACCGACTGCTGGAATAGCGCGAGCACATGCCTTTCATTTTCCGGATCGGCGAGAATTGGTCCGAAATCCAGGTCGTCCCAGCGCTCCAACGCCGCCACCACAGACTTGATGGTTGGCCGATGCTTATCGACGTAGTCACGAATCAGGAAGCCGTTGCTCGGATCCACGGCCGTGAGCTTTATCGGCATAGCCCATTCCCGCAGCACTCGCGGGTGTTTGCGGAACATATAGAAATAGTCCTGACCGTAAACCCGCGCCCGGCGGAGCAGGTTGGGCATGGCGTATTGAACGTGATCATGCCAGGCATGCGCGGCGGGGTGGTAGACGACACTATAGCCTCGCTCAAAAAGCTTGATTCCCATTTCGGTGTCTTCGCTCAGCATGTAGGTTCCATCGAACGAGCCCACCTGCAAGACCGCTTCGCGCCGGATGCTGAGGTTGCAGGTGATGAAGTGGGAATATCCGTAAGGGCAGCCTTCTTCCATGTCAACTTGCGGGAACATGAAAGAATTGATGCAGAAGAAATGAGTGAGCGCGCGTTTGCGGGCCTCTGCTGGATAGACGAAATTCCCGAGCACAGCCCACTTCTGCGCCGAATATAGCTTCTGTGCTGTCAGATGTTCTTCGATCACAGTGGGATCGAAAATCGTGTCATCGTTCATCAACAGCAGGTATTCTCCAGTGGCGTGTTCAACGCCGTGACGCCGGGCAGTCCCGGTGCCGGAGTTTTTCTGCCGCAACGATTGCAGGCGGAACGTTGCTTTGTGCTCCCGCATGAACTCCTCGGTTCCGTCCGACGAGCCGTCGTCGATCACGATGACTTCGAAATCTTTTTGGGAGGCAGTTTGCGCCTCGAGCGCTGCCAGGCACTTCTTTAGAATCGGCAGCCGGTTGTAGGTGGGTACGATCAGGGAAATCAGCGGCTGATCTTTCTTTCTTTTCACTCCCGAAGCTCTCCGTGATCCCGCATGGGATACCTGACCGAAGCAACGGCGCGCTTCGATACCGCAGCGTTCTGCCATGGCTTGATCTCCCAACTCACGGTAGCAGCGCTTGAGCAGACCGAGGGGCTGGGCCAGGGCCGGCGCGAGTTTTATCGAGTCGCCCAGCCAGCCGAAAATGTGCCGCAGCTGTTCACGGGCGGTCCTTAATTTGCCGTGACGAAGCAGTTGTTCCGCCAGTTGAATGTAGAAATCGAGCCGGGCATAGACTCGCGCTTCACCACTGGTTTGCTCGAGAAGCTGCGCATAAATCGCATCCACCAGCGTCATCGAGAAAAGTCCTTTGGGAAGCGGCTTGGGGGCGAGCTGCGATGCCAGCAATAAAGCCTGAGACAATTGCGCTCTCAGTACTTCTGCAGGAGGCGCTTCAATACCTGGGACCAGGACGACTTGAATTTGTTGTTCGCGCAGGAGTGGCACGTCATCGGCTTGCGATGAAAGCACAAGGTCGGCGTGTTTGAAAGCTTCCCACTCGCGTTGTGTCCAGTCCTCTGCCAGTTCTGAGTGCCGAAATTCGCCGCTTGCCTCAGCTCGTGCTGCCGCCTTGGCTCCCTGAAGTCCCTCACTGAGGATTGCAATCCGAGTCTGCGGAGAATACCGGCGGATAGCGTGCAGATAGTGCTCTGGAATAGAGATGCCACGGCTGAAATTTTGAGTCAGAATCGCCAGATCAAATCGTCCCTCTCGGAGAATACTTTCGAGTCTCCAGCCGGGATCTTCAATTTGCAGGCCCAGAGCCGGCAACCGTTCGGAATCTGCGGCGTAGGCCTTCATTCCCTGTTGTTGAGCAAGCGGTTCCGGATTCCCCTCTGCGCGCGAAATAAGAGTGACTTCATGACCCAATTCGCGTAAGGCACGCACCACTCGCAGGAGATGTGGTTCCCCATGCCCGGGAGTAACCTGCGGAATAGAATCGTGAATCATCAGGATTCGAGTGCTGGCGTGCTCGGTTGCTTGAAGTGCAACCCGTAGCACCTCCTGCTGCTGCGCAGGCAAGAAGCGAAGGGATTCGCGAATTAGAGAGATCGCGCGTGAATGATTGCCTTGCCCGAGCAGCAAGATGCCCAGATCTGCCATTGCGGGATAGTTTTGAGGATCAAGTTCGAGAGCGCGGATTAATCCAGTTTCGGCCCGACGGACGTTTCCACCTGCCAACTGCACCGTGGCCCAGTCGTTCCAGAGCTCGCTGCTCTCCTGTTCTTTCAGAAGCTCATCAAAGAGGTGGGCTGCCTGTTCGAGTCGTCCCTGCTGGAATGCATCAATCGCCTGGTCGTGCTTGCTCATCAGTGCCCTCGGGACACACTTGTGCCCAAAGTTCACGAAGCAATTTAGCTACCTCATCCCGCTCTAATAAACCTTCTAGTCGAGCGGCAGAAGAATCTCGCAGGTATGAGTTTCTTTGGGTGGCGGCACCAGATCACGGCGGAGGTAACAGAATTCGCCGCGATAGACCAGGGGCGTGTTTCCTCGCCAAAGAACATGACTATCGGCCAGGATTTCGTCGATCAGCCGGCGGTCGCGTTCACTGTGGTATTCCACGTAAATCAGCTTTGCGCCGGGAAGGAAGTCCTTCAAAGAGCGAAGGATGGGAACTTCGCAGCCCTCGGTATCGAGCTTGAGAATGTCGATCTGGTCGATCCCTTGCTCGGAAAGAAACTGCGAGGCAGATCGAAGCGCAATGTTCTCGCTTTTCTCGGCAGTCCGACCCGTCGGACAGACCGAAGACTCCACGCTGTCATTGCGTCCCGAATAAAGCGGCACGTTCCTGTCGGAGGAAAAGAGCCCGAAAGGGAAGAGCCGTAGGTTGGCCAGAGAGGATGCATTTTTCTGTAGCAGGCCGAACTGCCGGCTACCAGGCTCGAGTGCATACACAGTGGCCGAGGGATAGGTGGTCCCCAGCCATACCGCCGCAGCGCCAATGTTTGCCCCAATGTCGAGAATAGTCCGGACGCCGGAAACAAAACTCACCTCCGGGTAGGTATGCCCGGCCAGAATTTCTTCTGAAATGCGGATGCAGACCTCATTGTTGAATAGGCGAAAGAGAAGCTCTCCCCCGGGATACTTGAAGGCGCCTTCGATCGTCTCGGGAGCGACTTGCGGTGCGGTTGCAGTTTGCATCTTTGTGATTAGCCTCGGCTCCCGACCAGTTGTGCTTTCGCGCTCTGTAGCTCAGGCGACTCGGGAAAAAATTCCAGTCCGCGCTGAATGACGGTAAGAGCCTGGTCATCCTGCTTCAGATGGGCACGGATGGCCGCCGCGCGCAGAATTGTTTTGGGATGTATGACCCGCGAGGCGAATGTTTCCGCCGCCACTGCCGCATCATCGAGACGTCCAACCGCCATGTAGGCCTTGATCAGCCGCTCATGCAGTTCGGCCCCGTTCGGAAATGCGGTGATCGCAGCTTGCAGTTTGGGAAAGCCGGATTCGAATTCGCCCAGCCGGACTTCGACGTATCCCAACTTGCTTTCAACTTGAGGGTCGCGCCCGGTCAACCGCAGGCTTTGCCGGTAAGCTGCCTGTGCTTCCTTGAGCCTGCCCAGATCGTGCAGAGCGTCGCCGCGATAGTGTTCGCGTTCCGCCGCATATTCGGGATCGTGCGCGCAGTGTTCGAAAGCTGCGACCGCAGCCTGATGATTGCCCAGTTCAAGATTCACCACGCCTGATAAAAACCAGGCAGCGGCCATCTCCGGTTGGATCGCCAGCGCGCGGGAAATGCAGTTCAGCGCCTCTGCATTTCGCCGGAAGGGCTCATACAGTTGCCGCGCCAATTCCAGCCACGCCAAGCCATTCGTTGGTTCCTGTTCCACCTTGCGACGGCCCAGGTCGAGATAGAACTCGGCTTTGCTTCCATAACGATCGGTTCCTGCGAGAAATCCGAAATGGTGGATACAGAAATTCGCGTTGCCTAACTTAAAGCCGGCCTCGACGATTTGCGGAGCTACAGCTTCGTGCACGCAACCCTTGTAAACGATCTTCGGATGCCGCCGAAACAGCCGGACGGTGCGGTGTTCGGCGAAAGCCGGAGCATCTTTGTGAGTGCGGCTGCGGCCATCATTCGCCAGCGCGCGGTTGCCATTTACATTTCCATGACGTACCGGAAGATAGTTGCGTATGGGAATGATGAAGCCTCCTACCTGGGCTTTATTCAGAATCTTGGGCAGGAACTTTCCCGCCTCCCAGTCGAGTTCCTCGTCGGCGTCGAGGCTCAACACCCAGTCGGTGGTAGCTGCCGCCAATGCGGCATTTCGCGCCTTGGCAAAATCTTTCTCCCACGGAATGGAAATCACCGTGGCGCCGCACTCCTGAGCAATCTCGCGGCTGTTGTCGGTCGATCCGGTGTCGGCCACGATCGTCTGGGTGGCTATCTCCCGCGTGCTTTCGAGGCAGGCGCGCAGGGTTTCCGCGCCATTCTTGACGATCATGGTCAGGCCCAGAGTCGAAGCGGTCATTCCTTTATGTATGGGCATCGTTGAGTAATAACGGCTCAAGGTTCTGGCGGAGCAATTTAGCTGCCTCATTCAGGTCTAATGGAATCCAGCCTAACCACGGAGTCGCGGAGTTACCGAGAACCAGCTATTTTCTAATTGGGCCCTCATTTTGGCGGTCGACGCCCGGCACGATACTATAAATTTCAAGTCCTATACGAATAACTTACGGGTGCTGGTTGTCCTTTTCACGCCGCAACTTTCTTCGATCGCTTTCTCGAACTGCACTGGTTCTTTCACTCCGCGACGTGTTGTCGCTGGAGCCACTGTTTGCGAGGGCACAGGAAAGTAAGCCTCCCGATCTCGGCATCTCCTTTATGGATGTAGGCCACGACGCCGGACTCAACGCCAAGACCATCTTCGGGGGCGAGCACAAAAACAAATATCTTCTGGAGACCACCGGCTGCGGCGTGGCGTTTTACGACTACGACAACGACGACTGGCTCGACATCTTTTTGGTGAATGGTTCCCGTTTGGAGGGTTTTCCTGCCGGACAGGAACCGGTGTCGCATCTCTTCAAAAACAATCGCGACGGTACCTTTACCGACGTCACCCTGAAGGCCGGCGTCGCCCACGCAGGCTGGGGGCAAGGCGTCTGCATCGGCGACTATGATAACGATGGCTTCGATGACTTGTTTGTAACTTATTTCGGAAAGAACGTCCTTTATCACAACAATGGCGATGGTACCTTCACTGACGTAAGCGCAAAGGCAGGCGTTGC
The DNA here is from genome assembly GCA_963824805.1 of uncultured Acidobacteriaceae bacterium. Classification (GTDB taxonomy): domain Bacteria; phylum Acidobacteriota; class Terriglobia; order Terriglobales; family Acidobacteriaceae; genus DATBAT01. The sequence continues at coordinate 21,526 of CAWGQZ010000077.1, read as the reverse complement.
TGGAACTAGAAACCGTTGGGGAACTGGATGTGCTTTCGTCGACTACGACCGCGACGGCAAGCTCGATCTGTTCGTTGCCAACTACATCGATCTCGATCTCGCTACGGCCCCGGTGCCAGAATCCGGCCCATGTCTCTACAAGGGAGTGATGGTCGCCTGCGGCCCGCCGGGCTTGAAGGGAGGCGCCAACATTCTTTACCGCAACAATGGCGACGGAACTTTCACCGATGTCTCTGAGAGTTCAGGAATTCTCGCAGCCAACGGGACATTTGGCCTGGGAGTGTTGACCGGAGATTTCGACAACGATGGCTGGCCGGACATCTATGTGGCCAACGATTCCACCGCCAGCGCTCTCTATCAAAACAAGAAGAACGGAAAGTTCGAAGATATAGGCATCGAAGCCGGATGTGTTTTGAGCCCTGACGGAAAACCACAGGCCGGGATGGGCATTTCGGCCGCCGACTACGACCTCGACGGAAACCTCGACATCGTCAAAACCAATTTCGCCGGCGATACTCCGTCGCTTTACCGTAACCGTGGGAATGCGAATTTCGAAGACGCAACTTTTCCCGCGGGACTCGGCCTGCACACCCAATACCTGGGCTGGGGCTGCGGTTTCTTCGATATGGATAACGACGGCTGGGCCGACATCCTGCTGTGTAACGGGCACGTTTATCCCGAGGTCGAGCAACTGAAAACCGAGGCGGGATACGCGCAGCGCAAGATTCTCTACCGCAACATGCGCAACGGGCGTTTCGAAGATGTTTCCGAGCGCGCCGGAAGCGGAATCAACGTGCCAGCCGCTTCCCGCGGTTGCGCTTTCGGCGATTTTGACAACGACGGCGACATTGATGTGGTGGTCAATACGGTCAACGATCTTCCGCAGCTTCTGCGGTGCGATTCCCGCCTGGCGAACAACTGGATCAAGGTCAGAACCATTGGCACGAAATCGAACCGCAGCGGCATTGGCACGCGGCTGAAATGCGTAAGCCGCTCGCCAGACGAGAAGACAGATCATGTTCAAATCGATGAAGTCAGAAGTGGCGGCAGTTATTTATCGCAGAACGATTTGCGCGTTCACTTCGGGCTGGGGCATGCCGATAAAGTTGAGTCGTTGGAAATTCGCTGGCCGAGCGGCCAGGTCGATCAACTGAAAAACATTTCCTCTAACCAATTGATTATCGTGAAAGAAGGGCAGGGAATCGTCCGCAGCCAGCCCTTTCCGACCCAAAAATAATAGACCGAATGTGGCGCTGGCGCCCTCGCCCGCGAAAGGCTATCGGCTGAATGATGTACAAGGAACTGTACATATTCAAGCGTACATAGATCTCAAGGAGAGACGTGACCTTATGAGCCCACGCTTGCCTGCGGAATCGGCGACGCAGCGCAACCCAGCCAAACGCTCGCAAAGGGCATTACAGAGAACTTTCTGATCGGCAGAAGGCGGCTCGATGCTCTTACGAGTTATCAATCACTTATCAACCACCGCTAAAATTCGCCGCGATTTTCTACTCCACCTGCGCAATTAAAACGCCAAACGGAGGCAACACTACATCCGAAAAAGAAACTGAGGCTCTGCTATCGAATGGAATCATTGGGCTCGCAGTCTTTCCCTGAATCCCCTGCGGGGAAAGGTCGAACTTCATGGTTTGTGGTGATGCACTCATGTTGAGCGCAACCAGCACCGACTTTCCCGCTGGATTCTTCCGAAGGTAGGAAAGGACATTCTTGTCGTCGGTGTTCACTGCAATATATTCCCCGTCCCGCAATGCCGGGTTGTTGCGTCGTAGCGAAATTAGCTTCTTGTAGAAATTCAGCATGGAGTTCGGATCTTTCTCTTCCACCACCACGTTGACTTCCTCAGCGCTCGGTGGGACCCGCAGCCAGGGATCATCCGATGTGCTGAATCCGGCATTCTTCGAGGTGTCCCACTGCATGGGCGTGCGCTCCCCGTCACGCCCCTTTTCCTCCGGCCACCCGAGTTTGCCAATCGGGTCGCGCACATCCTCCACCCGCGCTGGAGGCGTCGTGCGCATGCCAATCTCCTCACCGTAATACATCTGGGGGGTCGCGCCGGTGGTCAACAACAGTGTGGCCATAAGGCGCGCGATCTGGTCGTTGTGGACGGCGTCACCGTATCGGTCCCACTGACGCGGCTGGTCGTGGTTGCTGAAGAAGTAGTGCGGCTGCCCTCCCGCCGAATTGTGAAATACTTCGTCGAGCAACTCTCGGAAGCGTGGCGCTGAAAGCTGGTTAACGTCGGCAATCTGGAAATCCATGGGCAGCTGAACTTCGTCGTTGTGGCCGTACATCTTGGTAAGTTCATTAATGTTAGGCTCGTCGGCCTCGCTGATCAGCACCGGGTTGCCGGGATAGCTGTCCACCAGCTTCCGCATTTTGCGCAATACATCGTGCACCTCCGGCAGGTTGTCGGTGTACTTGTGCAGGATGTTTGGATCACCGTAGGCGTTCTTGCCAGGCAGAATGGGATCGTCATGCAGGTTGGGATCTTCGAACAGACGCGAAACTGCGTCAATCCTGAACCCTGCGATACCACGGTCCAGCCAGAAGCGCATCACGTCGAGCATGGCCTTTTCGACTTCCGGATTGCGCCAGTTCAAATCCGGTTGCTGCACATAAAAATGATGGTAGTAGTACTGATTGGTTTTGGGATCGAGCGTCCACGCCGAGTGACCGAACCACGATTGCCAGTTGTTCGGCGGGCCGCCTCCGGGCTTGCCGTCCTTCCATATGTACCAATTGCGCTTGGGATTAGTGCGCGAGGACCGCGACTCCTGAAACCATTCGATCTGGTCAGAGGTGTGATTGGGAACGAAATCCATGATGATGCGCAGGCCGCGCTTCTTGGCCTCGCGAAACAGATTGTCCATGTCGCCCATAGTGCCGAACTGGGGATCGATGGCGGTGTAGTTGGAAATGTCGTAGCCGAAATCGATCTGCGGCGAGGGATAGGCAGGCGTGATCCAGATGGCATCGACGCCTAGATTTTTCAGGTAATCGAGCCGCTTGGTGATTCCGTTCAGATCGCCAACCCCGTCGCCATTCGTGTCCTGAAAGCTGCGCGGATAAAGCTCATAGATAACGGCGTGCTTCCACCACGGATCGGAAGACTGCGCCTTTTGGGAAGAGGCTTGTCCGAGCGAAATCGTGAGGTTCAGAATAGCGATCAGAAAAAACGATCGTAAGAACTTCGGCATGCACATCTCCTAAATCTTCCGGCTGTCTACAGGGTGCCTGAATCTTCCATCAAGGTATTGGATGCGTGGGTCCGATTTGCATGGTAGGGCCGAGGCAATGAGGGGTCAAGCCAAGAGCGATCAAGGCGGTGTTTTATACTGGATTTTCCATGCGCATCCCTGGTCTGGCCGCTGTTTTGCTTTTCCTAAGTATTTCATTGTCCGCGCAGAAGGCGCCCACAACTGCCGAGAGTTTCTATCGGCAGGGTTTGGCAGCACTCCAGCACAGCAACTTAAAAGCAGCCGAAGCTGACTTCCGAAAAGCCATACGCCTGTCCCCAGGACATGCGGATGCCCACAACCTGTTGGGATGGATTCTGCTTTCCCGGCGCCAGCTGCCGGAAGCGATCACCGAATTTCGGGCGGCTATAAAACTCAAGCCGAATCTGGCTGCGGCCCACCGCAATCTTTCGAGTGCGCTCACTCAGACGGGCGAGTTTGACGAGGCTTTGGTCGAAGCCCGCGCGGCGGTGCAGCTTGCTCCCAACGATGCCGAATCCCACCGCAGCCTGGGCCGTATCCTCAGCTTCCAAAAAGATTTAGATGGCGCGATTGCTGAACTCAGCAAAGCGGTTGAGCTGGATCCCACAAAGGCAGAGCCGCACGATGAACTGGGATCACTATTTGCTCAAGCTTTCCGCGGCGATGAAGCCTCGCAGCAATTTCGGGAGGCATTGCGAATCCAGCCTAATTTCGCCAAAGCCCACCTTCATCTTGGTGTAGTTCGCTTGCAACAGAACTCGCTGGACGATGCCGCGGAACAACTCCGTGAGGCGGCCCGGCTGGATCCCTCAAATTTCCAGGCGCATTTTTATTTAGCAAAGGCCCTAACCGACCAGGGTCAAACCGATCCCGCGATTGCGGAGTGGCAAACCTGCGTGAAACTGCAACCGGGAAATTTCGATGCCAACACCGGGCTCGGCCTTTTACTCCAGCGCACCGGAGACGGAGATGCATCCATCGCTGCCTTCCGCAAAGCGATTGCACTTCAACCCGAGAATGCTGATGCCCATAACAACCTGGGGCTAGCACTGATTCAGGCTGGCGACGCGGGGGGCGCCATCCCTGAATTCGAGACCGCGATTCGACTGCGTCCAGGCGACACTGGGTATCGCGGCAACCTGGGTACGGCCTATCTGCAGAAGGCCGACTTCAACGCAGCGGTTGAGCACTTCCAGGCCGCGCTGAAAGATTCTCCCGACGATCCGACGCTTCACTACAACCTCGGTTTAGCGCTCAAGCTCAAAGACCAGCTTGCGGAAGCCAAGGTGGAATTCGAAAAGGCGGCCAAGTTAGATCCATCTCAGGCTGATATCCGTTACACCCTGGGGGTAACGCTTTGGCAGCAAGGCCAATTCCCGGAAGCGGTCGAAAACTTGCGGGCGGCGATTCAGGCTAAGCCCGACTACGCCGAGGCTTACTACACGCTGGGAACGGTGCTGAACCAGCAAGGCCAACTGCTGGACTCAGCGGCCGCCTTGCGCGAGGCCATTCGTTTGCAACCGGACTTCGGCGGAGCCCACACTACTTTGGCGGCAGTGTTAAGAAAAATGGGGGACACGGAGGGCGCCGCCGCAGAAGGCCGCCTGGGAACGCAAATAGGAAAAGAAAAAACCAGCCAGCAAGCTGCGACTTTTGCCACAAACTCAGGGCGCCGATTGCTGAATGCCGGCGACCTGGATGGCGCAATTGCGCAGTTTCGTTCGGCCATCAATTCAGTACCGAATTTCGCGCAGGCCCACTATCAGTTGGGAATTGCCTTAGACCGCAAGGGCGATAAGGCGGAGGCCGCCAAGGAATTTCAGCAAGCCACGGCGCTTGATCCGCGGCTTCAGCCACCTGAAACCCGTCCGCGTTGAGGCGTTCTATTTGGAAGTTTCGTTGCGAAGTGCGACTAGTGAACTCTCCACCGGTACGCCGCGCGCGATCTTCACTCGCAGAATCGCTTCAAAGGGCCTTACTTCACCGCTATCAGATAATTTGAGTTGCGGAAGTAGCTTTTCCAGCGAGCTTTGCTGGCAAACGTATTCGACGGCGGCTTGTGTACCCAAGGTGGTGGTACCCGCCAGAATAATAACCGACTCCGTCGGATCCAAACCCCTCATGAGCGCGACCACCGCGTAGTCTTCATCGAGGGTTCCATTCGACGGGCTACCCAAAAAGTTAGGCGCTTCGCCTTCCCTGGGATGAACGTTGACAATCGCAAGATCACCTTTTCGTGGACCGGAAGTGAGCCGCTGGAAAGTAAACTCATGCGTACCCGGGATTTCTCTGAGCGTGAGGTTTTCTGCGGGCGAGCCCACAAAGATCAGATCGTGGTTCTTGGCATCGTCGAGTGAAAACAGACTGCCGCGCTTGACCCGCAACGGACGGTGCAGGGAATCGAAAACGCGGTCCAACTCGTGAACCGCCAGGACTTCACCCTACCCCAGTGTAATGATCGAGGATGACGTCGCCGGAATCTTTGGCACGGTCGAAGTAGCGCATGCCCGTCTCCGGGCGGCCCACAAAAGCTCCATTGCTGAAAATAACCCAGGGTTCTTCGGATCTTGGCAAAAATGCTTTCCAGAAAGTCGCAAATACAGGCGGCTCTGGTTCCTGCGCCGCGCGTGGCTCCGCCTTGTGGCCCGCAAGAAGATATCCAATGATGCCTACCGCTACCACCAGCAAGTCCGATGAGAACCAGAACCAAGGAATTTGAACGAGGTCTTGGTTGGTCCACGATTCTCTCGGGATGGGTGGCGTGGGTCGAGACCAACTCTGGTTTGTTGTCCGCGCGCTGATGGAAGGTCAGAAGATAACTGCCCTTGGGCATCTCGAGAACGAGGGGATCAGCTGCCCCTTCGGCATTGTAGTAGGCGGCTAATTTTGAACGAAGCCGCCCCGCCTGAACACGAATGGTTGAATCCACCTGAGGATCAAAATCGGCCGGACGGCCAAAAACTTCAGTGGCTATTTGATATTCCTTGAGAGCTACGCCCGGATGCTCGACTGAGTGTTCGGCGAGATACCGAAGTAGTTTGCAGAGCGATTCCGATCCATGGAGCGTGGTGCTGTGGACGATACGGTCTACCTGGCCGAGATATTCATCGCGCTCGGCGGCGTGATGACGCGTTACATGCATGCAACAGAGAGAGTAACAATTGAGGTAACTCCCTGCAAGCGGGAGACTTAAATTCGGTAACAGTATCAAACACAGAGATACTTCTTAAGCCTGGAAAACAGGGCAACACTCCGCTCTGTTCCCCGAAATCCTTTCCACTGCGGGTTAGCGCATACGTGTGTCTGGCGAAAATAAAAATTAACCATCATACCGCGAGCCAATTCCAAAAATCTATTTTTTTATAGACCCATCCAATCGATTTTCTAAATGTCATAGGCTTGGTTTTGCCTTCGAGCAACGCAAAAGTGAATCGCTTCAACAACCTAGACAAAAGCTGGGAATAGGCATTCGAAGTGCAAAGGGTCTAGTCTTACTAGTGTTTTTGTACTAGTGCGGTTTGATGAGAGTTTGATAGCCGCATGTCGTCTAAGCCGGTCAGAAGATTTGTTCTGACTTAAAACTTCGTCGCAATATCGAGAGTCGTGGAGAAGCTATGAATAAGAGATTTTTAATCGCCCTGCTCGTGTTTGGAGTGATCTTCAGCTTTGGTACATCGCAAGCTTTTGGCCAAGCAGTTTACGGGAGCATTTTCGGAACTGTCACAGACCCTTCGGGCGCCGCGGTTGCGAACGCCAAGGTAACGGTCACCTCATCCACTAAGGCACGAGCGTTGAGGCCACTTCCAACGATAGCGGCAATTACAGCGTCACCCATTTGATCCCGACACCTACAACGTCGGATCGAGGGGCGGGTTCAAGAGGGCTGGCAAACAAGAATATACTTGTCTCAGCGGATACAGCGGGCAAAGTAGACGGACAGTTTGAGGTTGGTGGCACACAGGAACGGTGGAAGTTACGGCCGAAGCTCCCGCAACTTGAAGACCGACCGCGCCGATGTGGCGACTATCTTTAACGACAAAGCAGTCGAAGATCTCCCGCTGTTCAATCGAAATTTACTGCCCTGGTTTTGGCTTCTCCTGGAGCGCAGCAATTAGGCTGGTCGCATGCTTCCAGCGAGAACCCACAGGGCAGTTTGCAGACCAAGGTCAACGGGCAGACTTTCGCCGGCACCGGCTTTATGCTCGACGGCACCGACAACCGCGACCCGATTCTCGGCATTATCGTCATCAACCCGACGCTCGAGTCGGTGACCGAAGCCAAGATGACTAGCCAGAACTATGACGCCGAATTTGGTCAGGCTATCGCTGGAGTTGTTGCGAGCCAAACCAAGTCCGGAACCAACTCGTTGCACGGCAGCGCTTTTGGATTCCGTCGCAGCGACGCGACCCAGGCGCGCGATCCATTCAGCCAAAGCCCGAGCAAAGCGAATCCAGTCACCGGCCGCACGATTCCGCCGACCCTCTATGGGCAGTATGGGGCGCAGTCGGCGGTCCGATCATTAAAGACAAGCTGTTCTTCTTTGGCGACTATCAGGCTACGCGGTCGAAAGTTGGTTCCTCGTTCCTGCAGTCGGTTCCGTCAGCTCTCGTTCGCTCTACATGCGGTGACGCGACAGCCGCGTTTTGCGATCTCAGTGAGTACCCGAATCAAATATACGATCCCACCACCGGCGTACAGGATCCAGCGTCGCCGCTCTACGCTACTGGGCGTACGCCATTCGCGGGCAATCTAATTCCGAACGATCGGATCTCTCCTCAGGCAAGGGCGTTGATCACCGAGTTCCCTAATCCCACGAGCGCTGGCCTGATCAATAACTTTGCAGCCGGCGGAAATGGAATCTTCAACAACGATCAATTCAACATTCGAATCGACGATCAAACGACGTCGAAGCTTCATACCTTTGGCCGGTACAGCTTTGCTAACTACAGTTTGACTGGTGCGGCCGCATTCGCCGATTTGGGCGGAAACGGATTTGGTACCGGAGGCTTCGCGGGCGCTTCCAAGAGTCGGGACCAGAGCATTGCCGGTGGATTTGACTACGCCTTCAAGCCAAGCGTGCTGACCGACTTCCGTTTCGGCTATGTCCGTTACCACGTTGGTGTGGTTCCTAACGGCGTTGGCACGACTCCGGCCAGCGACGTAGGTATTCCTGGGCTCAACACCGGGACGGATTTCACGTCCGGACAGCCCTCGTACTTTGTAGGTAAGTCTGGTGGCGACGGCACCGCCACCGGTGATCTGACCACCACGGGCGGACTTAGCAACTTTGGTTACGGGTTAGGCGTAAACCGCTGCAATTGCCCGCTGACTGAGCAAGAGGATCAATTCCAGTTCGTCAACAACTGGACAAAAATTTCAGGCAATCATCAAATTAAGTTCGGCGGCGACGTTCGCTATGCGCGTAACCTTCGAGTCCCAAGTGACAATCACCGTGCGGGAGAATTGACTTTTGCCAAGGAACGTACTTCCGACGCGACTGAGGGCGGCGGCGTGGCGTTGGCTACTTTCCTGCTGGGTGACGTTACTACTTTCAAGCGGTATGTAAGCACTTCGCTGACGGCTGCGGAACGTCAAAAGCGCTTCTACTTCTATGGCCAGGACACCTGGCGCGCCACCTCAAAGCTGACCATCGCGTATGGGTTGCGCTGGGACATCATCAATCCTGAATACGTCAATGCCGATGGCAATGGCGGGTTGTTAGATCTGAATACTGGGCTGCTTCGCGTCGGCGGAGTTGGCGGTATCGATCGCAATTTTAACGTCGAGAAAAACTGGAAGAATTTTGGGCCGCGGCTTGGCATCGCCTACCAGGTAACCCCCAAGACCGTGGTTAGTATGGGTTATGGCAGAAGTTATGATATCGGCGTGTTCGGTTCAATTTTTGGCCATGCTGTCACTCAAAACTTGCCCGTGCTTGAAGTCCAGAACAACAACGCGAACACTCAGTTCGACAATGTGTTCACACTTGCTTCCGGGCCGGCAGATCCAGTATTCCCAGCGGTTCCCTCGAATGGGCTACTTCCCCTTCCGAATGGAGTTTTTGCGAGGGCTCGTCCGAAAGGATGCGCCTCGCACGTCTCGACGCATACAATCTGACCGTTCAGCATCAGTTCACGAATACCATTTCTGCTGATATTGCCTTTGTGGGAAATAACGGGCACGGTTTCTATGCGAACAATCCCGATGTGAACGTCAACCAACCGACGTTAGTCGGGTTCGCTTCCGGTGTTCCACAGATCGCAACGTCGTCCATATTTCGCAAAGTACGGTTGGACGCAGGATATTTCTTACTTTGGCAACGATGCCCCGAACTTCTACGACGCGCTACAGGCTAAAGTTGAAAAGAGATTTACCAACGGCCTGCAGTTCGTCGCACATTACACTTGGTCGAAAGACCTTACTCACGATGGTGGGTATGCCAACATTGACCCCCAGGTGAACTATGGTCCCGACGACTTCAACCGGAAGCATGTGTTTTCGCTTCAGCGCGGTTTATGATCTGCCCTTCGGTAGAGGCCGGCATTTTATGGGCGATGTTAGCCGGCGCGGTCGACCTGATCATTGGCGGCTGGCAATTGAATACAACCACCAATTGGAGCAGCGGCTTGCCCTGGAGCGCCAGTTACAACGAGTGCGGTGCGGACGAGGACGTCAATGTCTGCCGTCCGATTCTGGTTGGAGATTTAAAGACCTCGGTGGGACACTTTGATCCTGTGGCTGGAACTGTGCCGTTCTATACTCCAGTGGCGCCCTTGGCTCTCAATGGCGATACTCTAGGCCCTTTCGAACGTCCGGAAAAGGGAGCCCTTGGTACCGGACGCAATGCTTTCACCGGTCCTGGCTTCTTCAATTCTGACCTGTCGCTCTTCAAGAACTTCGCTATTACCGAGCGGTTCGGAGCTCAATTCCGCTTTGAGGCATTCAATGTGTTCAATCACGTGAACCTCAACAACCCCAACAATTGCATCGATTGCTCCGGTTCAGGTCTCATCACGAGCCTTGCTTCCAACGCCACGATGCGCCAGTTGAACTTTGGATTGAAGCTGACCTTCTAAAACGTTTTCACCCTTCACTCACCGGGAGCCGCTTGCGGCTCCCTTTTTTGTATGCTTGGGGATCGATGAATTGCTTTTCTAAAAGCCGAGTATCTAGCTTCGGCGTGCTGTTGTTGCTTGCGTCGGTTCTTCTCTTTGCAGCACCCGCAAAGTGGGCGCAAGGATAATGGAGGCGGGCAGGAACGTGCGGTGGACTAAATCAGGGGCTTATCGTGCCGGAGAAGATCAACGGCAGGTACTGGTGTATTTTCTCGGTACCAGCGCCGATAGCAATGACCAGGCCGGACTGGCTTCTTCCACCGACCTGCTTCATTGGACTGAGGCGAGCGCCATACCCGTGCTGCCAAATCGTCCTGGGCAGTTTGATTCCCGGGTGGCGGAGCCCGGCCCCTCGCCGATCCTAACCAAGGTTGGCATCATTCTTGTTTGCAACGGCGCGGACGACAGGTTGGTATATCGCACTGGTATAGCGGTCTTTGACCGACACGATCCCTCCAGGCTGCTCTGGCGTAGTGAGCAGCCGGCGTTTGGTCCCGAACTCGAGTGGGAGAAGGTTGGGCAGGTGCCCAATGTTGTTTTCGTAGAAGGGATGGCCAAAGTCGGAGATCGTTACCTCTTTTACTATGGTGGCGCGGACAAATATGTCGGCGTCGCCGAGGTTCGTTCCCTGACTGGACGCCTCCAATGAAGGCTCATGGACCTTGAATGATACTGATTTTCTGCATTTTTCTTCTTTCGACTTTTCTGGCGGCTCAGGCCCCTGCGCCAGCTGCGGATGCGCCTGCGGCGGATAGCTTCGCACTCCGCTCGGGTGTTGTTGCAGCAAGGTAAATACGATGACGCGATTGCCCGGTTGCAGGAATTCGGCGCGAAGAATCCTGGAGTGAAGGGTTTGGCCCATGAGTTTGGCCTTGCCTATTACCGCAAGGGCGATTACCTAAAAGCCATCGACTCCCTGAAGCAGGCCACCGCCGAAGACGCCTCTGATAAGGAAGCCTCCCAGTTACTCGGGATTTCTTATTATCTGGCGGGCAAGCCGGCTTCGGCGATCCCGCTGCTCGAGAAGGCGCAAAGCTGGTTTCCCAGCGCCAATGTGGATGCCTCCTACATGCTGGGCATCTGCTATCTGCAAACCGAAGCCTACGATAAGGCGCGTGGCGCTTTTGCGGCCATGTACGGGGTGCCACCAGAGTCGGCGGCCAGTTACCTGTTTACCGCCCGTATGCTGCTTCGGCAGCAATTTGATCCGCAGGCCGAAGAGCATGCGCGCAAGGCAGCCGCTCTCGATCCAAAATTGCCAGGCGCGCATTTCCTGCTCGGCGAGTTAGACATGGCGAAGGGCGAGATTCCCGGGGCCATCCGCGAGTTTGAGAGTGAGTTGAAGATCAATCCCGCGGAAGCTGGGGCCTACTACAAGCTGGGGGATGCTTATTCGCGTGTACAGAAGTTTGAGGATGCCGAACGGGTGTTGCAGCGCTCGATTTGGCTGGATTCAACTTCGACCGGACCCTACATCCTTATGGGCAAGGTGCTGGCCAAGAAGGGCGAGACTGAGCTGGCCGTACGTTCCTTGCAGCACGCACTATCTATGGACCCGAACAATTCCATGACTCACTTTCTGCTCGGCCAAGCTTACCGCGATCTTGGCAAGAAAGATGATGCCAACGAGCAGTTCAAGCAGGCGGAGCAGCTCAAGAGCTCGGGACAAGAACGGTAGTCAACAACGACAACCGTCTGCGCCGTAGGTAGCCACACAGACAATGGAACTGACGATGAACAAGATAGGAAACAATGGGAGAAGCAGCGCCATACCGAACCTCCTGGGCTTTGATTGTCCCTTGCGTTGGCCATTCCGTTTTTGATGTTTTCGCATGTTCATTGATCAAGGCGAACTGTATGCCGAGGTCGACCCGTTGGTTCGAGATTTCGCCGGATTTATCAGTCAGTTTGTAAGTGAGAACAGAGTTCAGGACGGCACGGTCTCCCGTGACATTTTTTTCGGCATGGACCTTAAACCGGATGCGGTAATCGCCGACCGGCGTCGCGACCATGGTGAGAGGGCCTCCGGCAATCGTCGGGGTCTTGTGGACTGTTGGATAACGGATATCGGGTAACCGTCAAGTCGCCAGTCGAAGGAACCTCCAAATGCAAAGAGCTGAGTGCGACTTCCGCTGAGTCCTCCGGCTTTACGACAATCAGCACCTCTTCAGAGGTCCCGCGCCGCAGGTGCCAATACGTACGATAGATAGCGATGCGTTGGACTGACTTTCGGTCCAGACTGGCGTGGTGAAAAGGCTGGGACAGGTATCTGAGCGCTAGCAGTAGCGGCCATCAACAGGATGGTGCAGGCTTGCTTAAGCATGGCAGCCTCCTTTTCGGGAGGTATCTTGCGAGTGTAGAGAGAACAGGGCAATGCACAGACGGCCATTTGAATATCAAGTCCTAAACCGTTTGGGAGGTTATGGTTGCGGGGTAGAGTAATTTCGTCCCCATCCCCCAGAACAGCGACTTCCTCCCTCCGCTCCGGTGGGAGTGACGAATGGGTGGAGTCGTATTGGGCCGGGACGATTGCCGGGATGCTCGCCCACTGCATATAATCCCGGGTGGCGAGCTTTTCGCGCCTTCCACGCACATCCAGGAGACTCGCTTGCCAGTTGGAACCGCGTTTCACGAGAGAACCTTTCCGCTTTGCCAGAGCCTGAACTACCGCGAGTGGTCCGGCTATTACACGGTCAGTGTTTACGAAGTGCACCACGAGCACGAATACAACGCCATCCGCAATGCCGCGGCGCTGATTGATATCTCGCCCTTATACAAGTATCTGGTGACCGGAAAAGACGCTACCAAGCTGGTGAACCGCATTGTCACCCGCGACATGAACAAGGTGAAGGTCGGGCAGGTTATCTACTGCTGCTGGTGCGACGAAGACGGCAAGGTCATTGACGACGGTACCATTACCCGCCTGGAGGAAAACACCTACCGCTGGACGGCGGCCGATCCCAGCCTGCGCTGGTTCAGCCAAAACGGGCTGAACATGGATGTCCAAATCAAGGACATCTCGGAAGAAGTTGCCGCTCTGGCGCTACAGGGCCCGACCTCAGGGCGATTGCTCAAGGAGGTTGCCGAGGCGGACATTGCCAACCTGAGATATTTCCGGGTGACGCATGGCAAAATTGCGGGCGTGCCGGTCGATATTTCGCGGACCGGCTACACCGGCGACCTGGGTTATGAAATCTGGGTGCCATGGAACGATGCGGTGAAAGTCTGGGATGCAATCAACGCAAAAGGCAAGCAATTCGATCTGCATGCGGCTGGAATGCTGGCCCTGGATGTGGCGCGAGTCGAAGCCGGGCTGTTGCTGATCGAAGTCGATTACATCAACAGCAAAAAGGCGCTAATTCCGTCGCAGAAATATTCACCCTATGAATTGGGATTCGCCAAGATGGTGCACCTGGAGAAAGAAAACTTTATCGGGCGTGCCGCCCTGGAACGCGATCAGCGCAACGGTGTCGCGCGGCAGTTGGTGGGCCTCGAAGTCGATTGGACCGAGGTCGAGGTGCGCTACGAAAAGTTTGGCCTGACCCCGGCGGCTCCCAGCCAGGCCTCGCGGACTCACGTTCCGCTTTACTCGGGCGGCAAACAGGTGGGTAAGGCGACCACTACCACATGGTCCCCGATTCTTAAGAAGATGATCGCGTTGGGAAGTGTGGAGACGGCGCATTCCCGCCTGGGCGACAAGCTGGACCTGGAAATCACAATCGAATCCATGCGGCAGAATGTTTCCGCCAAGATTGTGAAATTGCCTTTCTTCAATCCGCCGCGAAAGACGGCGACTCCGGTTTAGGAAATTCTTCTGTCATCCCGAGCCAAGCCGAGGTGGATCGGCTCAGCTTGTTGGGCTGCGAACCGACGTAAGGTCCCTCGACTTCGCGGAAGGTTCGCTGTCGCGAATTTGTCCGCTACGATCGGGATGACAGCTTTATAGAGTTTCTAACGACGGCTGCTTCCACCCAACAGCGATCCCAACACGCCCCGTACCAACTGGCGTCCGACACTGCTTCCGATGGAGCGCACGGCGCTTTTCATCATGGCGTCCACGACAGTGTCGCTGTGGCGGCCGCCGCCTGAGGAAGGAAATCCCAATGACGACGGCAGATTCTGATACCAGGCGCCTCCGCCGGAGGGAGCGCTGGGCGTGGGTTGCGGAGCAACTCTCGACGGCGCTTGCGGCGCCGCGGCAGTGGCCTCAACCTTTCGGTTCTTCAGGCATTCGTAGGCCGACTCGCGGTCGACGACTTTCTCGTAGACACCGCATACGATTGAATTTTGAATCAGTTGCTGGCGCTGCTGCGGTGTGATCGCTCCGATCTGACTATGGGGCGGACACACCAGGGCGCGCTCGACCATCCCCGGCGTGCCTTGCTCATCGAGGAAAGAAACCAGTCCTTCACCCACTGCCAGTTGTGTTATCACTTCCTCCACCGAGAGCTTCGGATTGGCGCGGAAAGTATTGGCGGCAGAATGAACCGCTTTCTGATCGTTGGGTGTAAACGCCCGAAGAGCGTGCTGGACGCGGTTTCCCAGCTGACCGAGCACCACCTCCGGAACGTCGGTGGGATTCTGGGTGACGAAATAAACACCCACTCCTTTAGAGCGAATCAGCCGAACCACTTGCTCGATTTTTTCCTCGATGCTCTGGGGAAGATCGGTGAACAACAGGTGGGCTTCGTCAAAGAAGAAGACTAACTTCGGCTTGTCGACATCGCCAACTTCGGGGAGCCTCTCGAAGAGTTCCGACAGCAGCCACAACAGAAACGTTGCGTAGACTCGGGGCGAAGTTTGCAGTTTGTCGGCGGCAAGCAGGTTGATTACTCCACGCCCGTTGCTGTCGGTTTGCAGCAGGTCATCCAAATTCAGGGCGGGCTCTCCAAAAAATTTATCTCCGCCTTGTTGCTCCAGAGTCAGCAGGCCGCGCTGGATGGCGCCGATACTTGCCGGGGAAATATTGCCGTACTCCGTCTGCAGGTCTTTGGCGTTGTCGCCCACATGCTGCAGCATGGCGCGCAGATCTTTCAGATCGAGCAGCAGCAGGCCATTGTCATCGGCGACCTTGAATACCAGCGTCAACACGCCGGCTTGTGTGTCGTTCAGATTCAGCAACCGGCTGAAAAGCAGCGGCCCCATCTCTGACACTGTGGCGCGGACGGGGTGCCCCTGCTCGCCGAAAACATCCCAGCAGGTGACCGGGCAGCCGGAAGAGTCAAAGTTTTGCAGCCCCAACTTTTGTACCCGCTCGGCGAGTTTGGGGTTGTTGGTGGCAGGCTGGCTGATCCCCGAGAGGTCACCTTTTACATCGGCGGCAAACACCGGAACTCCGATCCGGCTGAAGGCTTCGGCCATCACCTGCAAGGTGACCGTCTTGCCGGTGCCGGTGGCGCCGGCGATCAGGCCGTGACGGTTTGACATCCGGGGAAGAAGAAAAAGTTCCTGCTCGGCTTTGGCGATTAGGAGTGGATTGGCCATGATGGGTTTACGAATCCTCGGACTCAAATGCGATGCAATGGCTAGCAGATTCTAATGGAGCCGCGCTCTCTATACCAGAGAGTCTAGGTGATCTCTGGATAGGGAGATATGAAGAACCCCGGCTCACCCCAAAATTTCTCATAGCATTCGGTACAGAGCCAATCGCGGCCATTGGTATAACCCTCGATGTGCATGGCATCTGTTGAGGTCTCAATTAACTCCCAGCGGCAAATGGCGCAATGGTCTTTTTGCCAGCCTTCCTTCACCAGGTCGAAGTTTTTCGTGTCCTCGGCCAAGGAGAGGTCGAATGAAATGGTCCCGTCAATGCGAGCGATTACGATGTCACGCGGTTTCCATGGGCTCTTGTGCCAATGCCAGGGGTGTTCGCGGAGCCTGATTACGACCTCGTGGACATGGTCCACCTTCCATCTGGAACCGTGAATCTCAACTGTGTCCTTGTTTGTACCCATAGTTCTCTGGCGCAACCCGAAGGTGTTGTAGGGGCCCAAAAAGAAAATTGGTCCGGATGCGATTTGAGTGCGCAATTTAGCAGGGTCTGCGTGCAATTGTCGCAGCAACTGGCCGGCGAAAGATTGTCCCTCCAGCAATAGCCCCAGCAGCAAATGCTCGCTTCCGATGCGCTTGTCATTGGCAATACCAGCCTCATCGGAAGCGTATTGAAGAACGCGCTTTGAGTCATCACTTAGTGGCAAGTCTCGAGACGTCGAAATCGGGGCGCGTCGTGGAGTGTGGGCATCAATCTGTTGGCGGATAGCTTTTGACTTCAAGGTCGGGAGCCACACTTTAATACGGGCCGAATCGCACCGGAGGAGTCCAAGCAGAAGATGTTCCACTTCGATCGAAGGAGAACCGAACTGGCTGGCCTCGTAGCGGGCAAAGAGGATTACCCGCCGGGCACTTTCCGTATATCGCTCAAACATTGCCTACTCCGCGGCGACTTTGCGGCTGCTGCGCTTCCAATACAGATAGGCCGGTACCCCAATCATCACGATCACCGCGCCCCAGAAGGCTTCCACGGGACGGGTCACGATGGTATTGATGGTCCAGGCTCCGCCGATCACTACGTAAATCGCAGGCAGCCAGGGGTAACCCGTGCAGCGATACGGCCGCGCGATCCCCGGACGCTTCCAGCGCAGAAGGAACATGCCAACCACAGTCATGGTGTAGGAGAGCACCATACCGAACATCACATAGGTATAAAGCTGGTCGTATTTACCGCTGACGGTCAGAATCGCTCCCCAAACTCCCTGGCCGATCAGGCTTAAGGCGGGGGTTCTCCACTTGGGATGGACTTCCGCCATGCGCTTGAAGAAAACGCCATCGCGAGCCATGGCGAAATACACGCGCGCTCCGGAGAGCGTGCAACTTGCCATCGCCCCAAAACACGAAAGCGCGATCATCCCCGAAAGCCACATGGCCGCATTGGGTGAAAACAGCGCCACGGCCGCGGCATGGGCGATGGTTTCGTGCTTCGCGATCTCTGTGAGAGGCATGGCGTAGACATAGGTAAGGTTCATCGCCATGTAGATTCCGGCCACCGCGAGAACGCCGATCACCATGGCGCGCGGTACGTTGCGTCGCGGATCTTTAACTTCTCCGGAAACCCAGGTGATATAGACCCAGCCGTCATAGGCCCAGAAAACGGCAATCAACGCGACGCCGAAGGCGGAGAGAAGTTGTCCCGAGGTCAGCCCCAAACTCACCCCGCCCGTAGCGGTGGCCGTGAAGTTGTGCCAATTTCCTTTGCCGATGGCGAGGCCAAGCACTACGAATGCCGCCATGGCCGCGAACTTTGCCCAGGTAGCGGCGTTCTGTAGAACTGCACCCCGCCGCAATCCGATCACATTGATCCAGGTAACGACTGCAATGGAGACCAGAGCAAAGACGTGGGCGCGGGTGAGAACGATGCCGCCTACAGATAGCACCACGTGTTGCTGGGAAAGGGCCGGGAAGATATTTCCCAGATACGCCGACGAGGCCACCGACAGTGCTGCAATGGTTCCGCCGTTAGCCACAAAGAAGAGCATCCATCCATAGAGAAACGCCACCAGGTCGCCGTAGGCTTCGCGCAGGTAGACGTATTGGCCGCCGGAGTCGGGGAACATGGCTCCCAACTCGGCGAAGGCGAAGCAGGCGCACAGCGAGATCAAACCGCCCAGCACCCAGACCAGAAGAAACAGAACAGGATGCGGCAGCGGGCCGGCGATATCTTTCGCGGTCAGGAAGATAGATGAGCCGATAATTCCCCCAACCAGCAGGAGCACCGAGTCCAGCAGCGAGAGGCCTCGGACCAGGGTCGGTTGGGCGTCGGTTTTTATGCTTGGTTCGGAGGTCGCAGGCAGGCCCATGAGTTATCCCATTCCCAGTTCGTCAGCGGATTCCAGCGGAGTGCCGCAGCGGCGGCAAATAACGGCGGAGCAGTCGCCGCAGGTGAGCGGATCGGTCACTACCTGAGCGCAGCGTGGGCAGTAGAGGCTCTCGGATTCAGGCCTGGCTGGCGGCTCCGGCATGAGGTAGGAACTTTAGCATGAGGGGCGGTAGGAGGTGCAACCGGGGTGGGATTTCACACGGGGTCACCGAGGCACGGCCAAAATCACCTGCTTTCTTCTCCTGGTTCCGTGATTCCGTGGTGAAATCCAGGCGTTAGAATCAAAATGAGGAATGCATGCCTGACAATATTTCCGATCAGAACCTGCAACAGGAGTTCAACCGCTGGGCGCAAGCCGGTGAAGGCGAGAAGATGCGCAACCATCATCTCGATATCACCGAGAAAACCGTTCGTCTGATGGATCTCCGCCCCGGAGAACGGGTACTGGACCTGGGATGCGGGTCGGGCTGGGCCACGCGGATGCTGGCGCGACTGGTAGGGGAAGGGCCGCAGGGTTTCGGCCAGGTAGTCGGACTCGATATCTCTGACGAGATGATCCGGCAGGCGCGCGCGGATTCAAGGGAGTTTGAAAACATTCTCTACGTCTGGGGATCGGCACAGCAGATTCCCTGGGAAGAAAATTTCTTCGACAAGGTATTGTCGGTGGAGTCGTTCTATTACTATGCCGACCAGGACCGCGCGTTGTCCGAACTCTTTCGGGTACTGGCCCCGCATGGACGGTTGTTCATCCTGATCAATTTGTACAAAGATAATCCCTACTCCTTGCAGTGGGTTGATAAGCTGAACGTGCCGGTGCATGTGCGTTCAGCCGCGGAGTATGTCGAATTATTGAAGAGGCACGCGTTCGAGAATGTGGAGTGGCGGCAGATCCCTGACGACACGCCTACTCCGGATGACTATAAGACGAAGTCGTTCAACAGTCTCGACGATCTCAAGGCTTTCAAGCGGAACGGGGCTCTGCTGTTGATGGCGTCAAAACCGGATTTGCGTACGCCGGCGCCGGGTTACACGATTTATTGATCGTTCTTCCGGCACCCTTCGGATCTTTTTATTGGTTCAGCCGGTTGTATTTTTTCAAGATCTCGCGCAAGCGGTCGTGCGGCAAACCAATCACTTTGTGATTGTCGATTCCGGTCATGGTCGGTGAGGCCACCATCGCGTTGATCACAGCTTCCTCTGTGGCCTGAACTGTGGCCAGAAAGATCGGATCGAGCGAATCATTGGGCAGCATTTCGACGGAATGAACTTTCTTCGAGCTCACGGACCCTCCGTTGGCGGTCGAGAACGCGATAAAAATGTCGCCGGAACCATCTCCTGAATAGCTGCCGTTGCGTCCCAATCCTAACGCCACCCGGCGCGCCACCCGTTTCAGTTGTGTCGGAATCAATGGCGCATCGGTGGCCACCACTACGATGATTGAGCCTGTGTCGTCCTCGCGGATTGTGCCATCGGGGATTTCTTTTCCCACCGGAACCCCGGCAACACGCAACTGGTCGCGCTGTCCGTAGTTGCACTGCACCAGTACGCCGACGGTGTAGCCGCCTTCTTTGGCGGAGAGCACTCGCGACGAGGTGCCAATCCCGCCTTTGAATTCATTGCAGACCATCCCTGTGCCGCCGCCAACGCTTCCTTCTTCCACCGGTCCGCTATGGGCGGTGTCGAGCGCCTGAATAGCGTGCTCGGGCTTCACGTGGAATCCATTGATGTCGTTGAGGTAGCCGTCCCAGGTCTCGGCAACGACCGGCAAAGACCACCAGTAGCCTTCCATGTCCGGCTTACCGCGCTTGACCTTCCAGGCGATGACGGCGTCGCGTACCACGCCAACGCTGTGGGTATTGGTGATCATCACCGGCCCATCGAGGAGGCCCGAATCTTCCACCCAGGTGGTTCCGGTCATTTCGCCGTTGCCGTTCAAGGTGAACCATCCGGCAAAGACGGGTGATTGAGAATTCTTGCCGCGCGGCAGGACGGCGGTCACTCCAGTACGCACCGGCCCAACTCCAACTTTGAGCGGGCCGTCCCCGGAAATCAAGGTGGTGTGGCCCACCTCCACACCTTTCACGTCGGTGATAGCGTTGTTGGGGCCGGGAGTACCATCGAAAGGAACGCCGAGGTCGCGGGCCCGTTGCTTGGTTTGGGAGATTGCGTCAAGAGTCTGTAGAAAAACGAAGAAAATCAGGACTGCAAAGCGGATTTTCCGCATCCAAGTCCTCCGTATGGTTTCGTGGCAGTATAACAACGGAATTATCGCCGGGAGGAAATGATGGAGAATTGGAAGACGGCACTGGTGGCAGGATCGGTGGCGACAGGGTTATTTCTATTATTGAAAGGCAAGCATACCGCGGGCCTGGTCGTGGCCGGAATCGGTGCGGCGACATTGGCTGCGGAGTATCCCGAAAAGTTTGCGGAAGTGCGCGACAACGCCGAACATTACATGACGCGCGGCATTACCTTTCTTGACGTCGCCACCCGCGTCGGCCGGAGAATCTCGGATGTCACCGAAGGGCGGACAGGCGAGCGCTGGTTCCAACAACTGCTGGAAGAGGTCTAGCGTGAGATTGGTGAATTCCTGAAAAATACGAATGACCTCCGAAGCGAAACAGAGAATTCAAATTATCCTGGCCGTCGCGATTGCGGTCAGCGCCGCGCGGGCGGGATACATCGTCTACCAGAGGCGCTCCGCAGCTAAACAGGAAGAGACGGCGAAGCAAGCCACTCCGCTTAGGGCCGACTATTACGTCACCCCCAAAAAGTTGCGGCCCTACGATCTGAAAAGTGCGCGGCAGTTGACCGAGCAGCCAGTGTGGGTCAAGGAAGGTTACCGCTACACCTACTATCCTTTTGATCCGGCGCGTAAAAAGTCGGACTTTTCAAATGCTGCAGGACTACTGCTTCCACTCGAAAAGTTAACTGTCAAAAACGTAGTGCTCGATGCCTCACCCGGCTCGCCGGACCAGCGCCAGGTCATGGCTGTCTTTGAAAAAGATGGTAAGAGCTATGCCTTTCCCATCGGGTCAACCAAGGCAGGAGAGTTTCAGATTTACTCCGACGAAATGTTGTTCATTCAGGATCCGCACGATCTCTATAAGCATTGGCCGGCCGATGTATGGAGTGCGATTGATAATCATCAGGTGAAACCGGGCATGAATGAGCTTCAGGCCGACTTCGCCATCGGCATGGGAATGCCCGACAAATCGAGCGACTCGTCGGTAAGAACACTGCATTATCCAAACGGCGGCAATCCCCTGATCGTCGTCTTCCGCAATGACAAAGCGGCC
>CAWGQZ010000076.1:0-17601 GCA_963824805.1 uncultured Acidobacteriaceae bacterium | reverse complement strand
CGAGACCTGGAGGCCTTGGTAAATGCCACCGCGCAGGTAAAAGGCAAATATATCTTCGCTAACCCATTGTTTCTCAAACCGTGTTCAGCGGCGGTGTTTATGCCATTTCTGGAAAAGGAGTTCCCCGAATTGGCCCAAAGCTACCGCCAGCGCTATCAAGATAAAGCCTTTCTGCCCAAAGCTTACGGCTCACGGCTATCCCAGCTCATGCAGCGGTTGCGCGTCAAGTACGGCATCTACAACAGCTACGAGCGCTACGACAAACGGCCTCCGCTCTCAAAAAAAGCCGCGCAACTCTCCCTGTTTTGAGCGTCTTAATAGTTAGTGGGCCCCTGAGTGGCTTCCTGGAAGAATTCCAGTGGCACATTCTCGGGCCTGTTCCAAATTGACACAACTTGTCAGCACGGCGACAAAATATGACACAAACGCCCTTGAATTGGACTACGATTAGGCCGGCAAGATTTGTGACGCAAGTTAAACGATAAGTTGAAAACAAAAGGCTTAATCAGCTTTCTCTGCGAACTTTGGTAACTGTCGCCGATGGAAAGTAAAATGCGAACATACAGGCCAATCGGGTCACTATGACCAACTTAAACGGAGAAGAGGGACAATACAGAAATGCGTAAACAAAAGGGTTTTTCACTTATCGAGTTGCTGATCGTGGTGGCGATCATCCTGATCATCGCCGCAATCGCGATTCCGAACTTGCTGCGCGCCAAGATGGCGGCCAATGAATCTGGCGCGGCTAGCGCGATCCGTACCATCAACACCGCTGAGATCAGCTACCAGTCGGCTTACAACGTCACGGCTGCCACCTTGCCGCAGCTTGGCAACGGCGCGGCGGGTGCTTGCACGCCTTCCTCAACGAATGCTTGCTTGATTGACTTTTCACTCTCAAACGCAACCACTGCCGCCAACGCAAAGGGCGGTTATATCTTCGCGGTCGCGGCGCCTACCAACACCACCTACACCGCTGGTGCGGCACCGAAGGTTTGGAACCAGGCCGGCGTTGCCAGCTTCTGCTCCAATGAAGATGCGGTGGTCCGCAAGATCACGACTAACAACAACGTGCCGGTGGTTGCCCCGGCCACTTGCTTGACCTACACGGCCATCTAATAACCCTGGCCGAATCTTCGGCGAGGCATTCGACCATAGGGAGCAACGGAGGTTTCGTTGCTCCCTTAATTTTTTAGCGACATAGAGCTCATTTCTATGCGGCCGGCGGTTGCAACTCTTTATAGTGAACCACCATGCATCGAAATTTGGCAGTCTCGGCCGTCGATCCCCAACCTCCAAAGCAGCTGTGTTTGCCCGCCAGGCAAAGGCTCATGTTATGCCTGCTGCTTACGATGGTTTCGCTCCTGCTCTATCACCGGGCAGCATCGGCCGGCTTTATCAACTTCGACGACCCGCAATATGTCATCAACAATCCTCACGTCCAGCAGGGCATACGCTGGGAAACCATCCAATGGGCCTTCATCACCTTTGACGCCGGCAACTGGCATCCTCTTACTTGGTTGTCGCATGCACTTGACTGCCAGCTCTTCCAGCTTAGTCCCGCCGGTCCCCACTATGTAAATCTGCTATTTCACACCGCCAATGCGCTGCTGTTGTTCTTGTTGCTCCTGTCCGCAACTCGCCGGACTTGGCTGAGTTGGGCGGTGGCAGCGCTGTGGGCGATTCATCCGCTGAATGTCGAAAGTGTCGCTTGGATCGCCGAGCGCAAGAACGTGCTCAGCATGTTCTTCTTCCTCTTGGCCCTTTATGTGTATGGGAAATTCGCCGAGAAACAGACGATCGGCAGATACGGACTGGTGGCGCTGTGCTTTGCACTCGGGCTGATGGCCAAGCCCCAGGTGATCACTCTTCCGCTGGTATTGCTCTTATGGGACTACTGGCCGCTGCAGCGGCTGGAACCATTCGGTTCAGAGCGCCCGGCATCACTCCTATGGCTCTCCATTGAAAAGCTTCCTCTATTGCTGCTTTCTGCCGGCAGCGCCTTTGTCACCTTGCAGGCCCAGAGATCTGGGGATGCAGTTCGCACCCTAGCTGAATTTCCTGTTCTAGTCCGGATTGAAAACGCGTGTAGCGCTTATCTCCGTTATGTGGCCAATGCGTTTTGGCCATCGCGGCTGTCTCCAATTTACCCTCATCCTGAAAATTCGATTCCGCTTTGGCAGGCAATCGCCGCGGCAGCACTCTTATTGATCATCACCGGACTGGTGGTATGGCAAAGGAAACATCGCTATCTGCCGGTTGGTTGGCTTTGGTTCTTAGGGACCTTGGTTCCCATGATTGGCCTGGTGCAAGTCGGCCAGCAAGCCATGGCCGACCGCTATGCCTACTTACCGCTCATCGGAGTTCTGGTGATGGTGGTTTGGGGATCGGCAGAAATTCTGGATCGGTGGAACATCAGCCCATCCTTTCGAACCGCCGGTTTGGCGGCCATACTGATTGCGCTCGCCATAGTGACCTATCGTCAATTGGGCTACTGGAAAGACAGCGAGACGCTTTGGACGCGCGCACTGGCAGTCACGGAGAAAAACTATACGGCCCACACTAATCTCGCCGACACGCTCGCGCGGCATGGTCGTGCCGACGAAGCCATCGTCCATTTTGAAGCGGCCGAGCAACTACACGCCTATGAGCCTTCACAGGTACTTGCGCTGGGAATTTTTGAGGAACAACACGGGCACATAGACGGGGCAGCCCGGCAGTTCAAGCTGGCGTCCCAAAGCTCGGAGCTCACCCTGCGGGCATCCGCCCTCGCCCATTTCGGATCGATCCAGCTTCAAAAAGGCGATCGAACTCTGGCAAGTCAGAGCTTCGTGGCATCTTTGCAGGCTGACCCCAGCGAAGTTATTGCGCTGGTTGGAAGCGGCATCATCGCTTACCGCGACGATCCGGAAAAAGCCGCTACCCTATTGGGCCGCGCGGTGGCAGTTCAGCCTACCGATCTCCGCCTGTTATTGCTCGCGGCCGCGTTGCAAAAAACAGGACGCACTGTTGATGCCCAAGTTGCGCGGGACCGCGCCCAAAAGAACTCGGCAGACTTGGCAAGGGCTCAATCGGCGGCCAACCACCTTCTTGGAATTCAGCCCGGAATATCCAATTGAGACATCATCCCGGCAATTTGACAAAATCCGTCAATCTCGAGGCAGCGACAAAGCTGTACGGGTTTTGTTAAATGCTGAATCAATGAGCGTTAGCTGGGATTAGGCGGGTTTAGTCTATGGTGCTCAACGTGCAACCAGATTACGGTACCCAACTTCCGTGAAACCTTGGCAAAGCCTTCGCGACAAAAATGGAGAAGGCGCCGGATTTTCCCTGATTGAGCTCCTGATTGTCGTCGCAATTATCCTGATCATTGCTGCCATTGCGATACCAAATCTATTGCGGGCGCGACTCTCAGCAAACGAAGCTTCCGCGGCAAGTTCCGTGCGCCAGATTACCCGCGCGGAGGTGGCTTATTCGACCAGTTACCCGGCAGTAGGTTACGCCCCATCTTTGGCCGAACTGGGAGGGCCGGCAGGCTGTGTCCCGTCGGCAGCGACTTCCTGCATCCTCGACGCGGACCTGATCTCCGGCCAAAAAGCTGGATATAACCTGGTAGCGGTCGGCGTCGCCGGGGGTGGATCCAACAATGGTTTTGTCGTGGGTGCCGCGCCGATCACTTTTAACAAGACCGGGACCAGGGACTTCTGTTCCACCACGGATTCGGTCTTGCGGGGGCGAACTGGGGCCACCGGCAACGCTCCAATTTCTACCATAGCCGCCTGCACCCTCTTAAGTCCAATCTAGCCGGAAGCTAGCCTCAACCCAACCTGTATTTACCTTTGTAACTTTCCAGAAACACCCACATCGTCTGTGGCGTCCTTTTCTTAATATAATTTCGGGTAAGGTCCGGCACAGAGGAACATTCACCACATGGCTGCCATCGAAATTCTCGGGCTGGAAAAAACATATGCCGTGGGTTTCTGGCGCAACAGGCCGAAGCAGGCGCTTAAACCCCTGATCCTCAGCATAGAAGAGGGCGAAACTTTCGGATTTCTAGGACCGAATGGAGCGGGTAAGACCACCACGCTGAAGCTCCTGATGGGACTGATCCGTCCGACTTCAGGCCAGGCCCGGATCCTGGGGATGCAGATCGATGATCTCCGGGTCAAGGCCCAGATCGGTTTCCTGCCCGAACAACCGTATTTCTATGACTACCTGACTGCGCGCGAGCTTTTGAGTTACTACGCACAACTCTCCGACGTTCCAGCGAAAACTCGCTCCGCCGACGTTTCCGGGATGTTGGAGCGCGTTGGGCTCAAGGACTCCGGCGATGTGCAGTTGCGCAAGTTTTCAAAAGGGATGTTGCAGAGGGTTGGCATCGCACAAGCCATTCTGCACAATCCCAAAGTCGTGTTTCTCGATGAACCGATGTCTGGCCTTGATCCCATGGGCCGTCGAGAAGTTAGGGAACTCATTGAGCAGTTGAAGCAGGAAGGTAAAACCGTTTTCTTCTCCACCCATATTTTGTCCGACGCCGAGGCGTTGTGCGAAAGGGTGGCGGTGATCAATCAGGGAGAGCTCAAAGGTGTGGGCCGGGTCGCCGACCTCACATCGAGCGTCAGTGGGAAAGTGGAACTGGTCTGGCGGGGAGCAGACATCCCGGCCGCTATCAAGGGACTGGGCGCCCAAGGCAATGTAATCGGCGACACCGCGCGTGCAATCGTTCCTGAACAGAGCCAGGAAGCCGCGCTGGAGATTCTCCGCCGGGAACATCTTCGGCTTATATCCGTAACCCCATTGCGCACCTCACTGGAAGATTACTTTGTTTCCAAACTGAAACCTGCCGAAGTGGCCGTTGGGGTGAACCGATGAGAAGGCACATTGCCTACATTGCCTCCAACACCTTCCGCGAAGCGGTCCGTGACCGGGTCTTGTACAACCTGATCGTCTTCGCTTTGCTGATCTCGGGAGCGGCCATACTAGTCGGCCAAATTTCGATCGACATCGAGCGCCTGGTGGTGATCAATCTTGGCCTCACTGCGATTTCTTTATTCGGTGTGATCATTGCCATTTTCGTGGGAATTGGCCTGGTCTCGAAGGAGATCGAGAAACGCACGCTCTACACCGTCCTGGCAAGGCCGGTCCGCAGATGGGAGTTCATCGTCGGCAAATTCTTTGGCCTTGCCGGCACGCTCACGGTCAATACTTTTTTCATGGCGCTCGGGGTTTTTGCCGCGCTGCTCTACGTGTCCCAACACTTTCAGCGCAGTGATGTCTGGGTGCTAGTCGCCCTATACTTCATCATCCTCCAGTTTCTTATCGTTACGGCACTGGCGCTGCTCTTCTCCTCATTTTCATCGCCGCTTTTATCCGCCGTCTTCGCATTTTCATTGTTCATCATTGGAAGCTTCGCCGAAGATCTGCGCGGATTTGCTGCCATGACTCAGGGCGCCACACGTTGGCTGGCTACGGGAGCCGCTTATCTTGTTCCCAATCTCTCCGCCCTCAACATTGTGAGTTCTGTCGCGCACGAGCAGCCGGTTTCAGCTCAGTTGGTTCTCTTTAATACCACCTATGCCCTGGTCTACGTGGGAATGGTGCTATGCGGAGCGATTTTGATTTTCGACCGCCGGGACTTCAAATGAAACCCTCGCGCAACGTCACTATCGTTGTGTCGCTGCTCATGGTTACTTTTCTGGCCGGGTCCGTAACCTTGCTGCGCCATTTGGATGCAGTTCGCTCCGCCACTCCGCTCGAGGAAGTTCTATACATCTCCTCCCCGAAACTGCTTAGGCGCATGAGCCTTGGTTACGAAGGGCTGTTGGCGGACGTTTATTGGACGCGCGCCATTCAATATTTTGGCGGACACCATCATCAGGGAGGCCAGAACTATGCTTTGCTGGCGCCCCTGCTGGAAATAACCACCGCTCTCGATCCCCATCTGGTGGTGGCCTACGAATTTGGTGCCAACTTTCTGGCCCCTAACCCGCCCAACGGTGCTGGCATGCCCCAAGCGGCCATCACAATGGTGCAGCAAGGTATCGCCGCCAACCCCGATAACTGGAAGCTTTACTACCAGCTCGGATTCATAAACTACACCGAGCTGAAGAACTACAGCGCTGCCGCCGACGCCTTCGAACGGGGCAGTAGGGTTGCCAACGCCCATCCGGTCATGAAGGTGCTCGCGGCCAGGATGGCGGAACACGCAGGCGATTCACAAATGGCGCGCGCCCTGTGGACGACCACCTACAACACGATCCATGACAAGCAGATCCGCGCCAATGCGGTGGCCCATCTGCGCGCCCTGCAATCGGACGACACGGTAGTGGCACTCGAAGACCTGGCCTTGCAATTCCGCCAGCAGACCGGACACTTCCCGGCCAGCTTCCACGAGATGATCGTGTCCGGGGTGCTGCAAGGCGTACCGGTCGATCCCGCCGGCCACACTTACGAATTGTTGCCCCAAGGAAAAATACAGTTGCGTGTGCCCGACGACCTGCCCTTCGCTGAAAAAGGCCTTCCACCCGGCTACAAGGCCCTCAACAGACTGAAGTCTTCTCCGGAAGGTTCCTAGGATTCTTGCTTCAAACTCCGACGCTTTTCTCGACTTTGTGATCTGATGAAAGGGTGAGCCTGCTGCGCGAGACGCGGTCGTGGTGGAAAGAGACATCCGCGCGGCGCGGCTTCCGCGAAACGCAACGCCAGTTTTTGGCAATACTAACGGAGTTCATTCGCGAGTCGACCCCCTCGAGCCGCCGTCAGCGTTATGGTGACATCGATTTCGACTGGGACCACCGCGTTGACACCACCGGTGCGACCGTAAGTTGGAACGACCGGTTCGTGGGCCACCTCCATTCCGCCTACCAGCCCACCGAACCGGCAGCCTTTCACCAGATGATGGATGCCCTAGGCACCGACTTCTCTCAATTCACCTTCATCGACATTGGGTCGGGCAAGGGACGGGTGCTCTTGATGGCGGCAGACTACCCTTTCAGCCGCGTTATCGGAGTAGAACTCCTGCCTGCATTGCACCGGATCGCGGAGCAAAATATCGACAGGTACTATGAGACACGGCGGCGTTGCCCCCAAGTCGAGTCGAAGTGCCAAAACGCGGTCAATTTTGAGTTTCCGGGCGAACCGATTGTTCTTTATCTGTTCAACCCGTTGGGCGAAGTGAACCTGATGAAGGTGATTTCAAATCTGACCCGATCTTTGACGCGCAAACCGCGTCCGGCGTATGCCCTGTACCATAACCCCCTGCTTGAGCATGTGCTGCTAAATGCGGGATGGCGAAAGCTTCGAGGCGAGCAATACTATTCCCTGTTTTCTTTCACCAGATGAGGACCTGAAGCACAAGCGACAGCCTGCAATACCGTTGCGTCTCCTGTAGGATGGAGTTTCCAGCATCCAATTTAGAAGACATGCGATTGATTGATGCTATTTTCGTCTGCATTTTGTTTGCCGGAACAGCTTTTGCCGAAGACGTCCACGGAATCGCTAAGGCGGTGGATGAGCACTACAACCATCTACGGTCTCTGCAAGCCGAGTTCACGCAGATTTATCGGGGTTCGGACGTGGAACGGACCGAGTCGGGCACGCTCTGGTTGAAAAAACCTGGCAAGATGCGCTGGGAGTACCGTTCTCCAAAGGAGAAGTTATTTCTGAGCGACGGAAAGAATGCATGGTTCTACGTCCCCGGAGATCGCCAGGTGCGGAAAACTTCGGTGGCCAAGTTGGAAGACCTTAGATCGCCACTTGCGTTTCTTCTAGGTAAGGCTAAGCTTGAAAAGGAGTTAGATGGACTCTCGGTGGCTCCGGATGTGGCCCCTGTGCAGCCCCAGGATGTCGTTCTCCGCGGCATACCGAAGGCGCTTGCAGGCCGGGTGGGCCAAGTGATCGTGGAAGTCACCCCGGAACGGCATATTGCGCGCATCATAATTGAAGAGGTCGACGGATCGGCCACCGAGTATCGGATAAAGGACCAGCAAGAGGATGTCGGATTGGCGGATGATCGCTTCCGTTTCGCCCCGCCCCCGGGCACCGAAGTGATTGAAGGTGAGTTCGGGCAGTAGAATGCACTAAACAAGCATTGCTGAAGTTACTACCGATACCCTCCCCGGCCATATCCATGTGGCTGATTGACGCGGCGGTAACATCTTGAGTGCTAGACTTGTAGAGCGGATTAGCGCAAGCCAATGGCGGAATTTTTAGTCAAAATCGCCGACGAGCAGGGCCATCTTGTCCAGCAGGTGGAGCGTGGTGTCTCTGAATCCGAAGTCCGCGACCGCTTCGTACAACAAGGGTTCCTGGTTTACTGGGTTAAGCCCCGCAGCATGCTGTCGCAGGGCCAGATTCAGTTGCCAGGCCAACGACGCATAAAACAGTCCACTTTTCTCATCTTTAACCAGCAGTTTCTTACGCTGATTAAGGCCGGATTGCCCATTCTGGCGTCGCTCGACTTGTTGATTAAACGTCAGAAGGACAGCCACTTGCGGGCGCTGCTGGAAAATGTCCGCGACCGGGTAAAGAGCGGCGAAATGCTCTCCGACGCGTTCACTGCTCAGGGGGTATTTCCCAAGATCTATACCACCAACTTAATGGCCGGGGAGAAGAGCGGCAACATTGAAGAGGTATTGGGTCGCTATATCGCGTTCCAGCGCATGTCGTTGACAGTAAAGAAGAAGTTGATTGTTTCGTTGGTCTATCCTTCGCTGTTGGTCGTAGTCGTGTTCTTCATGTTGATCTTCCTGATCAGCTACGTGGTGCCGCAGTTTGCCAAGCTGTTTCAGGATTTCAATGCGCAACTGCCGCCAGCCACGGTTTTCATGCTGAGCTTAGGAGCATTCGCCCAGCAATATGGTGTCTATGTTGCTATCGCGGCGCCGATTCTGCTGTTTGCTTTCTGGCGCTGGAAGAATACCGATCGCGGCGCGGCCTTAGTCGACCGTGCCATCATGCGACTGCCGATGCTCGGCCAGATTTGGCTGAAATATCAGGTTTCAAGTTTCTCGCGGATGCTGGCGACCCTGTTGGCAGGAGGGTTATCACTGGTTCCATCTCTTGAAACCGCTGGTGCGTCGCTTTCCAGCCGCAATATGGTGACCGGGATTTCGGAGGCAGCCGTCCGGGTGCGGGAGGGCCAGACGCTGGCGCATAGCCTCGAAGAACAGAAGATCTTTCCTGATCTCTCCGTTGAGATGATCGAGGTCGGAGAATCGACCGGAGCGCTTCCAGCCATGCTAAATTCCGTGGCTGAATTTTATGAAGAAGATGTGCAAACCGCTCTGGGAGCGGCCATGGCTCTGATTGAGCCTTTGATCCTGATCTTCATGGCAATTATTGTGGGTGGGATATTGATTTCGTTGTACATGCCGATCTTTACTCTGGGCTCAGGAAATCAGCTCCACTAAGCATTCACTAGAGGGGTTTTAAAAACGTGGTTGTAAAACTGGGAATAGCCGACGTCGAACAAAAACCCGCAGGCGGGGAAAACGGTAGCCGTCCGGCCAGCGACGCTCCCCTGAGCGAACTGGACAAGGCGCGCGATATTGCGCGGCGTTACCGCTGCGAGTTCGTCGACCTGAAGAACTTCCAGTTGCACCATGATCTATTCACCAAAGTTCCCGTCCACCTGATGTTCCGTTACAACTTCGTGCCCCTGGAGGAGACGCCCGACGGACGCCTGGCAATCGCGATCGCCGATCCCAGCCAGCTGATGATGATCGATGAGATCAGCCTGTTGTTGCGCAAGCAGGTCACGGCCAAAGTTTCCACGTTGGCCCAGATCACCGACATCCTCAAGAAAACTGAGCAATCGAAACGGGTTCTCGAAGAGGCCAGCGAAGGCTTTGCGCTGGACGTGGTCCGCGACGAAGAGGGCGGCGATGAGAGTATCTCGATCGACCGGCTGACTGGGGAGGGCGATAGTCCTATCATCCGCCTCGTCGATACTACGATCTTTACCGCTCTACAGCGGCGTGCCAGTGACATCCACATCGAGAGCCGTGACGATTCGGTGCACATCAAGTTCCGCATCGACGGCGTTCTAACCCAGGCCATGCCTCCCATCGGGCGCGAGCACCACTCGACCATCATCTCCCGCATCAAGGTAATGAGCGAGCTCGATATCTCCGAGCGCCGCGTGCCCCAGGACGGCAGGTTTCGCGTGAAGTACGGCACTCCGGAGCGTCCGATCGATTTCCGTGTTTCTATCATGCCTTCGATTCATGGCGAGGACGCTGTGCTTCGAGTGCTCGACAAAGAGTCGATGAGCGAGAAGTTTCACTCGCTGGTGCTCGACGTCGTGGGCTTTGATGAGGATGATCTCCGCCGCTTCCGCCGCTACATCAAAGAGCCGTACGGCATGGTGCTGGTGACGGGGCCTACGGGAAGCGGTAAGACCACGACCCTGTACGCCGCCATCAATGAAATCAAAACCGACGAAGACAAGATCATCACCATTGAGGATCCGGTTGAATATCAGATTCGCGGCATAACCCAGATTCCTGTCAACGAAAAAAAGGGACTGACGTTCGCCCGTGGTTTGCGCTCGATTCTGCGCCACGACCCCGACAAGATCATGGTCGGTGAAATCCGCGACTCGGAGACGGCCCAGATTGCCATTCAGTCGGCACTTACCGGTCACCTGGTGTTCACTACCGTCCACGCCAATAACGTGGTGGACGTAATCGGACGTTTCCTGAACATGGGAGTCGAACCCTATAACTTTGTTTCCGCTCTGAACTGCATTCTGGCGCAGCGGCTGGTTCGTTTGATCTGCAATTCCTGCCGGACGCGAATCGAATATCCGGATGATGTCCTGGAAGCCAGCGGTCTCGACCCTGCGCAGTGGAGCCAAGTACCGTTCTACGAAGGGCAAGGTTGCATCGAATGCGCGGGTACGGGTTTCCGAGGCCGTAGCGCGATCCACGAACTCCTGGATTTGAGCGACCGCATTCGCGAGATGATTCTGGCCAAAAAGCCCACATCCGAAATTCGCCGCGCAGCCCGCGATGAAGGCATGCGCTTCCTGCGCGAGTCCGCGCTGGACAAGGTACGTGGCGGACTGACTACATTGAAGGAGATCAATAAAGTCACCTTCATCGAGAGCATGCGATAAGCCGCATGGTCCTTGCTCGACAACAGCCGTCGAGTCCTCCGGCCATTCAAAAGCGGTAAAATTCATGGAGCTCGTTTTGGAGTGATCCGCAGGTCGTGGCCTTTTGGCTCTTGCGTTCTGAGTCCAAGCGGCTTTTGATAGCGATAATATGGGTGGTTCTAACCAGGCAGGAACAGGACTTAAGCTGGCGTGCGAGATCGCCGGTGACCGTGTGCTTGCCGGACGGGTCTCCGACGGAGGCAACGCGGTGGAGTGTGCCTCTTACGACCTCCGGTCCGGAATCGTGGTTCCGGACCTCACGGAGCCAAACATTCGCGACCGCACCACGGTTTTTCAAACGGTACGCGATGCGCTCGACAATGTCGCCGGACGTTCCCGCGAAGTCATCGCCGTGCTGCCAGATGCTGCCGTGCGCGTTGTCCTGCTCGACTTTGAGGCCTTGCCCTCCAACCGCCAGGAAGCGGAAGCGGTGGTACGGTTCCGCCTGAAGAAATCTTTGCCATTTGATGTAGACAAGGCCAAAGTTTCTTACCACGCCCATGCTTCGAGCGGGGGCATGCGGGCGGTGGCGGCAGTCGCTCTGAATACCATTATCGAGGAATACGAATCGGTGATTCGCGAAGCCGGATACGCTCCTGGCGTGGTGTTGCCCTCTATGCTGGCTGCGTTGGGCTCCGCGCAGGCTGACCGTCCGACTTTAGTCGTGAAGGTGGAGGAACGCACCACCAGTATCGCCATTCTCGATCGCGATCAGGTACTACTGTTCCGCACCCTGGAAAATCTGCAAGGCTCAGCCGTGACCGGTGAGCGCCTGGCGGAAGATGTTTATCCTTCTCTGGTGTTTTTTCAAGACACCTACAAGCTTGATATCGCCCAAATTTTCGTCGCCGGGTTGCCGGGAGTTCACGATGCAGGTCCGGCATTGAAGGCCCAGACCGGGGCTGAAGTCCGCGAACTGATCGGGAATGTGCAATTGGAAGACAATGCGGGAGCCGTACCCAAGTGGCGCATGGCGGGAATCGTAGGAGCGCTTTCGTCCTGATATGCGTTTAGACATCAATCTCGCCAGCCAACCCTACCAGAACATGCGTACCTTCTGGGTGCGCTGGATTACCGGGCTGGCCGTGCTTTTTGTGATCACCCTTGGTTTGCTTTCCTATACCGCCAGCAGACTGATTGACGCACATCACCAGCAACAGGCAATTGATTCAATCCAGACAAGCATCGCCGCCCTTACCGACCGCGAGACCAAAGCCAAACAGTTTCTGAACCAACCAGACAATCGCGCCACCCGTGACCGTTCGCAGTTTTTGAATGAGGTATTTCATCGCAAGGCCTTTTCATGGACTCAGGTATTTCAGGATCTGGAACGGGTAATGCCGGCGCGCCTCCACGTGATCTCGATTCATCCTGAGCTCACCACCTCCAATCAACTGGAAATCAAGTTGGTGGTTGGAGGCGACTCCCATGACCGAGCTCTCGAACTGGTCAAAAAAATGGAAGACTCCAAACGCTTTCAGGACACGCTGATCAATCAAGAGTCGCGGAGCGTTAGCGGACCGGCGTCCGGAGGAGACGCGGTACAGTTTGATATCACGGCCCAGTACGTGCCCGAAGGAACCAGTAACGGCACAGGAGGCAGCCAATAGTGGCTGACGTCAAGAAACTCGAACGCCGAGCGAAAACGGCCCTGATCGTCCTGGCAGCAGTCGATGTAATTGCCATCGGCTTGCTGTTTTCCCCCTTGGTTGGGTCCGTGGAAGAGCGTTTGCAAACGCTCAATCAACTGCGGACAGAAGCCCAGCAGAAGAAGCGCGCCGTGGAACCGCTCAATGGCCTGGACAAGAAAATCGTGATCGCCAGCCAGCAGATCGACCGCTTTTATGAGAACCGGCTGCCTGATCGAGATTCCGCAATTTCGGAAAACCTAAACAAGCTTGCCAGTGATAATGGAGTGGAGATGGCGCAGGTGAAGTACACGTTCGGGGATACTCAGTCCGTGGGAGTGCAACCCATGGAAGTGGATGCCAACCTCAGCGGCGGATACCTGCAATTGGTGCGCTTCATAAACTCTCTGGAGCGGGACAATGTTTTCTTCGTGGTCGACGGAGTGGATCTGGGTGGCGAACAAGGTGATACGGTGAAATTACACCTGAAAATACATACATATTTGAGGACGGGTACCTAGTTGAAAGTCGGAGCTGAAAACCGGAACAAGACCATCGCCGCCATTGTGCTAAGCATTTTGGCGGTGGTGCTGGTGATCCGCTTCATCCCGACCGTCGCGGGATCCTCTCCTTCGGTTCCGGAGGTGAAAGCGACCCCGGTTACTCCTGCTCCTCGGCCGGTTACGGTTCGCAATAAAAAATCCAAGCCCGGCCAAAAGAAAGCAATCCTTCCAACCGAAGCTTCACTCGATCCCATGCTGCGTTTCGATTGGTTGAAGTCCAGCGAAGAAACGAACTATTCGGGCTCAGGCCGCAACATCTTCCGCGCCGAAGTTGAGATTCCCAAACCGGTCGCGCGGCCGAAGCTGACACCTGTGGTGCAGCAGCAGGGCCCGCCGCCTCCGCCGCCGCCTCCGCCCATCAATCTAAAGTTCTTCGGATTTGCCAGCAAACCCGGCGAGCCTAAGAAGATATTCCTGTCCCAAGGCGAAGATATTTTCATCGCCGGCGAAGGTGAGATTGTCGACCGGCGTTACAAAGTTCTGCGCATCACTCCGACATCCGTCGAAATCGAAGACGTGTTGAACAGCAACCGCCAGATGATCCCCCTGACTCAGGGCTAAAGGTTTTTTCCAGTGCGTGTCAGTAACTCATTCCGCAAGGCGCGGGGAAATCGTCAACAGGGGTACATCCTGCTCACGCTGATCCTGTTTGCCGTCCTGCTTGCCATCGGCGCCGCTGCCATGCTGCCGGAATTCACATTCCAGATGAAACGCGACCGCGAAGAAGAAATGATTCATCGCGGAGTGCAGTATTCGCGGGCAGTACGCCGCTACTACAAGAAGCTCGGGCGCTATCCCAACACCGTCGAAGAACTGCAAAGCACCAACAACACTCATTTCCTGCGGAAGAAGTACAAGGACCCCGTAACCGGTAAAGATTTTCGCCTGCTCCACCTCACTGACGTTCAACAACTGCTGGCGGGCGCGGGCATGATGGGCATGGGTGGCGGCCCAGGAATGGCGGCAATGGGCGCCGTGGGTGCCGGTGGCTTGAACACGATGGGACAAGCCGGAGCACAGGGACTCGGTGCCGGAATGGCGCAGCAGGCGGCGATGGCCCAGGCCTCGATGGCGCAAGCCACCATGGCGATGGCACAATCGCAACCGACTCAACCGAACCAGGTCGGAACGTCGCTGAATGGTGACGACCCGGATGGCGGCACCGCCAAGCCTTCCACCATGAGGTTCGGCAGCTCCGACAAACTCTCCAGCCAAACCTTCGGTGGTGGTCCCATAGTCGGGGTTGCCAGCACCAGCAAGGATGAAAGCATCCGCCAGTTCAACAATAAGAACCACTACAAAGATTGGCAGTTCATCTACAGTCCGATGATCGACCGCGGCGGTCTGATTACGGGTCCCTTCCAGCCGAATCTTGGCGGCCTTGGCGGCGGCAACCTGCAGGCCGGGCAGAATGGACAAAACCCGGCGAACCCTGGCCAGTCATCGTTTGGAAAATCCGGCTTCGGCCAATCGTCCTTCGGTCAGCAAGGACAATCCTCTTTTGGACAGCAAGGAGGCAATTCTTTCGGCCAGCCTCCCCAGCCACAATCCCCTCCGGAATCACCCGACCAGAAGTAACTCCGAGATCAAAAAGCAAAACGCCCCATCCTCACGGGATGGGGCGTTGGCGTGAACCGAAAAGACTCTTAGACCTGGAACGATGATCCGCAGCCGCAGGTGCTCTTCACGTTCGGATTCTCGAACTTGAAGCCGGCGCCTTCCAGCGTCTCGACGTAGTCGACCCGGCAGCCATCCAGGTACATGACCGAAGTGGCATCGACGAAAACCTTCAAACCCTCCATGTCGAACACCTTGTCCATCATTCCGGCGCTGTTCTCGAACGACATCGAATACGAGAAGCCGGAGCAGCCTCCGCCGACTACGCCCACGCGCAAGCCAGCCGGGGTCGGATTCTGTTGCGCCATAATCTCTTTCACCTTGCTGACCGCATTTGGGGTCAGACTGATAGGGGCAGCCTTCGGCTTAGTTTCGGGGGTCGCCGGGGGTGGTAGTTGTCGTCGCCATTCGTATCTCCTTCAAACTAATTGATTATAACACCGGACGGAACTCCGCCCTACAACAAGTTAGATGACCCGGGCAGCCCTGAGGAAGCAAACAAAAAAGGGCTTCCCGGCCATCAAAAGGGCTATAATTCGCGGCAGAAACCTTACCCGTCGCCGGTCGAGGACACCCGAAGCCGGTGCTCGTTGGTCGGGAAGGTCAAAAACAGGTGAAGAGGTAGCCTATGACTCCTTTGGTCTGGCTGCTTGTTGTGTGGGGAGCTCTAACCGCCGTTCTGGTGGTCCTCCTAATCTACCGCAGTACTCTTACCATGCATGAGGACGAGCAGTTGTTCCTGAGCGAGTCTGAGTCCCAGATGGAAAAGGACCAGATCGAAATCATGCACAAGGTGGATAAACTCAACCCCTTCGTGCGCTGGCTGGGAGCGGCCTCCGGACTGCTGATCCTGGTAATAGCAGGTTTAGCAATTTACCAGGGTCTAAACCAGGTTCAGTAAACCTAACGGCGGCGGGTTGACGCAGAGATCCACTCTTAGGAGCCGGGGGAAGTTCTGTCCGTGACCCTGATCGTTTTAGGGGCGCAGTCCCGAGCCACGCCGAGGGACTGGTTGGTGCGTGGAAAGAAAAAATGCTACTGGTCAATTGTAATTAGCGACCACGCGCACGACGTTCCCAGCGTCATTGAGCTCCATGAACTCTGCCGTCCTGGTCCCCTTCTGATTCACATAGTAAAGCACCACACTGGAAATTCCCCACATCACATCGAGCAGTTCAAACCTCAACTCCGGATACGCTTCCAGCCCGCGCTCGAAATACCGTCGTACCGCGTCCTTACCCACAACCCTCCCCGAGGCATCTCCCAGCAGCCGCGCGGCGGTAGGCGATGTCAGCACCACATCCGCCGCATAACGCGACATGACCGCGTCCAGGTCGTCTCATTGCACGCCTCCACCCACAGCTGCGCGAATTTTCGGGCCTCTACTTCTGAGAGCAATTTCGCCACCCCTTTCTGCGGACGCGTTCCCCTCTCCGACCCAAATATCTGGGGGACATCCTTACCAAAACTCCACCGCCCCAAATCTGCCATGCTACCGAATCTTTGATTCCTTCGTCTTAACACAGCCTGAGGCATGACTCAATGATCATTCGACGAGCCGCAGTCCGACGGCTGGCTTATGCTTCAGCCGGAGCCTGGGCCGCAAGCGCAGGTCTCCATCTCTCGCAAGCAGAGGTCGCGAAACAAGACCCCAATCCGCCGCTCGCCCCCGGTACCCCAACCTCACCCGAGCGACTGGCACTCATCGCCGCCTTCCAGAAACAATCCGAGGGACTTCAAAACAACTTCGAAGCACGCACTCTCAAGCGGGATTGGACGATGCCTTACCGGCTGTTTCGCCCGCAACCTCCGCAAAGTTGCCTCTGGTCGTCTATCTGCACGGCAGCGGCGGACAGGGCGACGACAATCTTAAGAAACGGGCCTGGGCAATATCTTTGGTACACGCCTCTGGCTCCTCCCGCAGAATCAGACAACTTTCCCCTGCTATGTCCTCGCCCCGCAGAGCAACCGCGGGATGGGTCCGCTACGATCCCGCCAAATTGGCCAACCAAGTTTACGAGATGGTTCCAGGCATGGGACAGGGCGTCGAACTGGCGCTCGCGGTCATCGACTCTTTGCTTCACGAGTTCCCCATCGACGACCGCCGCATCTACGTGACCTTTTACCCCGATGGCAGGCGCCGGCGCCTGGAACATGCTCGCCAGCCGCCCCAACTTTTTCGCCGCTGCCATAACCTGCTGCGGCAGCATTTCGAAGGACGCCGGCGCCGCCTCGCCTGACACTGCGCTGTGGAACTTCCACGGTGCACTGACTAGACTGTTCCCGTCTCTTTGTCGCGTGATCGCATAGCCGCCCGTCCCAAAGCCCGCGGACACCCGCTCTCCACTGAATTGCCGGGGTAGACCACAACGTCTGGCAGAATGGGCCTTCACCGAGCCGGAATTGCCCCGGTGGCTGTTTGCACAACGCCGCGCCTGACTCTTTCAGAGTGTCTTTTGAGGCGGCACCATCCTGAATCGTTAGGGTGGGGATTTCAATCGCCCGATTCGCAAAAGACCCGCACTGGGTCTTGCGACTGCGCAGGCAAGGCCAATTGCTGGGACCAGGATGATCCAGTTTCGGTACCTAGCATCTAATTGCGGTGTCGTGAGATTGTGAGATCTAATAACCGAATGGA
>CAWGQZ010000075.1:0-14462 GCA_963824805.1 uncultured Acidobacteriaceae bacterium | reverse complement strand
AACGCATCCCGTGGCCAGCGGCGAGGTTCGCACCAAAGCGGAAATTAAGGGGCAGGAAGATTTCATCCCCTGGAAGCGTGGGGTTTCGCTGTAGACCCCGCGAGTGTTTCTTTGTGGGAAGGCAACGCAAGGTCCTCCGTCGCAGAGCGCGCTCCTCAGGATGACAAGGTTGTGGTGGAGGGGAAGCTTTAGGGACGAGGGAACACATGAAGAGAGTTTGTTTTGTTTTGTATGTGAAGCCGGAGCGGTTGGAAGAGTATAAGCAGCGGCATCGGACGGTCTGGCCGGAGATGCTCGCTGCGCTGCGCGAAACCGGGTGGCAAAACTATTCTTTGTTTTTGCGGCCTGACGGTATGTTGGTCGGTTACCTGGAGACCGAGGATTTCGAGCGGGCGCGCGCGGGCATGGCGAAGCGGGAGGTCAATGACCGCTGGCAGCGCGAGATGGCTGATTTCTTTGTGCAGCCGGATGGAGCTCTACCCGATCGCGCCATGGAACCGCTGGAAGAAGTCTTTCATCTTTAGTCAGAAATCAGAAACCGTATTTGGCGACTACGGTCTTCTCTTTCTTTCCTATCACCGCCATGGCTGCGTGTTGTGAGGGCAGTTGTAAGGTTAGTCTCACGCCCGTTGTTTTATCCCTCAGATCGATCTTCATATCTTCCGCCGCGTCGGAAATCATCACGTACATCACCGAGTCATCCAGCAGCGTGGGATAAATAAGAACACCCGGGGACAGTTGCCCCTGCACATCGAATATTGGAGTGATGCCAACCCGTCCGGCGACGTAGGTGTAGAGGTCGGCCAGAGCCTGAGCGCCCTCCGCGAGCTCGGCTGGATAGACGGCCCAGAAAATTTTCCCTTTGCCGTAGGCCGCCTCTTTCAAGGTAGAAGAGTCAGCGAAGCGCAGCGATTCGACCAGATTTTGTTTCTGCTGATCGAATGAAAGTGAAATGATGCGATCGTTCAATTTGATGACTGCATTGTGATAAGTGAGTGGTTCGGCGTGAGCGTCGAGTTTGGCGGAGGCGGCGCGAGGGTTTACCTGCCAGTGCTCGTCACGGTCGAGTGGGCCGGTTATGAGCAGATTGCCTCCGGCGTCCACGTACGCCAGCAGGGCTTTCCACGCGGTTTCGGTCAAAGCTTGAGGTGAGGGCAAGATGGCAAGCTTGGGGGATCCGAGCTTTGCGATCTGATTTTCGGCAACCGCGTAGGGAGTCAGCCGGTCGTAGTAAGTAAGCGTGCGGATGGCTTTCCGTTGCGCTTCCAGCTGCAGATCTCCCAGCACAGAAAATTGCGCGGCTTGCGAGGTGACTATTGCGATCGGTGGCTGCTGCGAATTGTGCAAATGCGATTGCAGGGATACGGCAAATGTTGCATACGATTCCATGACCGTCGCCTCCGGTTTTTCGGTGGCGTCGGTTCGCACCGCGCCAATTGGAGTTTCGTTGCTCTCAGTCATGTAGGAGTTCGTGTTCCATAGCCATTCAATGGCTCCCGACCCTTGGATAAATGAGGCGGCAACTTTTCTTTCGAGCAGGGCGGCTTCACTTTCGGGAGTGCGGCGTGCGATCTCATCAGGATTCAGTTCGCGCTGCAATCCGGTCTCCTGGATCAGCATGGCTTTGCCGGGCTGTTTGGCTAACAGAGAATCCCATACCACGAAGTCGTTCTGCCACCAGGAGTGGTTGGTGGTGAAGTCGACGAACTCGCCCCAGAATGCGGGAGAGAGGCGGTCCTGAATTCCACCTTCGTCCTGGCCGAGCGTGGTCAGTTGCCGCGAGCCAGTGGCGCGGACGGCGTCCGCCATTGTCTTCACCCAGTTGGCGAACGCTTCCTGAGCGAAAAGGTAGTAGTCGTAGACTTTGAGGGAATTGTGTCCGACATATTCGCCGCGCAGGGCGAATTCGTCTTCTTCGGGAAGCTGAATCGTTCCTTGCATCCGATCGTTGGGAACATTCCACGCTGCTGCCAGAGCGGCACGGTCAGGGTAACGGCGGGTCAGCCACTCATTCCATTTTGTGAGCTCGATGGGGTCGCCATTGGGACGCATGGTCCAGAGATGTTGGCCGATGCTGGGCTCGTTGATGAAATCCCAAGCGAGCCAGGGGACGTCGTGAAAACGGTTGACGACAGAAGTGATGAGCGTGCGCTGCTTGCGGACGGCCTCGGGGTCCAGATAAGGATTGGTGCCGCCTAACACCTCGGGCAGGAAAGCAAAGAAATTGAACTGCACGGGCAGACCATTTTTTCGCGCCGTCATTAAGAATGCTTCGAGGGTGCGCAGGGTGCGGTCGTAGGGTTGTCCGTTTTCGTTGCAGAATTTGTCCCATCCGGTCCACCAGCCGGTGCGGATCATGTTCAAGTGGCCTGCACTTATCTGCCCCAGGTCGCGGTTCCACACATAAACATTGGGATACTCGAAATACAGCCGTTGCACTTCGCTCGACATGTAGGTGGTGCCGACGACGGCGAGGGGTTTGCCGTCGAGTTCGAAGTAGTCTTTGTTGACCGTGAGGCGAGGTCCGGCGCGGAGATATTCTTCGTCACGAATCCAGAACCCAGAATGGTAGATGGCGCGGACCTTGCCGCCTTGCGTCAGCGTGGCTTCGATGGTGAACAGGCCCGTGCCACTGGGCGCAGGCAGAGTTATTGCCTGGTTGACAGGAAGCGCGGCCGTCGTCTCGGAACGATTACCAGGTTCAGCGTCGGCGTAGGTTGTGATTTTTGCAATCAGAGGCGATGAAGATGCCTTGGCCGAGTTCCATTGGACGTCCAGCTGAACGGGCTCGCCGGGCAGATACAGTGGCAGCACCGGGCGCACCGTAAATTTCTGGCTGCCTTGTAGGGCGACGCCGACAAGACTCTTGATGACCTGGCTTGCCGAACCACTGGCGTAAAAATCAGAAGTAAGTTCGGCGTTGAGAAAGACCCAGCGGCCGCCGTTGAAGCCGTTGCGAAGATGGTCGATAACGATGGCTGGAGCGGAAAATTTTCGTCCCTGCTTCACTCCCCAAACGAGCGTGTCGAGGCGCGCATCGATTGCGCCAGCCGCACCGCCGCGTTTGTAGAGATCAACCGAGCTCAAACGAATCACGGGACTGCAACGCTTGCTTCCAAGTGAAGCTTGCCAGTTTGGTTGGAATTTCAGGATTGGTTTGAAATTCCAATCCGTCCGACCCCGGAGTCGTTTGATATTGATCGATCATCAGCGGACGAATGAAGCGTACGCTGTAGTCACGCAGCTTCCAGGTGCCGTGGTTGCGATAGGCGGCGCGAGTAAAAGGCCGGCCACCAAGCACCAGCAGATTACCGCCGCGCTGCAGATAACTATGGATCGATGGCCATGCCTCCTCGGGATAGACTGATCCATAGGGGAGCACCAATAGCGACGTTGTGGACAAATCCAACAGAGACGAGAGTTCGTGGGCGGTCGCGAAGTGCGAACCGACAACCCAATTAGCGAGTTGCGAACCGGCGGAGGCAGAATCGGCGGACGGAAATCCTGGCTCGGAAAAAATCACCACCGACGAATTGTCCTGTGCCGCAAGCACCCCCGACAGAAGGACGATGATCGTGATCGCAAAGCCCAGAGACTTATTCATCGAATTTTTCTTTCTCGAGCGCACGACAATACCGGTTAAAGCGCCCGGACAGTTCGAGCTACGGTTCGCTGAATTATCTTGTTAAAAGTAAACGATTTTCATAACAGGTTTATCGAATAACTGAGCGGAAAAACAGCTGCCGTAGGTCATGGCGGACGATGGTATGATGCTGAGTCCGACAATGCACTCGTTAGCTCCATTAAATCCGTTTAATATTTGCCCATGGCAACCATCAGCGCCAAACCTCCTGCCAACTCCAGTGCCGCTGGACCCGTCTCCTCCAACCTGGCCGCTCTCAGCGTAGTTACGACTCTGTTCTTTATCTGGGGATTCGTAACCGCTCTGAACGATGTTCTGGTTCCGCATTTTAAAGCTATCTTCGGATTGAAGTACGCCGGCGCCAGTCTTATTCAGACTTTCTTTTTCGCCGGATATTTCATTTTTTCCATTCCTTCGGCCAAGCTGATCGACACGATTGGTTACAAGAAAACAATGGTCGCAGGGGTGCTTATCATGGCCGGGGCAGCGCTTTTGTTCATACCCTGCGCCATGGTCGCCTCTTACCCGCTATTCCTGGTGGCGCTGGTAGTGCTGGCTTGCGGCATTACTGCGCTGCAGGTGGCTGCTAACGCGTATGTGGCCGTCCTGGGGCCGTCACAAACATCGTCAAGCCGATTGAACCTGGCCCAGGCATTCAATTCTTTGGGTACAACGATTGCTCCGTGGCTGGGCGCGGCTTTCATTCTGAGCGCTACTCGCGACGATAGTGCGATCAACTCGCTCTCAGGAGTCGCGCTGCAGGCGTACCGGGTGCATGAAGCGTCGTCGGTTAAGGTTCCCTATCTCTTGATCGGGGTGATCCTGATCTTGCTGGCCGCCAGCATCGCCATGTTCAAGCTACCGCCGCTACCTGGCGCCGAGCTGCACGGACAGGTGCCCGGAGAAAGCATCTGGAAACATCCGCAACTTGTGTTAGGCGCGGTGGGCATCTTCGTTTATGTGGGCGCGGAAGTTTCCATCGGAAGCTATTTAATCAATTATTTTCACCAAGCAAACATCGGCAATATTTCGGAAATGTCCGCCGCCAAGTACGTTTCGCTTTATTGGGGCGGAGCGATGGTGGGGCGGTTTATTGGATCGGCATTGCTGCAAAAATTCCGTACTGGAACAATTCTCGGTTTAGCAGCGATTGTTGCGTGCCTGCTGGTGTCCATTTCT
Organism: uncultured Acidobacteriaceae bacterium; assembly: GCA_963824805.1. Lineage (GTDB taxonomy): Bacteria > Acidobacteriota > Terriglobia > Terriglobales > Acidobacteriaceae > DATBAT01. The sequence goes on along the minus strand of CAWGQZ010000075.1, from coordinate 9,640 downwards.
ATTCTCACGCTAGGCCACATGGCAATGTGGAGCATCATTCTTGTTGGCCTGTTCAATTCGGTTATGTTTCCCAGCATCTTCACGCTGGGCATCGCGGAACTGGGTCCGCTCACTGGCGACGGCTCCGGTCTTTTGATTATGGCAATCGTCGGCGGTGCTTTAATCCCCTTGGCGCAAGGCCGACTGGCCGACATGATCGGCCTTCACCACGCATTCGTCTTGCCGGCAGTCTGCTACTTGTACATTGTTTATTACGCGTTCAGAGGGTCGAGGCCTGTTCCGGTGAGGCAACTGGCCTAACGAGCGTATGGAAATAGGTTCATCCCCAGACAGACCGGGCTTCATTATCGGCGTAGATATCGGCGGAACCAAGGTCGCCGCCGGGTTGGTCGCTCCCGGCGGCGAAATCCGGTATCACACGCGGGTTCCGATGGCCGCTAACAGTGGACCGGAGTCGGGTCTTGCTTCGGTTACTAAAGCCATCGATCAGGTTTGCGCCAAGGCCTCAAGCGCGGACGGCGTCTTGCAGGGGATTGGTATTTGCGCTCCCGGCCCGCTGGATCCGAATACGGGAGTGATTCTGAATCCTCCGAATGTTCCCTGCTGGCGAAATTTCCCTTTAGCCGACGAAATCTCGCGGAAGTACAACGTCCCGGTAAAGGTTGATAATGATGCCAACGCCGCCGCCTTGGCTGAGGCTTTGTGGGGAGCCGGCCGCGGCTTTCGCAACATTTTCTACGCCACGCTGGGGACGGGGATTGGAACCGGGATCGTTTTTGACGGGCACATTTATCACGGTCGAACTGGGGCTGCCGCGGAAGGGGGCCACGTCAGCATTGACTATCGCGGCCCGATTTGCGCATGCGGCAAGCCGGGATGCATCGAAGTATTTGCTTCGGGGCCGGCGATCGCTAAACGCGCTCAGGCTTTGCTTGGCGCCAACCGAACCCACTCGCCGATCTTGATGAGCATGGCGAAAGGCAACAGCGTTACCACACAAATGGTGGGAGAAGCGTCTGCGCAGGGCGATCCGGTGGCGACGGAGACCTTGCGCGAGACGGTTCAGCTTTTATCGCTCTGGCTGGGAAACATGATCGACCTGCTTGAGCCCGACGTGATTATCATCGGCGGCGGGGTCGCCCCCATGATGAAACCTTTCCTTGAGGAAATCCGCGACCGGTTGCCGGGGTGCTGCGTCAATCGCAGGTGCCAGGAAATTCCCCTTGTCATGGCCTGCTATGGAGCGGATGCCGGGATTGCCGGGGGAGCGGCGCTGGCGGCGGAAGGGGTTTCGGTTGAGAGGTAGGGTTGTGACAGGGCTAACACAAGGTCCGACGGCTTCGCTCGGGATGACAGAGTTTTTTAGGGGTTGAGCTGGTGATTTCGGGACCCTTCTCGTCCCGTTTGTAGTAGCAAATCCAAAGTTTCAGGGAGCGCCAATGAGATTCAAAGCTCTATGTCTGGTTACCTTCGCCGTCGCAATCAGCCCTTCTTTCCTGACTGCTCAACCGTCCACCCTTGCCGCGACGCCGCCTATGGGCTGGAATAGCTGGAATAAGTTTGGCTGCAACGTCAGCGAAGACATGATTCGCGAAATGGCCGACGCCATGGTGAAGTCGGGCATGAAAGACGCCGGCTATCAATATATCGTGATCGACGATTGCTGGCAGGTTTCACGGGACGGCAACGGCAACATCGTGCCTGACCCCAAACGCTTTTCTTCCGGAATCAAGGCGCTCGCTGACTACGTTCACAGCAAAGGACTGAAGTTTGGAATCTATTCTGACGCGGGGACCAAAACCTGCGCCGGACGGCCGGGAGCGCGAGGTTATGAATTTCAGGACGCACGGCAATATGCCGCCTGGGGGGTTGATTATTTGAAGTTTGACTGGTGTTCGACCACCACCCAGGACGGTCCTTCTTCTTATGCTCTGATGCGCCAGGCGCTCGACGCCTCGGGCCGCCCGATTGTGTTCAGCATTTGCGAGTGGGGAACGAACAAGCCCTGGTTGTGGGCAAATGGTATCGGCAACCTGTGGCGGACGACTGGCGATATCAGCGATGTTTGGGCCAGCACTAAGAAAGACGACCTTGGTGTGGTCGACATCCTCGACAAACAAGTTGGCCTGGAAAGCTTTGCCGGGCCGGGCCATTGGAACGATCCCGACATGCTCGAAGTCGGCAACGGCGGGATGACCGTGCCGGAGTACCGCGCCCACTTCAGCCTGTGGTCGCTCCTGGCATCGCCGCTGATGGCGGGCAATGACCTGCGCGATATGAAACCGGAGATTCAGCAGATTCTCACCAACAAAGAGGTAATCGCAGTGAATCAGGACCCTCTGGGGAAGCAGGGACGTCGCGTGCACAAGGACGGCGAGCTTGAAGTTTGGGCCAAGCAGATGCAGGATGGCGGCCGGGCGGTGATTCTCCTGAATCGAGGAACATCCGACAAGGACATTGCCGTTTCGTGGCAGGAGATTGGCTACCCCGCGCATCTGAGTGCGGCGGTACGCGATCTGTGGCAGGGGAAAGATTTGGGGGCGTTCAAGGAAAGATTCTCGGCTTCGGTGCCTCCGCATACGGTGGTGATGGTGCGGGTGAATCCGTAGAGCGGGCGAGAAACACAAGCTTCCTCGGCTTCGCTCGCGATGAGAGATCTGGGTTGGGGTGAGACAGATTGGAGGTGGATGGATCATGGCCTTGTCGAAATTTGTCCTGGCAATTTTTCTGCTGTTAGGAGTTACAGCCTTCGCCCAGGAGCACCAGAAACCGATACTGGCGATTGGCTCTCCCGCCCCCGATTTCTGTCTCCGGGGGGTGGACGGACAACAACACTGCCTAAAGGATTACGCTTCGAGCAAGCTGCTGGTGATCGCCTTCATTTGCAATCACTGTCCGACGTCGCAGCTCTATGAGAAGCGGATCCAGCAGCTGGCCGACGACTACAAAGATAAGAACGTCGCGCTGGTTGCGATCGAGCCGAATAATCCCGACGCGGTGTTGCTCGATGAAATGGGCTACACCGATGTGGGAGATTCCTTCGAGGAGATGAAGATCCGCGCGGACTACCGCCACTTCACGTTTCCTTACCTGTACGACGGAGAGGACCAGAAGACGGCGAACGCTTATGGACCCAGCGCAACGCCGCATCTTTTTATCTTCGATTCGGAGCGCAAGCTGCGCTACGAAGGCCGCGTCGATAACAACATGCGCGAAAACCTGGTGACCAAACGGGATGCGCGCGATGCCCTCGATGCTTTGCTGGCCGGGAAAACTGTGGCCGTCGCCAGGACTCCTTCGGTTGGCTGCTCGACCAAGTGGATCTACAAAGAAGAGGGCCGCCGAAAGGAAATGGAAGAAATCGCCAAGAAGCCGGTGGAGGCAAAGCCGGTAAGTATCGACGACCTCACGGCACTCCGCAAGAACACTACCGGAAAACTTCTGTTGGTTGATTTCTGGGCCACATGGTGCGGCCCATGCCGCAAAGAGTTGCCGGAATTCGAAACCATGTACCGCATGTACGGGCACCGCGCTTTCGATCTGGTGACGGTAAACATTAACTATCCCGACGAGAAGCCCGGCGTTATGAAGGTGCTGAACGCGGAGCACGCCACCAGCACAAATCATGTTTTGAGTTCGACCGACATCTATACCCAGCTGGCGGCGTTCGATCCTGAATGGAATGCGGCCGTTCCCTACACTCTATTGATTGCTCCGGGTGGAGAAATTTTGTACAAGAGCACGGGCTCGGTGGACGCTCTGGCATTGAAGCGCCTGATCATCGGAAATTTGCCGGATGACGACTATCTCGGTCACCAGGCTTATTGGAAGACAACGAATTAACGATGCAAGCCCAGCCTGCGCAGCCGGTGGGTTATTGCTCAGGAGAAACAATGATTAGAGTCCTGCTCGGTAGTGTGTTCCTTGTCTTCGGTACGTTCGCTTTTGCGCAACCCCAGTCGCTCGATACCGCTACCTTCGATGCTGACGGCACCGCGCACCTCACCCGCGTGGTCCCGATGCCCACCACGATCAGCCCAGAGGCGCAGAAGTGGCTGGCTCGCTCACGCTGAAGAAGCACGGACCGCAAACCCTCGAGGAACGCCGAGCTTCGACCGATGAATGGCGCAAGAACCAATCCGCCGAGGCGCGGCGCCTGTTTCCCGTGAACCTTACAGGAAACTTCTACTGGTGGAGTTCGCACCGATATACTGACGCCGCTCGAAACTCCTGAGGTGAATCGTAATCGTGTACTGATCAATCTTCACGGGGGCGGCTTCAATTCTGATTCCGGCTCGCTGATCGAAGGGGTTCCTATCTGCAATCTGGCAAAGATCAAAGTGGTATCTGTCTACTATCGGCTGGCTCCGGAGAACCCCTTCCCTGCTGCGGTGGATGACGTGGTGGCTGTCTACAGAGAGTTGCTGAAGACCTATAAGCCGCAAAACATAGGCATCTTTGGAACTTCTGCCGGAGCAATCCTGACTGGCGAATCCGCTGTCCGTTTCAAGCAATTGGGAATTCCCTTGCCCGGCTGCGCTGGGCGAATTCTCAACGCTTGCCGACTTCAGCCGTCCCAGCGACAGCGCCAGCTATTCACTCTCGACGGATTTCCTGGCGATATGAATCCCACTGACCCGGCTCATCCCCCAGTGATCAATATCCTGCGAAAACAGACCGCAAGGATCCGGTGCTGTCGCCGCTATTTGCTGACCTCAGGGGAATGCCTCCAACTCTATTGGTTACCAGCACGCGGGACATCCTGCTGAGTGACACGTCTACGTTCCATCGCGCGTTGCTGGGGGCTGGAAACGATGCGCAGTTGGTGGTTTTCGATGCGCTACCGCATGCCTTCTGGTATCACTTTGAATTGCCGGAAACCCAAGAGGCATTGGGAATCATGGCGAAGTTTTTGCAGGACAAGCTGGGACCCTAAACCCTGGTGGAAGCGCCGGGTTTCGGCCTGACAAAAGAATTCCGAATAGCGGGCTTTAGGCCCTGAGGTCCAGATGACTACACGCAAGTTTGCGTTTCTCTTGTTGCTCCTCCCTCTTCCGCTTTTCGCCGCGACTCCAGTTGGAATCTTCGACAGCCACGAGGATGTCGGTACGGTTCTTCATCCCGGGAGCGTGCAATACGACGACAGCACGAAGAGTTACACCCTCTCCGGCAGCGGCGAGAACATGTGGGCGACCAAAGATGCGTTTCAATTCGCCTGGAAGAAGCTTTCCGGCGATGTTTCGCTTACAGCCGACATTTCCTTCCTCGGCACGGGCGTCAATCCGCATCGCAAGGCGGTGTTGCTGGTCCGGCAAAGCCTGGATGCAGATTCGGTTTACGCCGACCTAGCGCTGCACGGAAGCGGTCTGACTGCATTGCAATACCGCGAAGCCAAAGGCGCCGTCACCCAGGAAATTCAGGCCAATATCTCCGCACCCAAACGGGTACGACTGGTGAAGCGAGGCGACTATGTGTACATGGCGGTTTCGGCCGATGGCGGAGAACCACAGGTCGCGGGCGGCTGGCTCCGCATCCGGTTGCAAGGGAACTTCTATGTTGGCCTCGGGATGTGCTCACATGAAAAGGACATTGTCGAAAAGGCTGTGTTCACCAATGTCACGCTCGCAACTGCTGCGCCATCAGCAGCGAAGCCTACGTTGTACAGTTCGTTGGAGACGATCCCCGTTTCCTCCACCGACCGGCAAGTCGTCTACATCACTGCCAGCCACATTGAAGCTCCGAACTGGACACGCGACGGAATGCTGATCTTCAATACCGGCGGGCACCTGCAGCACATGCCGGCAACCGGCGGTAAGCCGGTGCCCATCGACACCGGATTCGCCAACCGTTGCAACAACGATCATGGCGTATCTCCCGACGGCACCATGCTGGCCATCAGCGACCAGTCGCAGGGCGAAGATTCGCTCGTCTATACACTTCCCATCGGGGGAGGAACGCCCAAGCGCATCACACAAAAAGGGCCGTCTTACTGGCATGGCTGGTCGCCCGACGGGAAGACGCTGGCCTTTGTCGGCCAGCGCAACGACGAATTCGATATCTACACCATTCCCGTTGATGGCGGGGAAGAAACGCGTCTGACTACGGCCAAAGGGCTCGACGATGGCCCGGAATATTCGCCAGACGGAAAATACATCTACTTCAACTCAGTGCGCACCGGGCAAATGCAGATCTGGCGCATGAAGGCCGACGGCGGCGAGCAGGAGCAGATTACCTCGGACGAGTACAACAACTGGTTTCCGCATATTTCGCCGGATGGACAGTGGATGGTTTTTCTTTCTTACGACAAGAGTGTGGAGGGACATCCGGAGAACAAAGATGTGGCGCTGCGCGCGATGCCACTATCCGGGGAGAAGAACATCAAGGTACTGGCGCATCTGTTTGGCGGACAGGGGACCATCAACGTGCCGTCGTGGTCGCCGGACAGTAAGAGCGTGGCGTTTGTCAGTTATCAGCTGATACCTGAATAGGGGATTCATCCGGAGAAATGGGGAACCCAATTCTTCGTGCCTATGTGTTTGCACGGAGTGAACAGCAGATTCATCGCGCGATGAAGCCAAGCTTCGGAATGACCGAGATAATGATTGTCAGTGTTTGAAGCCTTTGCGGCGCGCTTCGCTGTAGCGGTGAAGGGCGTCCAGGATAATCGGGAAAGCCTCTTCCGCCGGGCGAATCTCATCGACTTCGACCGCCTTGCCTTCCAGCATTTTGTAATCCTGAAAGAACCGCCGCAGCATGAGCGAGCGGTGGGCCGGCATCTCCGCCGCTTCACGGTAGTCGTTGAATTCGGGATCTTTCGTGGCCACGGCGATGATCTTGTGGTCCTTCTTGCCGGAATCGATCATGGTCATCAGCCCGATGGCGCGTGCGTGAATGATGGTCAGCGGGACGACGCTTTCCTGGCAAAGCACCAATACGTCGAGCGGATCGTCGTCCTCGGCCAGGGTCTGCGGGATGAACCCGTAGTTGGCGGGATAATAAACCGCTGAATACAGAACGCGGTCGAGTTTGATAAGGCCGCTCACCTTGTCGAGTTCGTACTTCACGCTCGAACCAAACGGAATCTCAACCACAGTCTGGAACTCCTGCGGCAGGCTGTCGCCGGGAGTCACGTCATGCCAGGGATGAATCATTGCGGGGCCTCAGTACCTGAATTCTAAAAAGATCGCGGAAATAAAAATAGGCCGGTCCGTTCGGACCGGCCTATTAGAAGCTAACTGCGGTGGCTCTAAAAATCAAGCCGCAGCGCGAACTGGATTTCCCGTGGCTTGGCTGCGGTGGTGATGATGCCGAAGCTGCCGGGGTCGCTGATGTCGGCGGTGCCGCCATTCAGCGCGCCGCTGCTGACTCCGGGCAGTCCAAAGTTCACATGGTTGAACGCGTTGAAGGCATCGGCACGGAACTCGACCGTCACCTTTTCGGTGACGGGGAAGTGCTTGGCTACGCCGATATCAAAGTTAGTAAAGCCCGGTCCCCGGAGGTTGTTGCGGGTACCGCCTTCCAGACCAAGCGGGCCACGGAATGCAGCCCGGGCCGCATCTGGATCGGCGAACAGTTGAACTCCGGTAGTGGGATCGGAGTGGATGTGAGTTGCAATCGCGGACCGGTCACCGTTGAAGATTGCGGGCGCGTTGTTGGCGAAGCTGATGGGAAACGCGTTGGAGACGGTGGTGAAGGCATATCCAGAATGCCAGTTAAAGGTTCCCGACACCTGCCATCCCCCGATAAGCTGGTTGGCCCATCCCGGCGCCGCCGCGCCGAACTGTTTTCCGTGGCCGAATGGAAGTTCGTAAATATAGTTGGCGGTGACGATGTGAGTAATGTCGAAGTCAGAGTTGCCGCGGCATGCCTTGAGATTGGTGATGTCGCAGATCACACCGCCAGCGAAGTTCCCAGTCCCGAAAATATTGTTGGCGGGAACGGAAACGTTGTCGATGGAGTGAGAGAAGGTGTAATTCAAATCGAACTGCAGGCCGTGGGAGAACCTCTTGTGCAGGGAGGTCAACAGCCCGTTGTAGCTCGAATACGATTTGTTTGTGATATAGACGTTTGAGCCAAACTGCGGATGGAGGCCGATTCCAGCCGGAAAGCCAAGGCTATCGAGAATCTGCAGGGTGTCGGTAAGATCTCCCCGCACGGTAAGGTCATTGAAATTGGTCGCAATGAATGAGGTTAGACCCGAGAATTGTCCCTCGAAAAAAGGTTCGGGAGTGACACTTCCGGGATCGACTCCGTTTCTCAATTGTTGCGATAGATCGAAGAAATCTCCAACCAGGTTGTGGCCGCTTGCCGCGTCGTGGAAATCCACGACCTGCCCGGCGTCGGCTTGCGCCAACAGCCTTCGTCCAAGGCGGCCGAAGTATGCTGCTTCAAACATGAAGTTGGCAGGCAGGTCGCGCTGGAAGCCGAGAGTGTAGGTGATCGAATACGGAGTTTTTAGCCCGGCATCGATGGCATAGTTGGCTTGTCCCTGAGCAGCGCCGTCGGCGACTCCGTTATCTACGAAGGGCTCGAACGGCACCGTGACAACCGGCGCTGGAGTGATCGCGGGAATCGTGCCGATCTCAGTGAAGCGGGGATCGTTTTGCAGCGAGTCCGTCGGGTTATCGGTGCCGAAAGTTGTCGCCGAGGCACTTTGGAAGATGTACGTCGCCTGGTCCTGAACAAAATTGAGAGCGTTAGTAGCAGGATGATCAAAGACTACACCAGCTCCTGCACGAAGCACGGTTTTGTGATTCCCGAGTAGATGCCCGAAGAAGCCGTTGTCGGCGGAAGGATTGTAGGCAAACGCCAGACGGGGCGCAAAGTCCTTCCAATCCGGCTTGTAGAGGCCCGGGCCATCATTCGCCTTGCCTCCCAGAGCGTAGTTCAGCAGGGGCAGATCAAATCCGCCTAGAGGCCCTTGCGCCGCACGTGGCGCATAGAAGTCGGCCAGATTCAGGCTGGGGATCGCCTCCAGCCCATTGGTTTCGTAGGGCACGGAATAATATTGATAGCGCAGCCCATAGGTCATGGTGAAGTCATTGCGCATGCGCCACGAATCCTGGAAATAGACTTCGGTCTCGTAATAACGGTAATTCCGAGTGTGACCGGTGCCCTGAGGCAGGGCCGACAAATCGTGGGCATTGTTGAAATTGCTGGCAATGGCTCCGAACCTTCCCAAGGCAAAGGTGAAGGCCGAATCGTAGAGCCCGCTCGCCACGGCATTGGGATCATTCTGCAGAATGTCATTCGGGCGGAAGGTATCGTCCAGATTTTGCAGGTTTCCGCCTAACCCCATAGTCACGAAATTGAAATCATTGACCTGGTTGGAGTTGGTTCGGATCGGCTTGAAGGTGCCCCCGATCTGAAAATTGTGCGTGCCTTTTACGTAGCTGAAGTCGTCGCGGAAGACCGGAATCGGAATCACGCGATGTTGCGACTCCTGCTGATCGTAGGGCGACGCCAGCGGTCCGAATGTCGCGTAGAAAGTTGTGCCGATGGGATTGAACGGCGTCGGGAAATTAAGGTCCGAGCGTGTTTCGCCAAAGAAAAACTGGTTAACCTTGTTGTTGCTCAGGGTCCAGGTATGCCCGATTACATATGCGTAGCTGTGATCGAGAATTTCGTGGGTGATGGGATC
>CAWGQZ010000074.1:0-51007 GCA_963824805.1 uncultured Acidobacteriaceae bacterium | reverse complement strand
CGCTGGCAGACCTTTCATCTGGCGCTCCAGCGCCTTAACGTCCGGCTGAGCCAGCAGTTCATCGGCCAAGACTCCGGCATCGCGAATGTGAAGATTCTTTTCACCCCAGTTCCAGATCTTACGGCCGGCGATTTGCCACTCCGCGGCACTCTGCCCTACAGGAGATACACAAGGCTTGCCCTCCAGCAAACGTCCGCTAGTCAGAAAGTCTGCGTCGGCGCCGGGAAATCCTAGTTGCCCAACGTAAACCGGCAGGCCGAGAGCGATGTAAAAAGAGTAGAGATCCTGCAATCGGTCACCATCACGTTCGACTTCGAGGACCGTCTGGTAAAGATTGGCGATCGAACGAATCTCTTCGGTTCGGTAGTGCGGAGCGCTTTTGCCTAAATATGCGGCGAAGACATTGACCGGAAGATTTGCGGACATGGGAAGACTCGCCGCCAACAACGGTTGAAGATCTTTGTTGGGATCGAATTTCGAGGGCGAACCGAAGGCCCATGCCCGCGCAGCTGCCGGGGAATTCAGCAAAGAGGTCTGGTGAGCGACGAGGGATTCCAGATCGACGTCCGGGGGCGTTGAAGGCCAGCAGGTTTTGTCCATGCTTGGCTGTTTTCGCGCAAGAAGCATCTGGTAGGCGTGGACCGCGGTGATGTTGGCATCGACAAGTTGGGTCAGCCGGAGGGAGGACCGGGACGGTAGCGTCTCGGCGAGGGCGGAGGTGATTACGAGAAGCAAGAGCACGGCGTTCTTCAAGATGGCGTCTCCTAAAATCAGTTCGAACGGTCATGCCGTCTCCGCGGGAGTCGGTGCATTCTCGGGGTTTTTCCCGGTACTGCTGTGCCGGGCATTTCTAATGCCGCTCTTCTGCTGGACACCCTTGACGTCCTAGACGCCCTTGCGCCAGCCCGGACCGTTCTCACTCTTAAGGTCGATGGTGATGCTGCCGTCGCTGTTACGAGACTGCGCACACGCCCATGCAATAGGTTTTTTCACTCCCGGACGGATTTCAATTTGCGCCAACAGCTGCACCCCCCTGTAAACCTGCCGGCAAGAGAAGGACTCTTGGCGAATGCCCCCTCCGTAGGGATGGTCCGCGTCCAACGCAGGTGTAGCCGATGAGACCCAGGCCCGGATTTCGTATCGGCTTTTCCGAAGGTGTGATAAACAATATGGTCTGCCATCCTTGGTCTTGGCCGATGTCGAAAGGGCTCTGGTTTAACCGTTCTCGGACCGGGGGCGGAGCCGAAATCGAAGCCTTGCCAGAGATGCTCTGGAACATCAGCGTTTGCAGCCATCGCGGCCGGAAACAGGGCCGCTCCTTTTATAAGATCTCTACGCCGCATGGTCGAACCTCTGAACCGCACAGTATACGAAATGAAGACGAAATATTTCGTTTACTTTTGATATATTTCTGTTATTTTCTTTCTTTAAAGAAAAACGGTCCTGCTTCATGTCCACGGTATTCTCAGTCGAATCGGAGTGGCTAGGCGCCCTGTCGAAACGCCAACCCAAAGCGGCCGAGCTGCTTTCCCGAAACCCCGAGGAACAACAACGGCTGGGCTACTTCCACACCCTTCGCGAAATCTGCCAACAGCCGGCTACATGGCTGCAGACTTCCGGCCTCATGTTGGCGTCGGCCGCCAAGCTGCAATCGAAGCTCCACGGAACTTCGAGTGTCACCCTCACTGGTTCCGGCAGTTCAGAGTATGCCGGTGACTGCGTTCGCTCGGTGTTGCAGGCCGAGCTGGGCGTTATTGCGCAAGCAATTGGTGGGGGGATTTTGCTGAGTCAGGGGGGAAGATCGTTGCCTCCAGGGCGGCCCGGACTGCTGGTCTCGCTGGCGCGGTCCGGCGACAGTCCCGAGAGCGTTGGAGCCTTGGCATACATTCTTGAAACTGAACCGGAAATCCGCCATTTGGTGTTTACCTGCAACCAGAATGGAAGCTTGGCGCGGACCTACCGCAGTGACCCCAGAGTCACTGTTGTCACCCTCGATGACGTGACTAATGATCGGAGCCTGGTGATGACCAGCAGCTTTACCAATCTGGTCTTGGCTGCGCGCTCTTTAGGCTTGGTAGGCCGACCCGAGCATTATGAGAGCATCTGCACTCAGCTCAGTCAGATAGGGTCAAGATTCCTTAACGACCATTTCGGCGCAGTGGCGAAAGCGGCCACGGCCCCTTTCCAGAGAGCGGTATTCCTGGCCAGTGGATCGCGGTTCGGTGGCACGCGCGAAGCTTCACTGAAAATGCTGGAGATGACCAGCGGACGCGTGACCACCATGTGCGAAACCTATCTCAGCTTCCGTCATGGTCCGATGGCCTACGTTAACGACGAGACGCTTGTCATCTGTTGCTTATCGTCTGATTCCATGCTCCGCGCTTATGAATCGGATCTGATTCGCGAGTTGGACGAAAAAAAGCTCGGCCTAGCCAAGATATTGATTGGCGAAAATGTGCCCAAGGAGCTGGCTCGCGACGGCGATACGGTGCTCGAGTGTCCCGGATTGCGAGCTCTGGGTGAGGAAAATTTCCCGGTGATCGATGTTCTTGCCGGCCAATTGCTGGCTTTTTTCCGCTGCCGGCAAGAGGGTTTGCGCCCCGATTCTCCCTCGGAGGATGGGGTTATCAGTCGAGTGGTTCGAAGCTTTACCCTGCATTCTCCCAAATCCTGAAGTGATATTTCTGTGTACCTGGGAACTTCCTGTTATCCCCCTGATTGCAATGCCTTTGTCCTCTATACGGCTTGCTATGAGAATTTGAATACTTTCTTTTTATTTCTCATACTGTTTTATTTGCTGTTTTTTGTTTACTTTTTGTTTTCCGCTGTGATAAAAAGCTCAGGTTCAGTCGAATTGTCAGAGGAGTGTGTATGAAACGCGCAATCTATTTCACCTCGCTACTGGTTCTGTTGTCGGTTTTCTTCGTAAATGCGCAGCAGGCGTTGGCGCAGGGAACCGATCTTGGCACAATTGCCGGTTCAGTAACCGATTCCAGCGGAGCCGTGGTGGCGAATGCCGATGTCACCATAACCGACCTTGCCACCGGTGCAGCGCGCGCGGCTAAGAGCAACACCCAGGGCGAATATCGTGTTTTCGGTCTCAGATCAGGGGGATATAAGGTTACGGTCAAAGCTGCGGGCATGGGAACTGCTGTACTCACTGGCATTCGCCTGAACGGCAGCGACGTGGTAACCGCCGATGCAGTGTTGAAGGTGGCATCGACAACCGAAGCTGTCGAGGTCACCAGCGAAGTACCGCTGGTCAATACCGAAGACCAGACTATCAGCGACAACATCAGCAGCCAGGCGGTGATTGATCTTCCCCGCGACAGCCGCGACGTTTACACCTTTCTCTACCTGAATCCTAATATCACGCAGGCGGGAAGCGACGGAGCTTTCAAATTCCTTGGTGCGCAGAGCTACGGCGCGAACTTTTCACTCGATGGGCAGCGCTCCAACGGCGGTATCTTCGGCGAACACACGGCCAGCCAGCCTTCGCTGGAAGCGGTCGGTGAAATCAACGTTCTTTCGAACGACTTCAGCGCGGAATACGCCGGTATCGCCAACATTCGTATTACCACCAAGCGCGGGGGCTCGGGCTATCACGGCTCGATGTTCTACAACAACAAGAACTCTGCCCTGGCCGCCTGGACGCTGCAGGACCAGATCGGCAAGGCGGAATTCGCTCCGACCGCATTCCAGAGCCAATACCCAAATCCGTACTTCAACTACAACGACATCGGCGGTGCCATCGGTGGACCAATTCCACTTCTGAAGAAGACATGGTTCTACGCTGCCTACGAGCGCAATTATGTGGTCGCGCCGGTAAACCTGCGGAACAACAACCTGCCGCACCCTTCGCTGTCCGCCGGCGATTTCTCGCGCGTGGATCCTGAGAACCAACCGCTTCTCACGCCGGAGCAATTCTCCCGGTTCACGCCGGCAGAGCAGGCGGGCGCAACCCAGGTCTGCAATCCGGACGATCCGACAGATTGCGCATTCCGCGTTTCGACAATTCCTTCGCGTCTGCTCAACCCCACGGTGCAGACGTTGATAAGCAAATATTTCCCTCAGATTGGTACTTCCGCACCCATCGATGGCGAATGGCCGTGTGCCCGGCTACCAGACGTTGCTTTCGGGCGGTTCGACGCAGGACCTCGGTACCCTGCGGGTCGACCATGACTTTAGCGACAAGGACCACGTCTACGTGGTCTACAATGCCTCCGCTCAGACCCAGGCCAACGCGCTGGTCCAGAGTCCTTATATTGGACTGGGGTTGACACAAAACGATCGCCGTAACGACACGATCTCTGCTTCCTACACTCGGGCGTTTACCAATACCATCATTAACGAAGCCCGCGGCGGGTTTAACCACCAGAAGCTGCGCCGCCACAGCAACACTACGCTGGGCGGATTCCTCGGCAGCATCGGCTTTGACCAGTCAGACGTCGATGCGTACGGAGCGGTGGTTGGCGCATCAGAACTCGATACCTTTGGACATCCGGCGATCAGCTTCGCCGGTGCATTCGCCTCCTTTGCAAACGGCGGCCGCAACACCGACCGGCCGCTTGACCAGGATCTCGCCACTTTTGGCGACACCCTGACCTGGGTTGTGGGTAAGCACAGCTTCAAAATGGGCGCCGACTTCGTGCGCAACGCCGCAATTGACGGCTTTGCCGTGAATCGCGGCAACCCGCGCGGTTCTATCGCCTACACCGGCGATGGCACCACGCCGTACGCCAATTTCCTGCTGGGAGACCCTGCCACCACCGTGACATTCATCAACGCTCCACGGCCGCCGATGGACGTCTACAACTGGGAGCAGGGCTTCTTCGTTCAAGACGATTGGAAAATCAGCACTCGCCTGACCCTGAACCTGGGCTTGCGCTATGAGTTGATTACACCCTTCGTGGATAACAACGACCTGATGGTCAACTTCGATCCCGACTTTGTGGACTCGGGTACCGGTCTGAAGGGCCGCTTCATTATTCCTTCTGACAAGACCACGCCATTCCTGGATACGCGCATCGCGACCACGCGCCCTGTGGTGACTGCCAGCCAGTCGGGCCTCGACATCGGCCGCGGCCTGGTTCGTACCGACAAGAATAACTTCGCGCCCCGCATCGGCTTGGCCTTCCGCCTTACCGACAAATCGGTGATCCGCGGTGGATACGGCTTTTATTACCCGACTTCGGCTGCTCAGGGTATTCGCGATCCAATCGCAACCAACCCCTTCAATCAGAGCTTGTCGAAGGATGCCACTAGCGTGCCGCTTCAGGGATGGCCAGGAACCAGCCATGGCATTCAGCCCGATCAGTGGCGGCACTGTGATTGCTCGCGGCCTTCGTGGTCTGCCGGCCATCAATGCGGTGCCGGTGGGCTTGCAGCAGCCGCGCATTCAGCAATACAACGCAACCTATGAGCGTGAGATTCTGCCTGATACGTCGATCCGCTTGTCGTACCTGGGCAGCGCTTTGAGCGGCCTGGTTGCGGGCGTGGATTTGAACGCGCTTGCTCCCAGCGATACTCCAATCGCCACCACTTCTGGCGGGGACGGCGTTACTCCTTGCGATCCCGTCGGAGAAGGCGACTGCGATTACTCCGAGGCGGACCAGGCGCGGCTGCCCTTCCCGAATCTTGGCGACTTCCTGCTGAGCTACGGCAATTTCGGACACGGCCGCTCCAACGCATTCCAGGCACAGTTCGAGCGCCGCTATACGCATGGCTTGATGTTCAACATTTCCTATACCTACCTTGACCAGCGTTCGACGGGCCTCGACACCGGCAACTCCAGTCTGGGAGGTATCGCCTACAACGCACAAGACCCGAACCACGATTACGGACAAGAATCGTTTGTTCCCAAGAATCGTTTCGTTGCCTACGGCGTATTTGATCTTCCCGTGGGCCGCGGGCGAAAATTCGGTAGCTCCTTTTCCAAGTGGGCGGATGCGGTGGTCGGTGGATGGCAGACCAGTTTCAACATGTTTGCCAAGACTGGCAGTGGTTTCACCCCGTTCTGGATTTGCGATGACTGCTTCCCGATTACGCCCGGCAATATTGGCGTAACTTCTACGGACGCGGTTGGCGACTTCAACGTCGAGCCGAGCTATCGGCCCATCATGACCGGTAACCCCAATCACCGCGTTGGCGACCAGATTTTTGATCCCAACGCATTCGATCTGCCGACGATTGGCGCAGACTTCTTCAGCAATCCCAATGTAGCGCCGCGAAATGTGTTGCAAGGACCCGGAACCTGGGGTGTGAACCTTGGCATTCACAAGGACTTTCATTTCGGTGAACGCTGGACGGCGCAGATCGGGGCAGATATCAATAACGTCTTCAACCATCCTCTTTTCTCGCCTGACGCTGATAACGGCGGCGGCGGGGGCACCTTCGCGCTGCTCGGCGACTTCAACCTTGGGGTCGACCCGGCCACGCTTAAGCCGGTAATGGCTGATGTCACTCGTAACGAGGACTTTGGCAAGCTGCTCAATACCTTCACGCAGGAAGGCATTGACAACCGCCGGACAGTGCGCCTGCGGCTGAGAATTACTTTCTAGAACGCTTCAATCTGGGGGCCGTCCCGCACAGACGGGGCGGCCTTTTCCAGCGAACCAGCCACGGATTGTATGGATCTACACTGACCTCTTAAACATTGTCATTCCGAAGCGCCAGTTGATTGCGCAAAGGAATCTGCTCTCCCTGAGGAGCTGATGAAACGCTACTTCCTTCCCGCCGCAGTTGCCGTCCTTTGCCTTTCTTCTGCCTTCGCTGAGCGTCCTGGAAACTTCAAGATCATTGGCCCTGGCGGCGGCGGGGCGATGTTCCACCCCAGCATCAGCCCGCATGACAGCAATACCGCCCTCATCGCCTGCGATATGACCGGTTCCTACATCACTCATGATGGCGGGCGCAGCTGGCGCATGTTTAACTTGCGGGGTGTGACTAATTTCTTCGTCTTCGATCCTCAGGATGCGAAGACTATGTATGCCCACGCCACTGGCTTGTGGCGCAGCACGGACAACGGCGAGCACTGGAATCTGGTCTACCCCAATCCGTCGGCGGTGAAGAGCGTCAAGATGAATTCTGACCATTCCGACGAAGACATCATTGCCGAGCCCGATCCGTTGGGCACAATACAGGCCATGGATATCGATCCGGCAACCTCCAAGATTCTCTACGTTGCGGCAGGCAACAAGGAGTCATCCTCAGTTTTCATCTCTCACGACTCTGGTCAAAGCTGGCAGAAGCAGGCCGAACTGCCTGAGGTGCCTCGGCGCTTGTGGATCGATCCCGCTTCCCCCGCGGATATGCGGACGATCTATCTTGCGGGCCAGAAGAACATTGCAGTGGTGAATGGTTCACAAGTTCAGAAACAGCCATTGGCCTCCGACTTCAACGACATTTCTCTTGGCTTCCAGGAGGGCGCGAAGCCGATTCTCTACGCAACTTCGCAGGAAGGCGCATTTATTTCAAAGGATGGCGGCGCAAGCTGGCAGAAGATAGTATTGCCGGGTGAGGGAGCGAGAGTGCGCGCCGTTGCCACCAGCCTGCACCATGCTGATGTCGCCTATGTTTCCTACAACTCTCTGAGCCTCGACGGGAAAAAATGGATGGGCGTAGCCCGAACCTCTGACGCGGGCGCAACCTGGAATCTGGTGTGGAAGGAAGCCTGGGCCGACGAGGAAGAAGGGTCCGGAATCGGAGGCAACGCGGGCATAGCGCCAAAGAACGTCCAAGACGCATGGATCACCGAACGATTCGGTTCTTCGTGGGGCGAGAATCCACTTGCGTTGACGGTCGCCGACCAGGACCCCAATCTTGCTTACGGCACCGATCTTGGACGCACCATGCGTACCACCGATGGCGGGGCAACCTGGGCGGGGATTTACTCGCGCAAAGTGAACAACGCGGGATGGACGAGTATGGGCCTCGATGTCACCAATAGCTACGGCTACCATTTCGATCCATTTGACAACCAGCGGCAGTTCATCACCTATACCGATATCGGGCTATTCCGCAGCGAAGACGGCGGGACTTCGTGGATGAGTTCGACCACCGGGGTACCGCGCCTCTGGCTGAATACAACTTACTGGGTGGCGTTCGACCCCAAGGTGCGGGGACGGGTCTGGAGCGTCAACAGCGGGACCCACGACTTACCTCGTCCGAAAATGTGGCGGCATACTTCGCCGCAAAAATACAAGGGCGGCGTTTGCCTGAGCGAAGACGGCGGCAAGAGTTGGAAGAAATCCAACGACGGTATGGAAGAGACTGCCGCCACCCATATTCTGCTCGATCCTTCCAGTCCCGTGAATGCAAGAGTGCTATTCGTCGCGGGTTTTGGGCGTGGAGTCTACAAAACCACGGACGGTGGGCATAGCTGGAAGCTTAAGAATCAGGGCATCACGCAGAACGAACCATTCGCCTGGAGGCTGGCGCTGAGCTCAAACGGCACTTTGTACGTCCTGATTGCGCGGCGCTCGGAGAATGGCAGCATCGGGAACTCCGGCGACGGCGCAATTTACAAGTCGACCGATGGCGCTGAACATTGGCAGCCCGTGGAATTGCCATCTGGCGCGAACGCGCCCAATGGGTTGGCCATTGATCCGAAGTCTCCAGAACGGCTTTACCTGACGACGTGGGCGCGGGCCGCCGGTGAACATGGAGACGGCGGAGGGATTTTTCTTTCGCAAGACGGTGGCAAGAATTGGAAAAAGGTGCTCGACAAGGACCGCCACATCTACGACATCACCATTGACCCGAAGGATCCCAACATTCTTTATGCCGCTGGATTTGAATCGTCGGCATGGCGCTCTTCCGACCGAGGTTTACACTGGACGCGTATCCCAGGCTTTAATTTTAAGTGGGGGCAACGCGTAATCCCCGATCCGCAGGATCGTAATAAGATCTACATCACAACCTTTGGCGGAAGTGTCTGGCATGGTTCGGTCAACGGAAAACCAGAACCGGTGGACATCGCAACCCCGGTGCTCGAACCGGGACAATAAGGAGAATACATTGATCAATCGCCGCAAATGGATGCAGGGAATCGGTCTGGTCGCGGGAGCCGGGCTGGCCGCAGGATGTGCCACACAGCCGGAATCCAAGACGGAAGTTGAGGGCAAGCCGCAAAGCGAAGAGAAGAAACCTAAGTCCGGTAATCTGCCACTCTCCGAGTACGAGCCGAAGAGCATGCTCCAAGTGCACGAAACCCAGGTCCCGCGGGCGAAGTACCCGGTCATCGATTTCCATACTCATATTTCGGTGTCGACAAAATCCGAAAAAGGGGTTGAGCTCTTACCGGACCGCCAATACCTAGGGACCGACGAGGAATGTCTCGCCGTGATGGACCGGAAGAACATGCGTGCCATGGTCAATCTGACCGGTGGCTACGAGGGCGGATTGAAGGAGGCGGTCGACAAATATGACCGCAAACATCCGGGACGCTTTTATACGTTTTGCGAGCCTTCCTACTCTCATTTTAAAGAGCCGAATTATCCCAAGTTGCAAGGCGACGCGATTGAGCAGGCGCACAAGGACGGCGCACGTGGCTTGAAGATTCTCAAAACTCTCGGACTTTATCTACGGGAGAACATCACTTCTGGAACCCTGGTAAAGATCGATGATCCCCGTTTCGATCCCATGTGGGATGCCTGCGGACAATTGAAGATGCCGGTGGCGATTCATGTTTCTGACCCAGTCGCGTTTTTTACTCCGACTGACCGTTTCAATGAGAGATATGAAGAACTGAATAATCATCCTGACTGGTCGTTTCATGGGGCGGACTTTCCCAGCAATGACGAATTGATCGCGGCCCGGAACCGGGTATTCGCGAAACATCCAAAGACCCAATTCGTGACGCTCCACTGCGGCAATTTCTCGGAGAACCTGGCCAACGTCTCGGAGAATTTGGACCGCTATCCCAACATGCACGTCGACATAGCCGCACGCATCGGGGAACTGGGACGTCAGCCGTTTACCTCGAAGAAGTTCTTCGACAAATATCAGGACCGCATTCTGTTCGCTACGGATGCGACTCCACATGGCGACGAATTTCCGCAGCAGGTCTTCAACGATCAGTTGTACGAAATCTATTATCGTTTCCTCGAAACCGACGACGAGTATTTTGACTACGCTCCGGCGAAGGTTCCTCCGCAGGGCCGTTGGCGGATTTATGGTATCAAGTTGTCTGACCAGATTTTGCGCAAGGTCTACAACGGAAACGCCGCGCGAGCCTTGGGAGTCACCATCTGACGACGCGGGAAGGACTGAACCTTGAGCGCTGAATGCTGACCGTATTCAAGACGACTGCCTTTCGACTTCTCGTCCTCGCCTTTCTCGCCGTCGTTACGCAAGCGCAGGTGCGGGTTTGGCAGGGAACACTTACTCTCCCAACTTACGAGGAGGGCCTGCCCGACCCGAACCCTCCTTTCGACCAGTTCACCACCAACCGCTTTAACTATCCTTATACTCTGCGCACTAACCTTACTGGCAAACGCGCCGATCATGAGTGGCGCGCGGTCTACCTGGAAAATGAATACCTGAAGTGTTCGGTATTACCCGATATCGGCGGACATCTATATACCTGCATCGACAAGATTTCCGGCAAGTCGATGTTCTATGCCAATCCTTCTATTAAAAAGGCGGCGATTGCTTATCGTGGAGCTTGGGCGGCATTCGGGGTCGAGTTCAATTTCCCCGTTTCTCATAACTGGGTTTCGATGTCCCCGGTCAACTTCGCCTTCGCTAACCATGAGGACGGCAGCGCATCAGTAACTGTCGGCAATATTGACCGGGTCTACGGAATGGAATGGGCGGTCGAGTTAGTTCTACGTCCGAAGTCAACGCTTCTAGAAGAAAAGGTCACACTAAGCAATCGAAGTGACGTCCGGCATCGATTTTATTGGTGGAACAATGCTGGAGTGCCGGCGTGGGACGATACCCGCATCGTTTATCCCATGCGATTCGCGGCCACGCATGGTTTCACTGAGGTTCATCCCTGGCCGGTCGATACCGACGGTGTCGACTACAGCTTGCTCAAGAATCACACCAAGGGTCCGGTATCGATGTTCGTCCACGGCAGCCGCGAGCCGTTCATGGGAGTTTGGGACCCTCAGACCAACGCCGGAATTGTGCACTTCGCGGAATATGAAAAACTTCCGGCCAAGAAAATCTGGTCGTGGGGCGTCGATGCCGATGGGCTCGATTGGCGCAAGGCGCTCTCCGACGACAACAGCGCTTATCTCGAAGTGCAGGGTGGGCTGTTCCGCAACCAGGAGACCTACGCATTTCTTGAGCCGCGCCAGGTCATAAAGTTCTCCGAGTACTGGATGCCGGTGCGCGAGATCGGCGGGATTTCCCGGGCCAATCTCGTACGGCGTCGCTAGCCTGGTCCGCAAAAGCGATTCCTTGATAGTCGGATTCAATGCCAACCGAGCGATTCCGCATGCGTCGGTGGCAATCATCAATGGTAAGCAGGGCATGTTTCAGGAGAACGTCGACCTCGCTCCAGAGCGTGCCTGGATTCATGAGATTCCGAACGCAGATTCAAAGGCTAAGTACACCATCGAAATCCGCGATGCCAAGGGCGTGATATTGTTGCGGCAGACTGAAGGCGTGTACGACTGGGTGCCGGAGTCTGAGGTCCATGTTGGAGCGCAGCCGTCCTACCGCATTCCTGACCCAGACAAGCGGACTACCGACGACTGGCTGCAGCTCGGCGACGATGATGAGCTGAATGGAAGAAGCCTGGACGCATTCGATACCTACAAGGAAGCGCTGGCAAAATTCCCCGGCAGTTTCGCGTTGGGAAAGGCGGCAGGGCGCCTGGCTGCGAGTCTTGAACGCTATGAGGAGGCTAAACAATTTCTTGAGCCTCTCCATTTGCGCAATACCTCCGACACCGAACTCTCTTATTATCTGGGCATAGCCTATGAAGGCTTAGGGGAAACTCAGCATGCTCGCGTCGCCTACGAACAAGCTGAGCGCCTGCCCGTAGTTTATGCAGCTGCGGCGCTGCGGCTTGGGGAACTTCTGGCGAGAGAAGGCGACCTTGAAGGGGCCGAGAACCACCTGGCGGGCGCTGTAAAGGCGGCTCCTGAAGACATTCGCGCGTACGAAGAGTTGGTTGCTATCAAAACGGCATCCGGCAAAGGGGACGAATCACACGGGCTTGCCAAGGAAGGCTTGACGAAATTTCCGTTGAGCGATTTTTTGCGCGAAGAAGGAGGCACGCCCGATCCTAGTCATCTGGCTCAGGACGCCAACCGCGTACTGGGTCTTGCCGCGCAATATATGCGGTTGGGCCTGTATGCAAAGGCACTCGGTGTTCTTTCAAAGAAATATCCGGCGGTGCCCTTCGATCAAACCGAGCCCGGCTGGCCTGCCGTGCAAGATCATCCGTTAGTGGCTTATTTCAGAGGATATTGCCGAGAGAAGCTTGGGCAATCGGGCGCAAATGACTACGCCGCAGCCGCTAAGCTCTCTACCGCCTATGTATTTCCCAACACTGCAGAAGAGCTGTCTGTCCTCCGGGCTGTTGTGGGTTCTAATCCGTCGGACGCAACCGCGCATTATTTGCTGGGTACATTCTACTTCGCTCACGGCGAGACCGACGGAGCTCTAGCGGAGTGGTCGCAAGCTCATAAATATGGTCCCAACCTTCCGGTGTTGAGCGCCAGTACGGGCCTTGCGTTACTGCACATCAAGAACGACTCCGAGCATGCGCTGGAAGCCTTTCAAGACGGACTGCGGAGCGACCCTCAAAATGTCGCGGTTTATGTAGGGATGGATCAAGCACAAAGTCTTCTTCATCGACCGGCCAGCGAACGAGTCAAGGCGCTGCAAAAATATCCGAATCTTGACGCCGCGCCTCCCAGCCTTATGTTTGAACTGATTCTTAACCTGGCCGAAGCTGGAGACTTTGATCGAGCCATCGCATTATTTTACAACCACTTTTTCGCTCGCGAGGAAGGCGGTACGAATGTTCGCCAGGTCTGGGTCGAAGTCCAGTTGCAGCGCATCCTCGCTTTGAAAAAAGCCCACCGTTGTGAGGATGCTTTATCCGCCGCCCCGCGGATCGGCTCCCCGGCGCCAGATCTTGATTTCACCCGCGATGGATTGGAACCGATTCTTAAATCATCCCGCGCCAATTATCTATTGGGCTCGGTATATTCATCGTGCGGCAAGCCTGATGAGGCGAAGACAAGATTCGAAGCGGCGGTCGCCGCAGGCGCATCGCCTGACCAGACCCACTGGGCGTGGCTAGCCGCGAAGCAGTTGCCTGAATTCGACCAGGCGCTATGGGTTACTCGCATCGAGGTTGCATTAGATCAGGCCACCAGCCGAACTGAGACCAGTGGATATCCAAGCTGGTGGTTTTGTACCGAAGGCACGTTGGAAAGGGACCTGGGGAAAGAACAAGAAGCGGAGGCGAGTTTTCACAAGGCCCTACTTCTGCCAGATCGCATGCTTTCCTATCACTTTACTCGCCTGGCCAAGTCACAAGCTACGCCGTGATCACCTCTATGTTGGCTTTGCCTAGCGCTTCGATCATTTCGGCTGGGGCGCGAGTATCGGTGATTAATCGGTGAACTTCAGAAAGGGAGCCAATGCGGGAAACGCTTCTGCGTTCGAGCTTGCTGAAATCTGCCACTACGTTGACCTCTTTCGAAATTCGCATCATCACACTGTTGAGCTGCGCTTCCAGTACGTCAGGAGTCGAAGGTCCTACTTCCAAGTCGAACCCATCTACCGCCAGGAAAAGGCGATCGGCATGAAACTCCTTCAGCATTGTCTCCGCCTGCGGTCCCACAAAAGAGCAGGATACGGGGCGAAGCAATCCCCCAATCATGATTACCGAAATGTCGGTGGCATCCATGAGTTCGGATGCGATGTTCAGTGCGTGAGTGATAACAGTTACCGATTGCAGCCGGCGCGTTTTCAGCTGACGGGCGATTTCCGCCGTGGTCGTGCCAGAATCCAAGATGATCGTTTCGTGATTCTGAATAAGTTCGGCCGCGGCTCGGCCAATGCGAACTTTTTCCGCGTGATGCAGAGTCTCCTTCAGTCGAAGCGGATAGTCCTGGCTGGCCTCCAGGCGGCGAACCGCCCCGCCGTGCGAGCGTACGACCATACCATCCGCCGCAAGCGCGTCGAGATCGCCCCGGGCCGTCACCGCCGAGATGGAGAACTTCTCCACCAGGTCGCGGACGGTGATCTGTCCTCTTTGTTCCGTCAGATCCAGAATCTTGCGGCGACGCTGCTCAGCCAGCAAGCGAGAGTCCTTCGCACCTCGCATCGATTTTCTCCTCACAAATCCGAGAGCTTTCCACCAGGCGTCGTGGGCTCGTGTCACGATAGTTATACACTTACGGTGTCCCTTGGGAAGAAAGAAAATAGAATGAAAAGGAAAGGGGCGGGTTTAACATGGCCGCAGACTACTAACCCTTTATTGCTGCTTATTTCAGTGTTGATAGGGCAATTGAAGGGCCATCTTTTCGATTTTCCCTTTTCTTCGTTTGCTTCGCAACCCGTCGCCTCGGAAACGTGGCCAACCCCCCGGGCGGCTGCCTGACAATGAGAAGACGCGACTTCTCTGGCGGCGCTGGCCGCATCTGTGATTTTGCCCTCGCTGCCGCTCTTTGCCCAATCCTCGGCCCAGCGTCCCCGCTTGCTCATTGCTGATGCCGATCCGTTCACCGGATTGCATATCTTGAAATCCCGTTACGCCGCTGGACGCCGTCCATCCGAAGATATGGAAGGTTGGGCACTCTCGTGGCGTTTGACCGGACTAGAGAGTTTCGCGGAACGTGCCCTGGCAGAAATCCGAGCAAAGCACATAGCAAAAGGCGGGAAAGCTTCTCGAGGATGGGTTGACTACGTCAGATGGTCTCTAGCATTCGACTGGCTCTTCGACTTTCGCGGGTTTGATCGTGACTTGCAGAATCGAGTCGCGGAGGAATTATGGGATGGTGCGTCCGCAATGCTCGCCACCGCTGACTTCGCCGACCCCGCCAATTACTCGTACCACAACTATTCCGTACGTTATCTGGCGTTGGCGGCGTTCGCATCCGCGGCTGTCCAGGGCCATCACCTCTGTGATGAAAAGTGTAAGGCCGGCCGCGATCAAGCCACAAAGTGCCTGGAGAATGTTCTCGATATCACCAGCCTAGTCAGCCCGGACGGAAGCTACCACGAGTCGATGGACTACATGCGAATCACGTGGGCATCGCTCGTATTGCTGGCGGAATTGCAGCGGACCACGACCGGCCTAGATCCCGCGCAAAATTTTCCCGTCTTTCGCAACATTGGGAATACGTACCTATACAAGTTACTTCCTGACGGCACGCCTTCACGCGAGGGCGACAACGAGTATCCGATCCTCGATTCGAGAGACACGACGTTGATTGGCTACGCGGTAAACCGCTTCAAGGATCCCTACTCCGCATGGCTTTTACGCAACAGCGGGTTCTTCCCCAAACAATGGGTGCTGCCGGTGCTTGAGTTTCTGTGGGACGATCAGGAAGTCACGCCGCGCGATCCAGCATTGGCGGACGAACACGAGCTGTCGCGACAACGTTATTTCGCCGGCGTAGGACACCTGGTGATACGCGACGGCTGGAAAAAGGATTCTACCTGGATCGAGTTCGACTGCGGCCCATACTTCGCCAAACATCAGCATCTCGGCCAGAACCATTTCACCATCTATCACGGCGGATACTTGGCAATCGATAGTGGCGCTGATTACACCGACACCGAAAGTCCGCACTATCTCAACTACTATCGTCGCACCGTCGCCCACAATTCGGTGCTGGTCTACGATCCGGCGGAAAAGTTCTTCTGGTCCGACAATGTGGTGCCCGCTGCCAATGACGGCGGCCAGCGCATGGACTCCTCGCGCTACTGGAACACTATTCGCAGCGAAGCGGATTGGGACCGCACCCGCGACCTGTGGAACACCGGGCAAATGCGAGTCGTCGATCATGTGCCCGGTCAGTATCACTATGCCATGGGCGATGCCACCGATGCTTATTCAAAAGAAAAGCTGCGGCGCTTTACCCGCGAGCTTGTTTATGTGCCGGGACAGAATCTGTTGTTCGTTTACGACCGGGTTGTGAGCACGAATCCATCTTTCCGCAAGGCCTGGCTGCTCCATGGGGTAAACCAACCCAGCGTGGACGAAGACTCTGGAGAGGAAACCAAAGGGTCAAAAGATTTTCGCAACGCCAAGGCTTTCCGCTTCCGCGAAGGATCGGGAGAGTTGATGGTGCACTCGCTTTTGCCGAAGGATCGAATCGTTACCCGGCAGGGAGGCCCGGGAAATGAATTCCACACTCCCGGCGACGATCTCGGTGGCGGGTGGGGAACCGGCGAAAACTGGCCTTTGGAGCCGGCGGAAGGCGCTCCGCTGCCGGGTAACCCCAAACTTCGAGCAATGTGGAAGAAGTTTTGGGGTGACGACTTCGATAAGATTCTCCCCTCCAATCGCAAGAATGTAATCCCGGGTAGCTGGAGAATCGAAGTGTCGCCTTCGATTCCCGCTGAAGAGGACAAATTTCTCCATCTATTTGAAATCGGCGATCATGGAAGCACCGGAAAAAGCCACGCCGAATTAATCGACGGAGCAAACCTGCAAGGTGCGGCCTTTGAGCATGGTCCAGTCGTATTGTTCGGTTCAGGAGGTTCGGGGCTAAGCCGCGGGAGAGGCCTCCCTGCCGGATTTGGCATGCACTTCGTTGATCATCACCGGCCTGCAGCCCAATTCCGCTTACGAACTTAATTTCGGCGGTTTGAATGTTTCATCTGCGGCGAACCCAGTATTACCCGGTGTTTCAGCCGGAACGGTTCGTGCGGCCAGCAACAACAAAGGTGTGTTGCACATCGAGCGAAACGAACTCAGCAACTTGCGCCTGCGGATCGAGCGCATCTGAAAATGACGACACCTAAAACAGAACTCTCGGGGACGGCCGGAACGGGTAAGCGCCGTGGTCTACGCCCGATTTCTAATTTGCGTTGGTGGATTGGCGGAGTTCTGTTTGCCTCAACAGTCATCAACTACCTCGACCGCCAGACGTTGTCTTTACTGGCCCCATATCTAAAAGTTGAATATCACTGGACCAACACCGACTACGCGAACATCGTGATCGGGTTCCGCATCGCTTATTCAATCGGGCAAACCGTTTTCGGACGATTTATGGACCGTCTGGGTACCCGTCGCGGACTCTCGCTCTCAGTCATTTTCTATTCACTGGTTTCCATATTGACCTCGCTGGCAAGAGGTTTCTACAGTTTTGTGGGATTTCGCTTCCTCCTGGGGGCGGGCGAATCCGCGAACTGGCCCGCCGCCACCAAGGCGGTATCAGAATGGTTTCCGAGTCGCGAGCGTGGGTTGGCCACGGCTCTGTTCGATAGCGGATCATCCATCGGCGGTGCCATTTCTCCGTGGTTGGTGCTCTGGATTTATTTCCGCTGGGGCTGGCGCCCTGCGTTTGCGATTCCTGGAATGCTCGGATTCCTGTGGTTGCTGCTCTGGCGCTGGATTTATCATCCGCCGGAATCGCATCCGCGCATCAGCGAGGCGGAACGCCAACTCATACTCGCTGATAAGCTGGAGTTTAAATCTTCAGCAGGGACGGCGCCCCGCTTCCATGGCGCGATCTTCTGAAGCTGCCGCAAACCTGGGGCACGATCATCGCCCGGGCCTTCACTGATCCGGTGTGGTATTTCGTCACCGACTGGTTTCCGATTTACCTGGTGGCCAAAGGTATCGAGCTAAAGAGCGGGCTGTTTGCCATCTGGCTTCCTTTTCTGGCGGCGGATCTGGGAAACTTCTTTGGCGGTGGACTGTATCCGGCTATTTGATCAAGCGGGGATGGTCGCTCGGAGCCGCGCGAAAGGCAGTGGTCATCTTCGGCGGAATTGGCGTCACTGTTCTGATTCCGAGCATTTTCACTTCCAACATTTATTTACTAGCTTTACTGTTCGGCCTGGCGACATTTTCGTATGCCGCGTTTTCAACCATGGCCAACGTGTTACCTTCTGATTTGTTTTCCAGCTCGTCGGTGGCGTCCGTAAGTGGTTTGAGCGGATCCGCCGCTGGATTGGGCACGATTGTCGCGTTCAAATTCATCGGCCATTTCTCCGATGCCCGCCAGGCGATGGCTGGACATTCATTCGATCCCATTGTCATCGTGGCCGGACTGGTCCCGTTCGTAGGGATGCTGCTGGTCCTCTTACTAATCCGCAATACGGAAGCTACAAAACGCGGCCTGGTCCGCCCGGTCTGAACCTATGAGGATATCTCTGCCTATCGCGGTCATTCTATTTTTGGCACTCAACGTGTTCGCCGCCTCAGCGCCCCCGCCTGAAGCCTTTGTGGTTATGCCGCCGGCATTGCCAGGTCCGCAAATTACTGCTTACCTTAAGTACCAGACCGAGCTTGCGTGGCAACAGGACGACGCGCGGCGAACGGCGTGGCAATCCATCCGCACCGAACAGGACTTGCTGCGCGTCCAGGAACAAATACGAACGAAACTGCTTGCCATGTTGGGTGGGTTGCCAACCCTGAAGACCCCGTTGCGGTCCAAGATTACTGGCCGAATTCCGATGGACAGCTTTCACATCGAAAAGCTGATTTTCGAAAGCCTGCCCGGTGTTTACGTTACGGCGCTTGTCTATGTACCCGATGACCAAAAGAAAAGTCACCCCGCAGTGCTCGTGCCGCCCGGCCACGCGCCCGACGGGAAGGCTCACTATCAAGCACTCTGCCAGCACCTGGTCCGGCGCGGATATGTCGTCATCTGTTGGGATCCGGTCGGCCAGGGTGAGCGTAGTCAGTTCTGGGACCAGAAGGCGGGCAAGAGCCGTTACAACCTAATCTGCGCTGAACACGCTGTACTCGGCAATCTCGCCTACCTTGCCGGAACAAACCTCGCGCGCTGGGAGATTTGGGACGGCATTCGCGCTGTCGACTATCTTCTCACTCGCCCGGATGTCGATTCCGATCGAATCAATATCACCGGCACCAGCGGTGGCGGCTTTCAAACCGCGTTGATTGCGGCGCTTGATCGCAGAATCAAGGTCGCAATGCCCTCCTGTTACATCACCGCCCTGCCGATGCGGGTTTACAACCGCATCTTCAAAGATCCCGACAGCGATCCCGAGCAGGACCTTTACGGCATGATCTCAAACGGCATGGACCACCCCGGGTTGCTGTTGATGATGTATCCGCGTCCGGTTTTCGTGGCCGCAGCCGTGCTCGACTTTTTCCCTATCGAGGGCACGCACAAAACCTTTCGAGAAGTGGAAGATCTCTACAGCCGGTTTCATTACGCCGACCGGATTGGAATGACAGAAAGCTACAACGGCCATCAGTTCTCCGACCAGAACCAGGAAGCGGCTCTCGAATTCATGGACCGCTTCAATGATTTGCCAGCGCAACGGAAACTCGCGCCTGTCGTCGAGCTCGAGGGAAAAACGCTTCAATCCACCCGCACCGGACAATCCATGCTGGACTTCGAAGACGCAAGATCGTTGATGGATGTGATCAAGGACTATTACCTCGAGCACAAGTCGCAGAAGGGAAAGTCCATTGCACAGCTCTACCGCGCTGGCGGATATTCAAATGTGAATGCTTGGGCCGTTAATAAGTATGAGGGTAAGCCACCTTTCCAGATCGCGTGGGAGCCGGCCGGAAGCTCGGAGTTCGAAGGCGTCTTTATCGATCGCTACGTTCTCCATCACAGTCGCAATCTGGAAATGCCTCTCCTGCATATTCACAAGGAAAATCACAACGGAAAAGTCTTGCTGTGGTTTGGCAAGAACGGCAAGGCGTCCGCCAATGATTGGGTCGAGATTGTGAAGAACATCGACCAGGGTTACGACATCGTAACCTTCGATTTCCGGGGGCTTGGCGAGACCCGCATGCCTTACAAAGCGGTTTCTGAAGACGATCCAACCTTGGCGCAACTGGATTTTGACCACGCCTACGTCAACCCCGTCTCTAGTGTACTGGCGGACTACGTTTACAACGCTCTCTTAACAGGGAGGCCGTACTTCCTGCAGATGATTGAAGATGCAGAAATTGCGAATCGGTTTGCAAGCAGTGAAGTTGCAAGCGACAGAAGTGTCAGTGAGCAGCGACTCGGATAGCTACGGTCTTGCCAGCGCAATTTCGGACGCGCTTCCCGAGGTCAAACTCTTGCCTCAAGCCGGCGGGGAAGCAATTCAGTGGTCACAGATAGTAGAACAAAAGCAAGAATTGTGGCCGATTCAATTCTTGCTGCCGGGCGGCGCTTACATTCATTGAGCTATTGCGTCAGCCGGAACTCTCCGTGCAACTTGGCGGCTGAACTGTCCCCCACCCACACATCGAACCGCTCGGGCTCGACCACCCACTGCTTCTTGGCCGGGCTCCAGAATTGCAGCTCATCATTACCTAAAGTGAAATGGATGGTCTGCTTTGCGCCCACAGCCAGATTCACTCGTTGAAATCCCTTAAGCTGGCGGACCGGACGCGATGCGCTGCCTGCGCGCTGATGAATATAGAGTTGCACCACTGTATCTCCCGGCAGGGAGCCGGCATTGGTGACATCCGCTGAAACCTCAAGGCTGCCGCCAACCTTCGCCTCTGCTTGGCTCACTTTCAGATTGTCGAAAGAAAAGTTTGTATAGCCCAGGCCATAGCCGAATGGGTAAAGTGGCGTGCTCGCAATGTCCCAATAGCGGGAAGTGAATCCCGGAGCATCTTCCGGTGTCTGCGTCAGATTATGGTTGTAATAAAGAGGAAGCTGGCCCGAACTGCGAGGCCAGCTCACCGGCAAATGCCCACCTGGGTTAGCGTCTCCAAAAAGCACGTCAGCAATTCCATTCCCACCCTGGTTCCCCGGATACCAGGCTTCAAGAATCGCAGGTACATGGGCCGCCGCCCATGAAATGTCCAACGGTCGCCCATTCACCAGTACCAACACCACCGGCTTGCCAGTCGCAGCTACGGCTTCGAGCAATTCCTCTTGTCCGCTTGAGAGTTTCAGCGACGACCTTGACGCCGCCTCTCCGCTCATCAGATCAATCTCGCCCAGCACCAGCACGGCGACATCGCTCTTTTTGGCTAGCGTGACTGCGTCGTCAATCGCTTTTCCAAGTTGCTCGGGCGTTTGCTGCGGCTGTTCCTTCATCGCAGATATCGGGATGTTTTCGAAGAAGGAGGGAATATCGCGACGAAGGTTCGGTCCGTGGGCAAACTCGACCTGCACCGCTGCCCCGAGCTTGTCTTTGATTCCTTGCAAAATGCTGACTGTAGGTCCGGGCTTTACAAGCGCGCCCCACATGCCGAGCAAGTCCAATTCCGCATCGGCCAAAGGGCCAATCACTGCGATGGATTTAATTTGCCTCCGATCAAGCGGCAGCGCTGCATTCTCATTGCGCAACAACACTACTGACCGCTGTACCGCGTCGCGCGCCCGTTTCTGATGCTCGGGATCATTTAACACCAGCGGGATGCGAGACTCGTCCACATAGGGATGTTCGAACAGTCCAAGCCGGATCTTGGTTTCGAGGATCGTGCGAACTGCATCGTCGACCTGCTTAACGGGGATGCGTCCTTCTTTCACTTCCGCCGCCAGATATTTCAGATAGGTGCCGCTCGCC
Source organism: uncultured Acidobacteriaceae bacterium (assembly GCA_963824805.1). GTDB lineage: Bacteria > Acidobacteriota > Terriglobia > Terriglobales > Acidobacteriaceae > DATBAT01. The sequence continues at coordinate 29,359 of CAWGQZ010000074.1, read as the reverse complement.
ATATCCATGTCTACGCCCGCGGAAAAGGCTTTGTAAGTTGCGTCGTCGCCGTCACGCGCGTAGCCGTGCGTAATTAGACTATGGACCGCATTCGCATCGCTCACCACAAACCCTTTGTATTTCCAGGCATCACGCAGCACGTCGTGCAACAGCCATCGGTTGCCGGTGGCCGGGATGTCATTCAAATCCATGTACGCGCTCATGAATGTGCCAACCCCCGCGTCCAGAGCCGCCTTGAATGGCGGCAAGTAAAGATTCCACATCAACACTTCGGGAACGTAGGCTGCGTCATAGTCCCGCCCCCCATCTGCTGCGCCATAGCCTGCATAGTGCTTCACGCAAGCCATTACATGTTCCGGTCCGCCTAACTTTGCACCTTGGAAACCGAGGACTTGTGCCCGCGCCATGGCTGCTCCGAGATATGGATCTTCTCCCGCCCCCTCTTCCATCCGTCCCCATCGGGCGTCGCGTGCAATATCCACCATCGGACCGAAAGTCCACGCAATGCCTGCGGCACGTGCCTCTCGCGCCGCCACACTCTGCGAAGCCTCAACCATTTTCGGATCCCAAGACGCTGCCATCGCAATGGGAGAAGGGAAAATTGTGTGATATCCGTGGATAACGTCGAGCCCGAAAAGAATCGGAATATGTTGCCGAGACTGGTCGACGGCAATATGCTGCCAGCGATTGATCTCTTTAGGTTCGGTCACCCACAGCACCGATCCGGCGCCGTACTTCTTTACTGTTTCCTCTGGGGTTGCGCCGACCTGTTGCATGAACTCCGGAACCGGAAAGCCGGGCATCTGCGAGAGCTGCGCAATCTTCTCTTCCAGCGTCATCTGCCGCAGCAGATCATCGGCGTTGGGTTGCTTCTGTGCGGACAAGAGTTGGGTCAGAAGGAGAAGCATTCCAAGCTGGAATCCTGGAAATAATCGGGGTAGGGACGTCGGACGCAACATGGAGTTCACTCCTCGAACTGGGAAGGTTGATCCGCACACTGCATGAATTTGGTCGGACTGAGTGTATACCGCTGGGCCAATATCTAGTAACTGGGAAGCCAGGCTTTAGAATGATTCTCGCGCAAAACTTGGTGTATAGAGATTATGCAAGCTCTAGAAATGGAAGTGCGCCCAAGTAAATCACGGGTTTGCAGGCCCCGTAATTGTGATCCACATTCTTTATTCGAAATGTAAGCTTGCCCTCCTTACCTTTTAATTTTTTCCCCTTCAACTTCAATCTCTCGCCGGGCTTGAGATCTGGAGCGTTTCCGGTCAGAGCGTATGCGTGGTTGTCTTTCTCATTGACTAACGTCATTGAGGCGTCAGTAGCCTGCACGCAACCTGTAATGGAAGGGCTGCGGAGGACGAAATACAGAATCAGCGTGGCAGCGCCAGCTGCTCCGGCTATGGCTCCGGCGACTTCAGCACCGCTTGGTCCGATTCGGTCGGTAGGGCCATAATCCGCGCGTGCGACCACAGGAACAGCGAGCACAAGAGCGACACTCAGCATCGCCCTAAGCAGTAAATTCATAGGCAGGCACCTTTCAGAGAGCAAGACAGATGAAATCGCTCAAGGATGGTACTCCAAGGGAGTAGTTTTTGGGAAAACAAGCTAATAACACCCGAAGCGGAGATCATAGGCCAGGAACGGCATCCCCGCGGAGGGATGACGCCGGGGCACGCTCAGGGTTTCTGAAAATGCTTAGCGTTCGGGCAACAGAAGTATAGTGTTACCCGCCGGCAATCGCTCCGATCACAATGAACGGCTCCTTCCCCGACGCCACTGCTTCGGGCAGGGAAGCGTCGGGCGATTCATGGGATAGGTCTTCCTCGCAAGCGAAGAACCTCAGGAACGCACGTCGCTGCAAAGTGTCGTGATCGCGGATTGCCCCGCACAGCATGGGATATCGGGTCTCAAGCGCGTCCAGTACCGAGCGCTGCGTGACCGGTCCTTCGATGTCGAGCGTAACTTCATTGCCCACATGGGCCAAGGTACGAAGATGGAATGGAAGTACAACGCGAATCATGTCGGTGCTTCTTTCTGGATGGTTTTGGCTTCAACGTCTTGGCGTACTCATAGCTTAATCTGAAATACCGTTTAATTCCTTCGCGTTTTTCAACAGTTCCTGCGGCACTTCTACGTACTCCTTCATTGCAAGCTCCATGCGCTCCGAAAAGCTTGGCGTTGTGTTTCTTCATAACCTCGGCACGCTTACCTTCGGGTAGACGGATCGCCAACCGACCCGATTGATGAAGCAAAGTAACATGTTGCCATTAATCGCTGTATCAGGATTAGTGTCGCCCTTGCGTTCGATCCCGGGAATACCGGAGTTCAAACTCTCCTATTGCATGCCAGTTGGATTTCGAGCGACTGTTTTTGGTTTTGTCGGCATGCTGCATACCTCACGTCAGAATGCGTTCAAGCCGGCATTTATAAAACAACAAGTCTCAACCGGGAACGGCTTGTGACTAGATCATTCCTGTTAACCCCGTCCGACGAATGGCATTTTTGTCGCCATCACCGTCATAAAAAGCACATTGGCATCGAGTGGCAAACTGGCCATGTAGACGACGGCTCGCGCAACTTGCTCGGGATCGATGGTCGGTTCGATGACGATGCTTCCATTCGCCTGGGGTACGCCAGTCTGCATCGTCTCTGCCATAGGGGTCGCCGCATTTCCAATGTCGACTTGGCCACAAGCGATGTTGTATTTCCGTCCATCCAGAGCAGTGGATTTCGTCAGACCGGTAATGGCGTGTTTGGTCGCCGTGTATGGAGCGGAATTCGGCCGCGGACTATGGGCGGAAATCGATCCGTTGTTGATGATTCGGCCGCCCTGCGGCGACTGTGCCTTCATGACCTTGAATGCCTCTTTTGTACACAGAAATGCCCCTGTCAAATTGGTATCCACCACGGACTGCCATTCCTCGTGGGTCAACTCCTCTAGGAGTTTCGGCGGCGGGCCGATACCTGCATTGTTGAACAAGAGGTCGAGCCGGCCGAATGCTTCTTTTGCTTTGGCAAATAGACTGAGCACGGACACCGGGTCTCGCACGTCGACCGGCACCGTTAGCGTTTGTGAGCCGAGTTCGCCAATTTCGGCCACGACTGCTTCCAGAGAGTTCTGGTGCCTCCCCGCAAGTGTCACCGCATATCCTTCACGCAAGAGTGCGATTGTGACCTGCTTCCCAATTCCGCTGCCGGCTCCGGTTACGAGGGCCGTTTTCATAGCTGAGTTCATCGATGACCCGCCTTTGTCGAATAGAGGCTACCTCATGACATGCTTGCGATGGAATGGGCAAGAGGAGGCCGAGATGTTCTAAGTTAAAATGAAAAGCATTTAAGGAGTTTTCCATGCCTCCCACCTTTGCGAACGGCAAGATCTGTTACATCGAGATTCCCGCTACTGATATCGCTCGCTCGGCGGAATTTTATGGAAAAGTGTTTGGCTGGCATATCCGGCAACGTGGCGACGGTACTACCGCTTTTGATGACGGCGTGGGGGAAGTGAGCGGCACTTGGATAATCGGGCGTCCGCCAGCGACTATGCCCGGGCTCCTGGTCTATGTGATGGTGGATAACGTCGACGCCACCATAGAGCTTGTCGTTGCTAACGGAGGTGAGATTGTACAACCGGTCGGCGCCGATGCGCCCGAGATCACGGCCAGATTTCGCGATCCGGGAGGCAATGTGCTTGGCCTCTACCAGCAGCCAGCGTGAGATTTTCTTGGTTTTTTTTGATCTCCATAGAATCTGCAACTGGGCGGACTCCTTGTATTTTGGGGGAAGAAAATATTTAGCGGAAGAAAAACAATGAAGATTTTACTTGCCGTACTTTTAGTGTCCGCCACGATATTGGCTCACTCTGCGGCACAAACGCCGCCACCCTTGAAGCGCACACCAATCACACAGCACCACATTTCGCCGGAAAAGAAGGTCACCAGCGTCTCAGTGGTTCGCATCGACTACAAACCTGCCCAACGGACCGGACGCCATATTCATCCCATGCCGGTTATCGGATATGTGCTCGAGGGCTCGTTCGTCGTCAAAATATCTGGTGGCGCCGAAACTCACTACTCGGTGGGCCAATCGATTTACGAACCGGCCGACACTCTCATTGAGCGCTTCGACAATGATTCGGCTACGAAGTCGGCCGTGCTTATCGGGCATTACCTGGCGGGGCCGGGACAAACGGAACTTGTCCGGATCTTGCCGGACAAAGAATGAGGTATGCCGGGGACTCTTGCCCCGGAGATCTCGATATTGGAAATGGTTAGTTCTGACTGGGCGGGCAAGAGTGCCCGCCCTACATTGCTTCCAGGCTCCGGTCGGGGTTGACGGTCATCCAGGCAATGGCTCCCAACAGACATAGGGCCGCGGCAACGAGGAATGAGGCGGTCCAGCCGAAATGCAATGCAATTACGGGAGTGAGCGACGCCGTTACGGCGCCGCCGATTTGCGCACCCATATTCATAAAGCCGGAGACCGAGCCTGATGAGGTGCTGCTTAGGTCCGCGGTGACCGACCAGAAAGAGCTTTGTGCGAGATATAACGCGCCTGCTCCTCCAGCCAAAACCACGCTCGCCAACTGGGCGCTGCGGACCTCGGCTCCCATGACGAGAAATACTCCAGCCAGTGCGATCGCAGCAGCGGCCAAGTAACAACGTCCGATCCGCGGGCCATAAAGGCGAGTGAGCCAATCGCTGATCCAGCCGCCCAACGGGCAACAGGCTGCCATGGCGAGAAATGGAAGCATCGCATAGAAGGCGCTGGCCTTGAGATTCAGGTTGCGCACCTGGGCAAGATAAATATAGAACCAGCTGAAGAAAATCCAGGCCACGTAGCCGAAACTGAAGTAGCTGAGAGTAATTGCCAGTACGTCTTTACTTCGGACCACCGTCCCCCATGAGATCAGGGCCGGCTTTGCTTTACTGGAAGATTCAGGTGGAAGACCCTGTCGTATGAAGGCGAGTTCGGATGCCGTTACAGCGGGGTGGTCCAACGGCGAATCGCGCGCAATCACGAACCACACGGTTCCGGCAACCAATCCGATGATGGCGCACAGCCAGAACGAGGACTTCCATCCGTAGTGCAACATGACGTAGGTGATCAGCAGAGGGGACAATCCCGCTCCGGCACCTACTCCGGCGAAGATCCATCCGTTGGCAATTCCGCGCTCTGACTGAGGGATCCAGCGCGCGACGAACTTGTTGGAGGCCGGGTAGACGACGGCTTCGCCTGCTCCCAGCAAGAAGCGGATAGCGATGAACAGTAACAACGCGCCGCCAATTCCGGCGGGTACCGAAGCGGTTAGAGCGGTAAAAATCCCCCACCAGACTACTCCGCCGGCCAAGACCCGGCGTGGTCCCAGCCGGTCCGCCAGTCTTCCGCCGATAGTCTGAAAGATTGCGTATCCGGCCAAGAATGCACTGAAGACCCAGCCGAGTTGCACATTGCTTAATTGATAAGCTGCGGCCAGGGAGCTTCCGGCAATCGAAATATTGACGCGATCGAGAAAGGCGACCGCGCTGATCACGAAGAGCCAAAAAATCAGTCCCCAGCGCACATATCCGCGCCGCATTGAACCCGGCGTGGCCGCTTCAGCTTTGCCGGCCATCATAAGCCACCACGTGCTGCTGCGATTCTCCCAAGCCTTCAACACCCAGATTCACGATGTCGCCCGCCTGAAGGAAAGCTGGCGGATTACCACCCATGGCGACCCCGGCCGGAGTTCCGGTGGTGATCAGGTCTCCGGGAAGCAGGGACATGAACTGACTTACATAGGAAACGATCGTGTCGACGTCGAAGATCATGTTGGAGGTGGAGCTATTCTGGCGTATTTTCCCGTTTACCTTCAGCCACATCTTTAGATTGCCGGGGTTCGGGATTTCGTCCGCCGTCGCCAGGAATGGCCCGACCGGTGCGAAGGTATCCGCGCTCTTGCCTTTTACCCACTGGCCGCCCATCTCGATCTGGAAGGCCCGTTCGGAGTAGTCGTTGTGCAGGACAAATCCGGCGACGTATTCCCGCGCTTTTTCCTTGGGCACATAAGAGGCACGCTTGCCGATGACGATCGCCAGCTCTACCTCAAAGTCCACTTTAGTCGCGCCGCGAGGCATGATTAAATCGTCATTCGGGCCCACGAGCGAGGAACTTGCCTTAAAGAAAATAACCGGTTGCTTGGGTTCTTCGGACTTGGTTTCGATGGCATGATCGCGATAGTTGAGGCCGATGCATACAATCTTGCTGGGCCGGGCGATCGCCGATCCCAGTCTCGTCGACGGTGCTACTTTTGGGGCACTTCCGGCATTAGTCCTTAGCCAGGAGGCGAGTATCTTTAAGCCGCCGCCTTCGAAAAATTTCTCGTCGTAGTCGGAGACTGCTGCGGACACATCGATGCGGCTTCCGTCTTCTAGCATAACCCCGGGTTTTTCCTTTCCCGGCTCACCAAAGCGGATCAGTTTCATTACGCCTCCTCAGAATTGTAGTTCGACAAATGACGGCGGGTTGCTGGAGATGAGTCCCTAAAATGCCTGTCAAGCCTTAAAAGGAAGAAAATCATTCCAGCTAAAATTAGCATATATTTATATGATAATAATATTTATCATCGTATAATTCTCCAGCTTGTTAAGGGGAGAGGGTTCATGAAACGACTGGTTCTCGCAGGATGGTTCATCGCAGTTGGGCTATCCGGATTAGCTGCAGGGCAAACGGTCGGTGAGAACATTGATCTCTATTTTAGCGACTGGCACAACCGGACTCCCCACCTCGCCGGTTCGTTGAGTGTTCGTGACATTTATTCGAAGGGCGATCCCCAGCATCCTGCGACAAAAGGCGCGGTGCTGCGCTACATCAATTCTTATCAGTACGCCACCCTGGACCCGAAGGCTGCGACCAAGCCTACACGCCTAGACGGTCGGCAGCAAATTTTCTTCGTCGAGTCAGGCCGGGGAACTGCCAGCGCCGGAGGTCAGACCGCCGACCTATTTCCTAGTATCGCATTGCTGATGCCGGCGAATCTGGAATTCACCATCAAGAATACCGGGGATACTCCGCTCGCCATGTACGTAATTGAAGAGCCGACTCCTGCCGGATTCCGGCCCAATGCGGCTATGCTGGTGCGTGACGAGAACAAGATTCCGATTACTGCAAGCGATGGGCACTGGACCCACATCGTGAAAACGCTTTTCACCACTCAGGATGGCTTGGGCACTCTTGAAGCCGTTTTGACCGTGACCCTCGATCCCCTTACGGTGGGAAAGCCGCATGTTGTGGACCACGACGATATCGAAGAGGTATGGACGTCGTTATACGGAACCAGCCTGGCCTTTGTGGGAAACCAGTTGCGTCGGCAGACGCCGGGGATGTCCTTCTACCACATTCCTGATAACAAAACTCCGCACAGCAACATCAACCAGAATGAAGAAACGCAGGTGAAGTTCCTCTATTTCGGTCGTTACCATCCCCACGACGACCAGGAAATAAGTGCACTTGGATTTTGTTTCCGCCAAGAAGCGAAACATGAAAAAACATTTTGCTCTACTAGTGCTGTTGGCTGTTTTCGTCTCGATGCGCCTGGAGTGCACCCGGCACCCGCCTCGGAATATTTTGTTTATTACGGCACCTATACCGGCTTTACCTACATGCGGGAAGGACTTCCGGCGGGAGGAAGTCACAGCAAGGGAATCTATTTCAGCCGTTTCCATCCGGCTACGGGAGAACTGAGCACGCCGGAAGTGGCGGCAGAACTGGTGAACCCGGCGTTTCTGGCGGTCCATCCCAATCAGCGCTTTCTCTATGTGGCGACAGAAGATCCGGAATCGCTTGGGCCCGATTTCGACCACGCCTCGTATGTAAGCGCGTTTGCCATCGACCCTGCAACCGGCAAACTTCGTCTGATCAATACCCGGCCGGCCGGAGGAACCAGCACCTGCTATCTCTCGGTCGATAAAACGGGCCACTATGTGATGCTGGCGAACTTTGGCAGTAGCAGCATCACCATTTTGCGGATTATGGATGACGGCTCATTGGGCGAAGAGACAATGTTTGTGAAGCACAACGGAAAAGGGAGAGACCCTTCCTTCCAGTCCAAGGCCCATCCGCACTCCATCGATGTTTCTCCCGACAACAAATTCGCCATTGTTTCCGACCTTGGAGTGGACAGGCTCTATGTTTATCGCTTTGACGATTCCAACGGGAACCCTGTCCCCTTCCAAGCCAGCCTTTGTCGAAGCGGAACCAGGCGGGGGGCCTCGCCATTTTGTCTTCGACGCTGCCGGCAAATTCGGATACTCACTTCATGAGATGAGTGGCATCGTTTCGGTTCTGGCGTGGAATCCCGCAAGTGGAAGTTTCGCCAAAGTGCAGGATGCTAAGACTCTGGCCTCGGATTTCATCGGGTCGAACGACAGCGCCGAGATCGCAATTCATCCCAACGGGAAATTTCTTTACGAATCCAACCGCAGAAGCCGTGGCGGTGCCCTGTGGGGCCCGGACTCGATTGGCGTGTTTGCCATCGATCCTGCGAACGGAACTTTGCGCGAGGTCGAGCAAGTGCCTCCGCAGGGAATTATGCCGCGTAATTTTGCCATCGATCCAACCGGCGGTTTTCTGCTCGCCGCCAACGAGTTTTCCGGCAACGTTGCGCTGTTCCGCATCAACCCTGAATCTGGCCGACTGACGCCGACCGGAACTTCGCTCGAGATCGACGTGCCCGTCAGCATTCAGTTTGTTCCGGTGCGGAAATGAGAAGTGCTCGCCCGGAGATCAAGTCCCCTATGATTCGAAATCGCTTGGTAATTTGTTTGGTAATAGCGCTGGTGTTCTTCCATCTTGCTGGAAACAGCGCGAGCAAAAGACAACGACGTTCTTGTTTACATGGGAACTTATACCGGGTTCAAGTACGTACATCACAGCCGTACGTACGGAGTGGGCGAGAGCCACAGCAAAGGCATCTATGTCAGCCGTTTCAACGCGACAACTGGCGAGCTCAGCGATCCGCTGCTGGCAGCTGAGATGGTCAACCCTTCGTTTTTAACCGTTTCGCCGGATCACCGTTTCGTGTATGCCGTCAGTGAGGACCCGCTTTCTCTGGGGCCTCCACTGGACGCGGCATCTTACGTGAGTGCGTTCGCGGTTGACTCTTCCAGCGGAAAACTCCGGCTACTTAATACCGCTCCCACCGGAGGCACCAGTACCTGCTTCATCTCGATGGACAAGACCGGGAAGTTTGTGCTGATGGCGAACTTCGGCAGTGGCAGTGTGTCGGTGCTGCGAGTCAAGGAAGACGGGTCCCTAGGGGAGATGGCTTCGTTCATTCAGAACGTGGGGCACAGCGTCGATCCTTCGATTCAAAGCGAGCCTCATCCCCACTCCATCGTGGTCTCTCCGGACAATCGATATGCCATCGTCTCCGATCTAGGGTTGGATCGAGTACTGATTTTTCATTTCGATGCTGCAACCGGTGCGCTCTCGCCGCCAAGGCCGCCGGTAGCGACGGTGTATCCGGGGAGCGGTCCGCGTCATTTCGTTTTTGATCCTTCGGGTAAAGTTGGCTACCAATTGAGCGAAATGAGCGGTGTCGTGGATGTGTTTGCCTGGGACACGACGAAGGGCAGCTTAACCAGCGTGCAGAGCGCGCATACAGTGCCGCACGACTTTGTCGGTAGAAATCACAGCGCTGAAATCGAGATTTCGCCCGATGGAAAATTCCTTTACGAATCCAATCGCCGCACAAAGAGCGAAACTGAGAGGGCGCCCGATACCCTTGGAGTATTTTCCATCGATCCCAAGGACGGGACCCTGGCAGCGCTGCAGCAGTCACTTACCGGTGGTGTCATGCCGCGAAGCTTCACCATCGATCCCACCGGGTCTTATTTGCTGGTGGCCAATCAGCTGTCGAATAACGTAGTGGTGTTCAGGATTGATCGGGCAACGGGACGGCTTTCTACGACGGGGAAAGAGGTTAAGGTTGATACTCCGGTCTGCCTCCAGTTTGGCCCGGGTGCTCCATAGGACGGGTTTTTTGGGCATCAATTATCATATGATATAACCGTTAGACTGTTTCATGGCTAGAATGCACAAATGCAAAATCCGTTAAATCGTTGGGTCCGGAATCGCCGCAATTGCTTGGTTTTGGGAGCGTTGTTATTTGCAGCATCCAATTCGCTCGCGCAGAGCTTCCATGGAGCTCCGCCTGAATCTGCTGCGGTGAAGAATCCCTTTCCCGGGGTCGTTGCTTCCGCCAAGGCCGCGTACAAACATTATTGCGCAAGGTGCCACGGCGACAACGGTGAGGGCAGCGGCAACATCCCCCCGTTGGCCAAGGGCCCAGCCCAGGCGGTGCCAGAAGGTTCGGTCTTCTGGTATGTAACCAAGGGCGACGCTGACAACGGAATGCCTGCGTGGGCCGGTCTCTCGGCGCGAACTCGCTGGCAGATCATTAGTTACGTCAGAATTCTTGGGCACACCACGAGTGGGACGACGCCGAGGGCCTTGGCTACTCCGGCTCCGGCCCGAAAATCGACCGCACCTGCACCCAAAGCGCCCTTCACGGATTACCGGTTTGAAAGGCCCGGCACTATCCGGCGTATCCAAATCTCTGATTTGCCCGCGCCGTACGCGACGCCGTCGGCCACGAGTGGTCCGAAGGTGGTGGCCAGGCCGCCGAATGCATGGCCGAAGGCCCCGGCGGATTTCAGGGTCCAATTGTTTGCAACCGGTTTGACGAATCCTCGTGTCATGCGCATTGCTCCCAACGGCGATATTTTCCTGGCGGAAACGAGCGCCGGCGACATTAAGGTCTTCAGGGGAATTACGTCCGAAGGTAAACCAAAGCAGGTTCAGATTTTTGCTGCCGGCCTCAACACGCCGTTCGGCATCGCTTTTTATCCGCTGGGGCCTGACCCGCAGTGGGTTTACGTGGCAAACATGGATTCGGTGGTTCGCTTCCCTTACACCAGCGGGGATATGTCCGTCTCCGCTCCTCCGCAACAGCTTTTCACCTTGCCTAGCGGGGGCCATCACCGTTCGCGCGATGTGCAGTTTTCAGCCGATGGTAAGAAGATGTACGTCTCGGTTGGCTCGCACGAAAACGTCGGTGATGACGCTCAGGAAGAAGATCGTGGCGACATCATTGAGTTCAATCCTGATGGATCGGGCAAGAGAGTCTATGCCTCGGGGATTCGCAATCCGGTTGGCATAGCCATCCATCCCAAAACTGGCGAGCTGTGGGCCTCGGTCAACGAGCGTGACGGACTTGGCAATGACCTCGTGCCTGACTACATCACCCACGTGCAGGAAGGGGGATTCTACGGGTGGCCTTGGTGGTACACCGGAGCACACCAGGATCCGCGCTTTGAAGGCAAACATCCCGAGCTAAAAGAAAAAGTTATTGTGCCGGATGTGATCTTGCAGCCGCACAACGCCTCACTGGAGATGGCTTTTTACGAGGGCAAACAATTTCCTGCGGAATATGAAGGCGACATCTTCGCCGCGGAACATGGCTCCTGGAACCGATCTCCGCGGACCGGATATGAGGTGATTCGCGTGCCGCTTCACCAGACCGGCCATGCCAGCGGCGAGTACGAGGATTTTCTCACCGGGTTTGTGGTGGATGACGACGATGTCTGGGGCCGGCCAGTTGGAGTTGCGGTGGCGCCGGACGGTTCACTGCTGGTAAGCGATGACGCCTCGGGCTCTATCTGGCGTGTGACTTATAGCGGAAAGACCAAGGAGCCGCCTGCGGGCAAAACTCGATGACTAATACTCTTCATCGTTATGGTGATTCAGCAAGCTTCTACGATGACTACCTCATATTCGCCAGTCCCAGCACCGGCAGGAACGATGTGGGTAGCATCCCGAAGCTGAAAGCTTTTCTGGAAATGGCGTTGCCATTTAATCCGGTCAACATCGGAGATCCCGTGCACGGCGGCGCATTGCGGCCGACTACGCTGAATGCCATGGCAAACTGGAAGCGCGACATGGCACCGAACTTTCGGGCGGTGATTGACGGCATCGACGAGCCAGCATCGGTAGTGGCCATTTTCGACAATCGGGATTCCGCGGAGAAGTTTCTGAAAAAAGTTGTTGAAGCGGACTTAGGGCTGTCGGTAAATATCTCGACGTCCATTCAAGGCGGACAGGAATGTTGCAAGTTCGCCGGTATTCCCCGACATAGCGTCGGCTATTCCCTCGGGTTTGAAGGTTCCACGGAAAAGCTGCCCAACACCCAACTGCTGGCACTGACCACCATGTGTGGCCACGGCATGATTTCGCAGAATCTGGCGAGGAAGATGGTCGACTGGGTGAAGGAAGGACGCCGTACGCCCGCGCAGGCAGTTACGTATCTGGCCCGGTTTTGTTCTTGCGGTGTGTTCAATCCGCAGCGCGCCCAACGGATTCTCGAAGACGCCCGGCACAAGATCGAGTAGAGCTCTGGGCAGGCTGGAATTCAGTGCGCTATGCGAAAGATAACGATTTGAATCTGGGTGAAGCAATGCCGGTAACTCGATTGTTCTGTGCACTCTTACTTGTGTTCATCGGGGTTTCCGTTCCGAGCTGGGGCCAAACCGATTGGCCGATGTATAACCATGATCCCGCCAGCACGCGCTATTCCCCCCTCAATCAGATCAACACGCAGAACGTACAAAAGCTGACTGCCGCGTGGACCTACCATATGAAGAAGGACGGTCCGCAATCGCATACTGCGGGCGCACTTGGTCATGGAGGATCCAGACGATCTTCGGAGGCCACACCGATCGTGGTCAACGGGGTCATGTATTTTCCGACTCCGTACGGGACCATCGTCGCGCTGGATCCCGAGACTGGCAAGGAAATATGGAGCTACAGGCTCGATCACGGCCGCCCGGCCCCGCGTGCTGTTTCCTACTGGCACGGTGACGCCAAGACGCCGCCATCACTTCTGTTTGGCGCTTCAGACGGACGGTTGATGTCTATAAACGCCAAGACCGGCAAGCCGATTCTCTCTTTCGGTGTGGCGGGGGTGGTCGATGTAAAGAAGGCAGTGCAGAACGGAATTGAGGGGGCGATGTTCAACATCACCTCTCCCGTCACCATCTATAAAGACCTCGTTATCACCGGTGGACAGGTTCAGGAATCGCCGGCGGCGGGATCCTCCGGTGACACTTTGGCCTGGGATGTTCACACCGGAAAGCTTGTTTGGCGTTTCCATTCGGTCCCCCATCCCGGAGAAGTCGGGAACGATACCTGGCCCGGGCAGAGTTGGAAAAACCGCTCAGGCACCAATGTCTGGGGCTTCACCAGCATTGACATGGAGCGCGGGCTGATCTTTTTACCTTTTGGTTCGCCCAGCTTCGACTTCTATGGGGCCGACCGAAAAGGCAAAGATCTCTTCGGCAACTCGCTAGTCGCTCTCAACGCTGATACCGGGAAATTATTTTGGTACTTCCAGACGGTCCATCACGACACATGGGACTACGACCTCGAATCTGCCCCGGTCCTGATTGATGTGGAAAAAGATGGCCAGAAGATTCCGGCGGTGGCCGCTATCGGCAAGGCCGGCCTTATGTTCATTCTCGACCGGCGTGACGGCAAACCCATATTTGGAGTGGAGGAGCGTCTCACCCCCGCCAGCGATGTTCCCGGGGAAGAATTGTGGCAGACCCAGCCATTTCCAATTAAGCCGCTACCATTCGGTCGTCACAGTTTCAGCCCCGAAGAGATTGCGACTGTGACTCCGGAACATAAGAAATTCTGCGAGGACATGCTCGCAACCGAAGGCGGAATGAGGAGCGGAGGCCCTTATACTCCATACGGTAGCAAGCTGTCGGTCGTATTCCCGGGCACTCTGGGCACCACCAACTGGCCGGGAATGTCCTACAACCCGGAGCTTGGCTATCTTTTCGTCAACACGGTCGATATTGCGGACGTGGGCAAAGTTGCGAAGGTTGAGGAAGGCGCTGACCCTCCCTACGAACGCAACAGCCCATGGGGGCTCTACGTACGCTTCTGGGATGCGGACAAATTCTGGCCCTGTCAGCAGCCACCGTGGGGCCAGTTATGGGCGATCAACGTGAATACAGGGGACGTCGCCTGGAAAATTCCTTTCGGGGTGGATGAAGAGCTAGACGCCAAGGGCGTTCATAGCACGGGTACGCTAAACTTCGGCGGGTCGATTACAACCGCGGGCGGACTGCTTTTTATTGCCGCCACCAAAGACCAGCATTTCCGAGCCTTCGAGGCGTCAAGCGGCAAGATTCTATGGGACACAAAGTTGGAAACCGGCTCTTACACCGTCCCAATGAGCTATGAGGGTAAGAATGGCAAGCAGTACGTGGTGATCATCGCAGCAGGAGGAAGCTTCTATGATAAGACCGCGGGCGATTCCGTAATTGCTTACGCGCTGCCGTAGGCATTGAAAAAGCATTTACTTTACAACCAGCGCGTCAGCTAGTTTGGCTTGATCTCGCCGTACTTTTCCAACCACTTCATTTCTTCGCGGACTTTAATTTTTCCGTGCCAGGGATTCTTTGAGAGCGAGTGGCCTTCCCCTGGGAAAATCAGCAAAGTGCTGGGGACGCGCAGATTGTGCAGGACGTGATCCAGCAGATAGTCTTCGGCCACGGCGACACGAATGTCGTCCTCTCCGCCGACTATGTGGGTCGGCGTTTTTACTTTGTTCATTTGGAAGATAGCTGCCTCTTCGTGGTAGCGCTGGGCAGCGTCCCACGGAACGCCGCCCAGGAAGTAGGCGTCGTCGAATGTCATGTCGTCATTGCCCCAGTTGGCAACGTGTTCGATAGCGCCGGCACCGGTGACGGCTGCTTTGAAGCGCGTGGTTTGGGTGATCAGCCAGTTGGTCATGTAGCTGCCGTAGCTGTATCCGCCAATGGTGAGATGGGAAGCGTCGGCGATTCCCTCCTTCACCAACTGATCGACACCCTCAAGAATATCCTTGCCGGGGCGCGAGACGATCTCGGGTACGATCTGCGCCATAAACTTGTCGCCGTAGCCGGTTGACCCGCGATAGTTCGGCTCGAAGACCAGCCAGCCCTGACCGGCTGCGAGACGGTCCCACTGATACCAATCAGCCTCGAAGTGGTTGCCGTCCGCATCGGCGGGTCCGCCATGAATCAATACAAACATCGGAAGATTTTTCACTTCGAATTTGCCCGGCGGATAAATAAGCATGCCCTCAACCATGGTGCCGTCTTCGGCCTTCCATTGATAAGGTTTGCCCTGAGGCAGATCGCGTTCGGTGAAAAGCTTGTTGAACGACGTGATCGGTCGCGCATCCTGCAGTTTGTCGACGCTGTCTGCCAGGTAGACTTCGTTCGGTTTCTGCAATGCCGAATAGACAAACGCAACTCTAGAAGAACCGCTCGCAGTGTTGATATTTTCGTAGGTGCCGGGCCATCCTGGGTCTCGGGAGAATTTGTCGGACGGCGAATGCTGCGAGTAAAACTGGACTTCGGTCCCGGTGCGACCAGAGGCGACGATGCCATCCCCGACGACGGAATATGTGTTTACTGCTCCATGGAAGTCGGCTGCCCAGCGCTTAACCTCGGTGCTGTCGGCATCCACGATGTAGAGCCGCTTCTGGGTATCTTTGTACTTGCCTTCCACTGAACCTTGATCGACCTGAAAGAATATATGCTTGTTGTCGCTAGCCCATTGAGGGTTTTCCTCGACCGCCTCGTTATGAGTAAGCTGTTTCGGCGCCTGATCCGGAGAGGCGCCAGTTGGGTCAACGCTAAAGATCTCGAATTCTCCGACGCGTTCCTGACGCTCCGAAACCGATGCCGTGCTGAAAGCCAATCGCTGGCCGTTGGGGGAGACTGCGATATCTTCAATGTGCCAAGGAGTCCTGGCCACCGGCCTGGAGCCCGGCGTGGCATCGGGAGCGTTGTTCGCGTCGTCAGCTGGAGTTGTTCCAAGCGCTTGGGCCCTCGCCATCGCACCGGCTAGGTCAATGCTGAAAATCGTGTCTCCACGCTCACCATCGCGGTAGCGGATCACATCTTTCCAGTCTTTCTTATTCGTGTCTTTCTGTTCTTTGGTCAGTGGCTGACGAGTTGCGTAGTAGAGTGATTTGGAATCACTGGCCCAGGCGAAGGCGTGGACCTCCTCTTCGGCCGTGGTAACAGGAATAGCCTCGCCGCCGGTTGGAGAAATGACGTAGAGCTGCGAAGTATCATCCTTCGGATCGGCGTGGTCCGAGTCATCAGCGGAACCGGGCAGTTTCCGATCGGATAGGAATGCGACCCATCTCCCATCCGGCGACCACTCTGGATCGGCATCATGACCGGAGCGGGTTAATTGGGTCAGAACGCCATCGCGATAGAGCCAGAGATCTTTGCGGAAAATGTTCTGGTCCCAATCGGCGCGTTCAGTGCAGATGACCACCGCCTGCCCGTCAGGGGAAAGCTTTACCGCGGGGAAATCAACAGCGTTAAAGAATTCGTCGAATGTGAGCTTAGGTTTGTCAGCAGCCAACGCGGGTAAGCAAGTCAGAACCAGCAGGACCAACAACTTTCGAATCGTCATGGAGTTTTTGTGAATTCAACTGTAATTTTCTATTGCGCGGACTGCGAATTTTTCAACGCATCGTCCAGGTCTTGATAAGTTTTTGGCATTGCGCCTTCCATCAGGCGCCAACCGTCGTCGTAGCGACGGAAGGCTACGGTCGATTCGTACAGAACGCCGCCGGCGTAAACCGCCGATCCTACTTCGTTCAGCGGCACCCACCGCCACTGGAATTCTACCTGCGCCATCTCATCGTTCTTACTGATGCCGGTGACCGCGGCGAGTTGTCGTTTGGCCGCCGGGACACTGAAATATCCCGACTCGGCTGCTTTGCCCTGCACCAGGCTGCGAAAAGCGTCGACCCCAAGGGGAGTTAACGCTACCTCCCAGCATGGGGGTGGCCCGACCTCGGCAGGACATGACGCGCTCGATCCAGTGAGCCATCCACGGCGCTGCAAAACCAGGTATTCAGGTGAAATATAGTCCTTATTGGAGACGGTCCCGGTGCGCAGCCAGAAGCGTTGGGTTGCTTTGAAAGCATCGGAATTAACAATCAATTCGGCAGCCAGTCTGCGAGTGAGAAACTGCCGCGGCGAGCAGGCCGGGGCTGCGCACAAAAATCCCATAACTAAAAGGACTTTCAGTTTTCCCATGAGTGGCGTTGAACGCTAGTTGGGAATTGTACCCGAAAGATGTGGAGGTAGGAGGCTTGCTGGCCGGACGGGCGAGGTCGCCGCCCCCAGGCTTGCGATCAGACAGCAATGTGCCCTGCCGTCGCCGACCGCCACGCACCCGCCGGTTACGCCGCAGCGATGTAGCGGATGCCCAACACAATCTTGCTACTGCTGGCTTCCCAATAGTCGCCGTCGCTGATGTCGACCCTGAGAGCGGCGATCTCCGGGTCGTTTTCCATGAAACCAGCCCTTGTGGATAGCGTTCCAAAGTTCCTTGATTTTCGATCTTTCCTGGCTTACCGCCGCCTTGCCTCGAAGAGTGATGTATTCGAGTGTTCGGGTCGGACATAATCAAGTGTGACCGCGGATGCGCTTGAATGCTCTCAACCTTTGAAGAACTGCTTCGAGTTAAAAAACCAGAGCGTGCCATTGAAGGGCGTATTCTGGGTTGCCATGGGACGCTGTGGTTTGACCACGGCTATCCACGGTGGACATCATCGCGATGCGGATGTCCTTCACCACTTCGGCAATCTTTTTGACCCCTATGTTTGTCTTCTTTTTCACTTATGATGGATGGCTCACTATCGGCTGAAAAGTGCGATCAAAATCACGATGGGAAGCGGCACGCCTAACATCAAAAGCAGAATGGAACGCATGGTGATATCTCCTTATCCGTTTTCCTTCTCAATACTCAGATGTGCTTACTAGGTCAAAACGTGATCGCGCTGGCGGCCTCCGATGGTTGCTGCGTAACTTGCAAAAAAAGCTCCGCCTAATAGCGCCACGAATAACCACAACGACAAATGTGCCAGCGCCCTGCGCGCATTGTCCGCAGCTTGCTGGGCCTGGCCAAAGACCTCAGAGATCCGCTTGTCAGCGTCAGTTTTGCTTAATCCCGTTCTCGTGGAAACGACCTGGCTGAGGTAGGCTTCGTCGCCGGGGGCAATATTTTTCTGTGCCAGCGAGAAAGTGAAGATACGGGCGACTTCGCCGCGTTGCGCGACGTCGTTTGCAGCGGAAGAAAAATTGCCGGAGCGCATCAACAAGTCGATGAAGTAGTCATTCGGTCCGGTCACTTCATCCGAGCGGGTCGCAGTTGTGCTGTTGTTGTGTTGCGTGGCTGCGCCTGCTAGCGACGTAGCGGCAGTGGCCAGCAGAGATGCGGTAACAACTAAGCCGACCGCCCAGACCAGGAAGCCGTGGGCAGTATCGCGAAAGTAGACTTCGTCAGTGTGGACATTGACCCACTTGGTCCGAAGCCGGCCGGCCAGATATCCGCCCATGGCGGACGCGACGATTTGGGTGATAACGAGCCATGCGATAGCTCCCATTCCGATCGTACTGGCCGATACACCCGTATTTGCCCAAGGCGAAACTGCTGAAAATCCGAGGCCGGTGCCCAAAGCGATCAGGATGAGAGAAAGGGATGCGGCGACAAAGGCTCCGCCAATGACGGCGGCCCATGAGACGCCTGATGAGTAGGCTTCATTTTTGCCTGGAAGTTCCGTGACGGAACCCTGGCGTTCGATAACCGGGCGGGTAACTGTGGTTTGCTGCATTGGGGACATCCTCTCTTAGTTCGAATGCGACGCGGAATTCGATTGGACTGACGAATGTGGCCGGAATACCGCAGCGGGGACGGGAGCGTCCCGTCCACCCGCGGTTAACGGCGTGACGAGGACGTCTACGCGATCTTGCGTTTGCTTTGTGGTTTGCTTGCCTCTTCCTCCTCGCTCTCTTCGACCTCTTCGCCACCGGCTTTTGCCTGGGCGTTGATTTCTTCCGAGAGCTTGGTCAGTTTTTCATCGGTCTGTTCCTCTTCAGCGAGTGTCGCTTCGAGTAGGGAAACATGCTCGGATTCACCCAACACTTCGGCGAAAGCGCGGGCCGTTCCATACCCGGCAATTTCGTAGTGCTCGACCCGTTGGGCAGCGCCGATGAGTCCGGCATCTAACACAGCGCCTTCGAAATCCTCCTCCGTCATCTCGGAACCTTCTTCGATCAGTCCTTCCATGCCTTTGCACTTTTTCCCTTTGGGGCTCTCGTCCAAGGCTTCGAAAATTTCTTCCAGCCTCGAGACGTGTCCTTTAGTCTGTTCAAGGTGCTCTTCAAAGCCCTGTTTCAGTTTTGGCGACGAGGCGGCTTTCGCCAGCTTGGGCAGGGCTTTTACTAATTGATTTTCGGCGTTGTAGAGATCTTTCAGTTCGTCGATATAAAGTTCTTTTAAGCCTTTTGCTGCCATGATTTCTCCATATGCAATGATTTTGACCAGCACGTCTCTGATGCAAAGGTAGTGCAACCGGGAAGCCCGTTGCTTGTGATTGTTGGGCGCGTACAGAAAAGAAATTCCGGAAATACCATGACGACTGGGATACAGCGTTAGCCAACAGACATACGCTTCCCAAATTGGAGACCAATGGCCAAAAGAATTTTGAGGGTAACGAAGTGGCTTGGGATGACTCCGGCGGTGGCGGCCTGCGCCGCTTGCGGACAAGAATTTAAGGCACCGATGGACACGTTGCGTCGAACTAAAGACGCCCAGGAAAATCTTCAGTCCCAATTCGACCGGCATGCTTGCAAAGCCGACGCGCCAGAGTAGCGGTGTGCAGAAGCTACGAAGAAAGCGTCACCAGCCCCGAACCTCTACTTGGCGAGTAGGGACGATCAGTGCGCTGGCCTTCAAATTTGGGCGCCCAGCGTCCCGGAATCGGACACTGGCAAGACGGACACCGGCCATCAGCCGTAAGACGGTAATCCTCAATAAAGTAGCTGTAGCGCTTTACCAACCGTTGGTCGCAACTGGGGCACCCCGTATCTTCAAGATCGCCCACTTTACCGGGCAGGTTTCCGGCATAAATGAAGCGAAGCCCCGCTTGCTTGCCGATTGCTGCAGCGCGCAGCAAATCGTCGGGCCGGGTATTCCTGTTGTCCGACATCTTGTAATCCGCATGAAACGCAGTTATGTGCCAGGGGATGTCCGGGGAAACGTTGACCAGGAACTCGGTGAGTTGACGGAGCTCGTGGTCGGAGTCGTTGAAGCCGGGGATCAGCAAAGTAACGATCTCCAACCAAAGACCCATGTTATGCAGGCTGCGAATGGTTTCCAGGATGGGCCCGATCCTGCCACCTAGCTCGTGGTAGTGACGATTGTCGAAGCTCTTGAGATCAACTTTGTAGAGATCCACCCAGGGGCGAATGTATTCCAGCACCTGGGGCGTGCCGTTTCCGTTTGAAACAAATCCGGTGATCAGAGCCCGCCCTCTTGGCTTCTTTGAAGACGGCGACCGCCCATTCGGCGGTGATGAGCGGTTCGTTGTAGGTGCTGACCAGGACTTTTGCACCCTGCCGAACTGCATCTTGCACCAGCATTTCCGGTGTTGCCTGCAATGGCGCCGAGACCGCATTGGGGTCGCGCAACGCTTGCGAAGTCACCCAGTTCTGACAGTAGCCGCAGTGCAGGTCACACCCCAGCATGCCGAAGCTATAGGCGAGTGCACCGGGGTAAGCGTGGAAGAACGGCTTCTTTTCGATCGGATCGCACTGCACGCCACCGACGTATCCCCATGGGGCAACAACGTGCCACCGCGATTGAAACGCACCTTGCAAACGCCGGGCTGGCCTTCCGGGATGGGGCAGCAGTGTCCGCAGGCGTAGCAGCGGACCCGGTTCCGGTCGAGTTTTTCATAGAGATCGCCTTCCTGGACATGCTCATTGACGATTTCGCGGAGGGTGGGCATTTGCAGATCTCTCCCCTATTTTAGCCGAGTTGTTGGGTGGCGATTGGCTCCGGAGGGTGCCCCATTCAAGCCGCGCTTGGGCGGGGCTTTTGATTTACCTGTACGACCGTTCGTCGGCTTGTTCAGCTGTCCCGCCCCTAAAAGCCCCGCCCTAGCGGAGGTTGGAATGGGGCGCCTTGTTGAGACGATGCTCTTCCCCTTGTTTTCTGTCGCGTAGGCAGTTATCGTTAGGTAACTAAATTCCTTTCAGGTTGTGGTGAGTTGAGCTTTCAAAAGAAGTCCTTGTGGAAGTGGCCGTTAGGCGTCTTGGCTGCTGGAGTAACAGGTGCGGGCGTGGTTCTTTTCCGTGGTTGCTGGCATAGCAAGATGAGTTGGCCCGTACGCGCCCAGGAACTTTCCTATCAGGTCTGCGTCGGGTGCGGCATCAAGCGGCTTTTTGATGAGAAGACATTCCGCGCTTATGGCCCTTACAGCTACGATCTGAACCGGCTGGCGAGTTGGGAGCGACAGAACCGCGACGATTCGACTGAAGGTGTCGAAGAGAGAACGGCTTCCTAGAATTTGAAAAGGTCTAGTCTCTGACGGGCTGGAAATAACGTCGCTCTACCCACAATTGCAGCTGCCGCTTGGCGTTTTCTTCCACATCCACAAAATGTACTCCGGTGTTTCCGTCCTTCCGCCCAGGTCACTTTCCCGTCAATGTTCAGAGGTGCTGAAGCGGCGGGTAGAGTAAAGCGCAAGCTTATTGGTTCAGAAGAGGATAGACGCGCATTGCATCTTAGCTTGGCGCCGCCCTGGCTCAGGTTAATGATTTCGCCTTTCGCGCTTTCACCTTTACCGGACAAGAGCGTTACCGTAACCGGAAGGTCGAGATCCTGGCGATGATAACGAAGACGCTCGTTGACGATCATGTTTCGCGCTGCGGATAGTGTATGCACGGCGCGTTCGACCGAGATTGGTTTGGCGACGATGAATGTCGCTCCAATGGAATCCAATTGATGTTTGGAATTTGATCCGCTGGCAATGACGACCGGGGCTGAACCGCCGGCCCGCAGTTTATCCACGAAATCCAGCGAGCCTTCCTGGTCATAGTCGACGATAACGGCATCGACTTTGGACTTCTCGAACTTAGTCCAGGCACGATCAGGTTCGCCTTCCACCTCGACCCCGATGTGCAGGCCGTTTAGCACGCACTCCAAGACACTGACTTCTTGCCAGTCGCGCGAGACAATCATGGAAGACAGGGTCATCAGTTCACTCTAGTGTTTCGGTATGGTTCCCCCCAGATCACTTAAGTAACCCGGGATGCATCCTCGCTAGCTCAAACCGCTGGGTAGGGCCCGACTTCAGTCGGGCCATCATGGCCTAGCCAATCAGCATCTTAGGCCCGTTGCGCCGTAACTGCGTTTTCCTGGGTCTTGTACCACTCGATAGTGCGACGCAGCCCTTCTTCAAAATCAACTTGGGGAACATATCCAAGCTGCTTCTTGATCAGGGAAATATCGGCTACGGAATGCTTTACGTCGCCGGAGCGTTCTTCCGCAAATTTGAGCCCGCCCTTATATCCGGTAAGTTTCTTCAAGACCTCGAAGGTCTCGATCAGGTCAACTCGTTTGCCGATCCCCACGTTGAAGACTTTGCCGGCGACCTCAGCGGCCGGCGCTTTGCACGCAAGGAGGTTTGCGTGCACAACGTTGTCGACATAGACAAAGTCCCGGCTTTGCTTGCCATCGCCGAACACGGTCGGTTGTTCGCCCTTTATCATTTGGGTGGTGAACTTTGCGAGCACGCCGGAATATTGCGACTTGGGATCTTGACGCGGCCCAAACACGTTGAAATAGCGTAGCGCGACAGTTTCAAGGCCATAGCAGCGATAGAAGGAACTCAGGTAGTACTCAGCGGCCAGTTTGCCGACCGCGTAAGGCGAAATTGGACTTGGCAGCATGTCCTCGCGCTTAGGCAGCCCCGGCGCATCGCCATATGCTGCGGAGGATGCGGCAAAGGTTACGCGCTTCACCTTGGCATCGCGTGCCGCAACCAGCACGTTAACCGTGCCGTCGACGTTGGCTGCATTGTTCCCCAACGGATCGACAACTGATTTGGGCACGGAAGGAATCGCCGCCTGGTGCATCACGTAGTCGACGCCCTCACAAGCTTCGTGAAGTGCTTCAAGATCGAGAACGTCAGCTTCGCGAAAGTCGACCCGGTTGATAATTTCTTCTAAATTTTCATGTTTGCCGGAGGAAAGGTTATCGACTCCACGGACTTTGTCACCTTGCGCGAGCACTGCCCGGGCGAGAGCGGAGCCGATAAATCCAGCGACGCCAGTGATTAGATAGGTAGCCATAGCTCATTCATCATAGCGGAAGCAGTAATGAAGTTATCGGGCGATAGGGCACCAAAGTAATGCCCGATCCAGATCGTCGACAAGGCAGTCTGTAACAGGCGTCCCAGATTTTTCACAGAGCAATCCGCATCGATGCCGGGCCCGGGCCCATTCGGAAATTGAGCGCTTCTGTGCTCAAAGCCTTTGCGGTTGTTCCGCGGCCGCTCGGATTTCGCGCCACAGCTCTTCGCGTCCGGCACCGGTCTTGGCTGAAAAGGGAAGAATCTGCGCGCGAGAAAACTCGCGCGCCAGAATGCTCAAGGCATTGCGCGCTTGGTTACCGGAGAGCTTGTCGCTCTTGGTGCCAACGATGAGGAGTGGGCGATCTTGCGCTTGCAAAAACTCGAGCAAGTTTTTGTCGACTGGCTGAGCGGGGACGTTCAAATCGACCAACGCAATGCAGAGCGCCAAGGTCGGACGATCTTGTATGTAAGGTTCGATGAACCCGGCCCACTGGCTGGTAACGGAACGAGGAACGCGTGCATATCCATATCCCGGGAGGTCGGCGAAAATCAGCTCCGGTGCGGGTTTTCCTGGCCAGCGCACCTCGAAGAAATTAATGGATTGAGTGCGGCCCGGAGTGGAACTGGTGCGGGCTACTTTGGATCCCAGCAGGGAATTGATGACGCTCGATTTGCCTACATTAGACCGTCCAAGGAATGCGATTTCCGGGAGCGTAGGAGGCGGGAACCGGTTGACATCGGTGGCCGCCGCCATGAATCGCGAGAGAACGCGCATGAATCAGTTTGCAAGCTCAGAGAAAAACTTGCAAGCGCCTAAAAAAACGAGTACGCATGGGTCGAGGAACGCGTCCCGCCGATCTCAATCGGTGGGAGGGGCCAGCTCCTGAACGCTGGGGACGTCCCCGCCAAGCCAATCCGGATGCTTGGCGGTCGAGTCGAAATGGGACGAAGTTTTGAACAGCTCGTATTTCCCCGCCATCGCGGCCTCTTTCGTTCTTGACAACAATTGCGCAATTTGCTCGCGCGTCATGGGCTTAAATGTCTTTGCAGCTTCAACAGCTTGATCGATAATTTCCGGCTTGTCGATCCCCGTAATCACCACCGAGGTCGGTAAGCTCAACGCATAATGGAGGCATTCAATCGGCGACACCACCTTGCTTTTGAGTATCACTCCATCTCCCATCGACTTCATGCCCAGTACACCGATTTCCTGTTTCACCAACTCCGGCACAACCATGTGGCCAAAGCTGCGGAAGTGGGCATCCATGACGTTGAGAGGCATCTGCACCGTGTCAAAGTGGAAGCCGTGGTCTGCAGCCACTTTCAACATATAGAGATGGATATGAGGATCCTTGTGGCCGGTGAAGCCAATGTAACGAATCTTACCCGCCTTTTTTGCCTCAAGAACTGCTTCATTGGCTCCGCCCTCCGCAAATATGCGGTCGGGGTCGTCAAACCGGATGACCTCATGGTGCTGAACCAGATCGATGTGATCAGTCTGCAGACGTTCGAGGGAGGTTTCAATTTGCCGTGCCGCGACCTCTTTGGTACGGCCATCGATCTTGGTCATCAGAAAAACCTTCTGACGATAGCCATCCTTCAACGCCTTCCCCATCCGCACCTCGCTCCTGCCTTCGTTGTAGTCCCAACTGTTGTCCATGAACGTAATACCGCGATCGATGGCGGAGCGCACCAGGCGAATGCTGTCTTTCTCGGAATGCGCCGGTTGGGCGATATGAAAGCCGCCCATCCCGATGGCTGAAACCGTTTCCCCGGTACGGCCGAGGGTGCGGTAAAGCATGTCTCCCTTGCGGATTCCTGGCGATGAAGTTAGAAGGGTCTGATTCACGAAAATATTCTCCTGGTTTGAAGCGGCTCCTCCCCAGGCTAATGCTGCAGGAGAGTGTTGTAGCGGCGCCGCAAACGGTAACAGCGTTGAAAAAATCTCGACGTTTCATTGGAGCCTTGAATGGAGGTCTCTCATTGGCCCTGAGATGACGGACAACCTCGTGGCGTTGCCGTGTGAACTCTACCCATTGCCTCCTCCGCTCGCAGCTGCGCTTTCATTGACTGCACTCTGTCCAGCACGTAACATTCGATAGCAAATGATCGGCGAGACCGTCTCTCACTACCGCATTCTCGAGAAGCTTGGCGGGGGCGGGATGGGAGTAGTCTATAAAGCCGAAGACACTGAACTTGGGCGCTTTGTAGCGCTAAAATTCCTTCCTGCCGACCTGGCGCAAGATGCCCAGGCGCTGGAACGTTTTCGCCGCGAAGCGCGTGCCGCGTCTGCCCTGAATCATCCCAACATCTGCACCATTTACGAGATTGGCAGGCACGGAAACCACTCCTTTATTGTCATGGAGTATCTCGACGGTGTGACCCTTAAGCATCGGATCGATGGAAACTCGCTCGAAACCGAGGCCGTGCTCGATCTCGCCATCGAAATTGCCGACGCTCTGGATGCCGCTCACTGTGCCGGAATCGTCCATCGCGACATCAAGCCGGCAAATATTTTCGTCACCAAACGCGGTCACGCCAAAGTTCTGGACTTTGGACTAGCAAAGGTTGCAGCCACGAATACCTTGTCGGAATGGTCTTCATCAGCGAACACAATCGCAGAAACCATGAATGAGCAGCACTTGACCAGTCCGGGGTCTACGCTTGGGACTGTGGCCTATATGTCTCCCGAGCAAGCACGTGGAAAAGAGTTGGATGGCCGCTCCGACCTTTTCTCGTTTGGCGTCGTTCTATATGAGATGGCGACAGGTATGCTGCCGTTCCGCGGCGCGACCAGCGCGGAGATATTCGATGGCATCCTCAACCGTCCGCCGGAGCCAGCCTCTCGTTTAAAGGGCGGCGTATCGCCTGACCTTGAGCGAATTCTCGAAAAGGCTATCGAGAAGGATCGAGACGTGCGTTACCAGCATGCGTCTGAGATCGCTGCAGATTTAAAACGCCTTAAGCGCGACACTACTTCCGGGCTAACGAGTGCCCGAATGGTCGCTGCGAAACCTGCTCGGCGTAAGGCAAGACTTGCCGTCGGCGGATTGGTTGTCTTTGGAATCCTTGCACTTTTGGGGTTTTTCGCGTGGCGCTCCCGAACCAAGCAGTCACCGTCGACCGGGTCCCCGGCGATATCGTCTGCTGCTATAGCGCAACGCCGCACGCTTGCGGTTCTGCCGTTCCGCGATATTTCTGGCAACGACACAGATAAAGCCTGGGGCATCGGTATGACCGACGCCATCATCACGCGGCTGGCGTCTTTGCAAAACCTGGCCGTGCGCCCGACCAGCTCGGTGCTCAAGTACGTGAGTGCTCCAGCCGATCCTGCACAAGTTGCACAAGAGCTAGGGGTCGAGTCGGTTCTGGACGGAACCTATCAGCGCGTGCCTGGGGTAGTGCGGGTATCGGTGCAGTTGATCAATCGGGAAAATCAGGCCACTCGCTGGGCACAGAAATATGATCTTCGCAGCGCCGATATGCTTAAGTTTCAGGACGAAGTTGCCGAGAAGGTCGTCGAAGGATTGAGCATCGAAGTAAGCGGCCAGGAACACGCTGCCTTGACCGCGCCATCGACATCCTCTCCGGAGGCGTACGACTTTTACCTGCGCGCTCGCTTTTATCTGAACGAATATTTCATGCGATCCAACCTCGAGAGCCTCCATCACGGCCAACAGGCCGCTCAACAGGCGATCGACAAAGATCCTTCCTTTGCAGAGGCTCAAGCTTTGCTGGGAAACCTTTTGGACATGGAGAGCGCCAATTTCGATCTCAACAGCCGAGCGAACCTGCAGCGCGGCGAACGGGCGGCCCGACGCGCCGTGGAACTAGATCCAAATTCACCCGAGGCACTAACTGTTCTGGGCAGCACGCTGACTGAATCTGGACGCAACCTCGAGGCGATTCCGGTGCTTCGCCGTGCCACTCAACTTGCGCCGAACTCGGAACTTGCCTGGGACATGCTTGGGTATATGTGCCACTATGCCGGCCTGATCGATGCCGCCGAACAGGCCTACCGGCGTAGCATGGAACTAAACCCGACGACGGTGCGGATCTACTGGATGCACTCCCGCATGATGCTCTACCAGGGTCGGGTCGAAGAAGCGGAACGCGAGTTGAAACAGGCTTTGGCAACCCATCCTGACCAGTTCAAGGCGCTGGCTTATCTGGGAGAGTTCCTTTACTACGGTGGCAAGTTAGACGAGGCGGAAAGGGTGTTCAGCCGGTCCCAGGAACTTGGGAAGGGCAGCGGCGATGCTGCGCCGGCGAACCTGTCGGCGTTTCTTTATGCCTCCCGGGGCGAGCGTCAGAAAATCGATCCCAAAGTTTTCGCTTACCGGCCGGACGACGTTGTCGATGGCGACCTTGCCTATTGGGTAGCGGGCACGCATGCGCTTTTAGGAGAAAAAGCGCAAGCCCTGCTCTGGTTCCAGAAGGCAATTGATCTAGGGAATCACAACTTTCCCTGGTTCCAGCGCGACAAGAATTTCGCCAGCCTGCGTGGAGATCCGGACTATCAGCGGCTGATGTCGGTCGTTGCATCGCACTGGAAGGAATACAAAAGGACTTATGGTGAGCAGTGATTCCCGTCTGAAACCAAATGAGCTCGACCCCCTCCCGCCCTGCTCCCTGGAGTAGTCTGATCAATTTTTACCGACACCCGCTCCCACACTCGCCGCCCCGGCTCCAGCACCGCACATCTCGCCTCCGAATATTGCACGAGCCGGCTCAGTACGGTTGTGACCGACGCCAATGAATCCTTATGACCTGCAACGAGGTGCGGGGAGGCTTGCTGAATCCGGTCCCGGATCTGGCGGGCACTCAGGGGAGTCGTTGATTCCATCAATACCGAGCGGCACGCCTGGGTGAACCCGGAGTGCCGCTTGGCCTTGTGGTCGATAAGTTCCAACACTTCTCCTTTGAGGATCGAATCACCAAACATCTCAGCCAGTCCCGACAGCGTCTGTTTGATGGTCCCGATTCGCTTCATCAATTCTGCGCGCTGCTGAAGCAGTTCGCGAATCTGCCGTTCGGCGGAACGTACAACCGCTTGCACGTGCGGATCAACGGGATTTGCGCCATTGCTGCTATTCATGGGTCAACGACGACCGGCTACGGTTCCATGAATCGCCGGGTACATCGCCTCTTGAATGAGTGAATGCGCACGGTAGAGTTCGCTTCCCATGAGATCATTCTCACTCCAGACTTGCACCAGCACGTGCCTGCCAGCGATGTTTGCGAACCTCAGCTTCGGGCGGGATACAACCTCGCTTGCCTGGACCGGACCGGTGACTACGGTGACAAGACTGCGTCCCTGCGGGCTGCGAACCAGCAACGTATTGGCGCCCGTCCGCAAGAAAACATACTCTCCGGCGGGCAGAGTGCTTTTGCCTACAACGAAGTCAAAGGGAACGGTGGCGGTGACTTTTTGATCGTTGTACTGTGCGTGGGCGGCGGTTACCAGGACAACAAAGATCAGTGTAGTTGCGATGCGATTCATAAATCCTCCCAAGCTTTGCGAATATTAGGAGCGCGGTAAACACTCCGCAATTACCTGGCAGGTAATGGACGCTGAGACACTCACAGATATAATTCCGTTGTGGCTGCAGAAAAATTGCGCGAGGCGTCTCTTGAACCGGCGAGCAGGCTTGGTCTTCTGCTGCGCCAATGGCGAACGGCTCGGCGTAAAAGCCAGCTCGATCTAGCCCTGGATGCGGAAGTTTCATCCCGTCATCTCAGCTACATCGAAAGCGGAAAATCTCAGCCCAGCCGCGAAATGGTGACCCGATTGGCGGACACGCTCGCCATCCCCCTGCGTGAGCGAAACACACTTTTCATTGCGGCTGGCTATGCCCCGGTCTATCGGGAGACGGGGTTGACAACTCCAGAGATGGCGCTGGCCAGGCAGGCCATAGATTTCATCTTGAGACAGCAGGAGCCGTATCCTGCAATTGTCATCGACCGGCATTGGAATCTAGTGCTAGCGAACGGTGGCGCTGCCAAACTCATCGGCTTTTTGTTAGGCAGCCCGCCAACTGATAACAATGTCGTCCGTCAAATCTTTCGCAAAGACATACTCCGGCCTTACAT
>CAWGQZ010000073.1:0-60291 GCA_963824805.1 uncultured Acidobacteriaceae bacterium | reverse complement strand
GGCCACGAACATGGTGTAGTTCATTAGTTCCTGGAACGCCCCCATAGTAGAGAGCACCGCGGCCCAAATGCCCAACGCTATCACCGCGATGGCTGGGGTCCGGAAGCGAGGATGGACCTCCGCCATTTTGCGGAAGAAAAGTCCGTCGGCAGCCATCGCATAGAACACTCGAGGCGCAGTCAGCACAACGCTGTTGATGGCGCTGAAAACGGAAACCAGAATGGTGAGCGCCACCACTTTTGCAGCGGAGGGACCGAGCACTGACGCAATGGAAGTCGCGGCGATGGTGTCGGACGCAGAGGCCTTCGCAGGACCCAAAGCCGCCAGATATCCGAGGTTAGCCAGCAGATAAACTCCGACCATGAACAGAACGCTTGATCCTAACGCCCGCGGGAAATTCCTTTGCGGTTCAACCACCTCGCCCGCGCAGTAGGTCACGAACTGCCAGCCTTCGTAGGCCCAGAGGACGGCGATCATCGCCAGGCCGAAGCGCGAAAGCAAAGACCCGCTGAGCGGTTCGGTCCAGACCGCTGCGGGAATGGCAGAGTAGCCGCGACCGAGAGATAACAGCACGGCACAAATTCCGAAGATCAGCAACAGCTTCAGGCCGGATGTCCAATTTTGCAGATCGGAACTCTTGCGTGTGCCCCAAACGTTGACCCCAGTGATGCTCGCAACTACGCCGATGGCGACGATCTTGCCCGCAAACGGATTCAGGGGGATCACCGCGCCCAGATACGTGCTGAAAGCCACCGCTAGCGATGCTACTGTGCCGCTGGCGATAGCGAGAAACATCGCCCATCCATAAAGGAACGCCGGCAGCGGCCCAAAACCTTCGCGGATATAGACGTAGAGCCCACCGGAGTCGGGACGCATCGCGGCCAGTTCTCCATAGCTGAGCGCACCTAGTAGCGAGAGAATTCCGCCCGCCACCCAGACGAGTGAGGCCATGGCTACCGAGTGATTCACATTGCGCAGGATCACGCCTGGGACGAGGAATATCCCGGAACCAATGATCGCGCCAATGATGAGAAGAACCAAGTCGCGCAATTGGAGAGTACGAATGAGTTGGGGCATGGGTGGGAGCTTCAGTTTAGCAAGGTCCTGGTTTGGAACACGTCAAAGAGAGTTTAAGCCGAAAAGCGTCACGGAGTGACAGAGGAATCGAAATTGGGCACTGTCTCCGGTATCTCTGTGAAACTCTGTGCGCTCTGTGATAAACGAGTTGGGGATGGTAGCGATCCAAGAGTTAGCGAATGATGTTACCTTCGGCGTCAAAGTTCATCCGCGCGCTAAGAAGAACGCAATCACTGGAGAAATTGGCGATTCTCTTAAGTTGTCTATAACTGCGCCGCCGGTTGATGGCAAAGCCAACGACGCCTGCATCGAGTTCTTCTCCAAACTTTTGCGCATCCCGCGTTCGTCCATTACCATTGCCTCCGGTCAGAACAGCCGGAATAAAGTGATCCGCATTGCGGGCATTTCGGCAGAGATGATTCGGGAGCGTTTCGGAGTTTAGAGGCGGACAGGAGTGTCCGCCCTACATTTTTGGGGAGAAACATTCTTGAGCTTCGCGGAACGTTTGAGGGAGATTCGTGACGGGTTTGAGCGGCCTTTCTGGGTCGCCAATATCAGCGAGCTTTTTGAACGGCTTTCCTACTACGCAGCGTTCGCTTCGCTGGCCCGCTATCTTCACGAGTCGCTGAATTTTCCAGTTCAACAGGCCAGCAGTCTTACGGGACTCTTCGGCGGACTGGTCTGGTTCCTGGCTGCATTCGGCGGTGCACTCGCCGACCGGCTCGGTTTTCGGCGCTCACTCTCGCTGGCTTATCTCATCCTGAGCTGTTCTTACTTCTTGTTGGGATCATTGGGAGCCTCCTGGCTGACTCCGGTCCGGGGTGTAGTACCGCTGGGGCTTCTGGTGGCGTTCTTGCTCATGCTACCGGCTTTGGGTGTAGCGCTGGTTAAACCGTGCGTGGTGGGGACGACGGCGAGGACCTCCAAAGAAAATGTCCGCTCGATCGGCTATTCGATTTACTACACATTGGTGAATATCGGCGGAGCGGCCGGGCCGTTTGTGGCGTCGTGGGTTCACCAGCACATGCGGGTTGAAAACGTTTTTCGCGTGGCGGCACTGAGCGTATTCGCCATGTTTTTCGCGGTATTGCTGTTTTTTAAGGAACCGCGGCGATCAGGGGAACAGCAAACCGCAAGTGTGAAAGATGCCGCCAAGAACTTCCTAACAGTGCTTTCCAATCCACGGTTCATGCTGTTTCTGCTGATCTTCTCGGGATACTGGGTGGTCTATTGGCAGGAGTTCATCATTCTCCCGTTGTACATACACGATTACATCAACCCGAAGACAGACACGGAGCTGATGCTGGTGACTGGGCCGCTCACGGTCATTGCTTTACAGATGGTTGTGAGTTTTCTAACTCAGAAGATTCCGGCATTCACGGCAATTATTTTGGGAACACTCATTTCCGGACTGGCGTGGTTTTTGTTGATCGTACATCCGTCAGTGACGATGGCCATTGCAACGTTGATCGTAGTTTCGTTGGGCGAGATCACGCAGTCTCCGCGTTACTACGAGTACATCTCTCGCCTCGCGCCTCCCGGACAGCAGGGAACCTACATGGGCTTTGCCTTCATGCCGATCGGGATCGGGTCGTTGATCGGCGGATGGTTCGGGGGAAAGCTGATTCACCACTTCGGAGAGGTTACTCGCAACCCGAGCCGAATCTGGTGGGCAGTCACCGGCGTTGGGGCGGCTACGACGGCATTGCTTTGGGTGTACGACAGAACTTTGCGCCCCCCGGCACCGGAACAAACCTAGCTCACTTATTTCTTGGCGCCACCGATATTGGATGGATCAATGGCCGGTCCCTCCATGGGTTTGCGCGACGTAAAATCGACGGACGAAGACCTTTAGATCAAAGTAACAGGCAGTGCGGCGAGATAGCCTGCGAATTTTCCCGGTCAACAGCCTTTTCTGCCCATTGACGGCGCCCGACGCGGCATTCCCTGATGCAGGCTTGGCGCTTCGAGGACCACCGGATATCATCCTCTTGAAAATGAAATTGAAAATCATTTTCAACACCTTTAGGATGTACAGGTCTTTGGGGGCGGCAAGGATCATCAAGGGTCTACCAGTACCGACGTCGCTCTCCATGCTGTGAAATCTCAGCAGTGAGGAGAAATCCCAGCGGCTTGGCTTGCGACCTATATGCGACCGTGTCGCAAGAAAGAATGAGACTCCAGTGGCTACCCGAATCAAAATCCGCCCTAAGAAGTCCCGCAAGCCGGCTAGCCCGAAGTATTGGATGGCGGTCGGAACTCTCGCCGCTTACTCCAGTTTCGGCACTGTCGCCATCGCACAGAACTATGCGCAAGACCGCCAGACACCTTCGACTAATCATTTCACCGCGCAGACCCAGGGTTTGCCGGTGCGGCGCTTCGATATTCCTCCCGGGCCACTAGATTCCGTTATCGCTGCATACCAGAATGTCGCCAATCTGAAAGTCATTATTCCCCGCGATTCCATTCGCACCGTTGGGTCGCCAGGCGTAGCCGGCCTCTTCACCCCCGAACGAGCACTGGAAAAAATTCTGGCCGGGACCGGAATCACCTACAAATTCACCGACGCATCCACGGTCACACTCGATCTTGTGGAACTCAGTACCACGGTCGAGGTAACGGCGACTTCCCTGCCCGACACGTTGCCCAAATATTCCGAGCCGCTGGTAGATACTCCGCAGTCGATCACCGTGGTACCGCAGAAGGTACTGCAAAGCCAGGGTGTGAACACCTTGCGCGATGCGCTTCGCAACGTGGCTGGCATCAGCCTTGCGGCCGGAGAAGGCGGGGCGCAGGGCGACAACCTCACCATCCGCGGATTCAGTGCGCGCAACGATCTCTTCATTGACGGTATGCGGGACTTCGGCAGCTACTACCGCGATCCTTTCAACTATCAGGAAGTAGAAGTACTGCAGGGCCCGTCGTCCGTGACCTTCGGCCGCGGTTCGACCGGAGGGGTGGTCAACCAGGCTACTAAGTTGCCGCAGACTGGCCGCCTGCTTGCCGGAAGCCTTGAATTCGGCACCGACGCCACGCGTCGCGTGACAGCTGACTTGGATCAGCCACTCAGCGAGAGTTCCGCGTTCCGGGTCAACTTGATGGGCCATGAATCCGGCGCGGCCGGTCGCGATATTGCCGAAACCCGCCGCTACGGAATCGCGCCCTCGCTGGCATTCGGAATCGGCAAGCCCACGCGGTTCACGTTGAGCTATCTCCACGAACAGGCCAACGACACTCCGGATTACGGCGTCCCTTGGCTCTTCGATCACCCTGCTCCGGTACCGCACGAAAGCTATTACGGATTCGAGCACGGCAATTTTCTGAAGACCGATGTCGACATGGGCACAGCGAAGTTCGAGCACGATTTCAGCCCCGGCATCACCATGCGCAGCCAGGCGCGCTATGCCAACTACGGACGAGACGCCAGAATCACCGAAGCCAAAGTAACGACGAGCCCGGTGGTGACTCCTGAAACAACGCTGGCGGATATCGACGTTACCCGCAACCAGATTGCGGTCAACAGCGGCGAGACCTTCTTCGAAAATCAGACGGATGTAATTTTCACCTTCCGTACCGGACTCATTCGCCACAAGTTGGTAACTGGAGTAGAAGCGGGCCGCGAAACATCCGACCCGATACGCTACGGTTTCGCCGGAGTTCCCAGCACTAGTCTTCTCAATCCCGATACCCATGACCTGTTCACCGGAACCCAATCGGTACGCTCACGAGTGAATGCTGCAACTGTTTCCGTAGGTTCCTATGCGCTTGACACTTTGCGCTTCGGAC
Source organism: uncultured Acidobacteriaceae bacterium (assembly GCA_963824805.1). Classification (GTDB taxonomy): domain Bacteria; phylum Acidobacteriota; class Terriglobia; order Terriglobales; family Acidobacteriaceae; genus DATBAT01. The sequence goes on along the minus strand of CAWGQZ010000073.1, from coordinate 55,428 downwards.
AGCATTGGGAGTTGACCGGCGGTGTACGGGTCGACCGGTTCGATGCCGACTATCACCAATCGTTTCCGACACCTGAGTTGCAATTCAACCGGGTCGACGTCATGACCAGCTGGCGCGGAGCTGTAGTCTATAAGCCTGCCAGCAATGGCAGCGTTTATTTCGACTACGGCAATTCGTTTAACCCGTCGGCGGAATCGCTTTCCCTGAGCGCGGCCAACGCCGACACTTCGCCGGAAGAAAACAAGACCTATGAGGTAGGCACCAAGTGGGACTTCCGCAAGCTTTCGATGCGCGCTGCAGCATTCCGCACCGACAAGACCAATGCCCGCGAGCCCTCGGTCGACGATCCCACACTGAATGTTCTTTCCGGCGGTCAGCAGGTCAACGGAATCCAACTCGAGGTCAACGGACGGCTCACGAGCCGCTGGCAGATTTTCTCGGGATACGCCTATCTCGACTCGAAAGTTGTCGACTCGCTGGCATTTCCCCTTTCGATCGGAGCGCAACTAGCCAATGTTCCACGCAATGCTTTCAATCTGTGGAGCAGCTACCGATTGACCAAGAAGCTGGAAGTAGGCGGAGGCAGCCAGTTCGTCGACCGCCGTACGGCCAGTTCGACCGCGCAGAATGATCCTGTTACCGGACTGCTAAAGCAAATCCCCGGCTACTGGGTCTTCAGCGCCATGGCGAACTATCCACTATCCGAACATATTGACTTTCAGGTGAACGTCTACAACCTGGCCAATAAGTACTACTACGACCTGCCACATCCCGGACACATTGTGCTGGGGCCGGGGCGGTCGGCATTGATGGGTTTCAATTTTAAATTCTGATCGCGAGCGAGTGAGTTACGTGCTATTGCCCATACCCGATGTATTGAATGCAGAGCAGGTAACCCAGGGCCGCAAAATGCTGGATGAGGCGAACTGGGTGGAGGGCCGGGTCACGGCCGGCCACCAGTCTGCCCGCACCAAGAACAATCAACAGCTCCCAGAGGACAGCCCAGCCGCGCAGCAACTGGGGGAGATGATCCTTAGCGCGCTGGGGCAGAACCCGACCTTTGTCGCTGCCGCCCTGCCGCATAGAGTCTTTCCCCCATTGTTCAACCGTTACCAGGGTGGCCAGTCGTTTGGCACGCATATCGACAATGCTATCCGCCAGATCACCGGCACGTCTCACCGGATTCGCACCGATCTTTCAGCGACGCTCTTCTTCTCCCAACCCGACGAATATGAGGGTGGCGAATTAATTGTCGAAGACACCTATGGCGTGCAGACAGTGAAATTGCCGGCGGGACATTTGGTGCTCTATCCCGCTAGTAGCCTTCATCAGGTGCGGCCCGTTACGAGAGGGGCGCGAGTTTCTTCCTTCTTTTGGATTCAAAGCATGGTGCGCGAGGACAGCGAACGCACTCTGCTCTTCGATTTGGATGTATCGATTCAGCGCCTGAACAACGAGCGCGGCGACAATCCGATCGCAGTGCAACTGACGGGCGTTTACCACAACCTGCTGCGGCGCTGGGCCGAGCTATAGCGCGGATTCGGGGCCATGATGACGCCGCGGAGAGTTTTGTTCTGGATTCATCTCGCCGCAGGCAGTGTGGCGGGAATTGTGATTTTGATTATGTCGGTCACGGGCATCTTGCTGGCCTATGAACGGCAGATTATGAACTGGGCGAACTGTAGTTATCGCTCGGCGCCCGGCGCAACAAGCCAGGCGCGGCTTTCCATAGATGACTTGCTGGCCAAGGTTCGCGTAAACGAAACGGCAGCGCCGTCGACGGTTGTTGTGCGGTCTGATCCGGAATTTCCGGTTCAGCTGAGCTACGGACGTGAACGCACTCTGTTTGTGGACCCGTATTCGGGAGCGGTGCTGGGAGAAGCAGCACCGAAGCTGAACGCGTTTTTCTCCAAGATGGAAGATGTTCATCGCTACCTGGGAAGGAGCGGACAGAGCCGCAGTGCGGGACGCGCATTAACGGGCGCGTGCAACTTGGCGTTTCTCTTGCTGGTGGCATCGGGGCCTTTTCTGTGGTGGCCGAAAGATTGGACATGGAAGCATCTGCGCAAGATTGCCCGGTTCCGCGGCGGCCTTGGAGGCCAGGCTCGGGACTGGAATTTGCACAACGTGGTGGGAGTGTGGTGCTTCCTGCCGCTGCTTCTGATCGTGCTCAGCGGAGTGGTGATGTCGTATCCATGGGCCAACAACTTGCTCTATCGGATGACCGGCAATGAGCCTCCGCCTTCGCCGTCTCAGAGTGGGCGCCCTTCAGAAGCAAACCGCAGGCGGGAACGAGATCAACAACAGGCTGCTGGGAAGCCCTCGCTGAGTGCGGCCTTTGTGCGTGCCGAACAACAAGTTAGGGGATGGCGGAGTGTGACCCTGCGTATGGTTGGTTCGAGTGATGGGCCGCTTGTGTTCACGATTGACACCGGCAACGGCGGACGTCCCGATCAGCGAGGCCAACTCACGCTCGACGCCCGTAGCGGGCGACTGCTGAGGTGGGAGCCATTCTCAAGTTATAGCCTGGGACGCCGATTGCGTACCTGGGGACGATTTATGCATACCGGCGAAGCGGGAGGGATATTCGGCCAGAGTATCGCGGCCACCGCTTCCGCCGGCGCTGCTGTGCTGGTGTGGACGGGTATTGCCCTAGCACTGCGGCGTGGCAACCGATGGCGAAAGCGCTTCAGACCTCAGGTCGTGGAGCGAAGCTGAATTGCAGCTGTGCCTGGTGATCGAATGCGGGTTCCCCGTATTCGATCCGCATGTTCCCACCTGCCCCGTGGGGCATACAGGTGCAGTCTGCGAACCGGACGAGTCTGCGAAACCAACTCGCAAACCGCGTCCTTTTCATCTCCGCCCACGCCTGTCGGCGGGCGCTTTCGCCATATTTATTGTCTACTACTTCCCCTAGGCAAGACGTGACTCGGATCACGGCTTGTTGGTAGTTCTTCGAAGCGTGAGACTCCCCGCAAATGCGAAAAATGTGAGAATCTTATGCGTCATGCGACGACTGCCTATGGCATGCCGCCTCCACTCTCATAATCGGTTCGTCGATTTGTGCCGGCCAATTTCCGCCGCCAATCGCCAATTCCCCATCCCCGGCACTAACCAGCGAACAGGATCATCAGCGCATCATGGATCTGTTGCACATAAAAACCCTGCGCCGAGGTCCGGACGGAGACCCGAAATCACCCAACGCGGCGAATGTTGACGAATCCAAAGTCGCTCCCTACACCTTGCCCGATCCCCTCACGTTGAATAGTGGAACAAAGGTTCAGACAACGGACCAATGGTGGAAGCGGCGCCGCCCCGAAATTGTCGAAGACTTTGACCGCGAGGTTTATGGCCGTGTTCCCGCCAAGACTCCAAAGGTAAATTGGGAAGTCATCAGCACAACCAGGGAAACGGCCGGCGAAGTACCAGTAATTACCAGGAAGCTTGTGGGCCACGTCGACAACTCTGCTTACCGGGCCGTCCGCGTGGACATTCAATTGACCTTGAGCACTCCTGCAAATGCGACTGGCCCTGTGCCGGTCATCATGGAGTTCGCCCTCAGCGCTGAAGTCATGGCGGCGATTCGAAAGCGTTTCACGGAGGCTCAATTGGCCGCACTCATGGGCCCAGGACCTCCGTGGCAACAACAGGTAGCGGCCAAAGGGTGGGGCTATGCGTTTCTGTTTCCAACCAGCGTACAGGCCGACACCGGTGCGGGGTTAACTCAGGGCATCATCGGCCTAGCGAATAAAGGACAGCCTCGCAAACTCGATGATTGGGGAGCACTGCGGGCCTGGGCATGGGGCGCAAGCCGAGCGCTCGATTACTTTGAGACCGACAAGTCCGTCGACGCCAAGCAAGTTGGTATCGAAGGCCTTTCACGATACGGCAAAGCCGCCCTGGTTGCGATGGCTTATGACCCCAGATTCGCCATCGGATTTATTGCCTCGTCCGGAGAGGGCGGGGCCAAGATCCTACGGCGGACTTTTGGCGAGCTGGTAGAAAATGTTGCTGCCACTTCTGAGTATCACTGGATGGCGGGTAACTTCCTGAAATATGCCGGCCCACTTACTCCCAACGATTTGCCGGTGGACGCCCACGAACTTATCGCACTGTGCGCGCCTCGACCGGTATTCGTCAGCAGCGGGTCGCCACAAGTTGAGGGCGGCTGGATAGACGGGAAGGGCATGTTTCTCGGCGCGGTGGGAGCGGGACCGGTCTACAAACTTCTTGGAAAGAAAGATCTCGGGACTGCCGAATTCCCTCCTATGGAGACAGCGCTGATAGATGGCGACGTCGCCTTTCGAGAGCATAGCGGTGGTCATACGGCTGCGCCGAACTGGCCGACCTTCCTGGTGTTCGCCTCGCGGTATCTTAAGAGCTCGTCGATGTAATTTTCGGAAGTCAACGTTAAGTGCATGATCTTGAGGAGATTTCTTGTTTACGAAAAGCACATTCATGCTGCTCTTGTTCTGGATCGTCCTTAGTTCCCTTCCCTCGACTGGGAATGACAAGAAGAGCCACTGGGTCGGCACGTGGGCGTGCTCGCCACAACTTGGGGATGCCAACAACGCTCCGCCCGCACCGGGATTCGCCGACAGCACCCTGCGCCAAATCATTCACGTGTCCATTGGAGGAAAACAAATTCGGGTTCGGTTCTCGAACGAATTCGGCGGAATCGAGCTGACCATTCCTTCTGCCCATGTGGCTGTCTCCGCCGGTGGCGGCGCGATTCATCCAGAAAGCGACCGCGCCCTGCTGTTTCACGGCAAGCCGTCCGTAAACATTGCTCCCGGAGCGTTGATCTATTCGGATCCCATCGATTTCGACGTTCTGCCGCTGTCCGATCTTGCTGTAACCATTCGTCTGACGGGCGCGCCCTACGGCATCACCACCCACCCCGGTTCACGAACAACCTCTTACCTTCAACCGGGTGACGCGGTCGCTGCCTCAGAGATGGCGACAGCCGAGCGCGTCGATCACTGGTATTTCCTTAACGGCGTGGACGTGCTGGCCGACAAGTCTGCTGCGGCTATCGTTACCTTGGGCGACTCCATTACTGACGGCGCCAAGACCACTACCAACACCAACAGCCGCTGGCCTGATGGCTTAGCACGGCGCCTGCAGGCTAACAAGCGAACTAAAAACGTTGCCGTACTGAACGCCGGAATTGGCGGCAACCGATTGCTGCACGATCGCGCCGGGTTGAATGCTCTGGCACGCTTTGATTCCGACGTACTGGCGCAGAGCGGGGTGCGTTGGCTGATCATCCTGGAGGGCATCAATGATCTTGGAACCCGCGTCAGCGCTCGTGAACGAAATGAGCAGGCAGCCACCGCCGACGACATCATCGCTGCCGATGAACAGCTCATTCTCCGCGCCCATGCTCACAACATCCGCGTTTATGGGGCTACCATCCTGCCCTATGAAGGAGCCGGCTATTTCACTCCTGACGGTGATGTCGACCGAATGAAGGTGAATGACTGGATTCGCACCAGTGGCAAGTTCGACGGCGTGATTGATCTCGACGCTGTAACTCGCGACCCAAAATCTCCGTCGCACCTTGCCGCCCTTGCCGACAGCGGTGATCACCTGCACCCTACCGACGCGGGCTACAAGATCATGTCCGATGCAATCGACCTTGGCTTGTTCCGCTAGCCTTGTGCTCGAGTTTGCAGGACCACCCCGTGGAATAGCCAACTGTTACCACCATCATGGTCATCAAAGGCCCGCTGGTTAAGTCATATGCGCCTTTCATTGCGGGCTGGATTTTTGTATCTCGTCTGTCTGCTGGCCGCTTTTACCGGCTGTGGAGGTGGTTCGAGTTCCACCCCGCCTCCGCCCGCCTCTTTTCAGCTCACATTGACCGGGCCAGCTGCCAACACAGGGACTGTGACCAGCGCTCCCTCCGGAGTCAACTGCCCGACGACCTGTACCGCTAGCTTTGCGCAAAATACGCAGGTCACGCTCACCGCAACTCCTGCTTCTGGCTTCACATTCGGTGGGTGGGGTGGAGCATGCAGTGGAACCGCGACCACCTGCGCTTTGACGATCAGCGCGGCTACTTCGGCGACCGCCACTTTCAACTCCAATGCGCCTCCCGGGTCACTCACCGTGTCGGTCAGCGGCGCAGGCTCAGGAACTGTAACCAGCACCCCTGCAGGAATCAACTGCCCCACCACCTGCACCGCTACCTTTCCCGACAGCTCGCAGGTCACGCTAACCGCAACTCCGGCGACCAACAATGTCTTTGGAGAATGGAGCGGAGGCTGCACCGGCTCGAGTTGTGTAATAACGGTCTTAAATGCAACCCCGAAAACCGCAACCGCCAGTTTTGGTCTTACGCTTCAAACCGCGATCAATCACATCGTGTTTTTGGCCCAGGAGAACCGCTCTTTCGATCACTACTTTGGGGCGATGCGTCAGTACTGGAAAGACAACGGCTATCCCGACCAACCCTTCGCCGGACTGCCACAATTTCCTACAGATGCACCCACCGGGCCACCGCCCGCCATTCCAGGATGCAATCCCGCAAATCCCTATGCTCCGCCACCGGCGGCATTCCAGGATTGCGTCTTCGATCGCACCGCGCTAGTTCAGTCGTTCCATCTGCAAACTGCTTGCCTGGAGAATCCTAGCCCGTCGTGGAATGAAAGCCACAAAGACTGGAGCTTTGATGACCCGACCGGTGCCACCCTGGCTCCTGCCGCCTTAGACGGGTTCGTCTGGACCACGGGCCATGGGTCTCGCACACCCGCGGGGCAGCCCGCTCAGTTCATGGACACCAATGGCGTGCGTGCCATGGGTTACTACGACGGCAATGACCTCAATTACTACTACTTCATGGCTTCGAACTTTGCCACGTCGGATCAATGGTTCTCCCCGGTGATGAGCAGAACCAATCCCAACCGTGAATACCTGATCGCCGGCAGTTCGTACGGGTTTGCCTATCCGAATGGCACAAATGATGCGGACAACTTTCAGACTCCCACGCCTATTATTTTTCAGGAACTGGACGACGCCGGGATTAGTTGGAAGGTATACGTCAAGCCTGACCCAAGAGCCCACGTTTACACTTTCGCACCCCCGCTCCCAGCGTTGCATTGCGCCGCCGATGATCCGTCGCCACAGTGTCTATATCAGATCAGCTACTTACACAACTTCACCTACGGCCAAACCATCATCAATAGCCACCCAGAAAGAATCGCCCCAATTTCGCAATTTCTGAGCGACGCTGCCGCCGGCACGCTGCCTCAAGTCGCGCAAATCGAGCCGCCGTCCTCATCAGGCCTTGACGAGCATCCAGCAGATAATGATCCGGGCCCGGGAGAGTCACCCTGCTGCAGTGTCCAGGCTGGCGCCGCATATGTGAAGACACTGATCGATGCTGTGATGGGAACACCGGCGCAGCCCAGCGCCAGTTGGAAAGACACGGTGTTCATCCTGACCTATGATGAGTTCGGCGGGTTTTACGACCATGTGGCTCCGCATAGCGCAGTCATCCCCGATCAGTTCGCAAAACCAGTTGATCTCTTCCAGGGTCCACCGCCAAATGGACCGGATATCTGCGTGGTGCAAGATGGACCAACTTGCCAATTTCAGTTCACCGGATACCGGGTTCCGCTGATTGTGGTTTCTCCGTTTACCAAAAAGAATTATGTTTCGCACGATGCGGCAGACTTCACCGCGATCTTGAAGCTAATCGAAACCCGATTTGGCGTAGCATCGTTAACCTTTCGGGACGCGGCGCAAATAGACATGAGCTCTGGAGCCACGAGCTTTTTCGACTTCGTAAATGAACCCTGGAAGACGCCCCCGGCGAATATTCCGCCACAGAACCAAACTCTCCCCTGCGATCTCTCGCCGCCCCAATAGCGTGAGGACCCGAATCAATCGAGCAAGCCTACCTCACGAAGCAGTTCCTGGATCCGCGGGTCAGACCCCAGCGAGTCGAACTTCGGCTCGGGTTTCAGGTAGTCGAGCCCGAGAGTAATCCCTCAGTAGCCACCCTGGTAGAGCCGAGCGAACCATAGTCGATGGTCCACCCTACATGAATGTGCGCCGTGTCATAAAATGCTCTATTGGCGCGGAAAGGGATTGCATTCATGGATTCAGTGAAATCGGAGAACCCGCTAGTCGGCACGTGGAAACTCTTGTCCCGGGAGGACGTCACCACCAGCGGAGAACGGCGGACTGAACCAATCCTCGGCTCCAATCCGATCGCCTACCTCATGTATGACGCGGCCGGCCATTTCGCCGTACAGTTCATGAAGCGCGATCGCAAGTCTGGGCAAGCCACGGAAGTACAAGCAACCGGCGGCGCCAATAACAGCGGAGCCATCCACGGCTATGATGCATACTTCGGCCGCTACACGGTCGGACCCGAGGGAACGGTAACCCAGGAACTCGAAGGTGCGTTAACCGCGGCCGATGTCGGCAAAGTGGTGACACGTCGTTTCCAAATCCAGGGAACGGAGCTGACAATCGCTCTCGAAACCACGACGAGCCATGGCCAACCAGTGACCAGAACACTCCGCTGGCAGCGCCTCGCGTGAGCGGTGCGCCAATCCGGCCAGCACAAAAAATGCCATCTCGAGTTTTGTAGATCGCCCGGACTTTCAGTCACAGGAGTTTCGACCTATCTCTATCTATCTCGGGTAAGCCACTAGAGTCCGCCACCGCATGTGACGGGCCGAAGTTACGCGAGCTCGGCATTGGACGGGGCCATGAAGGTTTTGGTCTCTTCCACCAGCTACCCAAGGCTGCACGACCGCTTCGGAAATTGGTGGCGGCAATGCTTAGCACGACGCACCGAGCGTTCTTGCTGCAAAACGAAGAACACGGTAGCCTTTACGACTACGGGAGGGGGAAATGTCTCGTAGACGGCGAGCCGTCATTACCGGAGGAGCACGGGGCATCGGTTTCGGTATCGCGATGGCGATGCTGGAAACGGGCTACGAAGTCATGGTGACAGGTTTTTCTGACGACGAGGTTTCTGCCGTGCCAGAACGAGATCACCTTTCGGCCTCCAGACTTGACGTCACTCAGGCGGACTCGATCACAGGGTTAGTAGCCCAGCTTTCCGAACTCGACGTACTGGTTAACTGTGCAGGCATCATTTACCGGGACGGTGCGGAATACGACATCAACACCTTCCAGAGAGTAATTGACGTCAACCTCACCGGAACGATGCGAATGTGCACCGTTTGTCGTCCAAAACTGGCGGCTTCTCGTGGAACCATCGTTAACACAGCGTCAATGCTCTCATTTTTCGGTGGTCCGCTGGTGCCGGCCTATAGCGCGTCGAAAGGCGGCATCATGCAACTCACAAAGTCTTTAGCGGTTGCGTGGGCATCAGAGGGAATCCGGGTCAACGCAATTGCTCCCGGTTGGATTGCGACCGACCTTACGCGAAACCTAGTCTCGGACAAGGCACGTTCCGCGCAAATCCTCGAGCGTACACCGCAGAAGCGATGGGGCGATCCGGCTGATATTGCTGGAGTCGTCGTGTTCCTTTGTTCTGACGCAGCACGCTTCATTACAGGCGCAATATTACCGATCGATGGCGGCTACGCCGTCGCTTGACCCGGAGGACCGTCGTGAAAGATGCTATTCATAAACGCGCAGAATTGCCGCTAAATAGCTCCCAGGAGCGGATTCCCTACCGGCAGCCTCAACCCAAAGAGTCCCCGCCCGAACTCGTCATTCCGCACGCCATCCCAGACGACGAGCGTCTATGGGTACCGCAATCAGAGACTGTGTGGTTTCGGCCGTTGTGCCTTTCCGCCAGCCGTGGTTACTGGGTCAATCTGCTGCGCGTGCGGAAGTCTGGAGTTTTGTCCCGCCATCGCCATCCACAGCCTGTGCATGGTTATGTCCTGCGGGGGAGCTGGCATTACTTGGAACACGATTGGAGCGCCACCGAAGGATCTTATGTCTACGAAGCTCCGGGAGAAACGCACACGCTAGTGGTTGAAGCCGATGTCCCAGAGATGATCACGCTCTTTCAGGTGAACGGGGCCATGATCTATGTCGACCCCGATGGCGGCGTGCTCGGCTACGAAGATGTATTTACGAAGATTAACCTTTGTCGTAGCCACTTTGCTGCAACCGGACTGGGCGAGAGTTTTGTTGAACAATTCATCAGGTGAACAGTCAGGGAATTTGAAGGCCGCTAAGAATAGCGCGAAACGGTCGCAAACCCGTATGGCAACACTGGCTCGAAACCTTAAAAATAATGCCGACCCGCGGAGTTTGAAAAGGATTCAGAAGTTCCTGCTGACTTACCCGATCTATCGGCCAAATCGATCGCTTTCTTCCAGACTTCGACAAAACCGTACGCAGCGTTGTTACCCCAAGATGCGTTGCACCGCAATCAATGCCTCTGGTGGGCTTTATCGCTGGAGCGGAAAAGAGTGTCGGGATCACATCACAATCCTTAATTACTCCCATCAGATTTTCCGATTTCCGTCCAAACGCTATGGTTGTTAAGGTAGTAGCAGAGATCAAATCCACAAATTGGATCTGGAAGACCCGAGCGAAGGGAGTCCTCATGAACAACATCGAACGCGGACTAAACAAAATATTGGAAGAGCACCAACACGAGAGCGGCCTCCACGTCATTGGCGGACAACGCAAACTGGTCGACCGGTTGCTGCATTTCTTCGAGGAAGAGCAAAAGGCTCCGCAGACCAAGAGCCGTGACCAGGAAAACTAACCGCCTTCGAAGATGCCATCTGCAACGCCGCCGCCCCCAAGGGACGGCGGTTTTTGTTTAGGAAGAAAGCTTCCGCCGCTAAGGTTCTTGGTCAATTCTCCGCAGGCTTTTCAGCATGATCGATGGCGAGAATCTCCACCTGTCCGCGCTGCGGCTGTAACTCAAGCCCAAGCTGCTCCTGAATTGCCGTAACCAAGGCCGACCCGGAGAACGGTGCAGGAGAATCTGGACGCTTTCCGTTGGCAAACGCGGACGGCTGGCTTTCGTCGGCGGTCCACTTGAGCGAAACATCGTACCTGCCTGTGAGTCCGGTATTATCGATGACTTTCGTTCCTACCTGACGTGACAACAGGTCCGCGATTTGGCTCATGTTGATTGCTTGTCCTTCCATCGATCCAGGCTCCAGGCGCATCAATCCCGGATGTGGCTGCCCGTCAAGCCCCTTCCCCCTCACGCCCGATCGAGCGCCAGGCATTGCTTCCTGAAGCCTCGCTCCGCCGGGTGCGACGACCAGCGAGTAGATGGAGAGTTCCTTCCTCTCGCCGTGGACCCTTAACTTGAACCGTTCTGCCAGAAAGTTCTGAAGCATGCGCTGCCCAACCAACACCGCTGTTTCGGCTCGAGTTTCTTCAACTCACGAGCCATTGACTCATCGATCGCGGGCTTCGATATCAAACTTCGCGGAGTTGATCCAGTCGGGAGCGCCGGAGATCTGGTTATCTTGCATTTTGTAGGCTGTCACCAGCAAAACCTGAACCGTCACTCCGCTGGCGGAAAAACCCTCGGGGGTGAAGAGCATCTTTATGATTTTCCCTTGCTGCTGGATTTGCTGGGAACAAATTTCGTCACCCTATAGTTGTACGGGTTGGCCCCGCTTGCCGCTACGGCTTCTGCCCGGCTCGGAGTAGCATGCAACACTCCAAATCCCACCGGCACAGCTACCGCGATCAGGCCCGCCAGGCTCAACATTAACTTCCTACTGAAATCCAGTTTACGCACAACATTTTTGGTCATGATTTGAACAATCCTTTCCTTGAGATCGGCGCCCGTGACCCCGGACACGCAAGCCAACGGAGATCCCACGCAGAATTCACATACTTTCAAAATGCTCTCGGCATAGATCTGCCGTTCACTGCCAAACTCCAACACTTCTTCGTCGCAAGCGCGTTCGCGCTCTTCCACCAACCGCCCGCCTAACCACCAAACCAAAGGATGAAACCAGAACATGGCCTCCACCACCATGTGAATTACCGCGGCCAGATTGTCGCGGCGGCCGCGGGGCTCCAGATGCTGCCTTCAGCGATTCCTTCTTTCGGTGGAGATAACAAGACTCCACGCGTCACGACCGTCTCCTCGGCCATACACTTTTCCATATTTTCGCTTGACACCGCGGCTACAAAATTTAGAATGAATACTTATTCATTTTGATGAATAGTCATTCATTATGAGCAAGAGCTTGAGACAGAAGGCCATCGTCACGGTGCTCGAGAAAGGCCCGGTTGCCAGCCAGGAAGACCTTCAGCGCGCATTGCGCAAGTATGGCTTCAAGGTCGGCCAAGCCACCCTTTCCCGTGACATCCATGAACTCGGCCTTATCAAAACCGGCCAGGGCTATGCTCAAGCCAATGAAGATTTCTCCGATCCCTCCTTGCCGCCGGCCTCCCGCCTGGTGCGCGAGTTCGTACTCGACATCCGTGTGGCTCAGAACCTGCTGGTAGTAAAGACCGCGGTCGGAAGCGCCCAGCCGGTAGCAGCCGCGCTCGACAGCGAAGAGTGGCCCGAGTCCATCGGTACCATCGCCGGCGACGACACCATCCTTATTGTTTGTCCGGACAAGAAATCCGCCGCCCGCCTCGCGGCCCGTACCCAGGAGATGCTTGCCTAGATGCCGGCCAAACTCAAAACAGCGGTCATGGGAGCGACCGGTTATTCCGGCTTTGAATTGACGCGCATTCTGCTGCGTCACCCTCTCGTCGATTTCCCGGAGTTGCTAAGCCGTAGCGCCGAGGGTAACGCCAACCTGGCGGACCTCTTCCCCGCTCTCTCGGGTAACGGCCGATATCCGCTGAAGCCGTTGTCGTGGAGCGCGTTGAAAGATCAGGGCGTCAAGCTGCTGTTTCTGGCGACCCCGCATGAGGCTTCCCGCGCGCTGGTTCCGGAAGCAGTTGCGAACGGTCTGCGCGTCATCGACCTGAGCGGCGCATGGCGACTTAGAAATCCCGAATACCGCGCTGTGTATGGGTTCAAAGACGAAGGCTCGAAGGCCGCGGCCGAGTATACCGACAAAGCCGTCTACGGATTACCCGAGCTCAACCGCGACAAGATTGCCGATGCGACAGTCGTAGCCAATCCCGGATGCTACGCCACCACGGTGATCCTCGCGTTGGCCCCGCTGCTAAAAGCTGATGTCGTTGATAAATCAAAAGGGATCATTTCCGACTCCAAATCCGGCGTCTCCGGCGCCGGCAAAGAGCCTACGGCGCGCACTCATTTCGTTTCCGTCGCGGATAATCTCTCGGCCTACGGACTATTCGGTCATCGTCACCTCGGGGAAATTCTCGAGCAACTGGATCTAAACGACAGCGAACTCACCTTCACCCCGCATCTGCTGCCGATCCCCCGCGGTATTCTTTCGACCATCTACTTGCAACTTAAAAGTGCAATGACCGCGGCCCAAATCGAAGCTATCTTCCGCGATTTCTATCAAGGTAAGCGCTGGGTCCGGGTCTTCGCCAACCCCAAACTTCCGGAGATCCAGTTCTCGGTAAATACCAATTACTGTGACCTCGGCTTCGCGCTGGCCAAAGACGGACGGCGGCTGATCGTCGTTTCGTGCGAAGACAACCTGCTGAAAGGCGCGGCCGGACAGGCTGTGCAGAATATGAACCTGATGTATGGCTTCGACGAAGCGGAGGGCCTGCAATGAAGATCGTGGTAAAGATTGGCGGCGCAGCACTCGAAGATAAAGACACACTCCGCAAATGCGCCCGCGCGCTCGTAGACTTGGCGCGCGACGGCCACAAGATCGCCGTAGTCCACGGCGGCGGCGGCACGTTGACCCGCACTCTCAAGCTGCTTGGCAAGAAGAGTGACTTCGTCGATGGACTTCGTATCACCGATGCCGAAACCCGGGATGTGGCTCTTATGGTGCTCGCCGGAATCGTGAACAAGAGCGTGGTCGCGGCGCTGGTGGCAGCGGGAAATCCAGCCATCGGTTTGTGTGGCGGCGACGGCATGTCATTCCAGGCCCGCAAGAAAGCGACCGTCGGATACGACCTAGGGTTCGTCGGTGAAATCTGCTCGGTTGAACCACGTTGGCTGGAGGCGATCTGGACCGAAGGCGGCATTCCGGTTCTCTCGTCGCTCGCGCTCGGCTCCGACGGCGAATACTACAACGTTAACGCCGACCAGATGGCGTCAGCCTGCGCGGTCGCCTGCCACGCTGACACCTTGATTTTCCTGACCGATGTTCCCGGGGTAAAGGACGCCGAAGGTAGCGTCATGCCCTGGCTAAACATGAAGGAAGTTCCCTCGATGGTTGCCACCTCTGTCATTGCCGGCGGCATGCTGCCGAAACTTGAAGCCTGCAAACAGGCGCTCAAAAAAGGAGTCGGCAGAGTGCGCATTATGCCCGCGGCCCAGGCAGAGGTGCTGCCGCAGTTTTATTTCACCAAGATGGAATGCGGAACCGAGGTACTGGGCGCATGAACCTGGCCTCTGTGGTTAAGTCCGAATCCGAAGTATTGCTGCCGACCTACGACCGCCAGAAGGTGTTGTTCACCCGCGGCCAGGGCGTCTATCTGTGGGACTCGCAGGGCAAGAAGTATCTCGACTTTCTCAGCGGTCTGGGCGTAAACGCGCTGGGCCACGGGCACCCCGCCATCAAAGCCGTGCTCAAACGCCAGGCGGGAAAACTGATTCACGTCTCGAATCTGTTTTTCCACGAGTACCAGGCTGAACTAGCCAAGCAACTCATCAGGATCTCAAAACTGGAGAAGGTCTTCTTCTGCAACAGCGGCACCGAGGCTTGGGAAGGTGCGTTGAAACTGGCGCGGGCCTTCGCCCGCGTCAACAATCCCAACGGGCACAAGGCCAAGTGGCGCATCATCGCTCTTGAAAATTCGTTCCATGGCCGCACTTTCGGATCTCTGGCTACCACCGGGCAGGCAAAGTATCGCCATCCCTTTGCGCCGCTTCTGCCGGGCGTCAGTTTCGTAGGCTTTAATGATGTCGAAGATCTGAAGCGCCAGTTCGATGGCAGCGTCTGTGCTGTTTGTCTGGAAACGATTCAAGGCGAAGGCGGTATCAATCCGGTCAGCAAGGAATTTTTGCAAACCGCTCGTGAGTTGACGCAAAAATCGGGGGCACTGCTGATCCTCGACGAAATTCAGTGCGGCCTGGGACGCACCGGCAAGTGGTTTGCCTACCAGCAATACAGCATCACGCCCGACATCGTCACTGTCGCCAAACCGATCGCCGCGGGATTGCCCTTGGGGGCAATCCTCACCACCAACCGCGTCGCCAGCGGGATGCACCCCGGGTTGCACGGCACCACCTTCGGCGGCGGACCGCTGGCTTGCGCTGTCGCTATCGAGTTTCTGAAGCAGGTTCAGGGGCTGATGAAGCACATCAACGACCTGGGCGGCTACTTTCACGGCAAATTGGAAAAGCTTGCCTCCCAGCACAGTTCCATCCGCGAAATCCGGGGAATGGGGTTGATGTTGGGACTGGAAATCGACCAGGCAGACACCGCGAAATCAGCCGTACAGCAATTGTTGGACCGCGGCATTTTAATCAACCGCACGCATGAAACTGTGTTGCGATTCTTGCCCCCATACGTAATCCAAAAAAAGCACGTGGACGAAGTAATCGGTGCCCTGGACGTAGCTCTCGCCAGCGCGACCGGAAAATCGAGTAAGAGGAGAAAGAATTGAGCATCCAGCCCGTAAAAAGCACAACCGCTTCGCAGCCTTTGCCGTCGAAGCACTTCTGGTCGCGCGACCTGGTGTCGAGCCGCGACCTCGGTCCTCGCGAAGTCGAAACCGTGTTGAACCTTGCCGCCCTGATGAAGGCGCGGCCCGCTGACTTCAGCAAGTCGCTCGCCGGCAAGATGATGGTGATGTTTTTTGAAAAGGCATCGCTGCGCACCCGCCTGACTTTTGAAGCCGGAATGGCGAGCCTTGGCGGATCGACCTTCTTTATCGATCAGACTCAGGAGCGCCTCGGCGCCCGCGAAACCTTGGCCGATGTGGCGCACAACGTCGAGCGCTGGGTGAATGCTATCGTGCTCCGCACCTACGATCAGGAAACCATCGAGCAGATGGCCGACTTCGCGTCGATTCCGGTTATCAACGCACTTAGCGGGTTGGAACATCCCTGCCAGGCGCTGGCCGACTACTTCACCCTGCAGGAAAAGTTCGGCGACCTGAAGAACGTTACGATCGCATACGTAGGGGACGGCAATAATGTCTGCCACTCGCTGCTGCTGACCGCCGCGACTCTCGGCTCGCACATCCGCATCGCGACCCCGAAGGGTTACGAACCAGACACGCAAATCCTGGCCGCTGCCCGCACCATGGCGGAGGAAACCGGGGCGAGCATCCAACTGATGAACGATCCGCATCAAGCAGTGGATGGAGTTGACGCCATTTACACTGACGCATGGGCCAGTATGGGATGGGAGCACGAGGCCCCCAAGCGCGCCAAAATTTTCGCGCCCTATCAGGTAAACGAAAAGCTGGTGGAAGGCGCGGCCTCGCACGCGGTGTTCATGCACTGCCTGCCGGCGCACCGCGGGGAAGAAATCACCGACGCTATCATGGACTGCGAACGCTCGGTGGTCTTCGATCAGGCGGAAAACCGCATGCACGTGCAGAAAGCCATCTTGCTGTTGTTGCTGGGCGGAGACATGGGCCGCCTTAAGATTAGGAGTGCCAATGCCTGAGAAGGTTGTTCTCGCTTATTCCGGTGGTCTTGATACCTCGATCATCATTCCATGGTTGAAGGATAATTATTCTTACGACGTTATCGCCATGGTCGGCGATGTTGGCCAGGGAGACGATCTAGAGGCGGTAGTCGAGAAAGCCTACAAGACCGGCGCCAGCAAAGTCGTCGTCAAAGACCTGCGCGAAGAATTTCTCACCCGCTACGTCTTCCCGACTTTGAAAGCCGGGGCGGTCTACGAGCACAAGTATCTTCTGGGAACGTCGATGGCGCGGCCCATTTTGTCGAAGGCACAGGTGGAGACCGCACTCGACGAAGGAGCTACCGCCGTCGCTCACGGCTGCACGGGTAAGGGCAATGATCAAGTTCGTTTTGAGTTGGGATACCAGGCGCTCGCCCCGGAATTGAAGGTCATTGCGCCGTGGCGCGAGTGGGATCTGAAATCACGTGAAGACTGTCTCGACTATGCCGAGGCTCATGGCATTGCCGTGGCGCAGAGCCGCGAGAAAATCCATAGTCGCGACCGCAACCTGTGGCACATCAGCCACGAAGGCGGAGAGCTCGAAGACGCGGGCAACGCGCCGCTCGACACCACCTGGCAGATTTCGCGTTCGCCGAAAGAAGCCCCTGATCGTGAGGAGCAGGTCGAAATCGGTTTCGAAGCCGGCATTCCTGTGTCGGTGAACGGGATGAAGCTTGATCCCGTGGCGCTCGTCGAATTGCTCAACGAAATCGGCGGACGCAACGCCGTCGGCCGCGTCGACATCGTGGAGAACCGCTTCGTAGGAATCAAGTCCCGCGGCTGCTACGAAACTCCCGGCGGGACCATGCTGGTCACCGCGCACAACGAACTCGAAGCTCTGTGCCTCGACCGTGAGGTCTCGCACTTCAAGCAGCATATCGGCCTCAAGTACGCGGAGATCGTCTACTTCGGCCTGTGGTTCTCGCCGCTCCGGGAAGCACTCGACGCCTTCGTCAACAAGACGCAAGAGAACGTCACCGGTTCGGTCGTGCTCTCCCTCTATAAGGGAAACGTATCGGTGGTGAGCCGCAAATCCGAGAACTCGCTCTATCGCACCGACTTGTCTTCCTTCACCATGGGCGACAGTTACAACCAGAAAGATGCGGAAGGGTTCATCCGCATTCTCGGTCTACCTTCGCGGTCGCTGGCCCGTTTACACGGGACGGCCGCCAAAACAGAGGTGACTAAGTGAAGATGTGGTCGGGGCGTTTCCGGGCGCCGCTCGACCCAGAGTTCGAACGCTGGCAGCGGTCTTTCGATTTCGACAAGCGGCTGTTGAAGCAGGAAGTCGAAGCCAGCAGTGCACACGCTCGCGCCTTGAAAGAAGCGGGCGTGCTCTCGTCCGACGAACTGATTTCGATTCTCGAAGGACTGCAGAAGATCACCGCGCAGGCCAACGACGAGAAGTTCCTCGACGATCCCGAGGCTGAAGACGTTCACCACTTCGTCGAGAAGCAGTTGGTCAAGTTGATCGGCGATCCGGGCTACAAGCTACACAGCGGCCGCAGCCGGAACGAGCAGATCGCCACCGACCTGCGTCTCTACGTGCGCGCCGCCATCGACCAGTTGCAACACGACCTGACTGCGCTGCTCGCAGCCTTCGTGCTCCGCGCCGGAAAGGCGGCTGACAATGCCATGCCGGCCTACACCCATCTGCAACGCGCCGAACCGGTGTTGGTGGCGCACTGGCTTCTTGCTTATTTCGAAATGTTTTCCCGCGATCTCGATCGCCTGGCAGATTGCCGCAAACGTTTGAATCTGTGTCCGCTTGGCTCAGGGGCGGTCGCCGGCACCACGCTTCCGCTTAATCGCAACGCAATGGCCTCAAGTCTGGGTTTCGACTGTCCCACCGGCAACAGCATCGACGCCACCAGCGATCGCGACTTCGCGCTCGAATTCGTCAACGACCTAACCTTGCTTTCCCTCCACCTGAGCCGCTGGGCAGAAGAGATGATCCTGTTTTCCTCGCGGGAATATCGATTCCTCACCCTTCCCGACGCCTATTCCACCGGCAGCAGCGCTATGCCGCAAAAGAAAAATGGCGACTTGCTGGAACTCACCCGTGGCAAAGCGGCGCGCCTGATCGGCAACGCAACTGCGCTGATGGTTACCGTCAAGGGCCTGCCAATGGCCTATAACAAAGACCTCCAGGAAACCCAGCAGCCGGTGTTTGAGGCAACCGAAACGATGCTCGCACTTGTTCCCTTGGTAACTGGATGGATGCAAGCCATCGAATTTGATTTCGATGTTATGCAGGAAGCCGCACAATCCGGATTCATGAATGCCTTCGCCGCCGCTACTTATCTCACCCGACGGGGCGTCCCCTTCCGCCTGGCCCACGAGCAAATCGGCAAAGCGGTCGCGATCTGTCTCGACAAAGGCTGCGAATTGCAGGATCTCGCGCTCGAGGAACTACGCCAGCTGAATCCGGCATTCCAACAGGATTTCCATTCGTCTTTAACTTTGCAGGCAGTACTTACCATTCACGATGTTCCGGGCGCAACCGCTCCCACACAGGTGAAGCAGGCCATCGTCGAAGCCAAACGCAAACTCGCATCCATGAAGGAGGAAACTCATGCGCACGCGTGACGCCGTTCTTCCCGACGCAGAAGAAATTCACCGCCTGATCTCGGCCTATTCCGGCGACGGCACGTTGCTCCCGCGCAACTTTGCCGAGATCTGCGAGAATGTGCGCGACTTCGTGGTGCTCGAACACAAGGGCCGCATCGTCGGCTGCGGGGCGCTGCATCTTTACGGACAGCACCTCGCCGAAATTCGCTCCATCACGGTCGAACCCGGGTTCCAGCACTTTGGCGGCGGCAAAAAACTGGTCAACGCGCTGATGGACGAGGCCAAGAAGCACAAGGTCACCTGCACCTGCCTCTTCACCCGCAAGCCCGATTTCTTCTCCCACCTCGGCTTCAAGCTAGCTCAGCGCGAAGACCTGCCCGACAAGATCCACAAAGATTGCTGGGTCTGTCCGCGGCTGCACTGCTGCGATGAAGTCGCCATGGTCCGCGGCGAGTTGCCGAAGTTCGCCATTCTGCCCGAGCCTGTGGGCGCGCTCGTGAAGATCGAGGCATGAAGGCGGACCTTTTCCTTCCCCAGGGATTTTCTTTTTCTTCCGGAACCGCTGGCATCAAAGCCAGCGGTCGGCCTGACCTCGCGTTGATAGAGACCGTTCCCGGCACGACTGCCGCCGCGGTCTTTACTAAGAACCGCATTGTCGCTGCTCCGCTGACCGTGGCCCGTGAGTCGCTGGCGAAATCCAAAGGTAAAGTTCGCGCGGTTGTTGTCAACTCCGGCAACGCCAACTGTGCCACCGGAAACCCGGGAATCGCTGCCTGCCGCCAGGTATGCGCCAAGGCTGCGCAATTCTTGGGCGTATCTTCCGACGAGATATTCTCTTCTTCCACCGGCATTATCGGCGTGCCGCTGCCGTTCGAAAAAATCCTGGCCAGGTTGCCGAAAGTGATGGATTCCTGCGAGTCCACACAAGCCGCCGCACAGAAATTCGCCGAAACCATCATGACCACTGATACCCGTCCCAAGCTGGCTTCGGTGCGCCTGCGAGTCGGGAAAAAAGAATTCTCTATGCTCGGGATCGCCAAAGGCGCGGGCATGATTCACCCGCAGATGGCGACCATGTTGGTCTATCTGCTCACCGACATCGTTGCGCCTGCAAAGAAACTCCAGCAACTGCTGCGCGCCGCCAGCGACGACACCTTCAACTGCTTGTCGGTCGACGGCGATACTTCCACCAACGACACCGCTCTTCTTCTTGCCAGCGGGCAAAGTGGAATCACGCTGCAGCAGGCAGGAAAGAAATTCCAGGCAGGTCTACATCAGGTCTGCGCCTCCTTGGCTGAACAGATCGTCTCTGACGGCGAAGGCGTGAAGCATGTAATCCATCTTTATATAGAGCGCGCCCGGAACCGCTCCGAAGCCCTGCGCGTCGCCAAAGCCATCTCGCACTCTTTACTAGTCAAGACCGCCTGGGCGGGAGCTGATCCCAACTGGGGGCGCATTCTCTCGACCATCGGCTCCTGCGGCGTCCCAATCAATCCCAACCGGATCGACATCATCATCGGCGGTCAAATCGTGTTCAAAAAAGGAGCGGTGCGTCCCTTCGATGAAAGGAGAGCTCACGCCGAACTTTCTCAGCCTGCCTGTGACATCCGAGTGAAACTCCACCGCGGCAAAGCCGGAATCCGCTTCCTAACCACCGACCTGACGGCAGAGTACGTCCACATCAACGCCGACTACTCCACCTAAGTTGGCTAAATGGAGCTCAGTTGCCGCTTCTGACCGCCCGATATCAGCCCCTGCCTACGCTGTCATCCTCAGCGAAGTCGAGGGACCTTGCGTTTCGCAGAGCGGATGCTTCCCCTCGCCAGCAGGAAAAAAATCTGGTGGGATGGCCCGAGCATGACACTGGGCCCAAGTATCAGCTTCTCAGGGTTGCAGCTTCTCAGGGTTGCAGCTTCTCTCGGTGCCGCCCAGCTCCCTTCATTCACTGGGACTCATGGGAACGATGCTGACAACCGGCGCGGTAACCCTAATCAGCCCGATACCTGGCAACAAGATCGTCACGGAGAGGCCTCTGGAGCAGCTAGGCCTTTGGGGGGACAGGTGGCACCCAGCGTATGCGTTCGAAAATCGCACGCAGGCGCTTGCCTTTCGTAGGGTTCACGTTTTCCATAAAGGCTACGCGGCCCTGCAGGTGAGAGCGGAATTGAGGGTGTGCCTCCCGGTTCTGACTCTCCGCACCGAAACGGACACAATTGGTCAGAATCGCTTTTAGCCGGTCGAAGTCGCCTCGGCGGATGTTAAGCCGCTGGTTCGCGACCAGTCCGGCTAGATGTTGGCGGACACTTTGACGCATCACCCGCGTCTTACGGTGATGAACTCTGAAGCCTTCCTCTCTGAAAATTGCCGCAACGTGAATGGAAAATCGCTCGGCATTCCTGACGAAGTCTTCCCCACCCGAAAAAGCCAGATCGTCTGCGTACCGCGAGTAAATAGCGTCGGCGGATTTAGCCAGCCCGGCTAATCGGCAATCCAGATGGAAAGAACAGATGTTGGCGAGAGCCGGCGAGGTCGGCGCTCCCTGCGGCAGGTGTGGCCGCGCGTACAGCATTCGCGGATCGCTCCTGTGACGGGGATCTGCGGATGGCAATGCCTTCCAGACCTTCCCCGGAGTTGCGGTGGTGCAAATTCCTCCCAGCAGGTCGGCGACTGCTTCGGGATAACCCACGGTACGAAAGAAAGCCTGCACTCTTGCGCGCGCAAAGGAGGGGAAGAAGTCGTGCAAGTCCATGCGAACCACAACTCGCTTGCCAACGTGTGGAGCAACGAAGGTTTTGATGGAACGGCCCTTTACGAAACCGTGTACAGACGGGTGAGACGGAATGCGGTCAAGTATCCGGAACAGAATCTGACGTTGTAAATCTTTCAGACGATGCTTAGGTGCTTCGATCAGGCGGATATGGCCTGAGGCTTTCGCCAGGATGCGGTAGTAATAGTGCCCGAGATGATTGCTTTGGTGACCCAGGCCCTTAAAGTCAGCGAACCAGAACACCTCACCAACCGTAAGGCCCAACCATTCCGCCAACGAGAAAGGCGAATCAAAGGCAGGGACATTCCAGGTAATGGCAGCGGAAACCGGCTGCATTTGCGGCGGCCCAGTCAGCCACTGGGCCACGGAGAATTCATCGCCATATTTCGCCCAGGCACGCTGGAAGCCTTCATCGTGCTGCAAGAACCGGATGACATCGCGGCATCGAGGACGAGTTTTTCCTGCCATCGCCTCTACATAGCGCTGCGCCAGGGGCGCGATCCAACGATAGGGATTGCGCAAGGTGCGAATAATGCGGAGGTTGACTTGCTCGACGGACGGGTCGCCCGCAACGAACACGGCGGCGAGCATTCGCAGAACGGAGGAATGCATGAAATAAGGCGGCGACGCCCCAACCAGTCTGACCTAGCACGAGCCATTCTGCGCGAAGCGCAGTGGCGCTCATGCGACGCAATGCAAGTCCTTCACGTTCCCCTGAGGTAACCTCAGAGAGGCAAAGTCGAGATCCGACTTATGCCCGCTTGGAACGCCGCCGCCCTGAAATATTACCAAGGACGGAGGATTTGGGGAGAGGAGTTTCGCTGGAGGCAGACAAAGCAATCAAACCCGATACGAAGCGGCCACCTGAAGGCGACCGCCGAGACCGCAGGGTGAAGACGAGCTAGGCAGCGGGATATCAGATAGCGCCCCGCAGGGCGCTATGAAGCTTTACCAACTCCTTGCCAGATAGATCGGGAATCGCGGGGGCGAACCGCAGTCACTTACTTTTTGGCCTGCACCGCGTCCAGGCAGCGGCCATAAAGCTCAAGCAGGTGGCTGGCGTACTCTTCAGGCTTCAACGATGCGCCTACTCCCTGAAAACCGACTCCGGCCGAACTGGTTTTTCCGTATCCGGTGCTCATTGCTACAAACTTCATCAGATCGAGAGCGATGTCTTCATTACGCCGCGATCCGAGTGACAAGCCAGGAACTTCCATAAGTGCCTCCGTGGGAATAGGAGCATTTCATCCACTGCGGCGATCATAGCAGAACGAATCGCCGCTCTGCCCGCCCGGCTGGACATGGTGCTACGCGGGCTTTTGCTCGGGTCCAAAGAGCGTAAGCAGGTGGCCGTCGGGATCGGGAAAGTTTGCCGCCCACATAGGCCCGTTGACCTGATGAGGCTCATGGCTGAAGACGACGCCTTGCTTCTTAAGGGCTTCCGCTCCCGCCTTCACGTCCTGGACGGAAAAAATTACCTCGGTTGCTCCCGCCACGTTTGCCTCGCCGCTTGCGCGGTCCTCGCTCAATACCAGCGTCACCGCCCCGGTATCAAACATGGCAAAACCTGGAAATTGCTGCTTTAAAGCGATTCCCAGTTGATCGCGATAAAACGAGACTGACCGCTCCATGTTCCGGACTCCCAGCATGATCATACTGATGGCTGGCACGCGATAACTTAAAGTATTCATACCTGTCTCCCGGATCTGAGTGTTTTCCGTTCTTAGTTACCGGTTCTCAGTTCTTAGTCAAAGCTCGAGGCCCACGTGGCGGATTCGACCCGCTAAGTAGTCACTAGCGCGTTTTTCAGTGTTTATCGCCACGATTTCCACAGGAAAGCGGTGATCGGGTGGACGGAGTACAAGTTGCCCTCCGAACACTTCCACATACCTTAGCGCACAGCCTCCGTTCTGGTTCACTGCAAAAATGTTGGCGGCAATCTTGCGATAGGGCTGCAGTGAATCGTAGTGGCGATGGTCTTGTCAAGAGGGCAAAATTGACGATTTCTCTGTAAGTGATTCAGAAGAAGCCAAATAAAAACTTGGGGGTAATGTTCCATTTTCCCTATTCAAAATGCTCTGCTGGATTTAGATAGCCAACAAAGAGAAATGTCTGGGGCGCGCCCCAACAAGACGCGCCTCGAACTTTTTTAGGGACGATTTGATGAAAAGAACAAGAACAAAATCGGCGGCGGCAAAACGGGATTCGTCCCGGTACGCAAGCCTGCAGACTTGACCGCGACTCGACAAACGATCGCAAACCTTGTTGGGTCCCATGCAGTGAGCATGGTGCAAACGACCATCGCGGAAAGTCGACAAGGGTCACTAGGCTGCCATGAAGTATTCGTTTGAGATGGTGGGACTGTTTCCGGGGTACGCAGAGGCGGTTCCGACTGGGGACGGCGTATTGGCGAAAACGCTGTGGAAGCGATTAGGCCTCGCGGAAGAAACCGGTGTAGTGGAGAGAGTTACCAAAGGCACGGCTGGCCGGGAAGGGGAGGATCGGGAGTTGCAGAGAGATGCCGTAGAATGAAATTACGGCGCCGGTTTTCAGGCATTCGCCGGGTAAGGCGAGTCAGGGTCCGGGGCGAGGGATCACAAGGAAAGAGAGAAATGGACATCACCTGGGTGACGGACCGGATCGGGGTAGGCGGTGGTATTTGGACAGCGGAAGGCATGGCGAAGGTGGCACGAGCTGGAATAACCCATATCATCGACATGCAGATCGAGTTTGACGACACTCCGCTTGCGATACTGCACGGTATCAAGGTGTTATGGAATCCTACGGACGATGATTTTCAGCCGAAGACTCCGGACATGTTTGAGCGGGGAGTCGAATTTGGATTGGACGCGCTGGATGAACCTTCCAGCAAGATTTTTATTCATTGCGCCGCCGGAGTTCACCGCGCACCGATGATGACGCTGGCACTGTTGTGCTCGATGGGCTGGAAGATGGTGGATGCCATGCGGCTTATTGAGGCCCGGCGTCCGGTGGTGGATTTCGCTGAGGTTTATGTGGGGAGTGTGGAGAGATTTTTGGAGGAGCAGGTAAGTAAATAGGCATCAGCATTCACTATGAGTTTTGAGCATTTGTGAAGTTGCTGGTGCGATGTGAATCATGCATTCGGCATTTATTTCGAAGCAGCCAGACTCGTACTAGTCCACTTTTCATTCCTCAACAATCAGGAAAGTTGATAGCGGCTTCACGGCTCGGGCCGGACGCCGACCTGGAGGCTTTATGTTCGACGGACGCCGCTCATTGGAGCGGCTTTTGTTTTTTGTTGCTGGCAGTGGCTCGTGACCAAGCCCAGGCTCCAGCAACGACCACAGTCAGCGAAAGGGATCTTCGGCGGGCATTCCGGAAACGACAAAAATAATGCGGCCATGTCTTTTGATCGGCCGCACTCTCGATGGCAGATGGGCACCAGTAAACAGATCTTGGATCCTTCTAAATTCCAGGAGGGCCTGGGAAAGGTGATAGACGGCACGGTAGAGTGTCTGAACGCATCACTCCTGGGTCAAGCCTGCGAAGTAATTAACCTACATCCTCGCTCCAATTTTCCAGCGTCTTTTTCAACAATGCCATGAACTGATCGGCCACTGCGCCGTCGATCAGGCGGTGATCGTAGCCCAAGGTCAGGTGCACCACGGAGCGGATTGCAATTGAGTCAGTTCCGTCTTTGTCAGTGACAACCAGTGGCACCTTCATGATGCCACCAATGCCAAGGATGGCGGAATTCGGCTGGTTGATGATAGGCAAGCCGAACACCGCTCCAAACTGGCCGGGGTTGGTGATGGTGAAAGTTGAACCTTCGACATCTTCCGGCTTTAGTTTCTTACCACGGGAACGTTCGCCAAGATCGGTGATACCGCGCTGTAAGCCAAGAAAATTGAGTTCATCGGCGTTCTTGAGGACGGGAACAATTAACCCCCAGTCGAGAGCGACAGCGACTCCGATATTGACATGGCGGTGGTAGCGAATGGCGTCGGCTTCGAGCGATGCATTGACGATGGGAAATTGCTGCAAGGCGATAATGGTTCCCCGCACAAAAAATGGCATGAAGGTGAGGCGGCTGCCGGTGCGTTGCTCGAAACCGGATTTTGCCTTGTTGCGCAGGTTAACGATGCGCGTGATGTCCACCTGGAACATGCAGTGAACGTGAGCACTGGTGCGGCGCGACTCGATCATGCGCTGTGCGATGATGCGTCGCATATTGGTTAGAGGAACGGTATCGCCGGGAATCGCAGCTGGGGCCGGCCTCGCGGCTGGCGCTGATGCTGCCGGCTTCGAGGGCACAGCGGCCACCGGAGCAGGCGCAGCAGTTCCCTTCTCGAGGAAGGCAGTGATGTCCTGTTTGGTGATGCGTCCACCAAGGCCGCTGCCTTCGACTTGGGAAAGATCGATGTTATTTTCGCGGGCGATCTTGCGGACCAGTGGCGAAGAGCGCGCGTGTTCATCTTCTTCACTATGGGCTGGCGCTGCCGGTTCTGGCTGAGGGGCTACCGCCTGTGGTTTGGGCACTTCTTTCTTCGGGGTTGCAGCAGGTGCGGAGGCTGCGGCCTCGCCATCGGCGGCGATAGTTCCGACTACGGTGTTGACCTGTACCGTGGCACCCTCAGCTACTTTGATCTCGTGCAGAATCCCCGCGGCTGGCGAGGGAATTTCGGCGTCAACCTTGTCGGTGGAGATTTCAAACAAGGGCTCATCTCGCTGAACCTTGTCGCCCTTCTTTTTCAACCACTTGGTGATAGTGCCCTCGACGATGGATTCTCCCATCTGGGGCATGATGATGTCAGTCGGCATGAATTCCTTCCGTGCAGCGCCCATGGTTGGGCGCAACCTAAGATTATATCGAAGATAGGAGCCCAGTTTCGCAGGAGCTAATGGTGGTGCGATTCGGGGACCGCCGAAGGGGTTGGCGCAGGAGGCGTTCCAAATGAATTTTTCCAGTACTCCTGCACCGGGGCGGGCAGTTTCTCCAGGTGGGTAAGGAACTCGGTGACCTTCCAGATATCATCGTCCGCCAGCGCATTATTCCACGCGGGCATGCCGGTGTAACGTACCCCCGTTTTAACCGCGTAGTAAACGTGCCAATCGGGATCATCAATCGGGTGAAGGATAAGCT
This sequence comes from uncultured Acidobacteriaceae bacterium, assembly GCA_963824805.1. Classification (GTDB taxonomy): domain Bacteria; phylum Acidobacteriota; class Terriglobia; order Terriglobales; family Acidobacteriaceae; genus DATBAT01. The sequence continues at coordinate 28,283 of CAWGQZ010000073.1, read as the reverse complement.
GGGGAACCGGGGGATAGAAGTTGTGCTGAAGTGTGCTCGGTTTCTTGTCGAGCCCTCCGTGACAAAGAGCACAATTCATGGTGTAGACCTTCATCCCAGCGATTAGATTATCGTCGGTGGGAGGAATAGGGCTGCTGACGCGAGGCGCGTGCTTATCCATCGAGGCATCGAGAGCGCTCATGGCGACCCGCATTTCGAGGTGCGAAGGCTGGGCGTCCGCGTTGGTTTCCATGTAGCCGAGCAACAGGTACGCCATGGTGCAAAATCCGAGGAGAAGGATGGTGACGATGACTCCGAGAATGAAGTTTCTCATTGCGCCTCCCTTGATGGATTCGGGATTGAGCCTTGTCTTGCCCATTCGGGGCTTATCGCTATTCTTGCCCACCCCAGGGTTAGCCTGCTGGGCTGCACACTTTACCCGCTTCGCGGCTCACAATATATAGAGCCTCAATACGCCTTTAGGTTACGCGCTTCGCGAACTACATCGCTGACTTTGGGGAGAAAATACTCCTCCTGTGGCGGAGAAAATGGCACGGGCGTGTCGAGCGCCGTGATGCGCACGATGGGGCCGTCGAGGTGGTCGAATGCGTCCTCATTAATGATCGCCGCAAGTTCGCCTGCAATGCCGCCGGTGCGGGTGTCCTCGTGCAGCAGGATGACCTTATTGGTCTTGCGCACGGTGGCGGCGACGGCTTCGCGATCCAATGGCGCAAGTGACCGCAGGTCGAGCACTTCGACTTCGATTCCTTCTTTGCTAAGCGCCTCCGCCGCTTCCAGCGCCGTAAACACCATGGCCGCGTAAGTGATGATGCTGAGGTCGCGGCCCTCGCGAGCGATGCGGGCCTTGCCGATCGGCACAACATAGTCGTCCGCGGGAACCTCGTCTTTGATGCGGCGGTAAAGATACTTGTGCTCAAAAAAGATGACAGGGTTGTTATCGCGAATCGACGCTTTGATTAATCCTTTGGCGTCGTAGGCCGTGGCCGGGCAGACGACCTTCAACCCGGGGTTATGCACGAACCACATTTCGGGATTCTGCGAGTGGAAAGGGCCTCCATGGACACCGCCGCCGCTGGGTCCGCGCAGGACGAGGGGTGCAGGCGCGCCCCATAAATAATGCGTCTTCGCAACCATGTTGCTGATCTGGTTCATGGCACAGGGAATAAAGTCCATGAACTGAAATTCCGCCACCGGACGCATGCCGGTGAGCGATGCGCCGAAGGCTGCACCCACTATGGCGGATTCTGCGATAGGAGTGTCGATCACCCGTTCCGGGCCAAAACGATGGATAAAGCCATCCGTGATTTTGAAGGCGCCGCCGTAGATGCCGATGTCTTCGCCCAGGCAGAAGACGGTGGGGTCGCGCTCCATCTCCTCCCAGATTCCCTGGCGGATGGCTTCGAGATAGGTGAGTTGAGGCATAGATGCGCTACCAATTGTACAATTCCCTTGAACAGGGCCGCCTCCATTATTCCTTTTGCTACAAATAACTGGAAATTTTCCGGCGACTCACGTTTACTAGTGCCCTCAGGAGCTTGATTCCATGTCGAAGATAAAAGGCCCCGCGGTTTTTCTGGCGCAGTTCATGCGCGATCAGCCGCCTTACAACAGTTTGAAGAGTATCTGCAAGTGGTTCGCCGGTCTCGGCTATAAAGGAGTTCAGATTCCGGGTGGGATTCCCGGGCCATTGACATCAATAAGGCCGCCAGCTCCAAGACCTATTGCGATGAGATCAAAGGCACTCTGCATGAGCTTGGCCTCGAGGTTACCGAGATCGGAGCGTTTCTGGCCGGACAGGTATTGGCGATTCATCCCGCTTATGAGGTTGGGTTTGAGGCGTTCCATCCCAAGGGACTGCGTGGAAGCGCGCGCACCAAGTGGGCAGCGGGGGAATTGAAGAAATGCATTCTTGCCTCAGCCAACTTTGGATTGCGGAATATTCCTGCCATGTCCGGTGGATTTTCCTGGCACATGATTTATCCCTGGCCGCAGCGTCCGCCGGGATTGGTCGACGAATCGTTCAAAGAACTCGCAAAACGCTGGATGCCGCTGCTTGATCTGGCGCATGACAAGGGTTGCGTCTTCGGGTACGAGTTGCATCCCGGTTCCGACGTTTACGATGGCGCGACCTTCGAGTTGTTTCTGGAAGCACACCAAGAATCATCCCGCGGTTGGAATCAACTACGATGCCAGCCACTTTGCTGCTGCAACAGCTGGATTATTGCGAGTTCATTCAGTTGTACGGCGACCGCATCAGCGGTTTCCACGTGAAGGATGCCGAGTTTCGGCCATCGGGACGGGTTGGCGTTTACGGCGGCTATCAGCCGTGGGCACAAAGGGCGGGACGTTTCCGCTCACTTGGAGACGGCCAGGTGGACTTTACACGCGTGTTCACGCTGCTTACCGAGGCTGGCTTTGACGGATGGGCTGTAGTCGAGTGGGAATGTTGCGTGAAGAGTCCGGAGCAGGGTGCAGCGGAAGGTGCGCCTTTTGTGGCACGGCATCTTATCGAAACTACGAAGGTGGCCTTCGACGACTTTGCGGGCGGTGGCAGTAATACCAAACGCAACCGGCAGATGCTCGGATTGGTCTGAGACTTTTGAGTTGGCTTTCTAAAGAACAGCTATCAGCTTTCAGCAATTAGCTGGCAGCTCAACATTAAAGGAGACACGATGGAAAGCTGGAAGCGCAAGCTCCGCATGGGGATGGTCGGCGGTGGACAGGGAGCCTTCATTGGTGCGGTGCATCGCCTTTGTGCAGCTATGGACGGTCAGATCGAATTGGTTGCGGGATGCTTTTCGAGAGACTTGGCCAACACTAAAAAGACCGGGGCCGGACTCTATCTCGATCCGAAACGTTGTTACGCAACCTACAAAGAGATGGCCGCCGCCGAGGCCAAGCTTCCCGCGGAACAACGCATTGATTTCGTCAGCATCGTCACGCCGAACAAGTCGCACTACGAAATTGCGGAGACGTTTTTGAAAACGGGATTCCATGTCGTGTGCGACAAGCCCGTGACCTTTACTCTCGACGAAGCCGAGAAGCTTGCCAAGTTAGTGGAGAAAACGAAACTGGTGTTCGCGGTCACTCACAACTACACCGGACATCCCATGGTTCGCGAGGCGAGACAGTTGTTTAAGAAGGGTGAGATGGGTAGGGTTCACAAAGTGGTGATCGAATATCTGCAGGATTTTCTGATGGTGCCGCACGAAAAACTCGGGCAGAAGCAGGCCGCCTGGCGGGTAGATCCCAAACAGTCGGGCATCGGCGGCACATTGGGCGACATCGGCACTCACTGCGTGAATTTGCTTGAGTACGTCACTGGTGATCCTATTGTCTCCATTTGCGCCGACAAGAGTACGTTCCTTCCTGATCGCAAACTCGATGAAGATGTGAATGCATTGCTGCGGTTTAAGAATGGTGGAAAGGGCGTGCTAGTGATCAGCCAGGTTTCTACCGGAGAAGAGAATGGCCTCAAGCTGCGCGTTTATGCGGAGAAGGGGGCGATCCTTTGGAAGCAGGAAAATCCAAATTATCTTGAGCTTTATCGGTATGGGCAGCCGCGCCAGACGCTATCGCGTGGACAGGACTACCTTTCTGACGGAGCAAAGAAAGTCACTCGCATTCCTTCCGGCCATCCTGAAGGATATTTGGAAGCCTTCGCGACGATCTATGACGGGGTGACGCGCGCTATTCGGCGATACATTGACGGTAAGCCGATGAAGACAGCGGAGTACGAGTTCCCTACCGTCTATGACGGTGTGCGGGGCATGGAGTTTATTTATGCCGCGGTTGAGTCGTACAAGAAGGGGTCCACGTGGGTAAAGATGTGATCTCAATATCTAGGGAATAATCGCCACCGCCCCGTCGACCTTGTCAGCTTTCAGGGCGAGTAACGCTTCGTTTACCCGATCGAGTGGATAGGCGGTGACCTTCGCCTGTAATCCAAGTTGCGCAGCCAGTGAGAGGAAGTCGCGGCCATCAGCACGGGTCATGTTGGCGACGCTGCGTATTTGACGCTCTCCCCAAAGCAGTCTGTCGTAATCAAATTCAGGAATGCGATCGAGGTGAATCGCGTTGATGGCGACGACACCACCTTTGCGAAGACTGCCAAGAGCAGCGATTACAACCTCTCCACTCGGCGCAAATGTGACCGCCCGATCGAGTTCCACCGGCGGCTTTGCGCTTTCGTCGCCGACCCACTTTGCTCCAAGAGACTCGGCCAGCTTTCGATGTGAGGCTCCACGGGTTGATACGTAAACTTCACACTTCCACGCGTGCAAAACGGCGATCGTCAGATGTGCGGAAGCGCCAAAGCCAAACAAACCTACCCGCTCGCCGGGTTCCACTCCAGCTACGCGAAGGCTGCGGAAACCAATGATGCCAGCGCAAAGCAATGGCGCGGCGTGCAGATCGTCCATTGTCTGAGGAAGCGGAAAAACGAAGTCGGAATGGGCCACGGCGTATTCAGCGTAACCACCATCGATTGTGTAGCCGGTAAAAGTTGGAGAATCGCAGAGATTTTCCAGTCCGTGATTGCAATACCAGCAGCTGCTGTCGATACCGCCAATCCAGGAAACACCAACTCGCGTTCCTAACGGCAACTCCGCGGTCTTCCCGCCGATAACTTCGCCCACGATTTGGTGACCTGGAATTAATTCTCTGCGCCGCTGAGGCAGTTCCCCTTCCACGATGTGAAGGTCGGTGCGGCAGACTCCGCAAGCTCGGACCCGCAGTAGTACTTGGCCTGGGCGGGGCTCCGGTTGCGGAACTTCTTCCAGACTGAGGGGCCGCTGAGAAATTGGCGCGGGCGAGTTGAGGACGGCCGCTTTCATCGGAACACTCTTTAACAATTGTATTTTGTTTCGGACCGCTGGTCTGTAGTCCCTGCTGGCATGTCTCTTGGCCGGAGGAATACCCTTGGGGCGCTATGAATTCCAAATATTTTCTCATTGCGTCTTCCTGTTGTGTGTCGCTGGGTTTCTTTTTCTCGATGCCGGATGGCACGGGGCGGCGGGTATCACGGCGGCATATCCTTTGGCCGGAGCTTCCGTACAGCTATGTGGTTCGGCCACCGGTGGGTATGCGTTGGCCGGAGTGGCGTTTCTCGCACTGGGAATGCTGGCGGTGATTGCGGTTACGGTATCATCGCTGCTCTTTGAAAAAGGACAAGAGCGACCGCACTAGCGGTTGGTTTCGCAACCTTAGCTTGCCACGCCGACAATCTGTCCGTGCCTTAATTAGATAGCGCTTGATCTCCAAAAGCCGGCTACCACCTTTGTAGCCAGGTCCGGATTAGGGTTTGCGGCTTTGCCCATGCGGTTTAGGAAGATGTGCTGGTAAAGCATGGGACCGAGCAGGATCGCCAGGCTTATTTCTACATCCAAACTGCGAGGCAGTTTACGCAGCTTCACGCCGCGCTGCAGGATTTCGGTAATTTGGCGGCGCGGGCGTTCAATGGCACGGCTCCTCCATTGCGTTCCGAATTCCCGATTCCGGGCCGCGTAGGCCATCAGATGGGGCATGATGCGATTTTTCTTTTCAGGATCGCGCTCGGGTGGTTGGTAGTTGAGCGTGTTGATGAGATCCGTCTGCAGATTTCCACTATCAAAGACGGGAAGCTTTTCGTTCAGTCCAAGCAATTCACCCAGTGCTTCCAGCGCCAGCGAGTCCTTGTCTTTCCAGTGTTTATAGATCGTGGCTTTGCTAACGCCCGAGGCAGCCGCGATCGCGTCTACGCTGGTACCTTCAATGCCGCGTTCGGCAAATAGTTCGAGCGCGGCCTCGATGACTTTGTTGTGCGCCTGCGGACTCTTGGTGCGGGCCATGATTGTCGTTGGACGGTGGCCTTGGGTGTTGGGCAAACCAACGACCAGAGACAACCGACTTCTCTACAACTGAATTCTCGAAAACAGGTATCCACCTAAACCTAAGAACGCGGTTCCGATCAACCCAAGTAACAGCAGGTCCAGTCCGAAGGCGAAATGCCAGCTACCGATCAAGGTACCGCGCAGTGCATCTACTCCGTAGGTAAGCGGGTCGAACTTCGTGATGACGCTCAGTACCTTGGGCAAATTGTTCAATGGAAACAACGCGCCCGAAAGAAAGAAAATCGGCAGCACCATGAAGTTCATGATCAGCTGGAAGCCCTGCATGTCCTCAAGAATCGAGCCAAAAGCCGTGCCCAGAGCGGCAAACACGACTGCTATCAGCATCATGAACAGGAATACGACCGGCAACATCGCCAGATTGTAAGGACGGAAGCCAGCGATAAGGCACACAGTCATTATCAGAAGACCTTGAATCACCGCGACAGTGGCTCCGCCCAGAGTGCGACCGATCATGATTTGGATCCGCGGCACGGGTGCGACCAACGTCTCTTTTAAGAAGCCGAACTGGCGGTCCCAAAGCATTGCGATCCCGGAGAAGACAGAGGTGAAAAGAATACTCATGCTGATCACGCCCGGAGCGACGAACTGCAGATAGCTGCCATTGCCCGATTTCTGGAAGATCGGCCCGAGTCCGAAACCCAATACCAGAAGGTAAAGCAGAGGCTGCCCCAGCGACGCAACGATTTGCGCTTTGGAACGGATATATCGCTTCAACTCTCGCAGCCAGAGAATGTAAATTGCGCTCATCGTCGATTCCCCCACATCTTTGCGACCTGGCGTAACTGGTCGGTAGAAGTTGCGCCTTCGTCGCGAATGGTTGACCCAGTCAATGCGAGAAATGCGTGCTCTAGCGAATCGGTGTTGGTCTGCTGCTTTAGCGACTCGGATGTACCCTGCGCCACGATGTTGCCGTGATCGATAATTGCGATACGGTGGGCCACGCGATCGGCTTCGTCCATGTAGTGCGTGGTCAGGAACACGGTCACACGTTCAGTTTCATTGACATGCTTCACATGGCTCCAGAGCTGGTTGCGCGTCTGGGGGTCGAGGCCGAGCGTGGGTTCATCCAGAAAAAGAATCTTGGGAGTGTGGAGAAATCCGCGTGCGATTTCCAGTCGCCGCTTCATGCCTCCGGAGAATAGTTTCACATAATCATTACGGCGGTCCCATAGTTCGAACAGCTTCAACAGCCGCTCGGTGCGCTCAGCGCGAACTTTGCGCGGCACCTTGTAAAGAATGCCGTGCAGTTCCATGTTTTCCCAGGCGGTCTGCTCCCCGTCAAGACTGGGGTCCTGAAAAACAATGCCGAAGCTCTGGCGGGCCTGGTTACGATGGGTCGTCGGATCCAACCCATCGAGTTCCATTTTTCCTGATGTCGGATTGAGGATCGTGGTCAGCATCTTTATGGTTGTGGTCTTGCCGGCCCCATTGGGGCCGAGGAAGGCAAAGATTTCTCCTGCTTCGACTTCGAAGGAAATACCGTTGACCGCGGTGAAGTCGCCGAATTTTTTGACTAGATTGGAAACTCGAATGGCGCTCACGTTAACCTCGCGATGTTGAATACTATACCGTTTAGTTTAGTTATGCAAGTAGGACGGAGATGGTTTGAGTGGTCTCGCCGGACGAGTTCGGAGTGGGTTACATCCCGCGGAAGGGCACTTGGGAATTCAATAGTTCAGCGCGGACTGGCGTTTCTGCAGGAAGCGGCGCACGGCAGGATCCCGCTCCAGACCGATCGCGATCTCGTATGCATTTCGTGCTTCCCCGTGTGCCCCCGTTTTGGCCAGAAGTTCGGCGCGTGCCGCCCAGTACGGCTGATAACTTGTGAGCCGGGTATCGCCGGAGTCTGGCATGGCAGCAAGGGCGGCGGCCGGACCTCGCGCTTCCGCGATGGCAAGAGAGCGATTGATGGCGACCACCGGCGATTCGGTCAGCGCAAACAAAGCCTCATAAAGTTCGGCGACCTCTTTCCAGTTGGCGTTTCCCGTGCGACAACGATAAACATGCGCCGACTGTAAAGCGGCCTCCAACTGGAAGCGTCCCACGGGACCGAGGGAACTGGCACGACGTAGCAGTGACTCAGCTTCGAGAATCATTTGCCAATCCCACAATTGCTGGTCTTGCTCTGCAAGTGGCACAAATTCACCGCCAGGGCTGCGGCGCGCGCGACACCGTGCTTCGGCATGCAAAATAAGCGCGAGCAGTCCCAAAGCCTCCGGTTCTTTCGGCAGTAACTCGGACACAAGCTTCGCCAGAAACAACGCTTCCTCAGTGAGGTTTCGATTGGCCACGTCCGTCGCCCCGGGGTCAGACCAGGCCTCGGCAAAGGCGGCATAGATCGCGTCGAGAACCGCTTCGAGGCGGCTGGGGAGTTCGTCGCGGTCCGGAATCCTGAACGGGATACCCGCCTGCCGGATTTTCTCCTTGGCACGAACAAGCCGTTTGCCCATGGCGGCAGGGGACATGAGGAATGCCGTGGCGATGGCTTTGGCATCGAGTCCGAGGACCACCTGCAACATGAGGGGAGCTCGAATACTGGCATCGATGGCGGGGTGCGCGCAGGCAAAGAGTAGCGCGAGTCGGCGATCGGGAACGACGGATTCTTGGGACGGCGCGATCAGGCAATCGAGATCGCTGGCTACACGTTCATGCCGCTGCCGCGAACGAAAGCTATCAATGATCTTGCGGCGGGCCACTGTGAGCAACCAGGCTTCGGGATTGGCGGGGCATCCGTGGAGCGGCCAGTCGATCAACGCCGAGGCGAAAGCATCCGAAAGTGCGTCCTCGGCGGCGGCCAGATCGTGCGTGCCGGCGGCGAGGTACGCAACGAGTTTGCCGTAGCTGCGGCGGGCAACATCTTCGGCTGCCGCGTGCGGCACAGGTGCCGTCAGCTTCTCCATTTCTTGTCCTCTTCTAGGCTCTGCTCTTGCAGATCTGAAATACGGGGATCTCGCGAATCTAAAGATAGGGCAACGGCTGATCCAACGAAAATTGGACGGATCCGCCTGCGGTGCTAATTCGTGATTTGACCTCGTAGCTAACAGACAATCGACTTCTCCTTGCATTGACTGAGGCCGATGCCTTATCAACCCTACGCCGGCTCATACCACAGCACCACATTCCCGTTCCCAAACGCCCGCGACTTCGTCAGCTTCAACTTCTGGTTAGCTCCCTCAAACATGGTTTTGCCCTTGCCCAGAATGATGGGATTAATCACCACCTGGAATTCGTCGATCAGGCCGGCCTTCGCCAATTGCGCGACGATAGTACCGCTGCCCAGAATCGCCATACCTCCGCCCGCCTCCTGCTTCAGCTTGCGGACTTCCGTGGCCAGTTCGCCCTTGATCAGCCGCGTGTTCTGCCATGTCGCCTTGTCGAGCTTGCGTGAAAACACAACTTTCGGCATCTCATTCATGCGCTTGGCTACTACCGGATTGTGCTGGTCGGCCATCGGCGTCGGCCAGTAGCTCGCCATCATTTCGTAGGTGACCCTTCCGAACACCAGAGTAGCGTCACCTTCTGCGTTTTCGGCGACGAAGGCATTCCACTCAGCGTCGTTCGCTTCCGACTTGGCCCAACTCATCCCATTGTTGGCGTCAACAAAATAGCCATCGAGTGAGACATGATTGAATACGATTAACCTCTGCATGGGTCGTTCTCCTTATTTACTTGGCCATGTAATCATGAATGGGCCGGGTAAGCATGGTGCCTTCCCACATGGGACGGACCTCTACTACTCCGTGGAGTGCAGTCGGGCTGCGCGCGGCCCACGAAATGGCAGCATCAAGATCAGGCGCTTCGATTATGTGGAAGCCACCGAGTTGTTCTTTAGTGTCGGCATAGGGCCCGTCGAGAACCTGCGTTTTCCCGTTTGTCACCCGTACCGTGGTGCCGGTCGAAGGCGGTTTCAGCCCACCGCTGGTTCGCAACACGCCTGCTTTTTGCATGGCCTCCATATAGGCACGGTATGCGCCCAGCCATCGTTCCTGCTCTTCTTTGGATAGTTCGTGAAAGCCTTGTTCCTGGACGTAGTCCATCAACATGTATTGCATCGATGGTTCCCTCCTTCGCGCAGCAGATTATTGTTCGCTACTAGTATGACGTTGGAGGAGGAAGCAATTTGGACAGAGGGATGCAAATTCGTTGAAGTCCGCCGGTTACAAGCAGAAAAAGAGCCATTAAGTGGCATGAGAATGCAGGCCAGGGCGTGAGCACTGGACGAGTGAAAAAAACAAAAAGCCCCGTAGGGATCGAAAACGGCGCCGAGGTTCCTTTTGGTCCCTGGTACCCGCACATGCTTGAACCCTGCTGAGGCTTAGGTGCTCGTCTGAGTATGGTGCCTCTTGATGCCGTCCGCGGGAAAAAGTGCTAACGAGCCTATTGTCCCGACGTCACGGCCTTCAAGTACCGGTAGTAGAAATCCACCCCTCTGTAAAACGACTCGATCCCAATGCGCTCGTCCTTGCCGTGGGCACGAACATCGTTGCGCTCGAGGGCCACTCCTGACACGCTGTAGGTCGGCATGCCTGCAGCATTGGTGTAAATACCATCCGATGCGCCGGTCGCCATGTCTGGAATTACCGGAGCACCAGGCCACATTTCGCTGGCAATTTTGTCCAGCGGCTGGAAGACGTCAGGACGCAGCGGAGGCGGCGCGTAGCCCTGTTTGTCGGAGCCATGGTCGTTGACTTCTCCCAGGGGGCCGACATAACGGACCGTAATCTTGGGATCGCCAAAAGCTTTCACCAACTCATTGCGAACCTCTTCTGAGGAGTGGCCGGGCAGAATACGGCAGTTTACGTTGGCATGGGCCTGTTGCGGCAGGGCGTTGTTGGCATGCCCTCCGCTCAGGCGGGTGGCGACGCAGGTGGTGTGCAACGTGGAGTTGTCGATGGGGTCTTGCGAAAGGCGATCGGCGGCTCTCTGGTCGGGCGGGGTTTTGAGGATCGCCTTCATGTCAGCGGCTCGTGGTCCTTTTTCGACCTTCGAAATCCGCTCATAGTAAGCGCGGGTTACATTGTTCAGTTCGAATGGAAACCTATAATGTTCCAAGCGAACCAGCCCGTTAGCCAGGTGATATATGGCATTGTCAGGGATGGGAATTGAGCTGTGGCCACCAGGATTAGTAACGGTGAGTTCAAAGTCTGCGTAAAGTTTTTCGGTGGCATCAACGACCATCATCACCGGTTTGCCGTTTTCGGTTTCGACACCGCCGCCGTCCTGATTGAGAACGAATTCCGCGTCTATCAGATCGCGTTTGTTCTTGATCAGCCAGTCGACGCCGTTGGATTGGCCTCCTTCTTCATCCGCCGTAAGTGCAAGTATGATATCCCGGTCGGGCTGATAGCCCTCCTTCTTCATGCGGATGAGCGCCGCCACCATGATCGCGTCGCCTTCCTTCATGTCCTGCGTGCCGCGCCCGTAGAAAAATCCGTCCTTCTCCACAAATTGAAAGGGATCGGTGGTCCAGTCTTCTCGCCGGGCCTCCACCACGTCGAGGTGCCCGATCAACAGGACCGGCTTGTGTTTGCCCGCGCCATGCAGGCGGACCACCAAATTTTTTTTGCGATCATTGGGGCCGCCGATGTAGAGATCACTGTCGGGAAATCCGGCGTTGCGGAATCGTTGCGCCATGGCTTCGGCGGCCGTACTGACATTGCCGACAGAGTCGGTGGTATTGATTTCGATGAGCTGTTTGAAGATGTCATGCGAGAGCTGACGGGTCTGGTCGTCGATTTGAGCGGGGGCGATAAGGGCAAGAAAGAGCATTGGGGCCAGGAAAAAACGATGGTTCAACCGGGATCTCCTTTTGGGCGCTGTTCACAGTATCAGATGAACGCAGCCGGGGCCAAACTCTCATCGACGTGTCATACCGAAACGGGAGAGGAACCTTTTTGCGGCAGGTCGCGGGAAGAAGCATTGGAAGACGGATGTCAGCGTAGCCGCGCTAGTGGCGGACCAATTGGCGACCTGTTGATCGCCGTCTCAAATTTCACTTTCGTAAGGTCTCGTTTCAGCTTCGGGATGACGATTTATGGAAAATGCAAGACGGCAACCTGATCACGAACGGGAATTTGGAAATTTTGAATAAATCCACCAGAAAAGCGCTAAGACCATGAGACCTCCGATCACGGAGATTGATCCCTCGGCAAACGAATGCGTCCGGTGGTAACCGCGGTAGAAGTCACAACCTGAAGAGAATATCAGTAGCCCAGGAATAAGGAGCGTCCTCTTGGACATCTTCTTAGCTACGGGCCACTTGAATCAGCTTCGGCAGCACATCTCCGAAGCGGCTTTCACCGCCTGGCTTGCCGAAGTCGAAGTAGATGCGCCGGTAAAGCGGATAGAGTTCGTCATAACGCTCCTGGTCGTCAGGATTGGGTGTATAGATGGTGTGCTGCGGACAGATTTTTTGCTGGGCTTCGTCGACCGTTTTAAACACCCCAGCGGCAAGAAATGCAAAAATCGCTGAGCCAACTCCCGTAACTTTGCTGCTGGGGACCAGCACCGGTCTTCCCAACACGTTGGCATAAACCTGGTTCAACACGGAGTTATTCTGTGGAATGCCACCGCCATTGATCACACGAAGCGTCGGCGCGCCGAATTCACTCATGCGATCGAGAATGATCCGTGTGTGGAAGGCGGTACCCTCGATGGCGGCGAACAATTCGTCTTGTGCAGTGCTTTGCAGATTCCAACCCAGCGTGATGCCACCGAGATTTGGATTAACCAGCACGGTGCGGTCGCCGTTGTCCCAGGTCATGCGAAGCAGGCCGGTTTGCCCGGCACGGAATTTTTCGAGACCTTTGCTCAGTTCGGCAACGGTCGTGCCGGCCCGTTGCGCGATCGTGCTGAAGATGTCGCCGGTGGCAGAAAGGCCGGCTTCGATTCCCACATAGCCCGGATGAACGCTTCCCTTCACCACGCCACATACGCCTGGCACCAGTTCAGCCTGCGCCGCGTAGGCAATGATGCAAGTCGAGGTGCCGACTACGTTGACCACATCGCCTTCCTTCGCACCCGCGCCGACCGCGTCCCAGTGCGCGTCGAAGGCCCCAACTGGAATTGGGATTCCCGCACGAAGCCCCAGTTTCTCCGCCCACTCGGAAGACAATTTTCCCGCGATCTGATCAGAGGTCGCGTAGTCACCTTCCAGTTTGCCGCGAACCCCCTTAAATAAAGGATCGACCTTGATCAGAAAATCTTCGGGAGGCAAGCCGCCTAGTCCGGCGTTCCACATCCATTTGTGACCCATGGCGCAGATACTGCGCTTGACCTTCTTTGGATCAGTGATTCCCGCCAGGGTCGCGGCCACCATATCGCAATGCTCGAAGGCGCTGACAAACTTGCCTCGTTTCTCTGGATTATGGCGCAACCAGTGCAGGAGTTTGGAGAATCCCCACTCGGATGAATACGTGCCTCCGCACCAGTCAATGGCCGGCAGCCCTTCACGGTGTGCGGTTTCGGTGATCTCGGCGGCTTCGTTCTTGGCGCGATGGTCACACCAGAGGTAGTACTCGCCTAGCGGCTTCATGCCTTCGCCGACGGGTATCACGCTGGAGCCGGTCGTGTCGAGTGCGATGGCCAGAACCTTGTCGCCGCTGATGCCGGCTTCTCTGACGGCTTGGCGGGTAGCGGCCGCAAGCGCTGTCATGTGGTCATCGTGCGATTGCGTGGCATGATCGGGATCTTCACGCTTGCGATGCAGCGGATACTCAGCGACCGCCGAGGCAAGGATTCCGCGTTCGCTGTCGACAATCGAAACGCGGACACTGAGGGTTCCGAAATCTACTCCTGCGACGATGGCCATGAGAGTTCCTGTGGAATCGTACCGTCCCTGTGAGGATGAGCCTTGGGCACCAAACCAAAATCCGTTGTCATTCCGACCCTGTGCGAAGAGGAGGATTCTACTCTTGCTTCTGTGCTCGGTTAGTTCTTGTGCCAGTGCATCTGCCAACCGTAGTAACGTGTCATTGCCTCATACACCGCCCCAGCAGTTGTCGAGAAGTTGGCAGCGACGTGGTGCTCAAATCCAGTCTCGCAAATGTAATGCAACAGCTTCTGCAGGCCGGGGATTTCAACCACCCCCGCGCCGCCGAAGGTATTTAGCGGATCCTTGGTGAAGGCCCCTTCGCCAACGTACCCGCGCATCTTGCCAGCAGTGTCGTCGGTCGAGAAACGTGCGAAGCTCATCGGACCCGACTTTACCCGCCCGACGACGGTGCCGAATGTGTTCAGCTTGCCGACCGTGCCCGCGATGATTTCCTGGAAGTCCATTCGAACATCTTCAAAAAAGTGCTTGGGGAGATTGCTGCAATGGAAACAGACGGCCTTGTTAGGATCGTCACCATAGTTGTTATTCCAGTCGAGCAGCGCGCTGGGAGTCTCGGACGCCAGGGCCAAGGCGTACATTCCGAGCGTGCCGACAATATCTACTTCACATGCACTCGGGATCAGGTCGTTGCTCATCATGCTCATGATGGTGCAGGGCACGACGCCGAAATATTCTTCCATCGCCGTCCAGCATTGCACGGCACTGATGACGACGTCAGTCTGGCGCATCCAGTCTTGAATGACGAAGCCGAGCTTCGCCATCTTGATCAGCGATTCCTGCGGGATCCCTTCAGTGGTGACGTATCTCTTAATCTCTGCGAGTTTAGTCTGCACGTCGGAGTCGTCATCTTTCAGGCGCGCGATGCGGCCCATGATCTCCGAAAGATCGACCGTCTCCGTGGTGATACCTTGCGACTCCAGGATCTTTTCGCTGTAACGGACGGTGTTGAAAGCCGCGGGACGTGCGCCGATGCTGCCCACACGCAGGTCTCGAAATCCATTCACCACGCGGCAGACGGAAGCGAACCACTGCAGATCTTTGCGGAAACCATCCGAGTCCGGCGCAACAGTGTGCAATGTGGTTAACGAATAAGGAATGCCGTACTGTCGGAGGTTATTGCAGGCCGACATCTTGCCGCAAAAACTGTCGCGGCGGAACGCAATCGTCATCTTGTCGGTGACATCGGGCGTGGCCTGAATGAGAACGGGAACATTGAGCCGAGCCAGACGAAGCGTATCGGCAATGGCGCGTTCGTCGCCGAAGTTGGGAAGAGTCACGACAACGCCATCGATGCGGTGACGGTTCTCCTGGAATAATGCCGCGCATCTCCTGGCTTCTTCATGGGTCTCGACGGCGCCGTACTTGCTTTGATCGGGAGTCAGGGAAACACAATCCATGCCAGCCTGTTCCAGCACCCGCAGCATGTCTTCCCTGCCGGACTTGGCAAGATGGTCAGGGAAGAAGCCCCGGTTTCCGACAATGAGGCCCATGGTCATCTTCTTATTGGACATTTCTCTCCCTCGTCTTGCTCAATTCGCTATGAAATTGGAGAACCATAATCGCCCGGTAATGCATTCCGACACCGCGCCCCGCGCAAGCGTTCCATACTAACGCATGTTAGCGACCTTCTTAAGCCCTCGATTTTGCGAACTCTCGAAACTTACCGGCAGATTCACTTCGGGGAAACCTGACCGTAGTATGCCGTCTTGCCGTGTTTCCTCAGAAAATGCTTGTCGTGCAGTTCGGCGGGCAACGGCTTCGCGCCGGGATTGATTCCCAAACTGCGATAGGCCATTTTGGCCACGTACTCAACCACCACGGCGTTGTGCGTGGCTTCGTGCGCGTCTTTGCCCCAGCAAAAAGGTGCATGTCCCGCGACCAGCACGGCGGGAATGGCATCGGGATCCAGCTTGGCGAACGCTCGGCAGATCGCCGTCCCGGTATTCCTTTCGTACTCGTTCGCGATCTCTTCCGCGGACAGCTCGGCCGTCACTGGAACCGGTCCGTAGAAATAATCGGCATGCGTCGTCCCCAGACATGGAATCGGACGCTGTGCCTGTGCCCAAGACGTTGCGAACTCCGAATGCGTGTGCGCAACCCCGCCGATGTTCGGAAAGTTGCGATATAGCTCGACATGCGTCGGTAGATCGGACGACGGGCGGAAGTCTCCGTCTACAATCTTTCCCTGCAAGTCGGAGATAACCATGTGTTCCGGAGTGAGATCGTCATAGGGGACGCCGCTGGGCTTGATAGCGACCAATCCATCTTTGCGGGAGATGCCGCTTACATTGCCAAAGGTGTAAAGCACCAGTCCGCAGCGGACCAGCTCCAGGTTGGCCTCCAGCACTTGCTCCCGCAGGGCGGCGAGAAGCATTGCAACATCTCCGATTCGGGTAGATTAGGTAAACGTTTTCCCGAGAGAAAAGCTAACCAAATCGCAGGCAAAAGTCAATTTGATAGTTGGATGGTTCAGAGACGTACCACGCCGCATCCCGAAGGCGGCAAACCTCAATACATGGCGTCGTACTTGGTTACAACCCACTCGCCGCTGGTGTTTTGCAGGGTCACCGAGAGCATCTCTTTATAGGTGCCGTCTTTGCCGGGATCGTTCTGCCGCGTCCCGCGATACTGCAGAATTCGCAGCGGCGGCGCATCTTCCCACTCTGCCAGTTTCCATCCCAACAGCGGATGCCGCGCCTCAGCTCCGCAGATGAAGGCCGCATATTTCTTGCGGTAGTCCTGGGTCCAGACCGCAAGTTCGTCGGCGCAGTGCCCTTCCTGCATGCTGCGTAGAAATTTCGCCGCAGTCTTCTCCGACGTCCGGTCACGCAAGGGATTCAGGCTGATGTCAATCGGAATGCCCGACAGCGGATCGCGCTCCGGCGACCGCGACAATACCGGCCCCTGCCGGTTCAGCCACGCCAGGCTGATAAAAAACACCAGCAGGAGAATGCCTCCAGCACCGGCGGCAATGCCCATTTGTGTGCGAGAGACTTCCATGCTCGCAGTTTATGACCTGGAGTAACGGGGCTCAAGTTACCGGAGTCAGTCCCCGACACCACATCAGAACTGTCATCCCGAGCCAGGCCGAGGGACCTTGCGTTTCCACGGACAAGGCAAATTCGACAGCTCACCCTTCCCTGCCAGCGTTGCGGAGATACCCATGACGACCCCCGCAACCCTTTCTTCCCGCGACTTGTTCCTAAGCAAAAAGGCCCTTCTTATGTTCATCAGACGAGGCGACAACGCGACGGGGCGGCCTTTTCACTCGTTAACAAGTTGTTAGATCCTCTCGGTTCTGAGGCTGAGGCGTGACCTGAGAGCAACATTGAGCCCTCTGGGCCAAACCCAGGCCCGCTCGTTCGGAGCACTTTTCTCCAGCAGGAGCTTCAAGGCCACATTGCGGCCCAGGGTTACAACTTCCCCATGATGGCGGACGGTGGTCAAACTGATATCAGACACAGGCGTTCTCCTTAGGTTTTGTGCGGGGGAAATTGTTAGGGGAGCTTCGATTGTCACCTCGCCCCCAGGGGTACACAATCGGGTTGTTACCCTATTACTTTCGGGCCCCTGGCGTCTGGACGGTTGTCTGGCCGGACGCTAGATAGACCGCCTTCAGTCCTCGCAGCAGTCAGGAAACGCGCAAAAACAAAACCCCCGGGCGGACCGGGGGTTCGGTTTAAAGAAACCCTCTAGCGGCGGAAATACCGCGGCCCATAATACCTGCGCGCATAGTAATTGGGATACCAGCGTCCGTGATAGAAATACCCGCGGCGCACCACCACCGGCGCCGGCGCGAAACGCGGCCCATAGTAACGATAAGCATAAGGACGCGGCGCCAACACCACGTAACCCGGCCGCGGAACCACCGGCCCGATATTCACTCCCACGTACACCTCAGCGCTCGCCTTCGTCGGGGACGCAAAAACCATCGCAACCGCCAATCCAAGTAAAGGTAAGATTGCTTTTCGAATCATCGCCAAACCTCCGTCCTACACCAAATACAAACCCCAGATGACCGGAAAAGTCGCGCCCAGCCGGCGGTCTGTAACCCCCGGCAAAATCAGGACTTTTTCATTAGATAGCAGCCAAAGCCGTCGAGGCCTTCAAAAATCAAACCAAAACTGTCATCCCGAGCGGAGCCGAGGGACCTTGTGTTCCTCTGCAATGGCGAATTACTTCTGGCGACTAACCGTAACTTCCATATACTTCCACGCGGGTTGAGAACCAATAGCAATTTCGGTCACTTCCGTCCACTCCCCTTTTTCGTTTATTCGCAGTACGGAGCTGGTCTTGATCTCGCCCAATACGAAGCCCCGGCAATCCCTTTCTCGTTTTCGTCTAGCTTCAGCTCGGTTTCCTTGGGCGAGAAGTGGGACGATTGCAGCAGCAATGAAGTGTTCCCATTACACTACGGGCCCTGAGCACGAGTGTTTCGTGGGCGGCGCATGGCTGGCAAGGTTATGAATCACACTGTCCCCGGTGGAGTGCCAAATTGGGAATTGGGTCGTGGTTGGGAGACTTTGAGTTTGTCGACTGCGCTACCGCTGGTTAAGCGCTACCACCACGCGGATTTGTTTCGCATTTTCTTATACTTAGCTGTCAGCACAACAGCGTACGCCCGTTTCCGTGATGACGATGTGTTCCCGCCGGAACACTTCAGAGATGTCTGCGCCTTGTGCTACCTTTATCGCCGCTGACTTCTCATTGGAAAGGGGACACCTCTTGCGCCTCACTCGAACCACGCGCTTCATATTTCTATCCTTACTCATGTCGGCCTTCGCCCTCGCCCAGGACGTGGCCGTGGATCCCTCGGTCGCACCTCCGCCGAAGGCGCATACCACTCATCTCAAACACCTTCTGGTCATCGGCCAGACCAAGGGATGGGAGCACGACTCAGTCACCGACGCCATGGCCGCCATCTACAACATGGGCCACGACACCGGTCTGTGGGACGCCATGCTGCGCACCGACACCGAACTCATCACCAAGAAAGACCTTGGCGGACGCAACACCAAGAACCTCGACTACTTCGACGCTCTGATCTTTGTAAGCACCACCGGCGAGCTCGACCTCGATGAGGGCCAGAAGAAAGACATGCTCACCTTCATCAAAGACGAGGGCAAAGGATTTGTCGGCGTCCATGCCGCGCTCGACACCAACTACAAGTGGCCCGAGTATGGCGAGATGATTGGCGGATGGTTCGATGAGCATCCCTGGTCGACGTTTAATGCGCCGATCATTAATGAAGCTCCGGACTTCCCCGCAGTGCGCCACTTTCCCAAGGCGTTCGTGAAGTATGACGAGATTTACCAGCCGAAAGAATGGTCGCGTGAAAAGGTCAACGTGCTGCTGAGTCTAGATCCATCGAAGCTTAATTATCAGAATCCCCGCGTGCACCGGACTGACCACGACTTCGCCGTGGCGTGGAGCAAGTCATACGGTAAGGGGCGCGTCTTTTATTCGACGCTGGGGCATACGCAGGAGGCGTGGAGCGATCCTGACATTCGCAAGATGTATTTTGAGGCCATCAAGTGGGTACTGGGCATGACGGAGGGCAGCACAGCGTCGCACCCGAAACCATGAGAATGAGACTCCGGATTTTCCGGAGCCGTCCCTGCCTTTTCTAAAATGCCGTCACCTGTTCAGCTTCGCCGCCCAGTTCTGGATGACAGACATCGGCATGGTCTCTCCCTGCTTGACTTGTGTGTTGATCAGGAAACGCTGGCCGTCCCTGCTTACGTCGTAGGTCAGTTGTTCGGAGGTTGCCACCTGCTCACGCGGATTGGCTTGGAACAGCGCCATCGGTGTACCCGCATCGAAGTTGGCGCCGGTCGTTACCGAAGCTGCCATGACTTTGTCATCGGAGGCAAGGTAGAAGAGCTCTTTGCCGTCGCCGCGCCAGTTGGGCTGCTCGCCGCCTCCGCTTGAGACTTGCCACTTGCCATGGGCGTCGGGGAAAGAAGTGACGTAGATTTCCCATTTGCCGCTTTCATTGGAGGCATAAGCCACCCATTTTCCGTCGGGTGAAAAGCGTCCGGTCTTGAGCGAGGACGGAGCCTTCAGGAACAGATGGTTCTGTTGTTCCGGCAGGGTCATGTAATACAGGTCGGTGGCTCGCGCGTACAGTACGTACTTGCCGTCACGTGACCAGGAGGTGGCGTACTTGTCAGAGGCATCTTCCAGAAACGGCTTTTCTTCCTGCGCGCCGTCCGCGTTTTTCCAAAACAAATCGAACTTGAGTCCGCGATTGGAGGAAAATATCAACCGGCTCGCATCCGGACTCCACAGACCCATAGTGTCGATGGCGGGATCGAAGGTCAGCCGCTTGGCGCCCTTGACGCCCATGGCCCAGACGTCGGTGTTCTGGCTGGCGCTGTCGGTTACATCGACTGCTATCGATGTACCGTCCGGTGCCAAGGCTACGTCGCCGTATAGGCCGGGCTTTGCGGCCGCGCTCAACTGCTCTCCCTTGCGATCAAACCACAGCAGTTGTGAAAGGGCGGTCTCGCCGCTCTTCTGGGCCACCAGCAGGCCACTGCCGAAAGCCGCGAATACGGTTCTCGCAATGCGAGGCGAATATTCGAGCCCGTTAAGGATGGGCGCAGGTTCTCCACTCACTGCAAGCTTTGTGGCGTCGAAGCGTTGCGCGAAAAGAGTCTGGTCGCGGTAAAAGAGCAAATAGCCTGGCGCGGCGTAGGCGGCGTTTGCCCTGGCGGTAGCGACGAGCTGTTTCTCTTTCGATTGGAGCGACCCGACGTAGATGGCGGAAAGCTCCTTTTGTCCGGAGAGATTCATTGCCAGGTAGAGGAAGTGAATTCCGTCCGGCAAAAATTGGGGCCAGCGATGACTATCTTCTCCCTTGGTTCTGTCCGGAAAGGTGATCTCGCTGGGATTTCCCCCAGAGGCGGGGATGCGGTAGAGTCCGACCCCTAGTTGTCCGCTGGGGGTGAAGACGATGACGTCGTCTTTGTTCCACGAGCCACCGCGGCCGTTGGGGGCATCACACAGCGTCTGCACCGGGCCGCCGGATACTTCGACTTTCTTCAGTTTTGCATCTGCGAAAAAAGCCAGAAACCTGCCGTCGGCCGACCAGAACGGGAAAGTTGCGCCTTCGGTGTTGGCGAGCATGGTGGCGTCGGGCGACCCGGGCTCGTAAATCCAAATAACATTTTTTCGCTCTGACTGGCGATAGCCGACTATCGCTACCGTGTGGCCATTAGAAGAGACTGCAACATCACGCGCCGCGAACGGCAAGGGCGCTGAGAAAAATGTCGTCGGTGCTGTGGGCTTAGAGGCAAGCCACCAGATAGCGGAGGCTATGAGGACCAGAGCGAGTACTCCAGTGACAGCCCAGGCGGTTAGTTCGCGAGAGTGCTGTTGCTGGGGAAGCGAAGCGGGTCTTACGGCGGGTTCTTCCGCAATCCATTTCAGTTGAAGCCCTACATCGTGCGCAGTCTGAAAGCGGTCGTCAGGATTTTTTGCGAGGCAGGTGTTGATAAGGTGTTCGAAGGCCGGAGGGGCAAGCGGCTGAATCGACGAAATCGGTTCGGGATCTTTTTCCAGAATCGCGCTGGCTACGCTAATCTGGCTCTTACCCTCGAAAGGCCGCTTGCCGCTAGCCATTTCATAGAGCGTCGCACCCAGGGCAAACAAATCAGAGCGTGCGTCAGCCTCTTTACCTTCAATCTGCTCCGGCGACATGTACTGAATGGTGCCGACGATCGCACCGGCGGTAGTGAGTGGTGAGGGACTGGCTCCGCTTATGGTGTGCACGCCCGACAACAACGGCGCACTCGCGCTCCCGGCGACCACGCCCCCAGAGGTGGCTTTAGCCAGGCCGAAATCCATCAGCTTGGCACCGGCTCTGGTCAGCATCACATTGCCGGGCTTCAGATCGCGATGAACAATTCCTAGGCGATGCGCGGCTTCAAGCGCCTCACAGATCTCGGCGCCGATCTTCAACACGTCTTTCAGCGGCAGCGGGCCTTTGCGCAAACGGTCGGCGAGCGATTCGCCTTCAAGAAATTCCATCACCAAGAAGTCGACACCGTCCTGATGACCGACGTCATATAAGGTGCAGATGCGGGCGTGATTCAGCGAGGAGATCGCTCGGGCTTCACGGTCGAAACGTTCTTTGAAGTCAGGATTTGCGGAGAGATGTAGCGGCAGGACTTTTATGGCGACGTCGCGCCCCAGCCTGGTGTCGCGGGAACGATAGACTTCTCCCATGCCGCCGGCGCCGATTGCAGAAAGGATTTCGTACGGGCCGAGTTTCGTGCCGCCGGTAAGCTGCATTACCGTGGGATTATACCGTTAGCGACGGTGGCGTCTTACACGGATGAACTCTGCCCTATAAACAAAAAAAGCACCCGGAAATTCCGGGTGCTTTGATCATGGCCAGGAAAAACTATTTCTTATCTTCTTCCGCAGCCTCGGAAACCTCACCGCCCTGCGGCTGCTCGGCGTCTTCCATCGCCTTCTTGGCTTCGGCGGCGCGCTTCTGACGTACCTCAGCGCGCTTCTGACGCTTTTCTTCCTGGACCGCTTCGCTGCCCAGGAGTTCGACGAAGACCGTGTCGGCGCCGTCGCCCTTGCGCCATCCCAGCTTGACGATGCGCAGGTAGCCGCCCTGGCGGTCGCCGAAACGGGGGCCGATGGTGTCGAACAGCTTATCCACCGCAGCGCTGGTCATGAGGTATGCACCAGCACGGCGGCGGGCAGCCAGGTCTCCGCGCTTGCCGAGCGTGATCATCTTCTCCACTCGCGGCCGCAAGGCTTTGGCTTTGGGTAGGGTGGTCTCGATGCGCTCTTCCAAGATCAGCGACGTGGTCAGGTTCCGCAGCAGAGAGCGGCGGTGGGCGGTGTTACGGCCTAGTTTCCATCCAGCTACTTTGTGACGCATGGTAAACCCCTGTTTCTAATTGCAGCTTTCCGCGTTCATTTGTCAGCATTCAGGTTCCGGCGCTTGCCGGACCCTGAATTGATTTAGAAATCGTTGTCTGGTCCGTAGGCCGAGGCCGGCAGCACCTGGTTGGAGGTCGGTCCGGGGACGGCGTTGCCGTGCTCGTCGATCTTCATGCCCAAGCTGAGGCCCATGGAGGACAGGATTTCCTTAATTTCGTTCAGCGACTTGCGTCCGAAATTTTTGGTCTTCAGCATTTCGGCTTCAGTCTTTTGCACCAGCTCGCCGATGGTCTGAATGTTGGCATTCTTCAGGCAGTTATAGCTGCGAACTGACAGCTCCAACTCTTCGACCGAGCGGTTCAGGTTCTCGTTCTTGATCTCCGGCTTGCGTTCTTCGGAGGATGTTGAGGTCTCGATATCTTCTTCGAAGTTGATGAAGATATTCATGTGGTCCTTCAGCAACTTCGCCGCCAAGCCGATGGAGTCGGCAGGAGCGATGGAGCCGTTGGTCCAGACTTCGATGGTCAGCTTGTCGTAGTCAGTGATCTGCCCGAGGCGGGCTGCCTCGACGGTGTAATTACACTTCCGTACGGGTGAATGTACGGAGTCGATAGGAATGAAGCCGATGCCGAGGTCTTCGTCGAAGTTCTTGTCGGCAGAGACGTAGCCGCGGCCGCGCTTCAAGCGCATCTCCATATCGAGCTTGCCACCCTCGCTAACGGTGGCGATGTAAACGTCCTTGTCGAGCACTTCGACGTCGGCATCAGCCTCGATCA
Organism: uncultured Acidobacteriaceae bacterium; assembly: GCA_963824805.1. Taxonomy (GTDB): domain Bacteria; phylum Acidobacteriota; class Terriglobia; order Terriglobales; family Acidobacteriaceae; genus DATBAT01. Next base: position 4,875 of record CAWGQZ010000073.1, on the reverse strand, counting down.
TCCCAGAGGTAACAACTCCCGGCTGGTCGGCACGCAGATAAATCGCCTTTGGTGCGTCACCGGCCAACTTAAAGGGGATCTGCTTAAGGTTGAGGATGATGTCGGTGGCGTCTTCGACAACCCCGGGAATCGACTGGAACTCGTGCAGCACGCCTTCGACTTTTACCGCGGTGATGGCTGCACCCTCAATCGAGGAAAGCAGCACGCGCCGCAGGGCGTTGCCGATGGTGGTACCGAAGCCGCGTTCAAACGGCTGCGCCCAGAAGATGCCGTATTTATCAGTGAGGGTTGAGGTGTCGACTGCGAGACGTTTCGGTTTTTGAAAGCCCTTCCAAAGCATTTGTTTCTCCTTCGGCCGTTTGGCTCGATGCTGACTCCCTGCAGGGGTCCGACCACAGGTCAAGCGTCAGCAAAGGCTGATCTGGCACGAATATAGGACCGGATGAAGCTAGTCGTGGTCGTTGGCCGTTGGCTTTTGACTTTGCCAACGACGAACGACGTTCTACTACTTGCTGTAAAGTTCGACGATCAACTGCTCGTTCACCGGCTGCTGGATTTCATCACGCTTGGGCAACGATACGATGCGGCCCTTGAAGTTATCGCGATCTATATCCAGCCATGTAGGTGCGTTCTGGTGGCTGGCGAATTCCTTGGCCTGCTCCAGAATCGGCAGTTTGTTGCTGCTTTCGCGAATGGAAATCTCTTCTCCCACACTCACCTGGTACGAAGGGATATTCACCTTGCGTCCATCGACGTGTACGTGGCCGTGACGCACCAACTGGCGCGCCTGGCGGCGGGAGACTCCAAATCCCAAACGGTAAACGATGTTGTCCAGACGGCGCTCCAGTTGTTGCAGAAGCAGTTCGCCGGTGACGCCCTGGGCGCGGGAGGCCTTCTCGAAATAGTTGCGGAACTGGCCTTCCTGGGTGAAATAGATGCGCTTTGCTTTCTGCTTTTCGCGCAGCTGCAATCCATAGCCAACGATCTTTGCCTTGCGGTCTTTACCGTGCTGACCGGGGGCAAAGTTGCGCTTTTCTATGGGACATTTTTCGCTGAAACACTTGGTCCCCTTGAGGAATAACTTCATTCCCTCACGGCGGCAAAACGGCAGACAGGTCCTGTATATCTTGCCAAGTTATCTTCTCCTTATTAGATGACCGGTTTACGGGTTTGGCTTCACCCTTCGTCCCGGTCGAAATACCGTCGTTGGTCGTCCGTCTGCGGTTGGTCTTCTGCGAGGTTTTGTACCTTGGACTGGAGACTTCGCGCTTGGTTGGTTCTCCGCAGGGCTCCTGGGCTGGATTCTTTTGCCGCTTCGTGGCTAACATTTTGCCCGTCGGATCCGGCTGCGTTGGCCTACGACAAACGAAACCGCCAACGACGCTCTTAACTCACGGCGCTTTGGCGGCCTACAGCCGTTGTGCGGAATGGGAGTTGAGTCCTTGATGTTGCGGACTTCGATCCCAGCCGCGCCAAGGGCGCGAATAGCCGACTCACGGCCTGATCCTGGACCGCTTACCCGGACTTCCACGGTACGAACACCATGATCGCGCGCCATATTGGCGGCGTTCGAGGCGGCCTGCTGCGCCGCGAAGGGAGTTCCCTTACGCGAACCGCGGAAGCCGAGCGAACCGGAACTCTTCCACGACAGCACGTTGCCGGCTGGATCGCAGATGGTCACGATGGTGTTATTGAAAGACGCTTGAATGTGCGCAATCCCAAATGGAACGTGTTTGCGCTCTTTCTTCTTGAACGTCTTCTTCTTGCCCTTTTTATCAGTTGCGGCTGCGCCGCCTGCTGCTGGTTTTGCCATGGGTAAATCGTCCTTGGCCGTTGGTCGTTGGTCAATTGGTCGACGTGGCTGCTGCCAACGACCAAAGACGAACGGCCAACGACAGTTTCTAAGTTTTTGCCGCAGACTTCTTCTTGGTGGCGACGGTCCCCTTGCGTGGGCCCTTACGGGTTCGCGCGTTGGTGTGGGTGCGCTGTCCGCGTACCGGCAAGTTCCGGCGATGACGGTAACCACGGTAGGAGCCGATTTCGATGAGCCGCTTGATGTTCATCGAAACTTCCTTGCGCAGATCGCCTTCCACCGAACCTTCGGCCTCGATGACCTGGCGGATGCGATTGACTTCATCTTCGCCCAGATCCTGGACTTTCTTCATAGGATCAACGTTAGCCTGATCCAGAATGCGCGCGGCACGGGAGTTCCCAATACCGTAAATGTAGGTCAGCGCGATGTTCGCGTGCTTGTTGCGCGGAAGATCGACGCCTGCAATACGTGCCATAGTGCTCCTTGTTATCCCTGGCGCTGCTTGTGTTTCGCGGTTTCGCAGATCACACGCACCACACCCTTGCGGTGGATGACCTTGCACTTGTCACAGATTTTTTTTACCGATGCTCTTACTTTCATAAAATCAGCTCTCAGCCTTCAGCGAATCGCCGTCAGGCAGTTATTTGTAGCGGTAGACGATTCTTCCGCGGTTCAAGTCGTAGGGCGAAAGCTCGACTGCGACTTTGTCGCCTGGCAGAATGCGGATAAAGTTCTTGCGCATCTTTCCGGAGACATGGGCCAGCACCTGATGTTTGTTTTCCAATTCCACCCGGAACATGGCGTTCGGCAGGGGTTCCAGCACCACTGCCATTACTTCAATCGCGTCTTCTTTGCTCAGATAAATCGCTCCTAGCTGCTATTGCGTCAAAATTACAGGGCCGTCGCGCATCACCGCCACACAATGCTCGAAGTGTGCGCTTAGACTGCCGTCGGCTGTTACTGCGGTCCACTTGTCGTCCAACACGCGGCTTCCGGGCTTACCGAAGTTGACCATGGGTTCGATTGCCAGGACCATGCCCTCCCGCAATCTTGCCCCGTGACCGCGCGACCCGAAGTTCGGAATCTGCGGCTCCTCGTGAAGCTTGGTGCCAATACCGTGGCCGACGAACTCGCGAACCACGCTGAAACCGCTGGCTTCAACAAATTCCTGAACCGCCGCGCCCACATCGCCGATCGAATTGCCCACCCGCACCTGTTCGATGCCCTTGTATAACGACGCTTCGGTGACTTCCAGCAGCTTCTGCACTTCGGGTGTCACTGACTGATCCACAGCCACCGTTATCGCAGCGTCACCGTAGTAACCATCCATCACCACGCCACAGTCGATCGAAACGATATCGCCTGCCTTCAGCATCCGCTTCTCGGAAGGGATGCCATGAACGATCTCTTCATTGATCGAAGTGCAAAGCACGCAGGGATAATCGAAGTATCCCTTGAACGCGGGCTTGGCGCCGGCTTCCTTGATCTTCTTCTCAGCGGCACGTTCGAGATCCATAGTGCTGATCCCAGGACTCACCATGTCGCGCAAGTGATTGAGGACCTCTCGAACTACACGGCCGCTGCGCCGCATCTTCTCAATCTCAGCCGCTGATTTGCAAACAATCGGCATTCGTATTAGCGACTACCCGTCGTGCCGTCGCTGTAGGCTTCAATATCGTGGAAGATCGTCTCTGAGACTTCGTCCACCGGCAAGTCCCCGTTAACGGAAAACAGCCGCCCCTTAGCCTTGTAATATTCAGCCACCGGGCGGGTTTGCCGCTCATAAGTCGCGAGGCGTTCTTTTATCACTTCGTCGCGATCATCCTCGCGGATAATCAGCGGAGTACCGTCGAAATCACAAACTTCGTCGACGCGAGGTGGCCTGGAATGGATGTTATAGATCCGCCCACAGGTGGGACATGTCCTGCGTCCGGTGAGCCGGAGCGACAACTTATTATAATCCACTTCGATTCGCACCACAATCGGCAACCAATTGCCTGGGCTCGAGTTATCGCCCTTCGAATTGTCAAAGACCTTGCTGCTAAGGAACTTGTCGAGCCAGGCCGCCTGAGCTGCCGTGCGCGGAAATCCATCCAAAATGTAGCCCCTGGCGCAATCCGGCTGCCTCAATCTCTGGGCCACCATGTCGCAGACCAGATCATCGGAAACCAGGTCGCCCCGTTCCATCACGTTCTTGGCCTGTAGCCCCAGCAGAGTTCCCCGCCGGACGTTGTCCCGCAGAAGATCACCGGTCGAGATTTGCGGGATCTCGTAGCGCGCCGAGATTCGCTTTGCCTGTGTTCCTTTGCCGGCGCCTGGAGACCCGAGCAGGATGATTGGTCCGATGCTGCGCAAGGGCTCGTCTGCCATCGAACTCTTTCTGTGCGTTACAACCTTTAATCTCAGCCGCTGTTCTGGCCGGCGCCGTTACCTTGCTGGAACTTTCTGAGACCTGCCTACCAGGTGCGGCGGCCTCTAATTCTCCCGCTACGCGGGGTAAAGCCGTCATAATGCCGCATAATCAGTTGCGCTTCGATCTGGGTCACCGTGTCCATGGCGACGCCTACCACGATCAACAGAGAAGTACCGCCGAAATAAAAGTTCACGCCCAAACCGTTGGTCATCCAGGTGGGCAATCGCTCAAAGAATGCACCCAGGAAGCCCGGTAAGTGGTTCAAGTGGATGCCAGCAATCATCCATTCCGGGATGAAAGAGATAATGATCAGATACAGCGCGCCGACCAAGGTGATGCGGGTCAAAATCTCGTTGATATGGTCGGCAGTCCTCTTACCCGGCCGGATACCCGGGATGAACCCGCCGTACTTCCGCATGTTGTCGGCAACTTCATTCGGGTTGAAGACAATCGACACATAGAAGTACGCGAAGAAGATAATTCCGACTGCGTACAGGAATGTGTAAAGCGGCTCACCCCAACCCAGCCAGCGGAAGAACTCCCCAAAGAATGCTTTATTTCGCAGTGGATAGCCAACCGTCTGCGGCAGTGTCAGGATCGACGAAGCGAAGATGACCGGCATAACACCGCCCGCGTTTACCCGCAACAC
>CAWGQZ010000072.1:0-89795 GCA_963824805.1 uncultured Acidobacteriaceae bacterium | reverse complement strand
AGCCAAATTTGCCCAATGATTGGGAGTTCAACACTTCCGGTCGCGTGGGGATTTTCCGCAGAAGTCCTTCAGGGGAAGGGCATCCCGGCTGCCTACGCCGATGTCGGCGGCACCCCGACGTTGGTGCATCCCATCTACGCGGGCGGTATTCCCGTCGACGCCGATCCAGCCGAAGGCGTAGACAGCGCCATCGGGAAGAACCAGGGAACCTGCTACTAACGCGCCTGCGGAGCGGCTATCTGGCAACATCTTGTCGTTTGGTGTACGGGGCCGTCTGACGGAGGACGTGCTGCTCGACGGCTCACCTCGCCTTGTGGGGGACCGTGGAAAACGATCTCGACGGAGAACGTCGCAAGATCGTGGCACCCGCACCGCGGGCGATATGCGGGAAGGTTACCTCAAACTGGAGAGCTCCGCAGGAAGCCTGATCGCGGGTCGAACCACCACGCTCTTTTCGCGTGGCGCGAGGGAAATCGACCTCCTCTACGGGCACGGCTACGGCGTTGGCAATCCTTCCGACTCGCGGGGTGCGAATCCTGGGCTCAGCGACACGTCTGGCTGATCAGGCGGGCATGCTGGCTTCGGTGTCCTATCACCTGTCTACGCGGCAGGTATTACGTACGCGACGCCCAAGGTGGGCGGTCTCCAGCTATCCGGTCATCCTTCGATCCCAGTACTCTCTTCGCTCTCTATTGGACGCGCGCCAAATGGGGCCGCCCCGAAGCCGAACTCACGTTCGACGCCGATTTCGGCAAGCAGGCGAGCCTTCATGTTTTCGCCAACGGTGCCTATCAAAAGCTATACAACCCCAGTAACTCCGAAGACGCAACGGTGTACGGCGGGGGTGGTGGTGCGCGCTTAGAGGTGGGCCCAGTTCACCTCGGCGTCGCTGGGCACTATGGGCAAGGCGTCGGTACGACGTATTTCATGGCTGCGGACGATACGTTGGTAGACGCCGCGTTTTCTGGCGCGTACATCGGTTCGAAACAACTACGAACGTTCGATGGCGTCTATGTGCAATCGCAATTCGTTTTGGGCAACGTGGATCTGAACCTGGGCTGGGGCATCACGCGCGTGCACCAACTCGGTGCTGATATCGATTTCAGATGTATTTCGATCCGGCGACGATGCAACCCAGTAAGAGCGTGCTCAAGTCACAGATGGGCGTCTGGCCGTGCTGGTTTACCACATGACCAACTATCTTCATGGCGCGCTCGACTACTTCCGTGCCGAATCCCGCTGGTGGGAGGGCGAGTCGCAGGTAATCAATTCGTTCAACGCCGGTGTGACCGTCACCTGGTAGATGCCTGACAGCCTGGTGCTGGCGTGCAATAGCGCACGTATCTAGTTTGCCGGAGCGTCGAGAGGATCCTCGACCTTCAGATCCGGGAACGCATCGAGCAATCCATCGTCCCCCTGAGGAAGGGATGGCGCATCGACCAGTTGCACGTCCGCCGCTCGCGACAAGATGGGGCGATACGACTCCTGTGACACCGGGGCGTCATTTCCCTGGTTGGTTTATCGGCAGCACGCCGCCGCGGGAGGGCCCGTGGGCGAGGCGCCAGCATCAACGAATCTCAACAGAGTCGATGTAGATGACCCCTTGGTAGTCGAATGGAAAGGCTATCTCGAAGTCTAGGTATTCTTGTGGGTTGAGCGAGAGGGTGTCGTTGCCGGTCACGTGATGGGTTGATCGATGTATTTGTCGCTGTCGTACTGATACGACCCGTTCGCGTTGATGAACGAAGGGTAGAGGGCGATGTGATCTTCCAGGGATGCAGAGTAGGGGCTGGCATCGACCTTGAAAGAGACCACCTTGTTGGAAACGTTCGCCGCGCCGTTGGAAGCGTGGCTGTCGCTGGGCTGGGGCGAGCGGAACATAGACCTTCACAGAACCACCGTGAACCCCATCGGCCGCGACGTTGATGGCCAAGCGGCCGCCCGAATAACTCAGGCTAGCCGAACCTTGAGACTCTTTGATGATCCATCCTTCGTGCTGAGATCGTTGGACTCGGAATCCCACGACGAACAGGCGGTCACGCCACCAGGACACGAAAGGGTGGCCTTGTTGCAAACGCACGAGTCAAACGCAATGACGGTTCGGCGCCGAGCAATGTCCCGCCGCACCCTTGCACGTTCCGCCGACGCCATCCGCCTGCCCACAGCTGTTCGCAGCGCTGCAGTCGGCGGTTTTGCAGATTCCCCACGCAAGCGCCTACTGCGCAACCGCACGTTCCCCCAATGCCGTCCGGTGACCCGCAAGGAACGCCCGTGCAATTGGCTGTGCGGCACGCGCCCTGTAACAAACTTGAGAGCCCGTGCATTGCTTTTGGCAGACCAGCGAATTCTTGTCGCTGCCGCAAACGTTGGTCGAGCAGTTTCCGCATGAGGCGCCGAGAGTTCCCGTGACGGCCGAACACCCCCCGCAAGCGTTGGGCGGCGTTCCGGCGCACGAGAGGGAAACCTTGTCGGCGTTGCACATCCACGTACGACCGCACGAGCCACAGCTCGCGCTGGGGGCGGCACCGGCCGGCGTGAGTGCGGCGCACCCGCCGCACGCGTTCGGATTCGCGCCCGTGCATACCAGCGACTTTCCATCGGTGGAACACGCGAGTTTGCCGCAATTGCCGCTGCCGCATGCCGCGCCCAAGGTGCCGCTCAGCGTCCCGCATGCACCGCACACATTCTTGCCGGGGTCGCTGCACGACGTGGTCGACTTGTCGGGGCTGCAAGCGTACTGGCCGCATTGGCCACACGGCGTGCCCGGCGCGTTGGTGATCGCCCCGCACCCGCCGCAGGCATTGGCGTTCGCACCGCTGCACTTCACGCTCGCCTTGTCCGGTGCGCATGCCCAGTCGCCACAGGAGCCGCACGAGGTATTCGGAGGATTGCTCAAGTACGCCGCAACCACCGCAGGCATTCTTGCCCGGATCGCTACAAGAGACAGACTTCTTGTCCACAGCGCACGCGTATTGCCACATTGTCCGCAGGTACCATCTGGTGCTGCGGCCAACGCCCCACACCCGCCGCACGCGTTCAGACCAGGGTCTTGGCACGAGGTGGACGAGCCATCCGCGTTGCACACGTAGTGACCGCACAGCCCGCAAGACCGCGCCCACCGCCGGCACTACTCCATCGCAAGTGAGCGCATTTCCGCATCAGCAACCGCGTCCGTCGTGGCATCGCCTTGCTTTGCCGCATCGACTCCGATCGCACCGGCCTCCTCGGCTAAACTCGCGTCGGGGGGCTCACCGAGCTCATCGCCGACCACCGAGGCATCTTTCGCATCGCGCGAGACATCCGCGACGTCGTTGCCCGACGTTCGATCGCTCGGCGAATCGATGCGAGCATCCAAAGGCCGCGCGTCGACGCTCGCGTCAGCTAGAACCGCACCGCCGTCGTCCAAGTATCCGTCCTCGATCCCCAGCAAGGTTCCGCAGCCTACCTGGGTCGCAACCAAGCCGGCGACCAGGAGCCATCGTGCGATTCGCAAGCTCGGCCCCATGATCACCATGTGCCCGTCACCGCAATCTGTTGGGGCCCGAAGCTTAGCCCTACCGTAACGGGCTCCGCTTTCGGCGCTGTGAACCAGAGCACCGCGCCGCCGACGAGCGCTGCCGTGCCCACGCCGAACAGGATGGTCGCCGTCCGCGCCTGCGAGGATGCCAGTTGACGAACAGGGAGCCCATCCGGACTGCACGCATTCCCCGTGCAGTTCCCATGTTGATAGGATTCATCGTTGGTCGACTTGGCCTTCCCGACGTAAACGGCCGAGCCTGTTAAAAGAGCGACCCCCACGCCGGCCCCCACGATGGCCAGAATGCGTTGGGTGCTCCCGGGGTTCGCTTGCGCGTCGGCGTGCGCCGACGCCGCGTCATCTGCTTGCTGGAGGGGGGCGTCGTCTTCACAGCCGATGCTTCGGGAGGCAGCTGTCGACACCGGGCTCGTGGGCGTGAGCTCGGGCACGGTGACCACGACTTTCGCGCCGTTGGGCGCTACCGTCACCGTCGACCTCCAAGCCTGACGACCTGGGGCCTTGGCCTCAAATTCATAGGTGCCCGGGTCGATGGGATTGGCCGTTCCCCAGGTGGCTTCGCTCATCGCGACGCCATTGCGGGACACCGTGAGAGCGCGCGCATTGCCTCGCACCTCTATCGTCAATCGCGACAGTTTGGGCTCGAGTTGTGCTGCTCGATCCCTGGCCGCTTTCTCGCGCTCCGATCGCCTTCGACAACGTTCCTACCTGGATATCGACCCTGCCGTGCACATCGAAGTGGTCCACCGTGCCGCGTCCGTTGCGGCCGAGCACTCCGGACGCATGCGCATCGTCCACCATCATGATTGCGCCGTACTTTTCAGCCAGGGCACACAGACCCGGAAGCTGACCAATATCGCCGTCCATGGAAAAAACGCCGTCGCTAATAAGCAATTTCTTACCCGGCTGATCTTTCACACTCGCCAGCTGCTCCTCGGCATGCGAGATGTCCTTGTGCCGGAAAACCAGAATTTTCGCCCGCGACAGCCGCGCGCCATCGATAATCGAAGCGTGATTCAGACTATCCGAAATAATGAAATCGTCTTTGCCGAGCACAGCTGACACGGTGCCCGCATTGGCCGCGAATCCCGACTGAAATACGACGCATGCCTCTACATTCTTGAAGCGCGCAATCTTCTCTTCCAATTCCATGTGGATCTTCATCGTCCCGGCAATGGTCCGCACCGCACCAGAACCCACACCGTACTTGCGGGTAGCCTCTAACGCCGCTTCGCGCAGCTTGGGGTGGGTCGTCAGCCCGAGATAATTGTTCGACGCCAGGTTGATGACTTTTTTGCCGTCGAACGTACACTCGGCAGCCTGCTCATCTTCGAGCACGCGCAGACGGAAATAGGTGCCCTTGGTTTTTATTTCCAGCAACTGATCAGACAAATAAGAAAGAGGATTCGTGCGATGGGTAGACATAGACTCTCCAGAGATGAGGGCAACCAATCAGTCTAGATGGGGATGCGAGAGAATTGAAGCGGTCGAAATTAAAACGTCGTGGATTTTATTTCGCGCACCTTCGTGTCCTTAGTGGTTAAACGCGTCATACACGCACCAAGGACACGATGGCAGCGCTTACTTAACTTCCAAAGCCTCCTGCAATTTAAACGAAACAGCGGATTCCGCCGGCAGCACAATTTCCTTGTTTCCGGTGTACGCTGTGCCGGCCGTGCCCGCGCCGGCTCCGGCGACAGCTCCAATGGCCGCGCCCTTACCGCCACCCGCGAGTCCGCCAATCAATGCTCCCAATCCAGCGCCACCACCAATCATCGTAGCGGTGCGCTTACCTTTTCCCTTCTCGGTGCGAATCAGAGCAGCAGTTTGAATGGCTTGCTCCTTTCCGTCGACGTTGACCGACGTGAGCTTCAACGACAAAACGGCCCCACCCTTAAAGCGTCCTAGCGGCGCCGCCTGCACAACCGTCCCTGTCACTGTCGAGCCTGAAGGTATTGCGGTCTTGCCGTCCACATCCACGGACGTCGCCACGGTTCCCGAAAAAGCCTGCCCCGATTGGCTGGCCTTCGAACCTAGCGTCTCGCCCAGCCGGACCGTAAGCACGGTCCCAGCCGGTACAACCATGGGATTCGAGATCGCAGCCTTCATCTTCGACATCGTCGACGAGGACTTTGAAGACGTGTCCGATGAGTCCGGGGACTTAGTGTCATTGTCGGAAGCTGTATCTGAGGGCTTGCTGCTGCAAGCCACCATGAACAACGAAAACGTCAAAGCCAGGGTGAGTTTCGTAAGCCTCATAATTTTTCTCCTGCCGAGATTAAACAGATAGTTCGCGCACCTGCCAAGATAACCATTGAGATGAAGCCCAGAAATGAAGCCCACATTTTCAACAACTTGTGCATAACAAAACTACACCCAAAATACAGTCATTACCTGATGGAACCTGATCGGTAACGGCCTTAGATTTTCTATAACAGTTTCGGGTGCCAAAACCCGGGACAAAAACAAAGTTTCCTCTCCGTTTCCAAGCCTCAAATGAGCGTGCAACGACCGGGTTGCCGCTTCTTTGAGGCTTGCGACCTTGTTAGCGCCAAATCAGGATTCGACTCCCGCGCCCGAAGTCTCCGCTTGTTGTTCGGCTGCTTCCGAATCGATTGCGGGTTTTCGCCGGCGCAAGTCGTCTAGCAGTTTCGACTTTGTGATCCAGAGCCCGGCGGCGACCGCCCCAGAAAATGTCATGGTGGTGAGCGCCAAGGATTCCAGGTCTGCTACCCGGCCGCCCACGAGCTTCACCAGACTTCCCACTTTGTAGGCCAACGCGGAAGCGACGACAGTAGTGATCGCCGTCTTGCCAAGTTCGGCCCAATGCAACCCACTAAACGGCACCAGTCCGCGGCGGTGAAGCAGCAATGCAATCGCCACACAATTTATAGTGATCCCGATATCGGAGGCAATCGCCAGACCGGTAGTATCGAGGGCCCGATGCAATCCGGCATACATGGGTAGCGAGGCGACGAATATCAAAGTCGTAGCCAGCATGGGAATCAAGGTGTTGCCGGAAGCGTAGTAGGCCCTTGCGTAAAGCGACTGCGCCGCCCACAGCGCTAACGATATTGAGAACCACGAGAAGTAGAGGGCTGTGACCTGGGAATCGAGGAATTGGAAGTGTCCGCGCCGATATGCCAGGTCGATCAAAGGCAGCGCCGCGCTAATCATGAATCCGCTCGCCAGCAACGAGAGTGAAGCCAGCCGCGAAACGGAGTTGTTTACGGTGCCGGCGAATTCCTTAAACCGCTTTTCCCCATACAGACGCGCAAAAAATGGAAACGAAGCCTGCCCCGCTGCCTGGCCCAGTACTGCAATCGGCACCAGAAACAGCCGCTTGGCATAGTTGAGTCGGCTTATGGCGCCCGCGGAATCAGAAGCAAAGTGGCGCAGAATCCAGTCGTCGGCGCTGACCAGCGAAACGCCAACCATCAGCGGCACAGAAAGCCTCACCCACTCCCGAAAGGCAGGATTTTTCACTTCGAAAGAGATGTGATAGCCGATTCCCTTTCTCGCCGCACCAATGGCGCTGATCAGAAAGATGCCGAGAAACGCGCCGGCAACCGCGCCATAAGCCAGCGATGCTATTCCCAATTGTCGCGAGAACAGCACCCCCGACAAGATGATGAATAGGTTGTAGATCAACGGACCGAGTGCTGGAAGCAAAAACAAACGATGCGTCAGCAACACCGCTGAAACTACTCCGCCGACGTAAAAGAATATTTGCGCCGGCAGCAGGATCCGGGTCAGGTGATTGCAGAGGGCGAGTTGTGATTCGTTGAACCCGCCAAACATCCAGTGATTCAATTGCGGAGTGAAAATTTCGGCCAGAGCAATTCCAACCAGCAGCACCGAAGTCATGACCGTGATGATGATGGAAAAGGTCTTCTGCGCGTCGGCTTCGCGCTTCTCCGCCAGGAAGCGGCTGTAAATCGAAACAAAAGTGATCGAGGCGGTGCCTCCGGCCACCAGATAATTGACCCAATCAGGGATGGTGAACCCGGCGTTGTAAGCGTCGGTCATCTTGTTGGCCCCGAACGCCCATGCAATGTAAAGCTCGCGTACGTAGCCAATAATTCGCGACAACATCACCATCACCATCAGCAACACCGTGGCGGAGAATGCGCTGTGCTGGTGGGATGGACGGAGTAGTCGTAGGGCCCGCGAAAACGGACTGAAAGGATTTGCTGAAGAAGAGGGTTCCGCCACTATCAGCGATTTTACACGGGAAAAGAGCCCAGCTTGGTTACGATGGTTGGTTCAAATTCGTAACGATCCGCTGCTTCCTTCCATTGGTAAATCAAATTGACATCCCGAGCGAAGTCGAAGGACCCTGTGTTTTCACCCTACCCGGAAAATCTAGCAAGCTATTTTCCGGAAACCGGATGCACCCCGCTCCGCGCATCCTTAACCACCGCGCCACCCTTCATCACAAAACTAACGTGTTCCAAAGCCCGCACATCCGCCATGGGATCACTCTCAACTGCAATGATGTCGGCATACTTCCCAGCTTCAATCGTACCCACGTCCTGCGAGCGTCCAATCAAATCAGCAGCATTGAACGTAGCCGCGCGAATCGCCTGCGCCGGCGACATTCCATATTTCACCATGTAGGAAAACTGCTTGGCATTCTCGCCGTGCGGATAAACTCCAGCATCGGTGCCAAACGCCATCTTCACTCCCGCCTTGAATGCCTTCTCGAAATTCTCACGCTGCAATCGCCCCACGCCGCGCTCTTTGTCGACCTTTTCCTGGGACAGACCAAACTTTGGAGCCTCGTTCAGAATGTAGTCGTCGTTATAGATATCCATCACAAAGTATGTGCCGTGTTCCTTTGCCAGGCGGATGCCCTCATCGTCGACCAGGCTGGCATGTTCGATGGAATCAATCCCCGCCAGAATGGAATTCTTGATTCCCTCCGCTCCATGAGCATGCGCCGCGATCTTACGTCCAGTCATATGCGCAGTTTCAGCCGCCACTCTTAATTCTTCCAACGTGTATTGTGGGGCTCCAGGCTTGTCGCCCTTAGAGAGCACCCCACCCGTCGCAAGGATCTTGATGACGTCGACCCCGTACTTCGCCTGCGCGCGAATAGTTTGCCGAAGCTGGTCAGCTCCGTCGGCGATACCATAGTCGCGTTCCTCCGGAAACATCGTGACCCGCGTCTGCGGAGAATAATTGTTCAGATCGCCATGCCCGCCGGTAATCGAAATGCCTGGCCCGCTGGCCACGATCCGAGGGCCGGGCACATAGCCTTCATTGATCGCATTCCGCAAATCGACTGCGAGAAAGGGCAGCGAACCGACATCCCGCACCGTGGTAAATCCCGCTTCCAAAGTCTTACGTGCGTTAACGACGCCGGAGAAGGCACTGTCGAACGGCGTCATTTTGAAGTCGTAAATTTCATCGTATCGGTCGGAACGGGATCCGAGGTGGGTATGACAGTCGATCAATCCCGGTAGCACCGTAGCTTTTGAAAGATCGACCACAGTCGCACCTGCCGGAATCTTCACACTCGCCGCCGACGCCACCGTCTTGATCCGCTCACCCTCAATAACAACCACTTGGTTCTCACGAACACTTTCGTTTGTGGCATCAAATAAACGGCCTGCAAGAATGTAAGTTGTCTTGGCAGGAGTAGTTGCCTGGGAGAACGCCAGGGTAGAAGTAAGGCAAGTAAATAGAACCAACGCTTTTCGGATCATGAACTCTCCGCGGAGACTTGTTGATGACCGAGCAGTGTCGCTGCCCGGCAGTTTTCCTGTCAAGCGACGACGCGAAAGGCGTGGATTCGCCTCATTCTATACGCCCTCTGTCCTTTGCGCCCTCTGTGACTAAAGACGTGCTTTTTGACAGTCCTTCACTCCTCCCCGGATAATCCGGTTCGTGCCTGACTCAGCCGTCTTTCTCCGTTCCTTCCGCAAAACCTTCCCTACCGCGGTCCGCGGCGAAGCCGTCTACGTCCACGACGCTAGCGGCAAGCGCTACCTGGATTTCTCCGGTTCGGCTGCAGTGAACTTCATCGGCCACGGAGCCGCAGGGATCGCTGCCGCGATGTCGGAACAGGCAAAGCAACTGGAGTTCGTGCACAGCAGCCAGTTCACCACCCCGGTTGCCGAAGACTACGCGAGAGAACTTTTGGAATTCGCGGGGGAGAACTTTCGCGAAGGAGCCGTCTACTTCACCAGCGGCGGGTCAGAAGCAATCGAAACCGCGCTCAAACTAGCCCGTCAATATCAGGTGGAGGCCGGCCAACCCAAGCGCCATCAAATCCTGAGCCGCACTCAGAGCTATCACGGATCGACTCTCGGCGCGCTATCGGTCTCCGGCAACAAGCGGCGCCGCGAAATCTATTTGCCCATGGTGCGCGAGTTCGCGCACATCGGAATCCCTTACTGCTACCGTTGCGAGAAAGATTGCAGTGATGGCTGCCGCAACTGCGGACAGGAATACGCGCGGGAATTGTCCGATGCCATCAACGCCGCGGACGGCGAAGCCGCGGCCTTCATTTGCGAACCGGTAAGTGGAGCAACTCTCGGCGCGGCCCTGCCTCCGCCCGGATACTTGCACAGCATCTCGGAAATCTGCCGCGAGCAAGGGCTGCTGTTTATAGCGGACGAGGTGATGACCGGCATGGGCCGGACCGGCCGCAACTTTGCCGTCGACCACTGGAACGTAGCCCCCGACATCCTGGTCGCCGCCAAGGGACTCTCCAGTGGCTACGCCCCCTTAGGCGCGGTGATTGCCAGCAAGAAAGTGACTCAGGCCATCATTTCCGGATCGGGCGCCTTTCTCCACGGCTTCACCTACAACGCCCACCCGATTTCTCTCGCGGCGGGCCGTGCGGTACTAAAGGTTCTAAAGTCACAAAATCTGGTGCAGGCCGCGGACTCTGAAAAGGCCGGCAGCATAGCCACCACGCTGCGCTCGTCCCTGGAGAGCCTTCGCGACCTGAAGGCGGTGGGTGACGTCCGCGGCATCGGCCTGCTCTGGGGACTGGAGTTCGTGGCCGACAGAGCCAGCAAGCGCCCGTTTCCCCCCGATCTCAACTTCGCCGCCAAAGTCGGACAAGCCGCCTTCGCCCGTGGCCTGCTGGTCTACCCCATGCAAGGCTGCATCGACGGGACCTCCGGCGACCATCTGCTGCTGGCCCCTCCTGCTGTCATTACCGAAGCAGAGGTTAGCTGGGCAGTTCAGGAACTGCGCGCGGCGATCCAAGAAGCGAGATGATCCATGTCCGCATCTTGTTGATACAGCAATAGATAGCAGACGACAATCGTTTTATCGCCAGAGCATTGCGGGCGCCGCCTTTTCGGGGCAAATTGCCGCAGTAGGTCAGGAGTTGCTATGGCAGGCTCATCGCTTCGGTTCTCAAACGCAGCCCGAATCAACCAAAGCCCGCTCGCGGACGCTGAGAAAAACTTCCTCATCCGGGTCGCTCGCCGCCTTCCCGAGAGTGTCACTCCCGATCGCCTGACTCTCCTAGGTGCAGCCGCCCAACTGATGGCGGGGGTCGGCTATGCCCTGGCGCGTCTGAACAAACTCTGGCTGTTGGCAGTCATAGGATTCTTATTCCTGAACTGGCTGGGCGACAGCCTCGACGGTACCCTGGCCCGAGTCCGCAACCGTCAGCGCCCGCGTTATGGCTTTTATGTCGACCACATGATCGACAGTTTCGGATCACTCGCACTCATGGGTGGTCTGGCTCTCTCGGGATACATGCATCCCGCAATCGCAATCGGCCTGCTAGTCACATTCCTGCTGCTATCGATCCAGTCCTACCTGGCCACCTACACCCTGGGTGAATTCCAACTTTCCTTTTGGAGCTTCGGTCCCACCGAATTGAGGATCCTATTGGCGATCGGAAACCTGGCCCTCTTTCGCTGGCCGATCGTCTTACACGGTCGCTATCGTCTCTTCGACGCGGGAGGCGCAATCGGATTGGCAGGCATGTCCACGATGTTGATCTTCTTCACCGCCAAAAATACCTATCGTCTATATCAGGAGGAAAAGCTGCCGTGAGCGCAACCCGCTGGTTGAAGTTCAATGCGGTTGGTGGGGGGGTATTATCCTGCAGCTGGCAGTGCTAACGCTCATGACCGGCCTGCTGAAAATTCATTACGTGCTGGCCACGGCGTTGGCGGTCGAGACCGCGATCATTCACAACTATCTCTGGCACGAACGCTACACCTGGGCAGACCGGAAGCCAACCAGACTTCGCTGGCGATTTCTGAAATTCAATCTCACCACCGGAACTTTTTCAATCGCCGGCAACATCGGGATGATGAGCCTTCTTGTCGCAAAGCTTCATCTCCATTACTTGGTCAGCAATGGTATTTCCATCGCGGCATGCTCGATCGCGACCTACTTGGTGAGTGATCGCTTCGTGTTCGAAGCGGGAAATCACGCAGAAACTGGTACGGCCCCAAGCACGTTCATTATCTGCAAAGCCGCTTCGCGCCCAGAGCGGATACAGTCCGGCACGCCAATGCCGCGATAAGCATTTCCCGCCAATGCCAGGGTGACGGATTTCAGACGTAGCGCCTCGATGCGCTGCAGGCGGTCAAGGTGCCCCACGTTGTACTGCGCCATCGCTTCGCGCCACTTATTAACGCGGCTGAATAAAGGCTCAGCCGTGATCCCCAAGATCTCCCGCAATTCATCGCGGACGATCCCGGTGATTTCCGTTTCCGATATATCCAATATCGGCTCATCCTGGCGCCCTCCAAGGAAGCAACGAACCAGAGCCCTATCCGCCGGCGCACGATGGTCGAATTTGTTATGCACGAAGGTCGCAGCCATCATCCGCTTACCTTCGGCCCGCGGAACCAGAAATCCAAATCCCGGAGGCAACGCCTTGCGCACCTCAGGCCCGTATCCCAGGGCCACCGTTACCGACGAACTGTATTCGATGCCGCGAAGTTCAT
This sequence comes from uncultured Acidobacteriaceae bacterium, assembly GCA_963824805.1. Taxonomy (GTDB): domain Bacteria; phylum Acidobacteriota; class Terriglobia; order Terriglobales; family Acidobacteriaceae; genus DATBAT01. Next base: position 77,327 of record CAWGQZ010000072.1, on the reverse strand, counting down.
TGGCAAGACCACTACTCACACCCTGCAAAATGCGCGCTGCGCTTTGTGCCGGCACAGCCACGATCACCCCATCAAACAAGGACGTTTCACTGCCTGCCACAACCGTCCAGATGTCTGCACCTGGACGCAATATCTCCACCGCAACCCCACATCGCACGCTTGCAGCCGGTAATTGCTTCACCATGGCATCGCTGATCTGCTGCATGCCCTCTTTGAGCGTCGTGAACAAAGGCTTGCGCGCGCCGCCCGGCGCCTTCTTTCGCGCCGCCAGCATCGCTTTTCCCAGGCTGCCGGAGTTTGCTTCCATTTCGGCGAACCGCGGCAGTACCGCCCTCACACTGAGGTGCTTTGCATCGCCCGCCGTACACTCCGCTCAATAGTGGATCCACCAGCCGGTCGACCATCTCGCGCCCGTAGTGCCGCTCCACCAATGCCGCAACCGACTCGTCACCATCTGGTTTGCTAACCGGATGAAACCACTCCCGGGCCATCCGCAATTTCGTAGAGAAAGAAAAAAGCGAAGACGCAACGACCGGCAGGATTTTGGTCGGCACCATGAACATCAGTCCGTCGGGCATCAGCACCAGACGTCCCTTCCGCAGGATGTAAGTCTTCCGAGCGGAATCGTTCGAGCCGATCAGTTGATCGCCGATCCCTATCTCGCGGCAGAAATCCGCCGCCCAGGTTTTTTCAGTAAGGAAGGAATCCGGCCCCGCCTCGACCACGCAGTCGTCGACGCGTTCGCTAAGCAATACCCCGCCCAACCGCGAACCAGCCTCAAACAACTGATACTCAACCGCCGCGCCCGACCGGCGAGCCTGCTCCAAGGAAAAAGCGGCAGCCAGTCCCGAGACCCCGCCGCCGATAATGGCAACCCGTTTCATTTCGAATAGGAGGAAGACAAGCCGTGTGCGGAGGAGCGCCTTCGCCCGTCTTCCCTACCCACGGCCCCGCACAATCTCCGCCAATGCCGCAGTCAACGACACAGAATCATTTAACGACTCCGCCCGCCAAAGTCGCATTTCCTGCTCTTTGGCAAATTTCTGAAATCCAATATCAATGTCGTACAACACTTCCACGTGATCGCAAAGAAATCCCACCGGCTGCACAAATACTCCCAAGTGCCCCTTAGCCTTCAAACCAACCATGGCGTCTTCCACCGTAGGCCCCAGCCACGCTCCGCCCGACATTCCCTGACTTTGGAAAGCAAAACTCCAGTCATCGGTCCCGAGTCCAACCGTCTGCGCCACCAGCGCCGCCGTCTCCTTAGTCTGCTGCTCATACGGATCGCCCTCCGCAATCGTCCGCTGCGGAACGCTGTGGGCGGTAAAAATCACCGGCAGTTTCGTCCCAGCCTCGCCGCAAGCCTGGGCATAACCGGCAACAAACTTCTCGGCAAAAGCCTTCACCAATAAAGGATGATCATGCCAGGCCTCGATAAAGTCGACCGCAAAGGGTGGCTCTCCATTGCGGCTGAGCGCAGATCGGTAAAGTCCAACGCTGGTACGCGAATTCTGCGGAGCCATGCAGATCACAACCGCACGCTCCACCCCATCACCCACCATCGCCTTGATCGCATCGGCAATGTAGGGTTTCCAGTTGCGCATGCCGACGTAGACTGGCATCCCCAGTTTTTCCGAAAGCAAGCGCCCTTGCTGCAGGGTCAACACCGTCAGGGGAGATCGCCCAATCAACCCGTAGCGATGTTGCACTTCTTCAATTACCGGTGGCGATAGAGGACGACCACCGGTGATCTGCAGCAAAAATTCGGGAATCTCGTCGACTGAATCCGGACTGCCGTGGGCCAACAAGAGAACCGCCTGCTTGGGATTGCTCAAGCCTTTCCCCCAGAACGCTCCTGGACAAACGCAGCCAATGCCTTAACGTTCTCGACCGGAGTCTCGGGCAAAACCCCGTGCCCCAAATTGAAGATGTGCCCCGGGCGCCCGCCCACACGTCGCAGAATCTCCTCTGCACGCGATTTCAACTCCTTCCAACTGGCAAACAATAGCACCGGATCAAGGTTTCCCTGCACCGCGTCCTTCATCCCCATACTGCGCCAGGCCTCATCAATTGGCACTCGCCAGTCGACTCCGATCACCTCAGCACCACTCTGTTTCATCGACGGCAAGAGCGCGGTCGTATCCGTGCCGAAATAAATCACCGGAACACCCGCGGTTTGAATCTGCTTCACCAAGTCGCCCGTCCAGCGCTGCACGTAGCGTTCATAGTCTTCGACGCTAAGACATCCCACCCAGCTGTCGAATACCTGGATCACGTCCGCCCCTGCATTCACCTGCGCGATCGAATATTCCGCGACCACGCTGACCAGCTTGCGCATGAGCTCATCCCACACGGCCGGAGACGAATACATCATCTTCTTGGCATGCAGAAAATTTCGCGAACTTCCACCCTCGATCATGTAGCTGGCCAGAGTGAATGGTGCGCCACAGAACCCAATCACCGGCAACTTCTCACCGAAATGGTCGGCCACCAACCGCACGGCCTGGGAGACATATCCCAACTCGCTAGCACGATCGGTCCGAAGAGCGGCGACAGACTCGGCATCACGCAAAGGCTTTTCGATGACCGGCCCCTCCCCCGGAGAGAAATGAAAGGGCATGCCCATCACTTCGAGCGGAAGCAACAAGTCGGCAAAAATGATGGCCGCATCTACGCCCAAAGCCTCAGCGGCTGTAATGGTCACCTCGGCCGCAACCTGGGGCCGGTTGCAGATCTCAATCAGGGAATATTGCTTACGAACCGCCCGGTACTCGGGCATGTAGCGACCCGCCTGCCGCATAAACCACACCGGAGTGCGGTCTACGGGCTGCGCTTTGCAGGCTTTTACGAATCGGGAGTTGGGGGCGGACATGAACCCTTAAATGTAGCACCTCCGCCCCGAGCGGATTACACCAGCGGCTCGATCTTCTGCACGTGAATCTGGTTATTGTTCAGATCGACCTGCCCAGTAACTCTGACCTTTTGCCCCTGGAACTGCTTAGCCTTGTCCTGATCATCCAACTTGTAAGAGGTGGTGTCCGACACTTTCAGCACGTAAGAATCGCCATCTTTGCTGATGGCTCCAGTCACGGTGTGAACACTGGCATTGGCATCCGCGTCGGGAGCGGCAACTGGTTGGCTATCAGGCTGGGTCTCGGGCTTCGGATCAGGTGTGGTATTTTGTGCCGCCGGGGGCACCGGCTCCGGAGTCTGCATGCCCGACCAAGCAATCAGATCATTCGTGGACATACTATCCGGCACCTGCTGGGCCCACGCGATACTACCGAAGACCAGAAGAACTGGGAATACAAGAAGTCGTCTCATAGGGTCACCGTGGCACTTGGATGGCCGACCCCGTTCCCACGGTTTTCTCACCTGAGAACGAAAGCTGAAAACTAAAAAAACTAGCTTGGAAAACCCGCAATTCCGTGACCCGTTAAAGCGAAACAAGGGAGAAAGTCGAGAAAGATCTCGGCGCCCAGGGAGGCACCAAGAAAGTATCCTTTCCCGCCGTTCAATTCAGCTTATGATGGACGAAATTAGCAGAGGTGATTTCATGGCAGCAAACCAGGTGGTCCTATACTTCGACCGGCAGGAAGACGCGATGCAGTTCACTCTGGCCGCGAGTTCCGTCATTTCCGCCGAAGAACCGGTCGGCAACTCCGAAGTGATGGCCAAGGTGACCCAGGAAATCAGTAAAGCCAGCCGTATCACCACCGAAGGAGCCATCTCCGGCCATTAGTCCATTACTCACTGTCATCCTGAGGTGGGTAGTTTGTGCCGAGGAATCCCCTACCCTCTTCGCAACCTACTAATCCGACCAAGCCTTAGGCCGCCGGTCCCACCGATGCCCTTTCAAACTCTTTAATAACCCGGAATCCAGGGGTCCGGCATCGCTGGCAGCAACATTCTGCCGCACGTGTTCTGGCTTCCGCATTCCCACAATGGTCGTGCTGACCACGGGGTTCGACAAAATAAACCGCAGGCTCATCTCCGGCAAACTCATTCCCTCATGCAACATCTGCTTTAGCTTTTCCACCCGTGGCAGAGTTTGTCCCAAATTTTCCGCACCGAAATATTTGGACCGCCAGTCACTCTCCGGAAACTGCGTCTCCGCCGTCAACTTTCCACCCAAGCTACCCTCATCAAGCGGCACTCTCGCAATGACTCCGACATTGAACTCCTGGCAAACCGGAAACAACTCGTCCTCCGGCGCCTGATCGAATACGTTGTAGATCACCTGCACCACATCGACCAATCCGGTATGGATGGCTTTAATCCCGTTCTCGGGCTGCCAACGATTCAGGCTCAAACCGAATGCGCCTATCAGCTTCTGACTCTTTAATTTCTCTACCGTCGTCCGAAATTCCGGATCATCCACCCAACTGTCGTCCCACACATGCAATTGCAGCAGGTCAATCGACTCCGTCTTCAACTGCTTCAAAATCAAGTTGGCGTATTCGAGAACATGGTCCGCAGGAAAGACGTCGCGATACCTATCCTTGGCAGACGCCGGCCACTTCAGATTCTTGGGAGGAATCTTGGAAGCCGCGTACAAACGCTGTATGCGGATTCTTCGCGATTAAATCCCCGAGCAGCGCATCGCTCTTTCCATCGCCATAAGCCCACGCTGTATCGAAGAAATTGCAGCCCAGATCCACCGCCAGTTGCAAGGCCTGCACTGACTGAGCGTCATCGGATCCGCTCCATCCCCCCATGCCCCAAAGCCCGTGCGCCATGTCACTAACTTCAAACCCGGTCCGTCCCAGCTTGCGATATTTCATGCACTCTCCTGTCACCACAAAAAAGAACTGTCATCCCGAGCGAAGCCGAGGAGCCTTGTGTTCCAACCTGCTGACCTACTTCAACTCTTCATAATATTTCTGCAGCACATAAAACGCCTGCTTCTTCTGCCCCTTATCCGAAACCAACCCCTTCCGGTTGTGAAAATCCTGCACCCCGGGCAAAAACCGCCGCGGCGAACGAAAATCCATCAGTACCCAGGGCGACATCCCAACCAACGCCGGCGTCTTCCGCAGGGAAGCCAGCTGATGCCGGTAAAGTCCGGCCTGATACTCCTCGCTGAACCGCGTCTGTTCATCCCCATGTTTTCCGTAAAGCGCGCTCCCACCAAACTCGCGGCTCTGGTAGTGCGCGGCCCCAACGTAGACAAACACTCGCGTTTTCGCGCGCTTGTAATACGAAAAATAGCGCTGATACCACACCGGATTCTCGTAGAACATCAGCGACTCGCGCTGCGTGTTCCAGTCGCCCGGGACCTTCAGTGTCCCGGCTGTGTCGAAGTTGTACTCAACCAGATCGGTCTCGTCTTTCGCTTTCGCGTTTTCATAAAACTTTGCCCGCAATCCGGTTTCATAGGGATCGACAATCGCGTTCCAGGTTCCGTCCAGCGAAACCGTCGTGCGTCGCGGTATATTGGCAATCAAGTCAGCCGGACCTGGCTGCGCCACGGCCATTCCCGATAGCAAAGCAAAAATAAGTGCGATCTGCTTCATAAGTGTTAGTTCCCGGCGAGGAAGTATAGCGTGTTAGATAAAGCCGCGGAGCGGCGCAAGAATGCAGCCCAGAGCGCAAGTCCTGGGTAGAACGCAAGCCGAGCAAGCCCCAGCGCGACGGAAGCATGGTTTCTCATCGAGATACATTTCGGCAATCTGCGTATTCGGCTTGGGAACACGGACAGGGCTTGCGTCCTTGCAACGGTTTGAAGCATGCAGGCCTCCGGAATCAAATTCCGGGCCTGAACAGCGAAGCGCGTGGCCACGCGCGATGATTGCCTGTCCCTTTTAAAATTCTAAGTCAACCAGAGAATCGCTGACAATTCAGGCACATGATGGACGGTGTGGAGACGCAGCTCCGCTACGTCTCGTAGCAGCAGTGAACCGAGACGTTGCAATGCAACGTCTCTACGCTAGTTCCCACACATACCCGCATTTCACCCTTTCTTCGCTGCTTTCCCCGCCTGCTAGAATGCCTTGGCTTTACTAACGCCAAGAACTTTTGTGGCCACAAGGACGTATAACTCCTTGTGGTATTAGGCCTGGAAACGGTTGCTCGTCCGGAGAGAGTTTCCAGGCAACGAAAACCATAAGTTCCCGGGGAGTGCGGGTTGGAAGACGCCCACGTTGCTGCCATGCTTGTCCGTCGCTGCTTATCCGGCGATGCCGTGGCATGGGAGGAAATTGTTCAACGCTATAACCGGCGGATTTACAACATCTGCTATCGTTTCGCCGGTTCGGCCGAGGACGCACAGGACCTAACCCAGGAGGTTTTCATCAAGATGTACCGGACGCTCAATTCCTACGACGTGGATAAGGGCGCCTTCATGACCTGGGTAACCACGGTTACCCGGAACCTGCTGGTAGACAATTTCCGTAAAAAGAAGCAGGACCGTATGACCGACTCCCTGGATGCCGCGCCCACCGAGCATGAGGACGCCATGCCCCTAAGCGAGCAAATTCCGGACAAGGGGGCTCCACCGGACGCCCGGGTACAGGGCCGAGAAACCCGGGAAATGGTCCACCGGGGCCTCCAAAAACTGTCCCCGGAACTCCGGGAAGCAGTGGTTCTAAGGGACTTACAGGATATGGACTACCGTGAGATTGCCACCGTACTGAAGGTGCCCGAGGGCACCGTAAAGTCCAGAATTAACCGCGGGCGAGCGGAACTTGCGCGCCTTCTACAACGTACCTATAAGCAGGTGATGTGATGCCAGGCGAGAAGAACAATTCAATGCAGTGCGCCGAGTTCGAAGGGCTTCTGAGCGAAGCCGTGGAAGGCAGCCTTAGCGGGTCGAAGCTGGCTCAGTTCCAGGCCCATGCTCAGGGATGCCAGGTCTGCGGTCCATTCTTCGCTGAGGTCCAGGCCGGACGGAGCTGGCTCAAATCGCTCGATGAGGTGGAACCGCCAGCCAATCTGGTGCACAACATCCTCATCGCCACCAGCGGGCAGGAAAGTCGGCTCTCCAGCGCCAGCGCTACACGCTCCTGGAAAAACCAGTTCACCGGGTGGTTGCGCCCGGTATTTGCCCCCGTCTTCGCCATGGCTCGCCAGCCGCGCTTCGCGATGTCGTTCGGCATGGTGTTCTTCTCTATGTCGATCACCATGAGTCTGGCCGGCGTGAAGTTCACCGACTTGAGCCATCTGGATCTGAGGCCCAGCGCGTTGCGCCGCAGCTATTACGAGAACAAGGGGAAAGTGGTGAAGTACTACGAAAACATTCGCTTCGTTTACGAAGTGGAATCTAGAGTCCGCGAGCTGAAGCGAGTCGCCGCTCCAGTTCAGCCGGAGCCGGAAGAGAAGGAAAAGAAACAAAAGAACGATACCAGTGGACAACCTGAACCAAAACAAGAACGCAACTACAGCCAATGGGAAGGCCAGCCAATGCTCGCCTGTTATCCCAATCAGCCGCCTGTAGCGATGGTTACCACGTACAGGAGGGAGTCATGAACTGCGCCAATCATCCTGATGTTGCAGCAGTCGCGTATTGCCGCACCTGCGGGAAACCGATGTGCGCCAATTGCATGCGGTCGGTCAATGGAGTGATTTATTGCGAGAGCTGCCTGGCGGCCCGCATTGAAGGAAGTGTTCCTCCGCCGCCGCGATCGCCACTGGGGTTGTACCGCCCCCGCGTAGCGGAGGTCCCAACCCTGCTCTGGCCGGAATCCTTGCCGGATTCTTTCCTTACGGCGTGGGCGCCGTTTACACCGGCCAATATGCCAAGGGCTTAGCCCACTTGCTGATTTTTGTCGGGATTCTATGGGGACTGATCTCGGGCGGTGGCCACATGGCGCCATTCCTCGGGATTGCCATGGGATTCTTCTACGTCTACCAAATCATTGATGCCGTCCGATCAGCGTCGGCGATCCAAACTGGCCAGGCGCCGCCCGATCCCTTTGGTCTGGCCCGCACCTTCAGCACCGGCGAGCGCGCCGATAAGAGTAACGTGCCCATGGGTGCCATCGTTCTGGTTGGATTAGGTGTGCTCTTTCTGCTGCACACCATGGATATTCTGTTTTTCAGCTTCGACCGCTTCTGGCCGCTGATTCTTATCGGCATCGGCGTATGGCTGTTCGCAAAGCGCTGGGGCATTGGCGGTCAACGAGCGGGTTGCACCTGCGACCGCTGCCGCGCACGCTGCCTGATGGGTCCGGCGATTCTGGTTGTGCTCGGCGTTCTTTTTCTGATCGACCACATCGTCTCATTCGGTCGAACCTGGCCGGCACTGCTGATCGTGATCGGCCTGATCAAGGTCTACCAGGGCAACGCGTCAAGCGCGGGTCACGTGGAAATCCAGCCGCCCGCAGGACCGAGCGGCGTAATGCCGCCCCCGTCCACCGAGGTGAACAATGGCTAGCCCAACCATGGTTCCTCCGCCGGTCGCGCAGCCAAGGCCGCGACGATCGCTTGCCGGCCCGCTCGTCCTGATCATTCTGGGAGTGATCTTTCTGTTGGGGACCATGGGGGTGCTGCACTGGGATTCGCTAGCCCGCGTCTTCGCCCGCTTCTGGCCGCTGCTGCTGATTCTGTGGGGCGGTGTAAAGTTCTTGGAATACCGTCAGGCGGAAAAGGACGGAGTACGGCCGGCCGGAATCGGCGCAGGTGGAATCTTTCTCCTGATTTTTCTGATAGCCCTGGGCCTGACTGCTACCCAGACCGCGCGCCTCAACTGGGGTGCCATTCGCGATGAGATGGACATCAACATCGACGACAGCAACTTCCCCATGTTCGGCCACACCTACAACTTCGACGACCGGCTGGAACAGGACTTTCCCGCCGGGAGCAGTCTGCAAATCACCAACGATCGTGGCGCGGTCACGGTGAACAGCTCCGATGACAATAAGATCCGCGTGGTGGTGCGGAAGCGGGTGAACGCCGAGAACGAGCAGGACTCCGAAAAATACAACGCCGGAACCAAACCGCAAATCACAGTCAACGATCACACCTTGACAATAAATGCCAACACCCGCGGCGCCGGAGACCACTGGGTTACATCCGATCTGGAAGTTTCGCTTCCGCGCAAAGCTTCTGTCACTATCAACGCCCGCAAGGGCGACGTCAGCGTGATGGGCCGCGACGGCGATGTTCAGATCACCAACCAGAAGAGCGATGTCAATGTGACTGACATCAACGGCAAAGTGGATTTGTCGCTGCAGCGCAGCTCTGCTCACGTTTCGCAGATTTCGTCTGACGTGAATGTGGACGGCCACATCAACGATATTTCCATTGACGACGTTAAAGGTACGTTGCGGCTTAACGGTGAGTTCGTCGAGACGCTCAAGTTGAGCAAGATTGCCAAACCGGTAAGTTTCAAGACCTCACGCACCGAGATGGAATTTGCCAAGCTCGATGGCGACTTGGATCTTGACTCCGGCGATCTGCGGGCCACGAACATTACCGGACCCGTGCGGCTCTCAACCCGGTCAAAGGACATCGTGCTCGATGGAGTGGTTGGAGACGTGCGCCTGAAGGACGAAAACGGTGCGGTTGAACTGCACGTGACAAAGCCGGGCAGCATGCAGGTGGAGAATCGCAACGGCGACATCCAGATTTTCCTGCCCGACAAGGCTGCTTTCCATCTTGATGCCCGGACGCGGGACGGCGAAGTTCAGTCGGATTTCGAGCAATTCCAGGTGAACAATTCAGGTAACGAGACAACAGCAACGGGCACAATCGGCAACGGTGGGCCGCAACTTGTGGTTACCAACGAACACGGTACAATCGAGCTGCGCAAGCGGGCAGCGGTGGCAATGACGCCGCCCTCGGATGAGTCGCCCAAAGCGCCGCCTTCAAAGACAGCCCCGAAAGCGCCGCGCGCGCCCGAAACTCCGGATGTGACGGAGAACTAATCCAGGAGACGCTTATGACGCTGCTGTGTATGGCCCTGGCTTACTTCCTACCTTCGATCATTGCGCACAACAAGCGCAATGCGGGGGGCATCTTCGTACTCAATGTGCTTACCGGATGGACGGTCGTCGGATGGGTGATCGCCTTGGTTTGGGCGCTGACGGATGAACCGCAATACCGACCAGTTTACGTAGCGCCGTACCAGGCGGCTGGACCAGCACGGCTGTGTGCCAACTGCGGAAAGTACTCTCTCCGCGACGCACGCTATTGCAGCACCTGCGGCAGTTCCTTCCGCTAGAAAATGCGGACACTCTTGTCCGCGGGCGAGCCAGGCTGGGGTCGAAGCGCGGGACAGCACAATCTCACTTTCAAACTGTTCAGAACCGCGCCACCTCTTTCGGGGTGGCGCGGCATCTTGCCAGTTACTTCTTCCCTGTTTTTTTCGCCATTCCTTCATGAATCGCGGCCAAAGCTTCCGCTTCTTTGGCTTGTTCAACCTCTAGTTGTGCCCAGCGACGGCAATGGCTGACGCCCTCGACCGACGTACCATGCTTGGCTTCCATGGCCGCGTTTGGAGGATTCTTCTGCGTAGATCGCCGCCAGTTCCTGATGTTCCTTCGCGCTGGCGGTCAAGCGAGCGGCCTCCTGCTGGTAGTAGTCAGCGATCCTCTGGTGATCGGCAGGCTGTGTTGCAGTCTTAAGTAATACCTTCAGCTCCTTCTTGCTGACATCGGGTTTGTTTTGTGCCGCTGCGGGATAGACGGAAGCAAATACAAGGGCAAGAACGATGGTCAGGACCAGCGATAAATTGGTGCGTATGTTCTTCATAATTTCCTCCAAGGAGTTCGGCTCCGGTTGCAATCGGTTCGGTCTGGTGCGATGTATCTAAGGCAATGGGGTTTCATGGATTGCCGTCGCAGAAGAATCTCGCTCGAGGAGGAAAACCTAGATTAGAAAGGTACAAAGAATTGCTTGCAGGCCGGGACCGGAGACTCGTGATAGTACCTCCGTCAGGGGTACTTCTGCATAGAGCGAAGGACCTTCGGCGCTCGAAACGGTGGAGGCCGGAATTGTTCCGTCGGCTATGGAGACCGGGCCAGTCGGCGCGGAAGCCGGGACTGGCTGGCCAGAAGAGAGCTGACAGCAGGGAGCAGGTAGGGCTGCTTTTACGCTCGCGAAGCCACGGCTCTTAAGATGGCAAGTGCTCGGCTGTTTGAGAATCTCGGGCCCTGGCAACGAACATGAGGCGAGCGCCGCGGCCGGCACCACCATGAAAGTGAGTATCAACGCGGTCGCGGCGAGTTTGGAAAGTATAGGCATCAACTTGAGGTGGATATTACTGAAGCAATGCCGGCAAGAATGTGATGGAACTCACACCTGCGCGTAAGCCATCTCACAGCCGAGGCGGCCGTGGCCGGAATGAGTGACTACGAAAACATCTAGCTATCCCTGCGATAAAGCAGGTTGCGCATCGCTTCCCGGCGGGCCGCATTGGCTTCGCTGTCTGCTTTGCGCTGGACAGCATCCTTGCGGGTCTTGGCCACGGGTTCAGCCGGCTCGGCGCTGCAGTCCGGGCAGCGGTTAGCGAAACCCGGCTTGTCGGGCTTCAACTCAAATTCCTCTGAGCAGATACAGCAAACTTTGATAGGGAAGGCCATGGAAACTCCCAATAAATAATAACGGAAGGAATGGCCCGCTCGAAAGCAACGGCGGATATCGGATTTCGCAAGCGTGGATGAGTGATTGCGATGACCCCTGGTGACGACAATCGGTAATCGGTCAATATCCCGTACTGATGCTTGACGACTTTGGCTGAAGTACGAGTCAACATCCCCGCCCAAGCGGAGCTTGGACGAGGCACTCTCAGGAGCTTTCAGAATTACTTGCGTTGCAGCGATTCGATGTAGGCGACGAGATTCTGCACGCGCACGCTACCCAGATCTTGATCGGCATCAATCTGATGAAAGACCGGACCCCACACCGGCATTTCGTGGGAGCCGTGGGCAGCGGGCGTCTGAGTGCCTTCGAGGATGTTTCGGACTCGGTCGCGGGGAAACTCGCCTTTAGCGCGCTTGGTAAGCAGGGTGAGATCGGCCACTTTGGAGTTGAGCGCGGGGGCCGCGGGGCCGCGTCCTTTTCCGTCGACGCCGTGGCAGGGGGCGCAGTAGCCACGGAAAATTGCGGGGCCATCCACACTTCCGACAGGCGGATATTTCATTTGCTGTGCTGTACAGCGCGGCGCGAGAGAAGAAATTGTCACCATCAGGGTGCCGACCCAACACGCAAATCCAAGCGATAGAACATCGCCACGTTTTTTCATGCCGGTATAGTACTGCGAATCGGAGGATAGAGAAAAAGTATTCTCGATTACCTGTTTCGCTTTGGGACTTGGCGTCCTGAAACAGAATCTACCTGCCGTCTTTTACTAGTGTGCGCAATGAGTCTAGAATCTCCGGCATGAAGGGTCATGTCATGTCGCCGGCTTTGCTGGCAGCCGTCTTAGCCATCTTCTTGGGCAAGAGTGGGTCCGCGCAATCCACTCAAAGCTCAGATGCGATCCAAGGCACGGTCCTCCTAACCAAGTTGTTCCCGCCGTCCTATCCGCCATTAGCGAAACAGGCGCGGATCGCAGGTGATGTGATGGTGGCGGTTCGGGTGCGTCCAGATGGCAGCGTTGAGTCCGCCTCGGCTGTGAGCGGTCACGCAATGCTTGGGCCTGCCGCAGCGCAGAGCGCCACCAAATCGGAGTTCGAGTGCCACGGATGCCAGGAAGTGACGCCGTACTCGCTGGTATACACCTTCGCCCACGCAAGTAAGGAGCTGTTGGAAAACAGCCTGCCGGACAAGTTTGGCCCGACGAGGTAGCCCAGTCAGAAAATCACGTCACCATCACCAGCTTTGCGCCTCCCATGATTATTGATGACTATTTTCCGGTGCCGGTTCGCTCGGCCAAATGCCTGTATTTATGGAAGTGCGGCGCACGCTCTGAACTGGTCGCAACGGTGAAAATTGGAGGAGAGTGACGTGGCTACACTCTTGTGCGGGTGTCGGAGTGGATCGAGAACTGGATCATCAGGCTCTGCATAGAGAGACCTAGCAAAGCTACGTCCCTACACCAGGCAATTGTGCCACTTCGCGAACAAGAGTGTCCGCGCCACGCTTCAGCTTATCCCGCACTCAACAGCCACTACGCTCTGCTTTGGAAGTCTTAGCTCCAGAGCGTCGCTAGCAACTTTGATCGAGTGCACGGCAGGTTTCACTTCATCTAAATCCGCAAAAGTGTTGGTCGCCTGCATGTTCTGGTGAGTCAGTATTCGGGCGTGCGCTTCGGTGGCGTGGGCTCCGCCTAGACGGATTCTGAGCGTCAAGTCGGCATCGAGCGAAGGATTCGTCATTGTCAGGGTGAGGCGGCCGTCGCGGACCGAGGCCGAGGTGGACAATCCCGGCAGGCTTGCCTGCCCAGCCATCGCCGGAACGTTTAAGTCCGGAACACGATGACGCACCGGGACCTGCCGGGCGCCCATATGAGACCGATACATGTCAAACACGTGGTACACCGGGGTGCGTACGAATTTGTCCCCCTGGGCCAGGAAGAGCGAGTGAATGCAATTGACCGTCTGCGCCACATTGGCCATGGCAATCTTGTCGGCATGCCGGTTGAAAATATCGAAGGTCAGGCCCGTGTGAATAGCATCACGCAACGTGATGGTCTCGCTCAGAATATAGGCGGGAGTGATCTCGGAGCCTGGCGCGTACCACACTCCCCACTCGTCGACTATCAGTTTGGTGCGATGGGCGGCATCGAACTTTCCCATCTCATTCCAATGGTCTTCAATCACCTTGTTCAGCCGCACACCGCGGAGCAGAACTTCGTACCATTCGCGTGCATCGAAACTTCCCGCTTTTAGCGGAGTGGGCCGCAGGTCGGTGTAAAAGTGGAGTGAGAATCCGGGAGGGGGCGTGGCCCCGCGCATGCCCTCGAAGAACCCTGTCGTCCAGCCAATGTCGCCGTCGGCGGAGTGGCCGCGCGGGCCGGTCGCTACCAGAAAGGGGTCTTTGTATACCGGGAATTGGGTCACAAACTCACGGTATTTAGCGGCGTATTCTCCGGGCCGCATAGTTCCACCGCATCCCCAGGACTCATTACCGACGCCCCAGTAGCGAATTCCGAACGGGTCTTTGTCGCCATTGGTGGCGCGCTCATCGGCAAGGCTGACGGTTCCTGCAGGCGCGTTGCAATACGAAACCCAATCGTGGAATTCCTTGGGCGTGCCGGATCCTACATTGGCGGCAACGTAGGGTTCGGCTCCGACCAGGCGGCAGAGATGCATGAATTCGTGAATACCAAACTGATTGCTCTCGGTGGCGTCGAGGCCGGCGGGCATGCGGCTTTGCCAGAAGTTGTATGTACGCGGACGCGCGCGGGACTTGCCGATGCCATCGCGCCAGTGGTATCCGTCGGCGAAGCAGCCACCGGGCCAACGAAGATTGGGAGCGCCAATCCGCTTCATGTCGTCGACAAACTGCTTGCGGATTCCATCTACGTTAGGGATCTTCGAATCCCGGCCTACCCAGACACCATCGTAGATAACGCCGCCCAGGTGCTCGATGAAGTGTCCGTAGATATGCGGGCTGATGAGCGCGCCGGGTTCGGCGGTTAATATTTCTATTTCCGTGTCAGCGGCAACCGCAGTGCGAGAGTCAGCAAATGCGGCGCAGGCCGCGAGTGTTCCTGCTTTGAGAAAAGTGCGCCGGTTCATGGGAGTTGGGCGAGATTGTAGCTGAAGAGGCCTGTGTCTTCCATGGTTCGATCGTGGTTGTCTGATTTTTGGCAAAAACCAATTACCACGAAGCAGACGAAGGTTCATTTAAGGGAACCCGTAGGGCTTAACGATTCCTGCATTTGCTGGGACAGGTGTGTTCGCGCTACATTTCGCCATCGCCGAAGACTTCGGCGGTGAAGGCTTCCAACTTGGCCCCGGAGTGCCATGCATCATTGGGAAGCCCGGCTTTCCTGCAAGCCTGTTCGAGGTATTGCACCCGGTCCCATTTGTGTTCAAGCGGCACCTGCGGCAGCAACAGACCGCGCCTTCCTGCCAAGCTTATTAACAAACCATGGACCCCGACCTCTATTTGTTCCGGCCGGATGGGCTTCAACGTCGACAAGATGCTTAACGAAATTTCCAACTCCTGCGCTTCGGCGGCAGTTACCGGATAGAACCGGTTGTCCTCAAACGCCGCGGCCCGTGCCGTTTCTGCCACAGCGCGATAAACGGACGCCTGGGGGAACACCTGTCCGACGCAGCCCCGCAGGCGGGTTCGATAGTAAAGAGTGGTAAAGACTCCCCGCGGCTCGGCCAAGTGGGGAGTGGACGGCTCAAGCGGCAATTCGCATGCGACGATGGCTGCGTCGATCGACCGGTGCGCAAGGTCGAGCAGCATGATTCTCTCTTCGCGGGAAAATTCCTGAATACCTTGGGGAGAAACGTCAGGTTGCGGGCACATCGTTCTTCCTCCGCCGGCTGAGCACGAACGACCGGCGGCGGCGCTTTACCGACTGGCGGTCGATCTTTGCCCAGAACGCCTTGAAATAGTCGAAGGCCGAGACCAGCGATAGAAAAACCATGAACCAGATGGAGATGAAAGCGATCCAGTGCACAGGGAATATGTAAGGACCGACCGGCCACTCTTTCCAGCGATGGTCGAGGATCACCGCCACAACTGAAACAATCTGTACCAGCATTTTGAACTTGCCGAGCTCGCTGGCTTCGATGGTGAAGCCCTCCGAGGCTGCAATCGATCGCAGCCCGCTGACCAGAAATTCCCGGCCGATCACCACCACCGCCACCCAGGCCGGAACCAGGCTGGGGTTGTATTGCACCAGAGCCACAAATGCCGCGGCGATTAGCAGCTTGTCAGCCAAGGGGTCGAGAAGCATGCCCATGGTGGTGATTTGTCCCCGCTTGCGGGCAAGATACCCATCAATGCCGTCGGTGATCGATGCGGCTATAAACAACGCCGACGCCAACAGTTCCTTTTCCCCGTCCACTCCGGAAAACCGTTGGGTTGAGAGTATCCAAATCAGCAACGGAATGCTGCCGATGCGGGTCAGCGTGATGGAATTCGGCAGGTTCACCAGGTCACTGAGGAAAACACGTTCCCCCGGCGATTATCCTCTACACGGAAGAAGTAAGCAATTGAGGATCGCGCTGGGAAATGTTGACTTTCCGGCGCTGGGGACGGGCCGGTCGCCCGTCCTCGGATGGCTGTAAGCAGTTGGAACTACGCGTAGATTCCGCGCTGGCGGATGGTGTATGCCACCCGGTCGATCGCCAGCATGTATGCAGCAATACGATTGTTGACGTGGTGGGTTTCCGCGTAGCGGACCACATCTTCAAAGGCTGCTTTCATGATTTCTTCGAGTTGCTCGTTTACTACCGATTCTTTCCAGAAGTATCCCTGGCGGTCTTGCACCCATTCGAAGTAGGAGGTGGTCACGCCACCGGCGTTGCAGAGAATGTCGGGGATGATAAATACGTTCTTCTCCCCGAGGATTTCATCTGCGGCAAAAGTGGTTGGACCGTTTGCACCTTCAGCCAGAATGCGGCACTTCACCTCAGAAGCATTGTGGCGGGTGATTTGATTCTCGGTTGCAGCCGGAATGAGAATGTCGCAATCCGTGATCAGCAACTGCAACGGATCAGCTTTTTCCGCTCCGGAAAAGCCGTGAATGGTGCCATTCTTCTGGCGATGCAGCCACAGGGCTTCCATGTCGATTCCATTCGAGTTGTAAAGACCGCCATCCACTTCGCCGATGCCGATGATCTTGTAGCCAGCCGCCGCCATCAGGCGGGCTGCGTTCGATCCCACGTTGCCGAAGCCCTGCACGATCACGCGGGTCTGCTCAATCGACATCCCCAGCTTTCTCACGGCTTCATTGCAGCAGATCATGATGCCGCGCCCGGTGGCTTCCCGCCTCCCGCGCGATCCGCCGATGTTGATCGGCTTCCCAGTGACCACCGCGGTTACGGTTTGCCGCATATGCATAGAATAGGTATCCATAATCCATGCCATAGTCTGTTCATTGGTGTTGATGTCGGGAGCAGGAACATCTTTTTCGGGGCCGATGAATTCAACTAGTTCCGCAGTGTAGCGGCGGGTCATGCGTTCCAGTTCGCCTTGCGACATTTTGTGAGGGTCGCAAATAATGCCGCCCTTGGCGCCGCCGAAAGGAATGTTCACCACCGCGCACTTCCACGTCATCCAGCTTGCCAAGGCGCGAACTTCGTCAAGGGTAACGTCGGGCGAGTAGCGGATGCCGCCTTTGGACGGTCCGCGAGCAATCGAGTGCTGGACGCGGAACCCGGTGTAGACCTCGAGTCCGCCCTTGTCGAGCGCGACTGGAATGTGAAGGATAATTTCCCGGTTGGGATAGCGCAGGACCTTCCACAGCCCCTCCTCCAGATTCAGCTTCTGGGCGGCCAGGTCGAAGCGTGCAGCCTGTTCCTCCCAAGCGTTGAGTTCCTGCTCGACTTCTACTGTCTTCATCATGATCTCCGGCGATTGTGTGTGCAGATTGGGTGAGCCAGCACCGGGAAGGTCGCGGCGGCGCGGGCGCGGAACCCTTTGGAGTATAAGCAGCCGTTACATGGGGAAGCAAGTCAGCGAAGGGTCACTGGACATTGGAATGAAAATCGGACGTTCTGTTTTGCAACCTTTTTTGCAGGTTTGTACACATGGCCGAGACATAGCGGAGCTCGGCTCTACTGGCGCTAGAGTTCGATCTCGGAGCCTTCAGCGGCGGCTCGCACTTTGGGGTAGTAGTTGGTTGCTTCTTTCACTACGCGATCGAGACATGCGTCGTCGTGCGAAGGATCATGGTGGAACAGCACCAGCTCTTTTGCTCCTGACTCCATCACAATATTTACCGCTTCCCGCCAGTGACTGTGGCCCCAGCCGCGCCGTCCCGCAGCGTATTCATCGGGAAGATATTGCGCGTCATAGATGAGTACATCGGCCCCAGCTGCCAGTTTGCGCACGTTCTTGTCGAACACCGGATCACCGGGCTCGTTGTCGGTGGCATAGACGAAGGTGCCTTCCTTGGTTTCCAGACGAAATCCCATGCAGCCCTGGGGATGATTGAGCCACATGGTCTGGACGTTCATGTCGT
This sequence comes from uncultured Acidobacteriaceae bacterium, assembly GCA_963824805.1. Taxonomy (GTDB): domain Bacteria; phylum Acidobacteriota; class Terriglobia; order Terriglobales; family Acidobacteriaceae; genus DATBAT01. The sequence goes on along the minus strand of CAWGQZ010000072.1, from coordinate 59,290 downwards.
CAAGCGGCAGCCGTCCTTCCTCGATGTCGTGATACTTGAGCTGCGCCTTCATTTCGCTCAGGCGGACAGGAAAGTACGGCGATGACATTTGTTCTTCCATCACCTGCTTGAGATTGCGCATGCGGCTGGAGCAATGGAAGACGAAGCAATTCTGCTGGTTGTAGAGCGGAGCGCAAAAGGGGAAACCCTGAATGTGGTCCCAATGAAAATGCGAGACGAACACGTGGGCAAACACCGGCCGTTGTGCGAACTCACGGATCAGATGCTCGCCCGCCAGCCGCAAACCGGTGCCGCAGTCAAAGAGATAAATCTTGTCGCCCACGCGCACTTCAACGCAGGAGGTGTTTCCTCCGTAGCGGACATTTTCCTTCTGCGGGGCAGGCACCGAGCCACGCACGCCCCAGAACTTAACCCGCATACACTCCCCATATTTGCGCGATTTGCTGTCATCTTCTATCGCTATTGCGAATCCGTCAATTCATTCGCTGGTTACCCTTGTCTCTGTTACTAGTTGGGTTCACGGAAGCAATAAACACGAAGGACACCACCCCGCACGAGGGAAATTCAAGGCTGAAACCTTGGTGAACGCGTCCTCATTAGTTAGTGCCCTATGCGGGCAGCTTTCGGGACTTCGCCGTTATAATGAATGACCCGCGGTTGCCACCGCAGGAACCGTCATGCCCGTCCCAGACTATAAGAAATTCTCCCGATTGGCTGGCGAAGCCACGTTGATCCCGATCGTGAAGTCGGTCCCGGCCGATCTGCTGACGACTGTTTCAGCTTTCCTGGCCGTCGCCGGCGATGAGCAGGACGCCTTTCTTCTGGAATCGGTCGAACGTGGCGAGCAGATCGGCCGCTACACCTTCGTAGGCGCACGGCCTTACATGCAGATTCGCGCCCATGGAAATGAAATTACAGTTCAACAGGGCAAGCGAACCGAGAGGCGGCAGGGGAATGTCTTTCAGATCGTGAAAGAGGAATTGAGGCGGCACCGTCCCGCATTGCTTCCCGGCCTGCCGCCGTTTACCGCCGGAGCAGTGGGATATTTTGCCTACGACACGGTCCGCCAGCTGGAAAACATCGGGCTGACCACGAAAGACGATCTGCTGGTTCCGGATTGCGTATTGATGTTCTTCGATCGCCTTCTTGCCTTCGATCACCTGCGCCATCAGATCCACATCATTGCCAGCGCCGACCTCACGCGAGAGAAGCCGCGCAAAGCGTACGATCGCGCGGTCGCGGATATTGAAGCCCTGGAGAAGAAACTGGCTCGGGGGTTGCGCCCCGCGCAGTGGCAACAGTCCGGCAGGAAGCCCGGGGCAAAACTGAAAGTACACGCCGGGACCAGCAAATCCGGCTATATGAAGGCCGTGGAACGCGCGAAAAAATACATTGCAGCCGGTGACATATTTCAGGTAGTGCTTTCACAGCGCGTGGATTTTGTTCCCGAGATCCCACCCTTCGATATTTATCGCGCGCTACGGACGGTGAATCCCTCTCCCTACATGTATTTTCTGCGGACCGGCGACATCCACGTACTGGGTTCCTCCCCGGAAATGCTGGTGCGCGTAACCGGCCGCAAACTGGAATACCGGCCGATTGCCGGCACGCATCCGCGAGGGAAAGACGAAGCCGAAGATCATCGCCTGGAAAAGGCGATGCTGGAAGACGAGAAAGAGCGTGCCGAACATGTGATGCTGGTCGATCTTGGGCGGAATGATCTCGGACGAGTAAGTGAGTACGGTTCGGTGAAAGTCCGCGACCTGATGTATGTCGAGCGCTATTCGCACGTCATGCATCTGGTTTCGGCACTCGAAGGCAAGCTTCGACCGGAGCTCGATGCGATGGACGCGTTGGCGGCATGCTTTCCGGCCGGAACCCTTAGTGGCGCGCCCAAGGTTCGTGCCATGCAGATCATCGAAGAACTTGAGCCGACCCGGCGCGGAGTTTACGGCGGATCTGTTCTGTACGCAGATTTCGCGGGCAATCTGGATTCGTGCATTGCGATTCGCACTATGGTCATGCGTGGAAAGAAGGCCTATCTGCAGGCGGGTGCAGGGATCGTCGCCGACTCCGACCCTGAACGCGAATTCGAAGAGTCGATGAATAAAGCCCAAGCCGTGCTGCGCGCGGTGGGGCGAGCTCGCGGAAATGTCTAGAGGCGCTTGATGGTTTCCAGGTAGGCTCTCACTCCCGTCGCCACAATCTGAACTCCGATGCACAACAGAATGAAGGATGAGAGCCGCATAAGTACCGACGTGCCGGTAGCGCCCAGGAACCGATGGGCCGCATCCGCGTAGCGATAACAGATGTAGATAAGAAAGCAGATCGCCACGATCCCCACTAGCGACGCGATAAGTACTACCGGCGAAAAGATGGAATTGGCATGGACTTCGGTCGGCACGTGAGCGCCCAGAGTTACCGCGACAGAAATTGATCCCGGGCCAACCGTGATAGGCAAGGTGTAGGGATAAAACGCATTCGCCAGAATGTCGCGGTCGGTCGGCGAGCGAGTAGCTGCGCCGGCGACTGTTTGATTGAGCAACGACCATCCCGTGGCCGCGACCACCAACCCTCCTCCGATCTGCACGGCGTAAATGGAAACTCCGAAGAAAGAAAGGACTTTGGCCCCAAACAGCAGCGATCCGATCAGCAGAAAGAAACTGAACAACGCTACCTTGCGCGCTAGAATGCGCTGCACATGGGGATGGATAGCGCCCGTAAGATTGATGAAAATCGCGGCACTGCCTAGAGGATTGACGATGGGGAACAGCGCGGCGAAGACCAGGATGGTGGCCTCGACGGCGGAGAGTAATCCGGTGCGGATATCCATTGGAGTAGATGGATTATCAATCAGGCGGCAGAGATTTGGAAACCTTGCTGGGATCGTGTAGAGATGTAGCTTCGCTACGTCTCAGGCATGCGGCCGTGACCTAATGCGCTTCTTCTTCCGCGGGCGCGGTGTCGGGCGTATCCACCTTCCGGGCGATTGGAGCTATCGAGTCGCTTAGCGGTTGGAATTCGCCCGGGTCTTTCCCCGCCAGCGCGGTTTTCATGAAGTTTATCCAGATGGGTAGTGCGGCGCGAGCGCCGCTCTCTTTGGCGCCGAGCGATTTCTTTTCGTCGTATCCGATCCATACGCCGCAGGTAGTCGCGGGCGAGAAGCCGACAAACCACGCGTCGGTGAAATCATTAGTTGTGCCCGTCTTTCCCGCCAGCGGCAACTTCAAGGTATTAGCCGACACTGCGGTCCCGTGCAACACAACTTCCCGCAGCATCGAAGTCATGACGCGCGCGGTGCGCTCTTTGATCACGTCCTTCACGTCAGGAAAATCTTCTTCCAGCACGCGCCCGTCGTAATCGGTGACCTTGACGATGTAACGCGGCGCAACGCGAACTCCATCGCTGGGAAAGACGCTGAATCCCGAGGTCTGCTCCAGTAACGTAACTTCGGCTGCCCCCAGAGCCACCGGAAGATACGCCGGCAGGTTCGAGGTGATTCCGAAGCGGCGAGCGTAGTCAATGACGCTGCGAATGCCGACGCCATCGGCCACCTTCAATGCCGGGATATTACGTGACTGCGCCAGCGCCCGACGCAATGTGATCGTCCCTTCAAATTTATCGTCGTAGTTGTGAGGAGTATAGGGACCCGACGCGGTCTGGAAGGTCACGGGCGCATCGAGTACGGTGTCATCCGGCGTCGCGCCTTGATCGATGGCGGCTGTGTAAACGTAGGGCTTGAATGACGACCCGACCTGACGCAACGCCTGCGTGGCACGGTTGAATTTCGAAAGATTGAAATCGCGTCCACCTACCATGGCTTTGATCTCGCCAGTTGCATTGTCGATGGCCAGCAGTGCGCCCTGGGTGCCGGTATCCTGCTCCAGTTCGACCTCAGCCTTTCCATTTTCTGCAAGCGACGAAACCTTAACGTAGACCAGGTCGCCGACTTTCAGCAGGTCCGGAATTTTGTGCTGTGTCCACGCGACATCGACTGGCGTCAGGGAGGCCTCGTATCGTCCGAATTCAACTGTCGCCCCTGAGGGCGAGGTTTCGGTAACGATCGCATGGGTATAGCCATCCACGCTGGGCTCGTCTTCCCAGTCAGGATGCTGATAGCTCGACACCGCCTCGCCCATCGCGATTACATTTGGCAGATGCCCTCGCCAGCCATGACGCCGTTCGTAGGCGGCGAGCCCGTCGAGCACAGCTTTATTGGCGGCGCGCTGCATGTCGGTGTTCAGGGAGGTATAAACGCGAAGCCCGCCTTCGTGGACCTGGTCGCTGCCGTACTTGGCTTCGAGATAGCGGCGAATCTCCTCCACAAACCACGGGGCAAGTGACGCGGATTCATGGTGCGAGCTTCAGTCCGAGCGGAGTATCACGCAAAATTGTCGCTTGGTCGGCGGTCACCTTGCCGTCCTCAAGCATGGAGTTGATCACCAGATTGCGGCGCTTGAGAGCGCGGTCAGCGTGATTGATCGGCGAATAATACGCAGGAGATTTCGGCAGCCCCGCCAACATCGCAGCTTCAGGAACCGTCAGCGATTTCGCGGGTTTGCTGAAGTAGTATTCCGAGGCCGCTTCGAAACCGTAGACGCCGTGTCCCAGATAAATCTGGTTAGCATAGAGCGTGAATATCTGCTGCTTGGTGAAGCGGCGCTCGATCTGGATGGCCAGTACCGCCTCCTGAATCTTGCGGTGCCACGACCGGTCGGGCGACAGAAACAGATTGCGGGCAAGCTGCATGGTCAGTGTCGACGCACCCTGCACACGTCCGCCTGACTCGATATCGCGAAAAGCCGCACCCGCAATTCGCCATACGTTAATCCCCCAGTGGCGGTAGAAATCCTTGTCCTCGATGGAGATCAGCGCGTCGCGTAAAGTTTGGGGAAAGTCGTCATAGCTGGCGATCACCCGCCGCTGCAAAGCAAATGACCCGACAACTTTTTTCTGGTCGTCATAAAGCTGGGTGATCGAACTCGGCCGGTAGTGTTCCAGTTCCCCCACCTGCGGCAGGTCCGTCGAATTGACGAACAGGACGCCGGTAGCCGCACCGATGGCAGCCGACAATACGATCAGCACGCCAAAGACGAGGCGCGCCACCGTTTTCCGGCTTGTGCCTTCGGCCGGAGCGGAGTCTTCTTGGAAAATCGACTGCATGGAAGGAATGACTTCAGGATAGCAGGGCGGCTTGCCGCCAGACAGGGATTAGGAGCGAGACGTCCTAGTCGTCGGTAACAGACCCAAAGCCTTTTTCACCCACAGATAACACCGATTTCCAGAGCGGAATCTATCTTTCTCTCGATCGTCTATCTCGTACAACAGAACTCTGTAGATCTGCGTTATCTGTGGGTGAGAATTTGAGACTGTCGTGGCAAACAAAAAGCGCGCCCGCAGGAGCGCTTCCAAGCATCGCAAACGATCTAGCTGGTCCGAGTCTTGATCAACTGGATGGCCTTCTCCATCTGCTCATCCTGTTGTGGAGGCGCAGGCTTCTTTTCTTCCACGGCCGGAGTGGCGTTTTCGTCTTCATCCGGGACGGCGGCGTCTTCGTCCGTGCCCGCCACCAGAACGTTGGGCGTCACAGCCGTATCCTGGATGGCCTTCCCGCGCGGCGAATAATATTTTGCAATCGATAGGATGATCGCAGATCCATCCGGCAAATCGATCGTCTTCTGCACCGAGCCATCGCCAAAGGTTTTGTCGCCGACAACATCGGCGCGTGCATTCTCCATCAGAGCCGCCGCAACAATCTCGGCGGCGCCCGCTGTCCCCTTATTCACCAGAACAACCGTAGGCAGCGCGGTGACGGCTTTTGCGGGATCAGCATTGAAGGCTTCTTTGGGGTATTTCTGGCCTTGCAGATAAGCGATCGTTCCGTGATTCAGGAAAAGGTTCGCTACCGCCACCCCTTCGGCCTCTTCGCCCTCGGCGCAGTTGCGCAAGTCGAGAATCAGCTTCTTGGCGCCAGCTTTTTGCGCGTCTTTGATTTTGGCGGCAATTTCCTGAGATTTCCCCTTGGTAAGCGCATCGACCTGAATATCGCCAATGCCCTCGTCCACAATCTTTTCGGTAACCGGCGGAATGACAACCGTATTTCGAGTGATGGTCACCTTTTCTGGTTCGGCGCGGCGTGCACGAACGACGGCAACATTCACGTTCGATCCGGGCTGTCCGGAAAGCAGGTTGCGGATTTCTGCCAGCGACATCTCGCGTGTGCTCTTGCCTTCAATGGCTTCGAAAATATCGGTCGACTGGATCCCCGCTTTGTCAGCTGGGCCGCCAGGAATTACCGAGATCACCGACGCGTAGCCGAAGCGCTTCGATACCGCAGCGCCGATCTCTCCCTTGGCGTCATTCTTGTGCGCCTTGTATTCCTTGTACTGGGCAGCGCTCAGGTAGCTGGAGTTGGAATCGAGCGATTCCAGCAGGCCGTGCAGGGCTCCGTCGGTCACCGCCGGAATATTCGGCTCTTCCACGTATTCGCTGCGCACACGCGACAGCACTTCGCTGTACACCGTCATCTGGCGATAAGCACCGTCATTATTCGATGCGCGGACAGCGTCCAGCCCGCCCACCATGGTGAAGATCAGCACAGCAGCGGAAGGGATGAGAATCACAGCTTTGATTTTGTTGGACATTCAGAAGTCTTCTCACAACAGACAGTACTTCCCCGTGGAAGTTCCATCCATTATATCTCTTGGATGCCGGATTTCCTTCGTCTGATGCAGCCAAAACTGGCCTTTCGTAACCGTGTGGAATGTTATGTATAACGTCGGCGACACGCCCAGGCATTTCATTACGAAATCAGAATTCGGATGGCGGTGATGCTGGGCAAAGGATACTCTGCCCTGCGTAAAGCAGGCCTAACCCTGCTTTACCACTTTTGGTGTATATTTTTGCCCCGGTACTCTTATGCGAAAAATTCTCATTCTTCTCGCCGTTTTCATTGCTTTAGCTCAGTTCTCCTTTGCGCAATCCGGCGAATGGAAGCAACTCTTCAATGGAAAAGACCTCACCGGATGGAAACACGTTGGCCCCGGCGAAGACACCGTCACCTCGGACGGGCTGATCCAGACCCACGGCGGGATGGGCCTGCTGTACTGGGCCGGAGGCAAGGTCGGCAACTGCGTGCTCCGTGTCGTCTTCAAGATGCGCGATAAGAACGACAACTCGGGAGTCTACATTCGCATTCCTATCGAGCCTCGCGAAGCCTGGATGCCAGTGCACTACGGCTATGAAGTCCAGATCGACAACCATCCCGAAACCTCCAACGAAGACGACTACCACGTGACCGGAACGCTTTATTCTTTGACCAAGCCGATGGCGAAACCCGGCAAGCCTGGCCCCGAGTGGAACACCATGGAGATCACGCTCGACGGCGATCGCACCCTGGTTTCTGTCAACGGCGTTAAGGTCACCGACTACAAGGAAGGCATGGCGGTCCCGGAAAGAAAGTTTGATTTCGAGCCGTTGCACGGCCCACGCCCGAACATGGGTTATTTCGGCCTGCAAAACCACAGCGACAATGACGTGGTGTTTTTCAAGGAAGTCGCAATCAAACCACTCAAAAAATAAGTATCTAAAAAAGGGGCATCATGAAAAAAAGCGATTTCTCCCGCCGCCAATTTCTAGGGATCAGCGCCTCGGCAGCCGGCGCGACTCTGGCCGCCAAAACCATATTCCTCAGTCCCGAAAATCTATTCGCCCAGGCGGTCGCACCCAGTGACCGCGTCCGCTTCGGCATCATCGGAATCGGAATGCAGGGTTCGAGCCTGTTGCCTGCCGCCATTCAGTTGCCGGGCGTAGAGTGCATCGCGGCTTGTGACCTCTACGACGGGCGCCATGCGCTCGCCCGCGAAATCGTCAACAAGCCCGATCTTCCCGTCACCCGCCGCTATCATGAACTGCTGGAGAACAAGGAGATCGACTGCCTCATCGCCGCCGTCCCCGATCACTGGCACAAGCAAGTCGTCGTTGACGCAGTCAACGCCGGCAAAGACATCTATTGCGAAAAGCCCATGTCGCACTCGCCTGCTGACGGTGTGGAGATGGTAGCTGCGGCACAGAAAACGAACGTATCGTGCAGATTGGTTCGCAGCGCGTCAGTTCCGTAATTTGCGCCAAGGCGAAGCAACTGGTAGAGGAAGGCAAGCTCGGCGACCTGATGATGGTCGAAGGCTGGCTCGGCCGCAACGATCCCACCGGTTCCTGGGAATATCCACCGCCGCCGGATCTGTCTCCTCAGACCCTGGACTGGGACACCTGGCAAGGAACCGTTCCCAAGCGTGCATTCGATCCCAAGATTTTTGCCCGCTGGCGCTGCTGGAAGGAATACGGGACCGGTGTCGCCGGCGATTTGCTGGTCCATCTGATCAGCGGCATGCAGTACATGCTGGGGATCAACGAAGCTCCCAGCCGCACCATGGCCATGGGAGGCATCCTGCGCTGGAAAGACGGCCGCAACATGCCGGACGTCCACGCCTCGCTTTTTGATTACAACGGAATTCCCGCCTACATGCGACTGAACCTGGGCACCGAAATGCCGGAGACTTATCGCTTCCAAGGCTCGAAAGGCATCATCGAAGTCACCGAGTTCAGCGTGACGTACACCCCGCAAACCGGCGAGGACAGTGGTCCGAGCTATTACGCCAATGCGTTCCCCAAACCTCTGCGGGACGAGTACATGAAGAGGTGGCATGCGGAACACGATCCCAAGCCGGGAAAGGAGCCCGCAGCGGAAGCGGTCGTGTATCGCAGCGTTTCTTTCGACGATGTGAAGCCACATCTTTCGACATTTTTCAACGCGGTGCGCTCCCGCAAGCCGGTAACCGAAGATGCCGTTTTCGGGCACCACGCCGCGCTGGCCTGCCACATGGCGAATGAGTCTTATTTCCGGAAAAGCCAGGTAAGCTGGGACGAAGGCTCGAAGAGTATCAAGAGTTAACTACCTGCCCGCGCAAGGACGGGGCTTTGCCCCGTCCTTCTCACCTAATCGGCGCTAAGAACCGGGAATTAGAAACTAGTAACTAAATTTCCAACCGCCGCAAGGGCCAGATCAACACGTCCAGACGCCGGGAAAAATGCAGCAGAGGAGTAACCGCAGGCAGAGGAATACCTTCGGCCATGGTATTCGCATCCACCTCCCATTCCGCATCTTGAAGTGGCCACTGCTGGTGATGAATCTCTGCCCGAAACACCTGTCCTTCAAAAACCGTATAAAGACAGTAACGCTCGGATAGCCAGTGGGGCAGACTTGACGGCTCGCGCAATTGAACCGGTGCGATCGGTCGATAACGTCCCCGAAACTCCGCCGATGAATTGCGGCGTTGCGCGGCATAGTGAATCCAATCCTGATCTTCCCTCACTGACATGCGGGCAGGAAAGTAAGGAAGATGGTAGAACTTGCGCGCCGCCTTGACTGCCACCAAACTCGCCGCGTCCAGGCTGAAGAAAAATACGCCGGGTTTTCCCTCGAGGATGACGTAAGTGCGGACATTCAACTCAGGAAACTGTGACAGACCGGGAAACGCCGGCAATCCCCGCGCACGTATCCCGCTCATGTGAAACGGTGCGATCGCCAGCCAACTCATCCCCTCAAAAAGATCCAGAGGGAGTTGCGGCGGCACCAGACCCCGCATGAGTTCCGGATCGATTGGCCAGTGCGCGAATAACAAGTCGTGCCATACCTGCCGCATGATCCAAGGGCCAAGTGGGATTGGCCAAGGCCGATGCGCTGTGAAATCGAGAGGATTCAAGCGACAATTCTAGCGCTGATGTATGGCGGACACTCTTGTCCGAGCTTACGGCGCTCAAGCTATCAGGGGCCACTGGTAAGAGTATCCGCCCTATGCAAAACAAAACCGGAGAAGAATTTGCATTCTTCTCCGGCCGGTAAAACTAACTTCGAAAAACTACTGCTGCTCGTCCAACTCGACATTGTCGCCGACGTGGACATCTTCCAGCGCAAACACAATCATGCCGGTAGCGGTAGTAGGAGTAGCGCTCAGAATCACCACTTCCCCGACGGACCGACGGGGGAGGTCGCTCACGTTAATGGCGACGCCCTTGGTGCGGGTCAGGAAGTTAGGGTTCATCGAAGGCGGATTCTTTTGCGTGTCCTCCGTAGTCGATGCTTTGAAGGAAAGCGAATCGACTTCATTCTCGCGGTCAGCTTCATAGCCTCTCACCGCGCGGAAGTAGTCGCCCGTCTTCACTCCCTGGTTGGTTCCGACATTCAGATAAACTTTTCCGCCGGTTCCGAGTTCGGTGTCGAAGTCCTTGGCCAACACAATGCGGCCGGCGGTCTTCGCGTTGGGGACCGCGTAGCGGTCAAAGCGAACGGGAAGGTGATACGAGACCGTCTGCTTCTCAACAAACGGAACCGCAACGTCCCCGGGCACGATAGGATCGCAGCTGAATTCAACTTGCGCGATCGCCATCTTGTTGCGAGTGTCGATGATTTTTACGCGGGCCAATTCGGCGTAGGGCTGACCCATGGTTTTGATCAACTTGTCCTGGCCTTTGAAAGCCTCATGACGATTCGGATCGACGATCTCACGCAGAATTGCATATTCCTTGTCCGTCTGGTAGCCGCCGCCGGCCAGATAAATCAAGTCGCCGTTTACGAAGCGGGTGGTGTTCGGGGTGTTGAGGCCGCCGGCCACATAGTTCGCGTTGGGCTGTTGTTGCTGGCTTACGAAGCCGGCACAGTACAGGTCGGCGCTGGTGGGAGCCTGGATCCGTTCAAACGGGAAACTTACGGCTGTGGGCGAAGTCTGCGGTCCGCCGGCGGCGTCGGGACCAGACTGCGCATAAGCTGCCGCGGTCAAGGAAAGCAGCAGCAAAAGTCCTGTTTTCTTCATGTTACCTCCCAGGCACTACCGCATCTCCGGCGGCGGTGCCCGCTAAGTGCAGATACTAAAAGGGTTGCCAGCCCGGACGATAACAACAGGCCGCAGGGTGGTCAAGGTTACGCCGGTGCCACGCCAGTACGTAAGAAAGTTTATTCAGGTAAAGTAGTGAGTTGCTTAATCCATTGTTGCATCTGCGTTTATGCGCCTGTAATATTCGCGCCGACTCTTATTGATGACAAGTGCACTCACCAGTTACGTACCCCGGGCCGCGCATCTGCGTCTGCCTCGAATTTGTGTAGCAGTTATTGGGACCGATGCCTCCGATATGGTCGATCGCGCGGAAGCATTGGTACGGGATAACCCATTCATTGAGTTCAGGTTAGACTATCTGGCCAAGCCCGCCCTAGCCTTGGGGAAGATCAAGCACTTCATCGACTACAATCCGCAATCCATCTGTATCGCCACCTGCCGCCGTGTGCCCAGTGGCGGCAAGTTTAAAGGATCGGTTGCCGCGCAGCTCGATATCCTTTCCAAAGCCGTCGCAGCGGGCTGCCAACTGGTCGACGTTGAGTTGCAGACCGCGGTCCGGTGTAAACCGTCACAGATTTCAGTCTTGCGCTCTCGGGCCAGTGTAATCCTGTCTTTTCATGACTTTAAGCAAACGAGGAACCTGGACGAGACCCTTGAAAAGATGTCCTCAATTCCGGCTGACTTCTACAAGATCGTCACTACCGCGACCACGCTTCACGACAATGTCACCATGATGAAATTTCTGGAGCAAAGGGGTGACCAATATTCCCTGGTCGGCATGTGCATGGGAGAGCAGGGCTTTATCAGCCGGGTTCTGGGAGTTCGTGCGGGCAGCGCATTCACCTTCGCCGCCATGAACGCCGAGGAAAAAACCGCCCCCGGCCAGGTTACAAGCCAGATCTTGCGAAATACGTTTCGGATTGAGCAGGTAGACACCGCGACCAAGGTTTACGGCGTGGTGGGCGATCCCGTGGCCCATTCCCTGTCGCCAGCCATCATGAATGCGGCCATGCGGCGGGAGAATGTCAATGCCGTTTACGTGGCACTTCACGCCAAAACGCTCAAGGATCTGCTGGCTTGCGTGAAGGACATTCCAATTCACGGCCTCTCGGTCACCATGCCATACAAAGAGGCGATCCTGAAATACCTGGACAACACCGACAGCCACACCACCAAGGTTGGCGCTTGCAACACGGTTGTCCGGATGCAAGATGGGAAGCTCTACGGCTTCAACACGGATACTGCCGGCGTGGTTCGTCCGCTGGAGCAGCGCATCACCATCGCCGAATCAAAAATTCTGGTGTTGGGAGCGGGTGGCGCCGCCCGGGCGGCGGTGTTTGGATTGAAAGAGCGCGGCGCAGAGGTCTACATTCTGAATCGCAATGTCGCCAAGGGACAAAAGCTGGCGCGTCAGGCGAGGGCGCGGACCGCTAAACGGCAGGATCTCAAGAAACTCAAATTCGACGTCGTCATCAACGCCACTCCGGTGGGTATGGGGGCGAGCCGCGAGTCTCCGCTCAACGAGAACGAAATAAACACACAATACCTCTTTGACATGGTCTACGACCCGTCTGAGACTCGGCTGATGGAATTGGCGAGGGCACGTGGCGCCCAGATCATTCCGGGAATAGAGATGTTCGTACAGCAGGCGGCGCGGCAATTCGAGATCTGGACAGGTAAACCTGCCCCTGGAGATGAAATGCTCCGAGTCGTTACCGGTGAATTGAACGAAAGAGCTATGATCCGGTCCTATCAGGAGCGTAAGAAAAAGTAAGCGCTTTCATTCGGTTTGCGCTTCGCGATTTTCGCAAATAGCCGTAAGGAAATCGTTTACGTAAAACGTTTTCGCGAAAGCTTCGCCCAGATGCAAGCTGCCACGAAATGGTTGCAATTTATACCTATTTCGCAGTAAGATGCCTGTCGGACGTGGGACTGTTAGAGCGTTCGATCTCGTCGCAGAACCGCCCTTTCTTCCTAGGTAACAAAAAGGTCGTAAGCCAACTGTAAACGGATACTTGGGCTAAAAGTCCAGTACCTCAAAGGTTCGGAGTGACCTCATATGGCGTGGTACGCTTACTGCATTACCGAGCACCAAACCCTCTCCAATGGAACCCGCACCCGGCGCCCCTTCTTGCTGGAAGGCATTCAAGGCGTCAATGGAGCCGCGGTCCTCAGCTACCCCAGTGGTGACTTTGCAGTCATCGTCAGCGAATACGACCGGAGCGAAGCCAAACTCGAGGAGAGACACGTTCTCGAGCACGCCCGGGTCGTAAGCGTTTGTTTCCGGACGGGCACGGTACTGCCTTTCCGCTTCGGAACCATCTTTGATTCGGACGACGCTCTCCGCCAGGCCGTTCGGACCAATCGCCGCACTTTCGGACAAAGCGTAGAAAAACTACGTGGAAAGGCCGAAATGCACCTCAAAGTACTGGTCAAGGGCGACTCTCTGCGTCGCGTTCTGGCCGAAGTACAATTGCCGGACACAGTTGGCGGCGATTACCTCATGAAGTTGAAGGAAAAGGCCTCCCAGGATCGGGAACGCCAGACCAAGGCCCGCGCCCTGTCGGTGCAGGTACACAAGATGTTCAATCCGCTGGAGGAAGAAGTCAGCTGCAAGCGGGTCGCTTCCGATGGCATGCTGATCGACATCGCCCACCTCATCGATTCCAAATCCATTGAAAAATATCAAAACCGCTATTCGACGGCTGCCCGGCAGCTGAAGAACTGCGAAGTCGTGCTCAGCGGCCCTTGGCCGCCTTATCACTTCCTTCCCGGCAAGCTGCGTACAGTAGCCGGTAACTCCTAGCACTCCGTACGGTTCGCAATAGTCGCGAACAGAATGGGCGTGCAGCCAATGTGCATGACTTTGCACTTGGGGAAAAATTCGGGGAACGGGCTTAATCGCCCTTTCCCCAGTTTTTTTGCCTAAGCACCGTGGTTTCCGGGAGATAGCGAAGCTGGTGTACCGTTCCAGGACGGTATCCGATTGGCTTCGCAAGTGCTTTATAGGAAGCAATAAAGAGAGGCCGCATACAGGTGACTCTTCTCCATTCTTCTCGCGCTCTTCGTTTAAGCCGTGCCGAAACCCGGTACGACCCCTTGCATCGCCCCTTCTCGATTCCTTCCTAATCGCCTCTTTTGAATCGTGGCCCCAGCGATGGGGCCGCTTTTTTTTGGCCGAGACTAGATGGGACCGATACCACGGTGCTTCTTGCTCTGATTTCGAAAACTGAACTTACGCACACCCCACCCTATGAGGGCGAACTGGCCAAGGAAGATCACATGGCCTGCGACGATACCAAGATAGGCTGATTCGCCGTCCGATGTTACGGCGACCAACTTGATACCGATGGAAAATGCGACCAGCACAGCGAGTGTTCCCAGCACTATCATCATCGGCATCCCTAAGTCGGGTTTGCCGGGACGAACCCTCACGATCATTACCGCCAACGCAAGTCCTACCGCAATCTCCAAAATGAGCACAAGCAAGGCGCGACGAAGTATAGTCCCAACTTCGCTAAACTAAGCCGCTCTGTTTCGGGGTCGTTTTGCTCGCGTCTAGACGCGGTGTTCCCACGCCACGAATCGGTGGAAGCGCGATAAACTCTTGGACAATGCCCTCCCCCAAATTGCGCACGTTGTCCGTTTTAATATTCAGCCTGGTGTTCGCTACGCTAGCGATGAGACAGGTCGCAATCAAGCCACAGGCGGCTAGCATTGCTCAAGAACCACCTTCCGCTGAAGAAGCCTACTCGCCGCAGCTTCGCAACGAACTCAAAACGCTGCGCGACGCTGCCCTGACCAGTGACTATGCCTGGGAACAGGTGGCGCATATCACCGAGAATATCGGGCCCCGTCCAGAAGGTTCACCCCAGGCCGAGTTCGCGGCCAACTATGTGGCTGACGAACTACGAAAGTTGGGAATGGATGTGCATCTGGAAGATGTACAGGTACCGCGTTGGACTCGCGGCACAGAAACCGCCGAACTGGTTGAGTATCCTGGACAAGTTCCGGGCACGACCCAGAAGATCGTGCTGACCGCGTTGTCAGGCAACAATCCGACGCCCCCGGCAGGCATTACTGCGGAAGTGGTGGTGGTTCGCACCTTCGACGAACTTAAAGCGCTGGGCAAGCAAAAAGTGGAAGGCAAGATCGTTCTTTACAACGAACCCTATGACAAGAAGAAGGCCGCCGCAGGATATGCCTTCAAGGCTTATGCCGAGGCGGTTGTCTATCGCGGACGTGGCGCCAAGGCCGCAGCCGCGTTAGGGGCAGTGGGATCTCTGGTTCGCTCGGTCGGAGACGCGGACTATCGTATCCCCCACACTGGAGGCAGCACCAAAGCGGGCATAGCGGATGGCGCGGTAACCGCCGAGGACGCGGAGCTGATCGCTCATCTCGCGGCACAGGGAAAGGTTCGCATCCATCTAGTTCTGACGTCGCAGACCGGAGCGCCGGTTCTGGGCCACAACGTGATCGCCGATATCAAGGGTTCGGAACATCCGGAGCAGATTGTCGTGGTTTCCGGCCACCTGGATTCCTGGGACCTGGGCAGTGGCGCCATCGACGATGCCGCCGGCGTCGGAGTAGCTATGGAAACCGCGCACTTGATTCACCAACTCAATTTGCATCCCAAACGAACCATTCGTATCATCGCCTGGATGGATGAAGAGAACACCGGCAGTGGTCAGACCGCTTATACCAAGGCCCACGGCAGCGAGTTCGGCAACCATGTGGCCGCGATAGAAAGCGATTCCGGCGCGGGACATCCGCTGGGATTTGAGGCGAAGATCCCCAACGCGGCGGTGCCCTTGCTTCGGCCCATGCTGGCGATTCTTGCGGGCTCCGGTTCCAACCTGCTGAACATAGTCGACGACAGTCCCGAGGCCGACATCACGCCCATGGCTGAATCGGGCGTGCCGGCATTTGGGCTTCTCCAGGATGGCCGCGACTATTTCAAATATCACCACACCCCGGCGGACACGCTCGACAAGATCGATCCACAGGCTTTGCGGGAGAACGCGGCGGCTATGGCGGTGTTAGGCTATGCGGTGGCTGACCTGCCCGAGCGATTGCCCCGGTAGTCACGAGTCATAACCACGAAGGACACTAAAGGTACACGGAGGAAGCATCACAATCTCCGTGGGGTACCTTGAAGTTCCTTCGTGGTTATGACTTTCGCATTGAAACGATTCTGTCCGGAAAGATTGCCGGGATCAACTTTTCCCTCGTTTCCATCCTGGACCTCACGTGTCCAACCCATCCATTGTTCGGGTTGACGCATCTCAATTTATGCGCATATGATTTGCCTTTGCATTTGACCGATTGGCTAAATCCAAGGGAACTGGGAAAGCGGCCTGCGGGCCGTTAAGTTATTTTATGGAAAAGAAAAAGCTGGACCACTTCCGCAAGCGGCTCGAGGAGCGACAACAGGATCTTCGACGCATGGTGGCAAAGACCGAGCAGGACGGGCGCACTGTGGACGAGGATTCGGCCCAGGACATCGCTGACCGCGCGGCCAGCTCCTACACCAAAGAATTCTTGTTTTCGCAGAGCAATAACGACCGCCAGATTCTGCAAATGGTGGATGGCGCACTGGCCCGCATCCGCGAAGGCAGTTTTGGCGAGTGCATTTCCTGCGGAAAAGAAATTAATGCCAAACGGCTCGAAGCCGTGCCCTGGACGCGCCACTGCATCGAGTGCCAGGAAAAGCTCGAGCAGGGCCTGCTGGAAGAAGCTTCCACATAGATTTGCGGCTTCACGTCCGGGCAGCCTTGGCGTTGTTTCCGAAGCTCGACTTACTTCTTCTCACCCTCTCCAGGCGCAACAATTCGTTCCCGTAATATTCAGCAGGAAGCCCTGCCCACGCAAAGCTTGAACGGGCACCCTTAGAGTTTCGATAGACTAAGAACCTGTCGCTTGTTTTTGCGCCTTTCGTTCCCAGCGTAGCCTCGCGACTATCAGGCGGATATCTTCAAATGTGGCCTCCGGGGAAAGGGCTTCTTTAATGACCCGCAATCTTTCCGTTCCCACTTTGGCGCAGGCGATCTCGATTTCGGCTTGTCGAGCCTGATCAACCCACCCGGGCTTGAATTCAAGCTGGCCACTCTCAATCAACTCGGAGACCGCGTTCACTACCGTGGAAAGCTGGCGGCCGCGAATCAGCGCGATGGAAGCGAAGGTTTCGCCTTCCTCCAGCAACCGTTTGGTTTCCATGGCGGGACGCGATACCGGCCGCTGGGCCTCGATGGCGCGGGCGCCCTGGTGAAAGCGCTCCAGAGCGTCCATCAGTTGTGGTCCGTACATTTCCGTTTTCCGCTCCCCAAAACCGCTGACCTTCAGCAAATCACTTACGGTCGCGGGAGGCTTGGCGCATATCTCCTCGAGCGATGTATCATGCATCACCACGAATGCCGGCGTGCCCTGGGTGCGTGCGGTGTCGCGCCGCCACTGCCGCAAATAATCCCGCAACCCGGCATAGGCCTCCGATATGGCTGCGAACTTTGGTTGCACCTTCCGCCGGGGCGCAGTCCTCACTGGCTCGGCTTGGATATTCAGCCATTCGGGAACTCCACTGCAAATGTCACAGGCATCACAGGAAGACCATTTCGGTTTCTCACCGAAATGTTCGCAGATCATCAGGTGGCGGCAGCGTTTTGAATCAGCAAACCCGCGGATGGTGTGATAGCGCTGCCAGGCGCGGTCTTTCTCAGCGGGGTCCTCGATTTGCTGAATGAAATGAGCCAGAAGGGCTGTGTCCTGTTTTTGCCACAACAAGAGGCAGTCCGCGGGAAGTCCATCGCGCCCAGCACGGCCCGCCTCCTGGTAGTACTGTTCAATCGATTTGGGTAACGACAGGTGGATGACGGCACGCACGTTAGCCTTGTTGATGCCCAGGCCGAAGGCGATGGTTCCGACTAAAACCCGTACTTCGTCGGACATCCATACTTCCTGATTGCGGCGTCTGTCCGCAGATTCCATCTTGCCGTGGTAGGCGATGGCCGCGATGCCGTTCTCCGCCAGGTAATCGACGGTCTGCTCTACCCGCGCGATGGTCGGAGCATAGACGATGACGTTGCCCTCGGGATAATTGCGCAGCGAAGTAAGCAGCTGAGGAAGCAGTTCACGGCCATTTGATTCTTTAACGACGTAGCGCAAGTTCGGGCGGTGAAAGCTGGCAATGTATTTGTGGGGATCGCGCAACTTGAGCTGATGGAGAATATCGTGCCGTACCCGCTGCGTGGCGCTGGCGGTAAAGGCGGCAATCGGTTGCCCGGGAAAATGCGTGCGCAGCCGGCTCAGTTGCCGATATTCCGGACGGAACTCGTGTCCCCACTCGGAAATGCAATGCGCCTCGTCGATGGCAAAAAATGAGATCGGGGCGCCCTGCAGCCAGCCAATACAGTCCTCGCGGGCCAGTCGCTCAGGAGATAGGTAGAGGAGACGATATTCTCCAGCCCGAGCCTTCTGCATGATCTGAGACTGCTCGCTGGACGACATGGTGCTGTTCAGCACCGCCGCCGGAATTCCCATCTGCGCCAGTTGCGCAGCCTGGTCCTGCATCAGTGCGATCAACGGCGACACCACCACCGCAAGTTTCCCGTGCACCAGCGCCGGCAACTGGTAGCACAACGATTTGCCTCCGCCGGTGGGCATCACGACACAGGTATCGTTCCCGCCCAGCAGGCTGCGGACTATGCGCTCTTGCAAAGGACGGAACGAGTTGTATCCCCAATAACGGCGCAAGGGTTCTATAAGGTCGGCGTCTGCAGCCATGGTTCTCAGTATAAGAGAAGCGGCAAGAGGTCAGTATTTGCCGCGGTGCAACTTTCCAGAGAGGCCAAAACGGAACGGGCGAGTAAATAAATACTAGTGCCGTTCGTCGCTCAGGAGGTTCTTTACGTCATACAACCACCCGGTATTCGGAACGCCGAACACCTTGGTGGACGATCCCAGCTTCGGGACAATTTTGGGGTTGAGAGTGAGCTTCTGAACGTGCCGCGAGGGGGCCCCGTTCAAACTTTGCTTGGGCGGGGCTTTTTTGTAACCAGGACTCGGACCAAGTCTTGCTCCGATGTTTTTTCGAACTAGATTTTTCGACCGCCGAACCCCCGCCCAAGCAAAGCTTGAATGGGACACTCTTGAAAATCATCACAACGGAGACAAGTCATCATCGCGGCCGTCATTCTTGGGTGGCGCGAATCGGTTTTCCAGATATCGCCGCGCCAGGTCCTGGCCGCCCAGTCCGAAAGCTAATGCCAGCCCCAACATTAGCGATCCAAACACGATGGCAAATGCCAGCAACATCGTGTCCTCGCCAATGCCCAGGGCCTCGACCCCAACCGAAACCGAGAACAGGATAATCACGGTGCGAATCGTCAGGCTAAGTATTTTCGGCGAGGGAAGATTCGCATTCACCGACGCCAGCAAGGCCGCTCGCGAGAAGAAGCTTGAGGCCAGCAGTCCGAAAAAGAACACGAACAGCGCTATAAACAGCCGGGGCAGGAACGCAAAAAAGCGTGGAATCTGCTCCTGAAAACCGGCTACTCCCAAAACGCTGATGCCCACCAGGATGAACCCCAGCCATGCGATCCAGAACACAAACCGGCTCAGCAGCTCGGACGATGCAGGCAGCGCCGCCTTCTTCAGCAACTGGCTGGCGCCGGCGTCCTCCGAAAGCTTGTCGAATTTAGTAACGCGCAGAATGCTGCGGAGAATAGACCTCAGCACATATGCAATAACCCAGCCCACCACAACGATGACCAGCATCACCAGCAAGCGAGGCAAGAATCGCGCGACACTGTGCACAATGTCGCGGGTCGCTTGAGTCAGTTCGTTCACGATGATCTGCCACATAATACCCTCACTTCCCTGTTTCCCACATTTCCAACAGATACGGCTTTAAGCTTTCGAAGCTCAAGCAAATTGCTTCCACGTTCTTTTCAATCTCTGCCCCGGAGGCGTCGCGATTTTCCAGCACAAAGGCCAGGGCCTTGCCGCGATAAAGCGGCGCCAGCGCCTGTATCACGTGGTCGCGGCTGATGACCGCCTTGTGGTGAGACGCAGCAAATTCATAAATCGTCGTCGCCCAAAGCTCATTTGGAAAGACGAACTCTTCCTCAGGCTGCAAGGCTAGCGCCTTAAGTTCAGCCAGGGTAGTGTCGTAAAGAATCGAACGCAGCA
Organism: uncultured Acidobacteriaceae bacterium; assembly: GCA_963824805.1. Lineage (GTDB taxonomy): Bacteria > Acidobacteriota > Terriglobia > Terriglobales > Acidobacteriaceae > DATBAT01. Next base: position 39,218 of record CAWGQZ010000072.1, on the reverse strand, counting down.
CGGGATCAAGTTCAGCCACGCCGGTTGCAAACATCTGATGCAGCCGCTTGCGATTGACGCGCAATGGTTCGAGATTGACCTCATGCTCCACACCGATGGTGGGAACCGGCTGCGACTCTTTCACCGTGCTCCACACCGCGAAATTTTCCAGGGACGAAAACAAAACCCCGACCGTTCGCCGCATCGCTGGAACCAGCTCTGCGGCTCCGTGTTCGATCCGCTCCCGGGTGCCAAGAAACGACTGCCCCACCCGGAAATCGCCGCTCATGGCCGACAGCGATAGTTGCAATTCGGCGCCCATTCGTCCTAGGTCCGACGGGGTAGGCTCTTGCGCCAAGAACTGCGTCGCCAGCCGGCCCGAAAATGCGAAGTCGGTGGGAATCGGCTCCCGAAGCCTCTTTCCGTACATTGCGCGGGTCATGGGATAAAGCAGTGTGCGCACCAGCAGGGCGTCGAACTTGTGCCGGCGGTAAATCGGCGTGATTAGATCGTAATTTTCTTTGGCCACCGGACGCACTAGCCGTTCCACCCACTCCGGTTCCATATTTGTGGACTCCGGCGAGATCACAACCAGTGAACTGGCACGTAACAGATCCGCCGCCGCGAGGATGGTGTGCAGCCCCCCGCCATTGCTTTCCCGGGAGTATTGAGTACTGATGCAGTGCAGGGTACGGAGCGAGGAAAGATTCGAAACATGCCGCATGTCGCTGATAGATGCGGCGCGCACCAGTTCCTGGGTGCCATCTCGCGATCCACCGTCAGCGTTAACCACCACAGTACGCAGACGCGGAAAATAGCGCAGCAATCCGGCTCGGACTGCCTGCATGACGTTTCCGACCGTCTTCGCGTCGTTGAAAGTGTCCAATCCAACCAGCAGGTCCACTTCGCCGACGTTGATTAGCTCACGAAGAAAATCATCCGTCAGAATGCTTTCTTCGACCAAACCAAGCCTCCACCTTTTTTGAACCTGCGATTCCGCAGTCCGGTTGATATGTTCAGGAAATGTTCTTCAGCGCCTCAAATGCGTCTCAAGCGAAACCAGAAGAACTCGTAAGGACCCATGGTCAAAAGATACGGCAAGTCACCGATTCGTGGAAATAGATTGCGCCCGAACATCTCAATCAGCACGTTGCCCTTGTAACGTTTAAGGTCGAGCTCCACCGCCTGCGCCGAGCTCGAAAGATTATTTACGATCAGCACGGTTTCGCGTCCTAACTGCCTCACGTACGCCAATACCCGGTGGTTGGCAGGATATAAAAACTCAATTGAACCTCGCCCAAATACCGGAGTCGACTTCCGTACTTTGATCAGCCGCTTCATCCATGACAGCAAAGAATGGTCAAAGCGCTTCTGTGACTGCACATTCAATGCCTGAAATCCATAGACGGGGTTCAGCATGAGCGGGCTGTACACCATCTCTGGATCCGCCGAAGAAAACCCGCCGTTCCATCCCCCGTCCCACTGCATGGGTGTACGGACTCCGTTGCGGTCGCCCAGATTGACGTTATCGCCCATTCCGATTTCATCGCCGTAATAAACAATGGGCGTCCCGGGCAGTGACATCAGCATGCCATTCATCAATTCGATCCGCCGCCGGTCGTTGTCCAGCAGCGGCGCCAGCCGCCGCCGTATGCCAAGGTTTAAGCGCATGCTCTTGTCCTTGGCATACTCGTCGTACATGTAATCCCGTTCCATGTCGGTGACCATCTCGAGGGTCAGTTCGTCATGGTTTCGCAGGAAAATGCACCATTGGCAGGATTCAGGAATTGCCGGCGTCTGTTGCAGAATCTCCGTGATCGGCTTGCGGTCCTCCAGCTTCAGCCCCATGAACATCCTCGGCATCAGCGGAAAGTGAAACGCCATATTGAATTCGTCACCATCCCCGAAATAAGGACGCAGATCCGCCGGCCACTGATTGGCTTCCGCCAGCAACATTCTTCCGGGATAGTGCTCGTCCATCCGCTTGCGCAGGCCTTTAATGACCGCGTGAGTCTCCGGTAGATTCTCGCAATTTGTACCCTCGCGTTCCACCAGGTAGGGCACAGCGTCCAAGCGGAAGGCATCGACACCCATGTCCAGCCAGAATTTGGTCACGTCCCACATTTCCTCACGCAGGGCGGGATTGTCATAATTCAAATCCGGCTGGTGACTGAAGAAACGGTGCCAATAATATTCCTTGGATACCGGGTCCCAGGCCCAGTTGGACATTTCGGTATCGATGAAAATGATCCGCGTGCCCTTGTAGCGGGTGTCAGTGTCGCTCCAGACATACCAGTCGCGTTTGGGATTGTCCTTCGACTTCCGCGATTCCTGAAACCAGGCGTGCTGATCGGAAGTGTGATTCAGAACCAGCTCGATGATGACCTTGATGTTCCGCTGATGAGCCGCTTCCAGGAAAAGCTTGAAGTCATCCAGCGTGCCATAGCTCGGATGCACCGTCCGGTAGTCGGCGATGTCGTAGCCATCGTCGCGCAAAGGCGATGGAAAAAAAGGCATTAACCAGATGGCAGTGACACCAAGATCCTGCAAGTAGTCGAGCTTCTGGGCAAGGCCACGGAAGTCTCCGATGCCGTCTCCATTGCTGTCGTAAAATGTGCGGACGTGCACCTGGTAAATAACCGCATCCTTGTACCAGAGTGCGTCCTGTGAAGCTGGCAAGCCGTCTCCCGAGGTTAAACAGTCCCAAGAATTCGAGCCTACCACATCAGATTGAATGGTTTAAGAAAGGAGGGCAGGGAGGCAAAATCTCCATTTACCACAAAGTGACATCCAGAACCGCGGATCTCCCCGGGCCCTGCCGATCAATCGTTCTATCGATCTATCCGCGAAGAGCCGCGAAATCTGTGATGCTTTACCGGACCTCCGCCAACTCGATCCGGAGCTTGTGGGTAGCACGGAACAGAGTGTTCTTGATCGTACCCTCGGTAGTCCGCAAAATTCCCGCCACCGTCCGCAGCCGCATCCCGTGGTAGTGCTTCAGCTCGAACACCACCCGCTCGCGAGGAGATAACCTCCGTAGAGCCCGGATAATTGACTGCCTGACTTCGCGGCTGATCACACTTCGCTCCGGGTTGGAGGCCGCGCTTCGATCCGGCATCCGCACCACGACAGCCTCCTCCTCGCCTTCCGGGGAGATCGTGGTAGTGACGTCCCGCTGCCGCGAACTCTTTTTGCGCAGGTGATCCAGGCAGAGGTTGGTCACGATGCGGTACATCCAAGTGTAGAACGAACATTCGAAGCGAAAACTGGCCAGATTCATGTACGCCCGTAGAAACGCTTCCTGGTAAATGTCCTGTGCGTCTTCCTGCGATCCGGTAATGTGCATGGCCAGCCGCAACACCGGCCGGTCATAGAGCCGCACCAGTTCCTCGAATGCGCAGGTATCGCCCTGCTGCGCTGCGCGGATCAGCCGGAAGTCGTCAACCCGCGATGGCTTCGAGGCCGCCACACTCTCAAGCTCGATGACAGGCGCGCTCACAAAGGCCAGGGTTTTCCGGCTATTGCTGAACGTGGGTACGGTGCAGATTTCCTCGCTCATAATCATCACTCTCACAAAACAAACTTGTAGCCAGTGCCGTGAATGGTCAGGATGAAACGTGGCTCATCCGGTTTTGGTTCAAGCTTTTGACGCAATCGCACAATGTGGGCGTCAACCGTACGCGTGCTCGGAAACCGGTCGTAACCCCAAACGTCTTCCAGCAACCGGTCGCGGCTCAAAGCCTCGCCCGCGTGACAGAGAAAATATTTCAGCAAATCGAATTCTTTGGAGGAAACCTCGAGCGGCTTCCCCTTGCGCGCCACCTGGCAGCTTCGCAAATTCACCTCCACGTCGCCGAAGGAGTACTCCTCTTGCTCCTTCTTCGGACCGGCTGACCGGCGCAATACCGCCTTCACCCGAGCCAGCAATTCGCGGATGGAAAATGGCTTGGTCACATAGTCATCCGCTCCCAGTTCCAGTCCGACGACTTTGTCGACTTCCTGCCCACGCGCGGTCAGCATGATTACCGGAATCGATGGCCGCTTCTGCTTTAGTTGCTTGCAAACATCGAGCCCGCTCATTCGCGGCATCATTACGTCAAGCAACACCAAATCTGGCGACTCATGAAGCGCCTTTTCCAGCCCGGAGACTCCGTCGCTGGCCGTGATCACCTGGTAGCCTTCGAACTCGAAGTTGTCACGCAGCCCAGCAACCATGTTGGGCTCGTCTTCGACAATGAGAATTTTCGCCATGACTCTTAAGCAACTACCGGCTGTTCTTCGTGCTGGAGCGGCAAAACGATCGTGAATTTGCTGCCGCGCCCGGGCTCGCTGTCTACCGAAACTTCGCCCCCATGAGCGCGCACAATATGACGGACCAGCGATAGCCCCAGCCCGCTTCCCTTGGTGTTGTGCACCAGCGGATCTCCCACCCGGTAGAATTTCTCGAAAATCTTCTGATGCTCAGGATCAGGAATTCCCATACCGTGGTCGATCACCTCCAGCTTCACCGACCCGTTATGCCGGTAGAGGTTGACGCCGATATATTTCTGGTCCTGCGAATACTTCAGGGCATTGTTCACCAGATTCAGCAAAGATCGCGCAATTGCTTCCCGATCCACTCGTATCGCCGGTACGTCTTCCGCAATCTGCTCTTCAAATGTGAATCCGTTCTGTTCGATCTGGTAACGGTAAGACTCCAGCGTGTTCCGAACCAATTCCCGAACATCGGTTTCGCGGAAGTCATATTCCTTGCGCCCGGCTTCAATCCTCGAGAAGTCCAGAATGTTATTGATCAGCGCGGTCAGGCGTTCACTTTCTTTGCGGATGATCTGGAAATATTCCTGCCGCTTCTCCGGACTTGGAATGCGCCCTAGCTCCAGAGTTTCCGCATACAGCCGGATAAGCGAAAGCGGCGTTCGCAACTCGTGCGACACGTTGGAAACAAAATCCGACTTCAAACGTGCCAGCGCCACTTCCTTGGCCACATTGCGATGGGTCAGGATAATTCCCGCTGCCAGCAGTAACGTAAGGGCACCCAACGTCAGAAAGCTGGTCCGCGCAAAGCGCTGTCCAATCGCCTCCAGTGTGGTTCCGCGCAACTTGATCCCCAGCGTTAGCCCCTGAAACGCACCTTCCAGGTTCCGCTCCACCTCAGGAACCCCGCCGTCCCAGCCCACTCCCGCCGCCAGAGGCGTGTTCTCATACTTCATTCGGATCATCATGACCGCTGGATTCTTCTCGGCCTGATCACTCATGTTGCGGGCCAAAACCGAATTCAGCATGTCGGGCAGCATCTGGTCCCGTAAATACTCGGCATCGAAAGCAAAGCCCGCAAGTGCCGGCTTATCGCTTCCCGGGTCTTTCTTCAGGAAAAGCGCTACCGCCTGGTAAATCCGTTTGTCGCCGCGGTGCACCGGTTGGCCAAAGAAGTAGTAAGGCATCTGCTTCTTTTCCATGCCTTGCAGCTTTTCAACTAAATCTTTGTACTCAAGCTTGATCCAGTTCTCGTGCATGCCGGAAAGATCGGCGGCTTCCCGCTGAAAATCCTCGTCTTTCATCCGGTACTGTTGTGATCGGAACACAATCCCATGTTCAGGGTCATAAATGAAAACGTGCGCGATGGCCGGATTAGCAGCCAGCAGTCGATCCATTTCCACGCTGCATGCTTCGTTGGGATCGGGAAACTGGGCGCGGATCTCATCGGCGATTTCATACGCCTTCTGATTCATGTGCTTCTCAGAGATCGCCAGTGTCTGAAAAAAGTCCCGCTGAAAGGCAGCCTCAACCTGCCGGTCGCGCTGAATGGAACGCAGGTGAATGACGCTAAGCACAACCAGCGCAGCCGCCGGCAGCACAACTGCCAGTTCGAGTGTGAGGATTCGCCGTGCCCGTTGCTGTTCCGGCCGTTTCATTGGCGACCTAAACATAGTTCAACGCCCCCAGCAATGTGTCAATTGCCAGTAAAAAGAAGTAAAAAGTTGTGAAATCGGAGTTGTTAGCTGGGAACCGGGAACTGAGATTTTAAGAACTAACTATGAACGCTAGCACTCAAGGTAGCCGGAAGTTAACCGTAACGAATGTCTGCGCTTCCATCACCTGCCCGTTCATGATGTACGGCTTGTACCGCCATTGTTTTACCGCGCTGTAAGCCGCCTGACAAAGCACCAGGGGCCCATTAATAACCTTCAAATCCCGTATGGTGCCGTCTTTACGAATCCAAGCTTGCAGCAACACCGATCCTTGCAATTTCGAACGCAAAGCCTGCGCCGGATAATTCGGCAGCACCCGCTGCAATACCATTTTCTCCGCCGAGTCTTCCGTCAGGCTGATCGGTTCAACGTCGCTCATGAGCGACGCCGTTGGCTTTATGGCGCTGGCGCGCGCCCCTAACTCCGCTTCCATCGGGGACGCCAAACTTGCCGGGATGCTGGGGCGATCCGCGGTCCGAGGTGCCGCCTCGGGTTCCGGTAGACTCTCTGCCGCCAGAGTCTGAATCGTAGCCGGTTCCTCCTTGGCTGGTTCCAGCGATGCTTCAGATTTGGGCTCGGTTCGAGCCGGCGTAACTCGAATCGTCAACCGTGATTCTGTTGGTTTCCCCTGAACCGAAGCTACCTCAGGCTGAGCATTTGACGCCAAACGCACTTCCCCAAGGGCGCGTGTAGAAGAAGCCCGGGCTTTCAACGTGCCGCTAAAAACGTAGCCCGTCAATCCTGCCGAAACTAGCGCAGCTCCCCAAACGAAAAGCCGCAGCCGTGGTTTTGCTTTGGCAGGAATGGCGTCGAAGGGAATCCCCAGCCGATTGAAAAAACTGTCTTTTTCTAGGGTACCGAATGTGAGATTCATGCCGACTTCTTCGTCAGACATTGGCTGCTGCTCTTGCATCCATGCGTTCTTCGGCGGCTCCGGAATCTGCGTAGGCGGCGCGATCGGCATGGCAGCCACCTTCGGCGGCGACGCCACAGGATGAATTGCCAGGGCGGGTGCCCAACCTTTCATCCGGCCCATGAAATCGTCCGATGTCAGCAGAGCGTACTTGGTATGCCCCGGCTGAACCGGCTTGGAGATCACGATCTGCGCACCCGCTTGCTTGGCCGCCGCCACTGCCGCCGGCTTTGCCACCACGATCCGGAATGCATCGTGATTGCATTTCAGCTCGCGGGCGGTCTTGATCAGGAACATGGCTTCCACACCATCGTCCCAATCCGTGATAATCAGCTCAAAGCTGTGAGTGGTAATTCGTTCAACCGCCGCAAAAATCTCGGGGCAATGATCGACGGAAAAATCCAACTCCCGGAGGGCCTGCGCTAGGCGGCGGGATGTCTCCGGATCAGAAGAGAACAAGAGCGAACGCTGCGGCATCAGTTCGAGGTTATGCGCGTCTCCCCCGCCTCACAAGTTACCAAGCAGGCGTCCCGAAGCGCATTTCAGCACGCCGATCCCCTGTCCGAAAGTACATGGTGGAATCGTCCAAACACCCCTATTGGCAAGCCTTTTCAAGGGTTGCCCATGGGTCACACCGGCGCTATTACTGCTGTACTCTTGGTAGCCCATCCGACGGGTGTTTCAATGAAGGCGATCGCGGATTCCGCCAGACCTTTGTCCGGGTCAGGGGAACAGACAGCCAGCGGCCGTCGTATTTATGGCAAAAACTAAACGCCCGTCTGCCTCCACCCCCAAGCGCAGCATGAGTTCCGTCCCACCCGAAGCCGAGGAGGCCAGCTTTCGCCTTCTCTTCATGAACAACCCCCAGCCCATGTGGGTTTACGATCTGGAAACTCTCGCACTTCTGGAAGCGAACGAAGCCGCCAGTCGGCACTACGGCTACTCTCGAGAAGAATTCCTTCGCATGCAGATCACCGATTTACGGCCCAATGACGACGTGCCCCGCTTGATGGAAGATATCGTGCAAGTTCGTGACGATTGGCAATACTCCGGCGAATGGCGTCACTTGCTTAAGAATGGACGCATAATCGACGTGAGCATTCGCTCCCACACCCTGCAGTTTCGTGGCCGCAACGCAGTTTTGGTGGTGATCAACGATATTACGCAGCACAAACGTAGCGAGAACGCTCTTCAAGAGGCGGAACGGAAATACCGCCATTTGTTTGAGAAGGCCATCATCGGAATTTTTCAAAGCACTCCCCAGGGGCGATTCACCAGCGTCAACGAGTCCCTCGCCACCATGCTGGGGTACGACTCGCCCTCCGATCTGATAGACAATGTGCTGGATATCGAGCAACAGTTCTACGTCGATTCCAAGCGCCGCCACGAATTCAAGCGTCAACTCGAAGAGCACAATACACTCCAGAGCTTCGAGATTGAGGTCTACCGCAAAGATCGCAGCAAGATGTGGGTCTCGGCCAACGTACGCGCGGTGCGGGAAAACGGCGAAATCGTCAGCTACGAAGGGAGCCTGGAGGACGTCAGCCAGCGCAAATTGCTCGAAGAGCAGTTTCGACAATCACAAAAAATGGAAGCGGTAGGCCGCCTCGCCGGCGGCGTCGCTCATGACTTCAACAATGCCATCGGCGTCATCACCGGCTACAGCGAGCTTCTGCAGTTGCGTTTGGCTCCGACCGATCCCTTGCATAAATACGCGGACGAGATCGCCAAAGCCGGACAGCGCGCAGCTTCCCTCACCCGTCAACTCCTGGCCTTCAGCCGCAAGCAGGTGATTCAGCCCCAGGTGCTCGACCTGAATGTGATCGTCGGCGAAATGGACAAAATGCTCCGCCGCTTGATTGGCGAAGACATTCAAATCACCTTCTCCCGTTCCCCGCGTCTCGCTCCCATCAAAGCCGATCACGGACAAATCGAACAGATCCTGATGAACCTCGCCGTGAATGCCCGCGACGCCATGCCCAAGGGCGGCAAACTTTTCATTCATACTGAAAATGTCAGTTCTCGACGAGACCTACAGCCGTCAGCACGCCTATGTGAAAGAAGGCCATTACGTAATGTTGAGCTTCAGCGATACCGGCGGCGGAATGGACAAGCAGACCCAGGCCAAAATTTTCGAGCCTTTCTTCACCACCAAAGATCCCGGCAAAGGCACCGGACTCGGGTTATCGACGGTCTACGGAATCGTCAAGCAGAATGGCGGATACATCTGGGTTTACAGCGAAGTCGGCAAAGGCGCGACTTTCAGAATCTATTTTCCCCGCGCCGAAGGTGTCGAACACGGCACAGAAAAAGAGGCGGTTCAACCCCTTCCGCCGAGCGGGCACTGAGACCGTCCTCCTGGTCGAGGACGAAGATCCCCTACGCCAGCTTGCGCGCACCTGCCTCGAAACCGGAGGCTACAAAGTCTCTGTCTGTTCCCAATGCCAAAGCCGCGCTGGAACTGATCGAGCAGACTCCCGACCCCATCGATCTGTTGCTCACCGATGTCATCATGCCCGGCATGAGCGGACGCGAGTTGGCGAACATCGTCACTAGACTTCGCCCGGGAATAAAGGTTCTGTTCATGTCCGGCTACACCAACGATCTGATTGCCCAGTATGGTGTTCTAGAAGCCGGTACTCTTCTGCTGGAAAAACCCTTCACCTTGTATTCCCTGCTCGACAAGGTCGACTCCGCGTTGCAGACCACGGCCCGGGCAGCCTCTGCGTCGGTCTCGTAGCTTCTACTTAGTACCTACAAAAATTACTTAGATCGCCGATTACCGTGCTCGCGGACGCGAAATCGGTCTAGAATTTGGCCAACGCACTGCATAAGTGCTGAAAGCAGCGTAATAATCCAGGGCGCTGCTTCTCCCTCTCCCGGAGTTCCGTCTTGAGAAAAATATCTTTACTGATGTTGCTCGGCGTGTGCCTTTCCGGCTCTCTGCACGCGCAGACGTTTCAAGTGTTCTGGCAGCAATGAAGACATGATGAGCTACTTCCTCATGGGTTATCCCGATCGCATTGACAACTCCATGGCCTCGCCGAATGCGAATCCGATCTACAGTTCGGTCACGCCCGACATTGGCGCGGGATACGCGCAGCAGGGTTACTTCGTCTGGACGAAGGGCGCATCAGGTTATCCCTGGGACGTAAAGACTTTCGACAAGAACCGGATCTACGACCGGTCCACTGAACTGGTCTGGATGGATCCAACCACCTTTAAGCGCTTCAACAAGGATCTCCCACTATCTCCTCGGTGCATCTCGCCAAAGGGCGGCAGCGCAACCATCAGGACCAGACAACAGAGACTCTGCCTATAGCTTCTACAGCGATTGCACTGCCTATCAGACCGCCGATCTGAGCTACGTCACCACTCAAGTTTCCAAACCGGTCATGGTCGACACCGGCGGCAACCTCGGCCAGGTCAAGACCCGCACTTTGACCTACAGCTACTCTTGCAACTCCAGCTATTCCAACTGTCTCTACAAAGAAGTCTATAGCCTTGGCTACAATGTGGGCCTCTACGATTGGAAGTACTACGTATCGCAAAACAAGAAATGGCAATTGGTCCAGGACTCCATAATCAACAACTTCACGCTCGGACAAAGCGTCCCCATGTTCACCTGCCCCAACACCTACCAATAATTACGAGTCGTGTCCCAAGAGGGCGGGTTCCCGTCCAACCGCACACCTTGATCCTCCAAAAGTGTGCCGTCGAAGCCGACCCACGACTCTCGTGCTATCGTCTGCAAATGCGCAAATCGCTTCTGCTGGTGGTAGTGCTGTTCCTGGCCGCGCCCGTTTTCGCCAAAGACAAATTTCTGAAGCCCGGCCCTATCCGCCTCCGCAAGGACGGACAAAAGTGGGCCGAAAAGACTCTCAAGAAACTTTCCCTGGAAGAAAAAATCGGCCAGCTCTTCATGCCGCGCCTGAAGGCTGAATTCCTCGGCGACAACAACCCTTACTTCCAGGAACTTCGCGACAGCATCACCAAATATCACGTCGGCTCTTTCATTATCACCGTCCCCTACGACCCGCCATTCCTCTACAAGACGGGGCCATATGAAGCCGCAATCCTTCTCAACCGCCTGCAGCGTGAATCGAAGCTCCCGCTCATCATCGCCGCCGACTTCGAACGTGGCGTCACCATGCGGGTTACCGGAGGCACCGACTTTCCCGCTGCCATGGCCTTCGGCGCTGCGGGAAAACTCGACTACGCAGAATCTTTCGGCCGCATCTCGGCGCTGGAAGCTCGCGCCCTCGGCATCCACTGGAATTTCTTCCCGGACGCCGACGTCAACTCCAACCCGGCGAATCCCATCATTAACACCCGCTCCTTCTCCGAAGATCCCGGCCAGGTCGGCGACATGGCCGCCGCCTACATTCGCGGAGCCCATGCCGGAGGCGTACTGACCTCGGCCAAACATTTCCCCGGGCATGGCGACACCGCCACCGACTCGCATCTTGGAGTAGCCCAGGTTTCCGGCGATTTACCGCGTCTGAAATCCGTCGAACTTCCGCCCTTTCAAAAAGTAATCGAAGCCGGAGTCGATTCGGTCATGGTCGGCCATGTGAGCGTTCCGGCCCTCGATCCCGATCCCAATCGTGTCGCCACCACCTCGCCCGCCATCACCACCGATCTGCTCAAGAAGCAACTCGGCTTCCACGGCCTGGTCGTCACCGACGGACTCGACATGAACGGGCTTACCCGCCTGTACGCCGCCAACCCCGGACGCGCCTCGGTCGACGCCTTCAAAGCCGGCAACGATCTCTTGCTGATCCCCGCCGATTTACAACTTGCCTTTGAAGCCATGGTACAGGCGGTACATAGCGGCGAGATTCCGCAAGCCAAAATTGATGCTTCCGTGCTGAAAATCCTGCAAGCCAAAGCCACGGTCGGACTGGACAAAGCCAAACTGGTTGATCCTGAACAGCTTTCCAGCATCTTGGGCAAGCCGGAAAACGTCGCCTCGGGACAAAAAATCGCCGACGATTCTCTGACCCTGGTTCGCGACAGTGGCAAGCTTCTTCCCCTGAAACATTCTGGAACTGTTGCCCCCGGACCTGCGTATCAATCCATTGAGGCCGGGAACCGGCTTCTGCTGGTCATTTTTTCGGAAGATGTGCGTACCGAGTCAGGCCGCAATCTCGAACGCCTGATTCGTGCCCGCGTTCCCGATGTTCGCGTCATGTACGTGGACTCGCATATAGCCAACTCCATGTCAGAGCAGGTTCTTAAATCAGTCAGTGACGTCCAATCAGTCGTTGCAGCTGTGTACATGGTTCCGAATGCAGGTAAGGTCACCGGAACCGGAATTGCCCGCGACACCACCGGAGCCCTGCTGGAAAGCATTTTGCAGTCCGCCGGCGATAAGACCGCCATGGTGGCAATTGGGAGCCCTTACGTCGCCGAAAATTTCCCAGCCGTTCAAAATTACCTCTGCACCTTTTCGAATGCGCCCGTCTCCGAAGCTAGCGCTGTGAAAGCACTGTTCGGAGAAATTCCAATTCACGGCCACCTGCCGGTCACGATTCCAAACATCGCTGCTCGCGGCGCGGGAATCGAACGGCCATCCTCAATCGCAGGAGAGCATTCCCATGATTGACAAGATTCAGTCCTACGCTACCTGGCGTCGCGCCTATGCCTTCGCCCTCGCAGCCATACTGGTATTCCCCGCCTGCAATGTGGACGTTAAGAAAAGCGAGAATGGCGACGACAAGAATGTGGACATCAAGACCCCGGTCGGAGGACTGCACGTCAGCAAACAGGTTGATCCGCGCGACACCGGTATCTCCGTCTATCCCGGCGCGCGCATGAAGGAAAAGACCAACAATGGGGATGACAACGCCAACCTCGGCATTTCCACCGGATTATTCGGTTTCAAAGTCGTAGTCGTTCACTTCGACACCGATGACTCACCGGAAAAAGTTGCCGCATTCTATAAGAACGACCTGAAGCGCTATGGCAGCGTCCTCGAATGCCACTCCCGCAACTCAGGCGGCCATGCTGGCATGGAATTAGGCGAACACAAATCCAAGCCAGTCAGCTGCGACCAGGACAACAACGGCAAAACCATCGAAATCAAAGTCGGCACCGACGAAAACCAGCACCTGGTAGCCATTGAGCCCCAATCCAAGGGCACCGAATTCACCCTGGTAAGAGTTCAGGCCCACGGCAACGACACCATCTAAGTAATGGTTTGGAGACGGGCGGCCCTCCGCCCGTCCACCCAACCACAACCACACCCCCTAACCTTGCCCCCTCTGCCTACCCTCTAGTACCTTGAAACTCCATGGAACACGCCTGCGACAAGTGCGGAGCCCCGGTCGAGGAAGGCACCGCCTTCTGCCCGCACTGCAATCGCCCATTAATCCGCGTTGATTTCTTACCCGAAGCCACCCCGATTCCCGCCCCGCCCCAAGTCCACACCGGACTTCAATGGTCTCGTGCCTTCGCCCCGGTATTCGTGGCCGGACTGATTTCCTCCTTCCTGATGCTGTTTCCTCTCGGTGCCTTCGGCCTGGGAATGATACTCGGTGGCATCCTGTCAGTGGTCTTTCTACCGTTGGTCGAATTCTGGAGCCGACCTCACCCCCGGCATGGGTGCCCGTTTAGGCGCGATAAGCGGCGTAATCGGATTCGTGATGTTCCTTTTCTACGCTGCCCTTTCGGCCACCGTGCTGGGCGGCGGACCGCAACTGCGCCAGGCATTGACCCAGGCCATCGAACAATCGGCCAGCCGTGCCACCGACCCGCAAGCCCAGCGCGTCATGGAGTTCTTCCGCACTCCCCAAGGCTTTGCCACTTTCATGATCGCCGGCCATGGCATTCGCGTTCGTAGCATTCCTGCTCTTAAGTACCTTGGGCGGAGCTTTGGGCGCCGCCCTGCTCCGCCGCAAGCCACGCCCATAGCTTGCTGTGTGTAATCTGTGCCCTCTGTGGTTTAGCTTTTGCCTTTCCCACCCGGCCCCCGGCACCCATTTCCCCTTGCACCCCCGCCAATTCGGCGTTAACATGCGCGACGCATACCCGTTAGGCAAAAATCAAGAGGTGACCTATGGACCGTACCCGCTGGGTTGCTGTGATCCTGTCCGTCTTCTTGTCCCTTCCGCTTTGCGCCCAGGTAGACAAAATTGTCATTCCCGCCGGCACTCCTGAGGATCAGGCCCTTCAAGCCATCGGCACCGAACCCGATCAGCAAAAGAAGATGGCGATGTATGACGAGTTCCTGCAGAAGTTCTCTGCCAATCCCACCGCAGTCGTCTACGGAAACTGGCAGCTTGCCCAGGTCTACCAGCAAGCCGGGGACAACCAGAAAGCTCTCGAATGCGGCGAGAAGGCCCTGGCCGGGGCTCCCCACAATATCGACATCCTGGTAACCCAAACCACCATCGCCCAAGGCCTTAAGAACGACGAAAAGATATTCGACTATTCTGTCCGCGGCGGCGATGCCTTCAACCAAATCGCTAAACAAACCAAGCCAGAGGGAACCAGCGACACCGAGTTCGCCAGCCACGTCGATCAGGAGAAAGAGGCCGCCCAGAATTCCCGCGAGTTCCTGGAAGTAGCCGCATTCAACGTCATCGCCTCGACCAGTGACGCCAAGACCCGCATGGCCTACATCGAGAAATTCACCCCGGCATTCCCCGCTTCGCGCTTCGAAGCCCAGACCGTCTCCTACGCAATGATGTCTCTATCGCAGCTAAATGACATGCCGCGACTGATTGCCTTCGGCGAAAAGACTCTGGCCACCACTCCGGAAAACCTGCCCGCCCTGCTTCTGCTGGCCAACGCCTACTCCGATGACCCTAAGCCCGGCAGCCTGGCCAAGTCAGTGACCTACGCACAAAAGGCAATCACTGTCGCCAAGGCCGACGCGCCCGATGCCGACGCTTCGCGCAAAGCTTCGGCCGGAGCCGCCCACTCCACCATCGGCTACGTCTACATGAAGCAGGACAAGACTGCCGCCGCCATCCCGGAGCTGAAATCCGCGACCACGCTCCTGAAAGGCGCCGACGAGCAGTCCTATGCCGTCGCCCTCTATCGCCTGGGATTCGCCTACGCCAAATTGAATAAAGTGAATGAAGCTCGCGACACGCTGACCGAGGCGGTCAAGATTGCTGGACCAGTGCAAAAACCCGCCCAGGAGTTGCTAACCAAGGTAAACGCAGCCCGCTCCAAAGGCACAGTAGCCCAGGCCCGCTGACCTCGAGTGGACACTCATGGCCGCCAGCCGTCCCCAAACGTCTAGAGACGTAGCTCCGCTACGTCTCTGCTTACCCCAATGGCAAATCCGAAAGAGGAAAAACTCTACTTCTTCACCAACTCCGCCGATAGCAACTGCGCCTTGGTTGCCAGATTATTCGCCCGCTCCAGATCGCCCATTTCGGCCGCGGTCTTAGCCTGCTCCATGTACGTCTTTACCTGTTTCACCATGTCTTCCTGGTTGGAATTCAGCTGTGCCCCCGAGATGTTCTTCAAGTTTGTATCCGCCGCACTCAGCAGATCATTGGTTTTCTGCAGCTGGGACGAGGCCTGCTGCTCAGGTACGCTGGGAGATATCTGGTTCACCGGTTCGGTGGTGCTGCCGTCGCGCACTACTCGCTTTGGTGGAGCTTCTTCATCCGTGGGGTCGGCCTTCTTTACGGTTGGGACCTTTTTCTTTGGCGGAGCTTTCTTCTTTTTGGTGGTCGGCTTTTTTACCGGGGTTTCGGCTGCGGTCGAAGGAGAAGTTTCTCCCTGTGAGGGCGTGGTCGAATCTTGTGAGGGTGTTGATCCCTGTGGTTGCTCTTGGGCCTGCGTCCTCCGATTGGCACCGGAATCGCGCGCGCCCGGCGCCAATAAGAGACACACCACCACCATGCTGGCCAGAGACATATATAGATTCTAGTAGTTCTTTCTCAACCGCGCTGGAATTCTAGTGGACTTCCGATTTTGCGAACATCCCCCCAGAGTGGGGGTAGCATGGCACGGCCAAGTCGCGGAAAAGGCCGGATTTACGTCGCCACCGCCTCCCGCTGCGGCTCAACGTGCAACTCGATTAACGGCAGCCTTAGCCGGAACGTGGTCCCCTGCCCCCCGGCCGACTCAAACTCGATGGTTCCGTAGTGCCACTGCATAATCTGGTAAGTCTGTGCCAGTCCAATCCCCGATCCGTCTTTCTTGGTGGTGAAATAAAGCTCAAAGACCTTCTCTTGAAGGTCAGCCGGAATACCCGGGCCCTGGTCTCGAATCTCGGTTTCAATCAATTCTCCACGGCGTTTGGCCGAGATCGTCAAAGAACCGCCATTGGCCATGGATTGCACTCCATTCAGCACAATATTCAGCACCGCCTGCTTCATGAAGTCGGTATCGACCTTCACCCCCAGCGGCTGGTCGGGCAGCTCTTTCCGGATGGTCACTCCGTGCTGGGCCGCATCCGGCGACGCCAGCATGACTACGTCCTCCAGCAGCCGGCGGAAATCCATCTCCTCGACGTGCAGGTCGCGCGGCCGCGTGAAATCAACCAGGATCTGCACTACCCGATCGAGCCGGTGAATTTCGCTGTCTATGATGTCCATATGCCGGCGAGTGTCCGGATCGACTTCCTTCAACTTGTTTTGCAATAGTTGCAAATGCAGCACGATGGCATTGATCGGGTTCTTAACCTCATGCGCCACCCCGCGCGTCAGCCGCCCGCTGGCCGACAACCGCCGCGACATTTCGATCTCATCCTCAATCCGCCGCACCGACTCGGTATCACGCAACGTCAACAGCGCACCAATCTGCGCCCCGCCTTCCTGAATAAAATCCAGCGAAACCTGGATTCTCTTACCGGTCGTTGCTTCAATCTCACGCTGTGCCACCGCCCGCCGGAATTGGAAAGCTTCCAGCAACATCTGCCCAATCACCGTGTCGGAGGAAAAAATCTCGCGTGCAGTCTTGCCCAGGAGTTCACGCCGTGGTCTACCCAGATAGCGTTCCACCGACGCGCTCACCAGCACCACCCGGGCATCACGCGTAAAGAGCATCAGACCGTCCTGCAGGTTGGCCATGATCTGGTCGACGTTGTCTTTTAATGCCGAGAAAATTTCCTTGGCGTCCCGCATTTGCCGCCCCAGGTGCGCGATCTTGAGTGTCACAAGTCCATACTCATCGCGGCTGTCAGGATCGTCATTGCTGACCGGTTCCGGCTCACCCAGCGTGACGCTGTCCAGGCTGCGGTTAATATCTTCCAGTGGACCCAGCGCGATGTTTGACAGCCCAGCAGCCAGAATCAGGCAGATCAAAATCGCCGCCCCGGAAAAAATCACCGAATGCTGCAGCCGCGGCGTAATTTCACTCTTTAGAAAAACCGTCGAGACTCCTACTCGAATGCTTCCAAACGGCGCGCCATTCAGCTGCAACGGCATCTGCACGTCATAGACGGTCGCCGGACTGTAAACCATCCTCAGCTGGCTGCGGAATTTCGCTGTCTGCACAACATTAAAGTCTGATCGCTGCGGCACCTCTTCGCCGATCAAATCCGGAGTGGTGTGAAGAATGGCCTTGCCGTTGGCGTCCACGATGGCCGCGTCATAAATCATCGGCCAGTTGCCCACTACCGATTCCAGCAGCATGTTGAGATCGCGGTCCGTGCTCAAGTAATAGGAGAGGCTCTTGCGCACCGCTACCGGATTGCTGGTATCGACTTTCGTGCTGCTGAGGTCAGGCGCGGCATTCGTCGCCAGATATGCAAGTTGCGAGGTCAACCGGGCGGCAGTTTCATGCGCAGTCGTGATTCGCTGGCGTAGCAACTGTGAAATGTAAATGTAGGAGAACACCGCCACCAGAGCGGTCGCCATCACTGTAACGCCCAGTACGATTTTTGTTTTACGGCGCATGGCGATTACAAATCCACATTACTGAGAAATGAGGACCAGGAACTTACAACTGCGTAATCCAGGACGATCTGTCGAAGAGTTCCAACTCATTCCACCCTGCGAAGCTCTCGTTAGGTTGAGCAAGATGGTCTACGCGCCTACTCGCTGCTGAGGGCTCCATCTTCCTGCGGCACCCCCGTTTCGGCCGCGGCGCTGCCGTACTCCTTCAACTTATTATGCAGCGTTTTCAAGCTGATGCCCAGAATCTCCGCCGCCCGGGTCTTGTTGTTATTAGTCGCTTCCAATGTCTTAATAATCAGCTGCTTCTCCGCCTCTTCGACCGTGGTACCAACCCCAAGGTGGACCGAATCCGGATCCTCTGCTGAGATCCGCACCGGGGCCTGCCCGAACCCCGGCGGAAGATGCTTAGTCTCGATCACCGAGCCTTCGCAAACTATGATGGCCCGCTCCAGCGTATTGCGCAGCTCGCGCACATTGCCCGGCCAGGTGTAGTTGCGAAACTGGTTGATCACCGCCTCACTTACCGCCCCAACCTTACGTCCGTGCTTTTCTCCCATTTCCGCCAACAGGCGCTGCACCAGGTCCGGAATGTCCTCGCGATGCTCACGCAACGCTGGCATGTTGATATTGAAAACATTCAACCGGTAGTAGAGATCGTTGCGCAACTCGCCGCGTGCAACTGCTTCTTCCGGAACCTTATTCGTCGCCGCCAACACCCGGACATCGACCGTGGTCTCTACTTTGCTGCCTAATCGGCGCAACTTCCGGTCTTCCAGTACCCGTAAGAGCTTTGCCTGGGTGGCCACCGGCATTTCCCCAATTTCATCCAGCAGCAGGGTTCCACCTTCGGCTAGTTCAAAGCAGCCGGTTCGCCGTTCCAGCGCCCCGGTAAATGCGCCCTTCTCGTGGCCGAAAATTTCGCTTTCGATCAGGGTTTCCGGGATGGCAGCGCAGTTGATTGGGACAAACGGCTTATTCCGCCGGGGGCTCAACTCGTGCACCGTACGCGCTACCAGCTCCTTTCCGGTTCCGCTGGCGCCTGTAATTAAGACCGAGGCCGTGCTCGGAGCCACCATTTCGATCAGCCGGAAGATCTCCTGCATCTTCTTGGACGCCCCCACCAGGCTCCCCAGGGATCCAGCGTCGCGCAGCTTCCGGCGCGTTACCTCCAACTCAACTTTGGTTCCCAGCAGATTCGAAGCATTTTGCAGAATCGTTCGCAATCGATTGGTATCAATGGGCTTTGTAATGTAGTCATAGGCCCCCATGCGCATGGCCTGCACTGCGGTATCGATCGTTCCCTGAGCCGTCACCACAATCACCGCCATGGTATGGGACTCGCTCGCCAGCCGCTCCAGCAGCTCCAGGCCGCCCATGCGTGGCATCTTCATGTCGGTAATGATGATGGAGGGGACCCAGCTTGTGACCTTCTCCAGCCCCTCGAGCCCATCCCTGGCGGTTTCAGTGCGAAAACCCCAGGCGGAAATCAGCTCCGCCATTCCGGTTCGTTCATTCTCTTCGTCTTCAACGATTAGTACTTTTTCCTGGGTCATCAATAGGCAAACCTGCAGCGACATTATTGAGGCTTGGTGCCTTAGCCCGCAAGTAAACACTCTGTCAGTCCGCAAAGCGAACAAATTCTAGTGTCGATCTGAGATTACCCACATGTCGCGCTCTCCGCAACCGGTGCGCAAGCCTCGGCATCTGATTCACACGCATTGTTTCAGTAAACAATGCGTAATGTTGACAGTTAAAGCTGTGGGGAACGTTGGTATGCTAGGTGGGCGTGTATGGTAGGCCGTTGAAACGACGGCGAATTTTTTTATAGGATTTCGTTGTTCTACCCCGCGAGGCAATTTTGGAGGAAAGTATGTCACGTAATTTGAGCCCCCGGCGATTCCTACTACTACTAACTTGCCTGGGAATGCTGATTGTGTCGCTGT
The DNA here is from genome assembly GCA_963824805.1 of uncultured Acidobacteriaceae bacterium. GTDB lineage: Bacteria > Acidobacteriota > Terriglobia > Terriglobales > Acidobacteriaceae > DATBAT01. The sequence continues at coordinate 19,549 of CAWGQZ010000072.1, read as the reverse complement.
TCACTGCAGTATCCTTTGCCCAGGATCAACCCGCGCCCAAAGTGGAAGTGTTCACCGGCTATGAATGGCTTCATCCCGGCGTGCAAGTGCCCCAGCCTGGCCTTTCCCCCGACGCGCCTGTCGCCTTGAAACTGCCTGACATGCCCAAAGGGTTTGGCGTCAGCGCAACCTATAACTTCACCCCTGTCTTTGGATTCGAGGGCGACATCAGTCACAATTGGACTGACCTCGGCCATGACACCATCGCCGCCATCGGCCCCAAAATCACCTGGCGCACCGAGAACAACGTCAACTTGTTTGCCCACGCACTTCTTGGTTGGAATCGCCTCGATGTCGACGGCCTGACCACCAGCGACGCGCTTGGCTCTTTGGTCGGCGGCGGTATGGATCTCCGTCCCTGGAAGAAGCTCAGCATTCGCGTTTTTCAGGTTGACTATGTTTGGGCCGCTCACCACTTCCCGGCCGAAGCCTCGCAATCTTTCGGCGACCTTCGTCGTCCCCACGAGAACGGGGTGCGTCTCGGCACTGGTTTGGTCTGGAATTTCGGCGGCGCGCCGCCGGTTCCTCCCGCCGCCTCTTGCTCCATCCAGCCCAGCGAAGTGATGGTAGGCGAGCCGGTAACTGCAACCGTCAACACCAGCAACTTCAATCCGAAACACACCCTCACCTACACCTGGTCGAGCACCGGCGGCAAGATTACCGGCAAGGATACCAGCGCAACCGTGGACACCAACGGCATCGCCGGGGGCAGCTATACCGTTACCGCTCGCGTCTCGGACCCCAAGATGAAGAACGGCGGAGAAGCCAGCTGCAACGCCAACTTCGCCGTCAAGGAACCCCCGAAGAATCCGCCCAAGATGACCTGCTCGGCGAACCCGGCTTCGGTCCAGGCCGGTACGCCGGTGAACCTTACCTGCGATTGTTCAAGCCCGGATAATGTTCCCGTCACCGTCTCCGGTTGGACCGCAAGCGCCGGCACGGTCAACGGCAACGGCGCCAACGCGACCCTCGACACTACCAACGTTCCGGCTGGCCCTGTCACGGTGAACGCAAGTTGCGCTGACACCCGCGGCTTGACCACTCCGGCATCGACTCAGGTCGATATCCAATCGCCACCACCACCGCCACCGCCGCAAGCCAGCAAGTTGAGCCAGTGCGACTTCCCCAACGAGAAAAAGCCATGGCGCGTCGACAACACTTGCAAGGCTGTGCTTGATGACGTGGCATTGCGTCTGCAGCGTGAAAACGACACCAAGCTGGTCATCGTTGGCAACAACGATCCTTCGGAGAAGAGAAAGAACTTGGCTGCAGAACGCGCAGTCAATTCCAAAGCCTATCTCTCCGGCGGAGAAGCCAAGCAAGGCATCGACCCCAGCCGTATCGAGACCCGCACTGGAAACGCCGGAACCAAGACGGCCGAGTACTGGGTAGTCCCGACCGGCGCAACCTATAGTGGCGAAGGCACCCAACCCGTGGATGAAATGAAAGTAAAAGCAGTTCCTGATCATCCCCGCGCCCCAGCCAAAAAGAAATAAGCCGCACGCTGAAAAGGCCGGACGAGAAATCGTCCGGCCTATTTTTTGCCCCTAAACACTAATTGGTGATAGCCGCCAAAACCGGAACCCGAAAATAACGCCAGAAAATAATCCAGTTTCCCAAACTGCAGAAAAAACGTCACAATCGAGTCCTGCAGAATGGCTCCCAGCACATCCGTAAGCACGCACTCCACGTGATAAAACTGACAGACGCGCTGCGTCTCCCGATCTTCGAGCGAAGTGACCACGACCATCTTGTCAAGTGAAATTTGTTGTGCGGTAAGGTGCAGCGCAAGAAATCGTGGTAGTGATCGCAGACCACCACCGCTTCCAGCTTGAAATTAGGGTCAGGGACATGCGCGACCACCGTCACGCAGAAATCATTCTCGTAACTCATGGCACCTCTTGGATCCAGTACTAGGTCAAAAAAAAATAGGCGCAGCTTTTGGGCCGCGCCTATTTTTCTTGAACTCTATATTCAGCATAGCAAATTGGAAGGGATAAATGGGGCATCAGACGCGACGATATTTTTCCATCTGAATGAGGAGCTTAGGAGAAATTCGCTGTTTTTAGGGGGCAGGACAAGATTTTGTCCCAAAGGCAGTTTCGGGACTCTTCCGGCACATTTCCGCAGGACGGACGGCCGCGGCGCGCCACCGAATCGGCTGCCTTCGCATGCTACAATGACCCGGCTAGCATTCCTCCGGCTGACGAAATATCCACCGGACTTCCCACTTAAACGCACAGGCGGATTGATTCTTTGCCCGACGAAGCCTCCAAGACTGCGATCACCTACGCCGACGCAGGCGTGGATATTGAACGCGGCAACCGCACCAAGAAGCGCATCAAATACCTCGCCCACAAGACTTTCACCAAGGGAGTCCTCAGCGAGATTGGCGGCTTCGGCAGTCTCTTTGCCGTCGATAAGGAGAAGTTCCTCGACCCGGTTCTCGTCTCCAGCGTCGACGGGGTCGGCACCAAGCTCAAGGTCGCTTTCGACATGAACGTCCACACCACCGTGGGCGCCGACCTGGTTAACCATTGCGTCAACGACATTGCCGTGCAGGGCGCAACTCCCATGTTCTTCATGGATTACCTCGCCACCGGCAAGCTGGACTCCGACGTCATGGAAAAGGTGGTCGAGGGAATCTCCACCGCCTGCAAGCACAACGGGTGCGCCCTCATCGGCGGAGAGACCGCCGAGATGCCCGGCTTCTACCCGGATGGCGAATACGATCTAGCCGGGTTCATTGTCGGCGTAGTCGAGCGCAGCAAGATCATCACCGGAGCGACGGTCGAGCCCGGGGACGTAATTCTCGGCCTGCCCTCAAACGGCTTGCACACCAATGGCTACTCACTGGCCCGCAAGCTGCTGTTTGAAGTGGCGCAGTACACTCCCGAGACCTACGTCAACGAATTGAAGGGCAAAGTCGGCAACGAGTTGATGCGCACCCACAAGAGCTACTGGCCGATTATCAAGAAACTGATTGCCGGAGAGTGCGTCTCCGCTCTGGCCCACATCACTGGCGGAGGCCTGACGGAGAACCTCCCGCGGGTGTTGCCACGTGGCGTAGCCGCAGTGATCGAAGTAGGATCATGGCCTGTTCTGCCTATCTTTCAGCACATGCAGAAGCTCGGCAACGTCCCCCAAGACGAGATGCTGCGCACCTTCAACATGGGAATCGGCATGCTACTGGTGATCCCGGGAAAGAAATTCAAGAAAGCCCAGTCCGTCCTCGACCGCGCCGGCGAGAAAGCCTACACCGTCGGCCGAATTGTAAAAGGCGACCGCAAGGTGATGTACTCGTAGAAAGCTCGGGGGCCATATCTGCTCTTGAGGATGCCCCGTCCAATTCCGCTTTGGGCGGGGTTTTGACTTATGGTTTGGAAAGTAACTGCTGGATGTTGGCCTCTACATCCTTCCTGTCTACCAACCCTGTGTAGGCGGCGGCGATCCTTCCCTCACGATCAATGAGAAAGGTGTCGGGCATGTTTTCGATGCCGTACTTCTTCGCAATCGCATCATCGCCCAAAACAATGCGATACGGAACTTTTGTGCGGCTGATAAATGGCCGCACCACGGTCCAGCCCTCATTGTCCAGCGAAACGCCGACGACCTCCAGGCCGTTTCCTGCGTACTTACGCTGGAACTCCGAGAACCATGGAATCTCCAGCTTGCATCCGTGGCACCAAGTCGCCCAGAAATCGAGCAAAAGAACTTTGCCACGATAGTCCTTCACCGACATCACTTTGCCGGAACTATCTTTCAACCCGAATTCGGGCGCAGGTTTTCGTTCACGTGGTGATTGCAGGCTTACCCGCACTCCCGATTCGTCTCCCCGCGCAGCAATTCCAGCCAGGACAAGGGTAAACAAAAGAGGGCGGACTAATCGTATCCCACATGTTTTCGCTTTCATGAGTGTTGTCCTCCTTGCGAATCGAGCTAAACGATTCCGCCCGACTCGCTCCTGGTTCTGTGAAGCCTGGCGATTTGAACCATGACCAGGTAGGCAATAGGCCAATACACGGTTGCCTGCAGCAGTTGCACCGGCCAACGTTGCGGGGACGGGCGCCGCACTCTGAGGAAAATCCAAAAATCTGGATTTTGAACAAGCAACATAATCAGGCTTGCCAGGGCAGCGATCCATATCAGTCCGCGAAGTGCAGGCCGGAAGTTCGTCATACCAGCGCCTTTTCGGATTCCCCACAGTGCGGGGATCACCACAAAAATTGCTTGCACGATCACGGGAAAAACTTGTCGATAGAATGCGAGCGCAAAGACCGGAGCATTCGGAACACCAACAGAGAGCATGCCGAAGGAGCGATGCAGGTACTGCCAATAAAACGTCTCGTAGAGGGGCGCGCCCAGGACAGTTCCAAGCAGCAGCAATAAAGAGAACAGCAGGCGATTTGTCTGCACTATCTTTTGCGACACCGCGCCAAGTACAAATCCGCCGCTCCACGCCCAACACGCCAGGGTCAACTGGCTGACAGCGCCTATGAATGCGGATTCCCCAAGCACTTGCCAAAACCCCATATTGGGGGTGTCGCTCCAGTGCCAGTTGTTGGCGTATATCCACAGATAAACCGAACTCATCCCCGCTGTCCTTCCCGAAACGATGGAGAGCACCATGGCGAGCGGAAGGATCACGACGGCGAGAATTATCCAAGGCCGCCACTGCGCCCACTGTTCGAATTGTCTCCATATAACGAGACCAAACACATCGCACACCGCGTGACCGCCGGACGCTTCGCTCTCCGCAACGTCGCCAAGCACGATTTGGCGTTCGTCCGGTTCCAGCATTTCCGTTAACAGATTCACCAGCCAAGACGCGAGTGAGCTTGTCATCGGATGGCGACTCGATTGGTTTCCCGTTTCTGCATTTAGGGAAAACCCTCGCCCAGCCGAGCTTGGACGGAGCGCCCTCGAGACTGGAGAAAGCCCACAGGTGCCCTGTTAAGTTTCGCCTGGGGGAGGCTTCTTATTCCAGCATGTTTGTGTGGACACACCCCATGAACTACGCAGAACAAAGAAAATCTCCTCCTCGCATTGCCAGCATAGTCTTTGGAGCGTATATTATGTCTTATTTTGTACTAGTATGTCTCCAAAGGACCAATCCGCCGTGAACGACCTGACGCCGCTCTCTCCCGCCATATTCCATATCCTGCTCTCGCTCGGGGAAGGCGAGCGCCACGGATATGCCATCAAGCGGGAAATTTCGGTGCGTACCCAGGGCAAACTTAAATTGGGGCCGGGGGTGCTCTACGGATCCATCAACAAGATGCTGGAACTGGGGCTGATCGAAGAGTCGGATGAACGCCCCGATCCGCATCTCGACGACGAGCGCCGCCGCTATTACCGGATCACAGCCTATGGCCGAAAAGCGGCGCAGGCGGAAGCGGTCCGCATGCGCGAGTTGGTGCAGTTGGCTGCGGCCAGGTTTGGAGCGCCCCGACATGCGTGACCGGTCTTTCTCGAGGAGGGTATACCGTTGGCTCTTGCGACTGTACCCACCCGGTTTTCGAGAGAACTATTCCGGGCCCATGGAGAAGGAATTTCGCGATGAAGTTGGGGAGGCGAGTGGGCCTTTGGCTCTTGCGTCACTTTGGGTTCGCCTGATTGCGGATCTGGCGGTTTCGGTTCCCGCGCAGCTTTCCCGCGAAGTAATTCAGGATGTGAAGCACACGCTTCGGCTCTGGTCCAAGCGTCCCTGGCATGCCGGGTTTGCGATCGCCGCACTCGCCATCGGTATGGGAGCGAATACGGGCGTATTCAGCGTGGTTGAAGCGCTGCTGCTGCGGTCTCTCCCCTTTCAGGAGCCGGACCGGCTTGCCCTGCTGCATCAATTCATTCCGCCTCACGACAGCGCAAAGCAGTTTCACGATTGGCGGAAGCAGAGTACTTATCTCTCCGATGCCGTGCTGTTCGAAGAAATCGACTTGAACCTGGATGGAGTTCGAGGAGTCACTCGTGCACACGTCGCGCAGACATCGGGGAACTTCTTTTCGATGCTGGGCGCGAAACTGTTTCTGGGACAAGGATTTGACCCCGAGGACGACGTGGACGCCCCGGGAGTAGGACTGCCTGGGCGCAATGCGGTGGCGGTGATCAGCTACCGGCTATGGCAGCAACTTTTCGGAGGCGATCCGAAAGTTCTGGGCGCCACAATCAAGATCAATGGAAGTCCGCTCATAGTGGTCGGAGTCGCGCCTGCCAGCTTCGATTATCCGAACCAGGCGGCTCTGTGGAAGCCAGCGGCCTTCAGTCCGGGAAATAACGGCTGGGGAACCATCGCACGATTGAAGCCGGGTATTTCATGGTCACAGGCGCGTGCCGCATTTGCGGTAGAGGCAGAGCAACGGTCGCCCAAAGCGCCAGCAACTGATGAGTTCAGCCTCCGTCCAAACATGTCGTCCCTTCAAGACGGACTGGCAGGCCCTTTCAAGAACGCGTCGCTGATGTTCATGGGTGCGGTGGTATTGGTCCTGCTGATCGCATGTACGAACATCGCGAACTTGTTGATGGCCCGCACTGCCGATCGCGCAGCGGAATTATCGCTGCGCTCCGCGCTGGGAGCAAGCCATGCCCGGCTAGCGCGGCAGTTGCTCGTTGAGTGCCTGCTGCTGTCATTGGTGGCCGCTCTTGCCGGGCTGCTGGTGGCTTATTGGACAACCTCGCTCGCAGCCAAGGTTCAACCTCCGCCGCTCGGGGCGCAGTCCTATTCCCTTCTGGATGGGCGGGTCCTGGCTTTCACGCTCACTATGACACTAGTGACACCGCTGATGTTTGGCCTCTTGCCGTTGCTGTATATACGGCGCATTCATGCATTTCCCACGCAAACATCCAGCGCGACCCGCGGATCGCGCTGGGTTCGCGAAAGCCTGGTCGTGGCGCAAGTTATGCTGACGGTGACTCTTCTGGCGGGATCGGTATCGTTGGGACGGGCCTTCATTCAATTGATGCGGATCGACCGCGGGTATGACGTGAACGGAGTGGTAACCGTTAGCGTCTCCCTGGATGGCACGACCTACCAAATGAATAAGCGGCAACTACCGTATTTTGAGCAGGTGCTTGACCGCATCCGCCGTCTTCCTGGAGTTCGCATGGCGAGTGCCACGGAATTCCTTCCCCTGTACGCATCGAGCTTTGTCGGCGGGCCGTTCGGATTGGACGGCCGTCCGGCCAAGCGCAGTTCTTGCATGGTTCCTGTAATGTCGGGATATTTCCAGACGATGGGCGGCCGAATATTGCGAGGGCGGGAATTCACCGATGCGGAAGTCCGCTCCGGAGCCAAAGTTGCCGTAGTGAATGAGCGATTCGCGGCTGGCTTTGGTGCGCCGGAAGAGGCCGTCGGTCATCAACTCACCATCGGCAACGAAACTCCGTGGAAAGTAATTGGGGTGGTGAAGGGAACCGAGTACGAAACTGATCCGACCACGGCAAACGGAAATCAGGTCTTCATTCCATCGGTGAGTCCGGGCAGTTTCTCTTCAACGTTTGTGGCGCGCGTGGACGGCCGGGCGCAAGATCACCTCGCCATGGTGAGGGATGCGATCCAGTCGGTCGATCCGCGCGTTCCCGTATTCAGCGTGAAAACCATGCAGCAGCGGCTGGATGAGATCTTCGTTGCTCCCAGGTTCTACCGCACTGCGATTTGGCTCTTCGCAGGATTTGCGCTTTTGCTGGCGGTTATCGGGATTTACGGCATTGTTTCCTATGCAGTGGCCCAACGAACTCAGGAACTCGGGATACGCATCGCTCTCGGCAGAACGCCCGGCCAACTTCGAACCATGCTGTTATTTCAAGGCTTACTCATAGTGCTGCTGGGAGCGGTCCCGGGAATCGCGGGGGCACGCCTCACCGGGCATTTTCTTGAGACGGTGATTAGCGGGGCCAGTACGGTTGATTGGGAAACAGCCGTTAGCTTGGTGTTGTTTCTCTCCCTGGTTGCCTCGCTGAGCATCTGGTCGGCCACGCGCCGTATCGCTGGACTTGACGTTACTGCTATTCTTCGCAGTGAGTAGACGGAGTTTTTACCGCTTCAGCAAATCTACCGGCTGCCTTACGTCGTGGACGCGGAAATATTTCGCCAGCGCGGGATGCTTCGCCGCCACCGCTTCGTACATGGCATAGGCCACGTTGCGGTAGGAGAAGTGGCCGGCGGGGCCGCTGCGTAATTCGGAGATGTAGACGGCTTCCGAGAAATCCATCTTGAACAGGGTGCGCTTGCGGAAGCCCAGCGGAATGGCATATTGGGCAGTGTGTTCGGCTTCTTTGGCGGCGCTTTGAGCCAGGAGGTTCACGGCGGTCGCGGTTTGCTGCATGACGGCGTCGTAGCTTTGGCGGATGCCAGCGCGGTCCAGTTCTTCGGGAGCATCGTAGCCGTGGCGAGTGGTGAATCCCTGCCCGATCTGGACGCAACGGCGATGGCGGTGCATGTCGCGGAAGCCGCCGATGTCCATGAGGATGTCGAAGCGGAACTGCTGGCCCGCGCTGAAAGGGCGCAACATCTCGTCGTGGCGGCCACGGTGGCGCAGTCCGAGGTCGATAATCTCGCGGCGGATTCTGTCACCTACGGTTTCGATCGCCTGGCGAATCTGACGGTAGGAATAATGGCAGTGCTCGTAGACCAGAGTGGTGGCGAGTTCGATCTCGAGCGGTTCGTGATCGAGTAAGTCAACCAGCGGAGCCGGTGTGATGGGCATATCTCCCATCAACTCAGAGGCTATGTGCTGCAACTCGCGCCGGGTCTCCCTCTCGTAGGCATTGGGATCCGCATATTTCACCAGCGTGGGCGCGACCCGCACTTCGCGCAACAATTCGCGCTCCGCCTGGTCACCAAGTTCTGGCGAAACAATGCGAATCTGCTGAACCAATTCACGCAACGATTCATGGTTCACGTTGTAAGCCGGCGACAATGCGGCCTGCTTCAACAGTTCGCCGAGGCGGCGCACTTCCTGTTGCGGCAGCGCCAGCAGGTGCGAAACCTGGTTCTCAAGAGTGCGGGCGTTGACGATCTCTCCCAGGGACGTATTGGTTGCGAGCGGCAGCAAGTAGCGCGATATGTCGAAGGCTCGGGCGCGAAGCGTGCGCTCGTAACTTTCCTGTTTCATCTCGGCGGGCTTGGGCGTGATCCCGACCAAGTAGCGGTAGGTGCTGTCGGAAATCGACTGATATTCGGTAAACAGCGCTTCGATGGTCTCGCGGTAGAGGGTGCTGGCGGAATCGTCCCCGCTGAAGTCCGGCGTGTAATAGCCGCTCTTGTTGAAATCCTGATAGCGGGTAGAGCGCTCCTGGCCATCCCAGCGCTGCTCGTCGGCCACCGCAATGGCCGCGAGAATGCTTAGCCGCTCAATCGCCAGTGCAATGTGAGCGAGGTCGGCGATGGAGCGATGTCCGTATTGGAAATAAAACGTATTTAGAAATTTTTCGGCTTTCTGGGTGCTGATCTCCTTCAGCGATTCCTTCATCGACAGGGCGGAACGCGAATACTTCGCCATGGCATAGGCCTGGATCTCCGGCTCGGCTCCGTAGACGGCGAAGACTTCGACCGCGGGCTCGGAGGGCTTCTCGTTTTCCGACACGGGTGGATCACTGACTTCCGGCATGGGCATGGCGACCTCGATTCAAAGGAGAAATCAAATCTTACTTGCCGTCTCTGTGGATAGGCAAACTTCGTCCTCAAGGGTGCCCGTCCACGCTCCCGCCTGGGCGGGGATTTGTGTTTGTTACTCTTGCTAGTTGCGCCTGGTCGGCGCTCGATCAATCATGTGGGCTTTGACGCTGCTAGAAGCCGCGCTCTACATCGGTTTCAGCAGCAAGCTTCCAACTCCTGCGCGTTAGATCGGTTCCCAAGCCCGCTCAAGGGGAGCTTGAACGTGGCGCCTTCGGGCACTGACCTAGTCCGCTATGTCCTGCACCAAACTAACCAACAAACCTCGGCATCTTATTGTTTCCGTGCGTGTTACTCTTTTTTTGCTCTGGGAGTTTGCTCCCCATTCTGCTTGTCAGTGCAGAAAAACAATTTGCGGCGGCTTCTGCGAACTGTGGAAGCGCTCTCTGATCTCGGCCCCGAGATGACGGCGGAGCGTGAGTTCCCACAACGCGCAGCCACCATGATCGGCGCGCTCATGCAGGCTGCCGGCGCCCGCGAAGGCGTGCTCTTCAATTTCAGTGACAAACCTGCGTTATTGAGTTCCATTGCCGCCGATGGTTTCGCGCTGATGCCTGACCCGGCTGTAATCCCTCTGCTTCCCAAACATGTTCATGCTCTGGCAACGGCGCGACACCCGATCATTCTTGACGCGACTTTGTACCCTCAATATCTGAGCGCGAATGGCAATGTTGCTCCGGAACTGTTCAAGTGCATTGCGCCTTTGACTGTGGGGGGAAAGCTGGTTGGGCTGGTCGCGCTGGGGCATCGCGAGGGCAACGCACTCTACGACGCGGAGGAACTCGACGCCCTGGAACTGCTCGGCAACTATGTGGCGCTGGCGGTGCAGAACCATTCGCTGCACCAGACGATCACCCAGCGGGTTTCTGAAAACCTCAAGTTGCTGGCTTCAATGCATGGCTTTTACGACAACACGCTGGAGGCCTTTGCCACAGCAATCGACGTAAAGCATGTGAACATTCACGGGCATTCCTTACGCGTGGGCCGTTATGCCTCGGCGATCGGCGAGGCCATGGGCATGGAAGTGAATGAAGTGGCGTCGCTTCGGTCGGCGGGGTATTTGCACGACATCGGCAAAGTCGCGGTCGACAAGCGCTTGTTTGGCAAGCCAACGGCGCTTGATGCGGATGAATTCCGCGAAATGGCCGACCACACCGTGGTTGGGCACCAGATTGTCTCGGGAGTGTCCTTTCCCTGGCCGCGAATACCTGAGGTGGTGCGCTGGCACCATGAGCGCAGCGATGGCTCGGGGTATCCGGACGGATTGCTCATGGGGGACGTTTCGATGCCAGTGCGCATTGTTGGTCTTGCCGACACCATTGACGCCATGACCAGCGAGCGCCCTTACCGGGAGCCGCTCTCGATCGGCGGAACCTTGAACGAGATCGTGCGCATGACGCCGCAGAAGTTTGACCCGGACGCGGTGCAAGCCCTGCTGTTGCTGATGCGGCGCGACGCCGCCGGCAGCAGCCGAGTGCCGTTTATTGAGGCCGAAGTGGCGCATCACATTGCGCCTTCGGATATTGATCAGCTGGCCGCGACCTTACAGCACAGGATGAGTCATGGTCGTTTGTATTTGACTTAGGCTGCGATACGGTCCCCACAATCCCGCCCAAGCAGAGCTTGAACGGGGCACTCCTCCTCAATCGATAAGCTCGCATTTCAGCACAACTTCCCTTCTTTGGTTGGGTTCATAGGCTCAGATATTCGTGTTTATGCGTCGAGCATTCCTCGTTGCGGTGCTGGTCGTTCTGGGGCTGGCCTGCGCCAGTGCCGGGTTCGGAAAGAAAAAGCCGAATGCTGCTGCGCTGGAGATGAACGAACACAAGCGCGTCTACCACGCGCTCAACCGTCTGACCTTCGGACCTCGTCCCGGGGACGCGGATCGCGTCGATGGCGCTGGGGATCGACAAGTGGGTTGAACTTCAACTTCATCCTGAAAAAATTGATGACAGCGCTCTCGACGCCCGGCTGGCGCCGCTGCGAACCTTGCGAATGAATACGCGCGAGCTGGTGGAGAATTTCCCACCGCCGATTTTGATCCGCGCAATTGCGGAAGGAAAGCAGTCGCTGCCTCGCGATCCCACCAAGCGCGCCGTCTATCAGGCACAACTGGAGCGTTACCAGGCTAAGCAGGAGTCGAAAAATCAGACGGCCACGGCGGAGAAGCAAGAGAGTGCGGAGGACAGTGCAAACGATAAGCGCGCGGTGGATGAAAAGGCGCAGGAGCTTTTGGATCTGCCGCCCGACCAGCGGATGAAGGCAATTCTCGCCATGTCACCGGAGGAACAACGTGCGCTGGCGCGGTCGTCACGGGGCAAGCGCCAGGAATTAATGGATGGGCTCGATCCCAAGCAGCAAGAGACAGTGATGGCGTTAAACAACCCGCAGCAGGTGGTGAATGTAGAGCTTTCGGAAAGCAAATTGCTGCGGGCGATTTATGGAGAACGTCAGCTGCAGGAGGTTATGACCGACTTCTGGTTCAACCACTTCAATGTGTTCATCGGGAAGGGCGCGGACCGGTATTTACTGACGAGCTATGAGCGCGATGTGATCCGTCCTCATGCCATGGGAAAGTTTGAAGATCTGCTGGTCGCGACGGCGAAAAGTCCAGCCATGTTGTTTTACCTGGACAATTGGCTGAGCGTTGGGCCTGATTCAGCTTCGGCGTCTGGGGCACCGTTACAGGCGCGATGGGGGCGGAGGTTCCCTCCGCCGAACCGTCCGGCCCGACCGAAAAACCGGCGGGCCGGACTCAATGAGAATTACGGGCGCGAGTTGATGGAGTTGCACACCCTGGGCGTGAACGGCGGTTACACTCAGAAAGATGTCACCGAAGTAGCGCGCGTCTTTACCGGGTGGACGATCAAGCAGCCCCGCCAGGGTGGCGATTTCGCCTTTGAAGAACGCATGCATGAGCCGGGTGACAAGTTTGTGCTTGGGCATCGCATAAAGTCGAATGGCGAAAAAGAAGGAATGGAGCTATTGCATTTGCTGGGGCACCATCCCTCGACTGCGAAGTTCATTTGCAGCAAGCTGGCGATGCGCTTTGTGTCGGACAATCCGCCACCGGCGCTGGTCGACCGCATGGCGCAGACGTTCCTCAAGAAGAATGGGGAAATCCGCGAGGTGCTGGAGAGTATGCTTCGTTCTCCGGAATTCTGGCAGCCTGAAACTTACCGGTCGAAAGTGAAAACGCCGCTTGAGTTTGTAGTCTCGGCAGCGCGGGCAACGGGCGCCCAGGTTGACGATGCCCTGCCGCTGGTTCGACAACTGCAAAACATGGGCATGCCGCTTTACGGAATGCAGCCTCCAACGGGCTATTCGATGAAAGCCGAAACCTGGGTTAATTCGTCCGCCCTGCTGGAACGGATGAATTTCTCGCTGGCACTGGCGGCGGGAAAGTTGCCCGGGATCCACTCTGACGCGACTCCGGCTCCCAGAACTACGCCGCCAACATCCGATCAAGCTCTTGCTGGGTTGGAGGATCGTCTACTCGCCGGTGACGTCTCGCAACAGACACACGCCACGATTACGACCCGCTTAAATGATCCCAAGGCAAATCGCCGCCATCAGGATGACGGAAATGCCGTGCTCATCACCGGATTGCTGCTGGGATCGCCCGAATTTCAAAAAAGATAGCGCAGTTCCCTTTCCGTTTAGCTCTCGACTCGTGAATAATCCAACTCAAGCCCATGGCCTACCCTTTCTGGACAGCGGCAGCAGTGACCCTGGCATTCGCGGTGCTGGCACGACTGCTGCGCGGCGTTACCGCCTCAGGAGCCGTCGCGGGTGGCGTGGTTTGTTTTGCGCTTTATGCATTTGCCGGTCCGGCGGCGTTCGCCGCCCTGGTGTCGGTTTTCGTATTGACGTGGAGCGCCACCCGTCTGGGATATAGCAGCAAGTCCAGACTCGGGGTGGCGGAGCGTCGCGAGGGGCGAAAGGCATCGCAGGTGCTGGCAAATCTGGCGGTGGCTGGTCTGTGTGCCATGGTGTTTGCGGTGAACCATCGCGTTGCATTCTTGATGGGAGTGGTGGCGGCGTTGTCGGAAGCGGCTGCCGATACTGTGTCGAGCGAGATTGGGCAGGCGCGTGGACATGCCGCGCATTTGATAACCAACTGGCAGCAGGTCCCTGCGGGAACCAATGGCGGAATCAGCCTGGCCGGGACGGCTGCGGGCGTGGCGGCGGCGTTGGTCGTTGGATCGGTCTGCGTGGCTACGCACATGTTGCCGTGGGGGAAATCACTGATTGCTGCCGCGGCTGGAGTTATGGGCATGCTGGCCGACAGCTATCTGGGAGCGTTGTTCGAGCGGCGGCAGAAACTTAGCAACGATATTGTGAACCTGCTGAGCACGGGTGTTGCCGCCGGACTCGCAATCCTTCTGGCGGGGTAGAGTTCAGCGCGAGCTGCAACGCTCGAGAAGGCGCCGGACGCCCTCGCGAAAGTCTTGGACGGGAGTGATCAGACTCACTACCAAGTAACCTTCCCGGGGAAAGTCGTAGAAATGCCCGGGATGCACCAGAATTCCGGTTTCGCGCAGCAGGTCGATCGCGAGGTCCTCGTCGGATTGGATCGCGGGAACGCGGAAGGTCGCGCACCATCCGCCTTCGACTTCCAGCCGCGAACAGGCTTTCTGCGCCGCCAGTTGTCTGTCCAGTTCCGCCAGATTTTCCCCCACGCGTTGCAGCAACATTGGCTGGAGTCCTCTGCGTTGCTCGAGCAGCGTCTTCGCGGCATGCTGCATGGGCGCATTGACCGAGAGGTAAGTATCGGCAATCACCTCCAGCCGCGCCAGCGCGGATTCTGCATCTCTCCCGCTGACCACGATCCACGCCAGTTTCATCTGCGGTAGTCCGGAAATTTTGGAAAGGCCGCTCAATACGAAAGTCAGCGCCTCGAGGTTGCCGGCAAAGCTTTGTTGCCTTTGGCTATCGTGCGAATAATCCAGAAAAACCTCGTCCACGATCAACGCAAGGTTGTGCTTTGCACAAAATTTATTCAGCACTTGGCGCTCCGCGGCACTGGCGTAGGATCCTGTCGGGTTATTTGGGTGCACTACCACCACGGCACGAGTTCGCTTCGTCACAGCATTTTGCAGAGACGGCAGATCGACGTGCCATCCGTGGTCATAAAGGAGCAGATAGGGTGTCAGCTTTACGTCATCGAGGTCGGCCAGGAAATCAAAAAGCGGGTAGCTGGGTTTGGGCACCATAACCTCATCGCCGGGATTACAGAGCAAGCGGAACAAATAGGAATATCCCTCGCTGGTGCTGGTGGTGAGAATCAGAGAGTCAGGATCAACTGCTTCGCCGCGCTCGCGATAGTAGTCGGCCACGGCTCCTCGAGCGACCAATAGGCCTTTGGGTTCGGGATCATACTGCAGGGACTCCGCGCGGTTCAGTGCACCTAGAATTGTGGCGTGGTCGAAGGTGAATCCCGCTTGCGTTGGGTTAGAAATTGTTAGATCGAGAATTCTTGCGCCAGACTCCCGTGCTTCCATTTGCGCTTCGGTGAAGCGGTTGGGAGCTAGATTCCATTGCGTGCGGTGGGAAAACATGGAAGGTTATTGTAGCGCCGGGGTGTCTTGCAGTCGGGCTTGTGTCCTCCGGGGAATCAAATTCTCCCGAGGTGAAAATCTGTGGAATCCCAGCTTCCGCCACCGACGCGAAAAATGGGCACCCTCGGCCAGAATGACAGGATCGATCTAGTATCATCGGAGCGGAACAATAGCGCTTCGGATCATGTTCCGAAATTAACAACACTATGTTTTCTCCTGGGCCTCCTCCCCGCTCTTGGCATTTGCTGATATCCGCCACCTTTGTCCTAGCGCTTGTGTCTCAAGGGGCGGAAACCAAGCCCCTCTTCCGCGAAGTTGGTGCGGCGGAAAGCGGGATTACGTGGACCCACCAGAACGGACGATCAGAGCATCGCTATCTTCCGGAAACAACTGGCGCTGGCGTTGCGATCTTCGACTACAACAACGACGGATGGATGGACATCTTCCTGGTTAATTCCGGCACCAGTACTTTTTATTCTCCGGCAACACCGCTGCGCTCGGCCCTCTACCGCAATAACCACGATGGCACCTTCACCGATGTGGCGAAAGAAGCCGGAATAACCACCGACATCTATGGCATGGGCGTAGCCATCGGGGACTACGACGGCGACGGGCACCCCGACATTTTTATTTCCGGGATGAGCAGGTGCGTTCTCTATCACAACAACGGCAATGGAACATTTACTGACGCCACCGAGACGAGTGGAATCCAAGCATCGCAGTGGGGGACGAGCGCGGTGTGGCTGGACTATGACGCTGACGGAAAGTTGGATTTGTTCGTGGGTGAGTTTGCCAACTATACCAACAATCGAATCTGCGGCGTGAGTGAGTCCTATAGTGGGGGGTCTCCTGGAGCGAACCCTGCGCAGTCTTTTTATTGCATCCCGAGCGTGTTGAAACCGATGAGCAGCCATCTGTTCCGTAATCTTGGTGGCGGCAAGTTTTCGGAAGTGAGTGAGAAGACCGGAATTTCTTCCAAACCCGGCAGGGCATGGGGCGTGGTGGCGGCGGACATCAATGGCGACGGATATCCTGACCTCTTTGTCTCCAATGACATCATGCCCAACTTCCTTTGGTTGAACCGGAGGGGAGAGGGGTTCGAAGAGATCGGGCTTACCGCAGGCGTTGGCTACAGCAGCGAAGGGCTGGCCAGGTCGGGTATGGGCGTGGATGCGGGCGATTTCGATCGCGATGGCCGCGAAGACT
This sequence comes from uncultured Acidobacteriaceae bacterium, assembly GCA_963824805.1. GTDB lineage: Bacteria > Acidobacteriota > Terriglobia > Terriglobales > Acidobacteriaceae > DATBAT01. The sequence continues at coordinate 3,073 of CAWGQZ010000072.1, read as the reverse complement.
TGATCGTGGCGAATATCGATTCGCAGACGACCTCGCTCTATCGCAATATCTTCACACGAGAGTTTTGACGACATCAATTTGAAAACCGGAGTCGGGCCAGCAACGCGGATGTTGAGCGGATGGGGACTGCGCTTTTTCGACTATGACAACGATGGATGGCCAGACCTGATCCTGTCCCATGGGCATCCGGATGATCAAGTGGATGGAAGGAATGCGGGAATTCATTACCACCAGCCCATGCTTCTGTTGCGCAATGTTGGCGGAACGAAAACTGCGAATGTGAGCGATGAGGCTGGCCCGGCATTTGCGGGGCGTTATTCAGCACGTGGACTTGCGGTTGGGGATTTGAACAATGACGGATACCCCGACGTGGTCGTCACCGAGAACGGGGGGCCGGTACACCTGCTGATGAACACCGCGCAAAGCGCGAACAACTGGTTAGGAATCGTGCTGGTAGCTAAGACCGCCAATCCGGCGGCGGCCGGAAGCATTGTGCGGTGGAGTACCGGCGGAAAAGTATTCTCTCGGCAGAAAGTGATGGGCGGAAGTTTTCTTTCCAGCCACGATCCCCGGGAGATCATCGGGGTGGGAAAACAACGGATCGAATGGGTGGAAGTGCAGTGGCCACTGCCGAGCCATCGAATCGACCGAATCCCGCGTCCGGAGATGAACCGCTACCTGACCATCACCGAAGGGCAAACCGGTCCCGCCAAGTAGCTACTTCTTTGATTTGCGGAACTGCCAGTCTTCTTCGAACAGAGAGACATCCGGATTTTCATGGTAGGGATGCCGCCGGACTTCCTCCAGATTAAGATCCGCACCGATGCCCGGCCCCTTGGGCAGCTCGAAATATCCGTCAATAATGCGCGGGAACTGGGTCAAGAGATCGAGCTCCCAAGGCTCGTTAAAATCTTCGAAGGTTTCCTGTACCCAGGAATTTGGGGTGGCGATATCGATGTGAAGGCAAGCCAGCGTGCAGATGGGACCCTGTGCTGCATGAGGGATCACGGTGCCGTAATGCGCGTCCACCATGTCTGCTACTTTGCGTGAGCCCAAAATACCGCCCATGTGGAGAGGCTCGATGTTGATGATGTCGATGGCGTCATAGCGCAGCAACTCCGCTACCTGCTGCTTCGAAGAGAAGCTTTCGCCAGTTGCGATGGGAACGTCGAGGTGACGAGCGACTTCAACGATAGATTGAATATTTCCGTGCGGAACCGGCTCTTCAAACCACGCGGGTTTGAAAGGCTCCAGGCGCTTGCCGATGCGAATGGCGGATGAGGGAGTGAAGCGGGAGTGGGCTTCAATGGCCAGCAGAGCGTTGGGGCCGGCGGCGTCTCGCACAGCGGCTATCAGATCGATCGCCAGATCTTCGTCGTCCGGGGTCATGCGGCCGATCGAGGAGCCGAAGGGATCGAACTTCATGGCAAAGAATCCCTTGTCGGTCACGAACTTCGCCGCTTTGTGAAAGGCTTCCGGAGTGCGGTCGCAGCGGTACCAGCCGTTGATGTAGGCGGGGATGCGGTCATGGCAGCGCCCGCCGACGAGGTTATAGATTGGCTGGTTCAGCGCTTTGCCAATCGCGTCCCAACAAGCGATCTCAAGCGCTGAAATGGCGCACATCTTAATCTGGCCGCCATCGGCATAGACCTGGCGAGAAAGACGACTCACCAATAGTTCGGTCTGGAAAATTTCCAGGCCCATGATGAACGGCTTGATTTCGTGGACGGCAGTTTCGACCGTCTTGGAAAGATGGCCGAGCGAACCTTCGCCGGTGCCAACAATTCCTTCGTCGGTGTGGACTTGCACAAAGAGCCAATTCTTCCAGGGGTTTCCAACCAGATAGGTTTCGATATTGACGATTTTCATGGAGTTGGGATTCCTTGCGAAATGTCATGATCGCAGGAACGCTCAAAAACTTTAAATTAAGGAATAGCTGGGCGTCAAAGCATTTTCGGTATATATTCCGAAATCGTAGATTTTTGGTTATTTTCCCGGAGAATGCATGCGATTGAGACCAGCCTGGATTTTTGTCCTTCTGCTGCCTGTTTTGTCCCACGGATTGTATGCGCAGGATAACCTCGCCCTGCAGGCAACGGCTGTGGAGGCCTCCGACGAGAGTCCGAACCATGGCCCCCGACAGGCGGTGGACGGCTCCGTGGGGAGCTATTGGGAAGTAGCGGGTTCGAGTGCGCGGCCGGCGTGGGTGGAAATTTCGTGGAAAGGCCCAATCACGATTCGCGAGCTGGTTCTGAGGCGCTTCGACGCGGAACGCGGGGCCCCGGACCTTACTCACCTGACGGTAGAAGGATTCCAGAACGGCGCGTGGCGAGAGCTAGGGCAGGTTGGTGACGGGAAAACGCCGCTCCCCAAGTTGATTTACCAGAGGATTTCGGAGCAAGCCGCCCAGAAGCTTCGTATTTCGGGCATCGATGCGAAGGCTCTCATCCGCGAGATCGAAGTTTATTCGAAGAGCACTCCCGCGTGGATGGATATACGAGGGGATGCGCGGGGCAACATGATCGGCGTTTTGACGGACGGATTTGGTTCCGCCGGAATTTCTGGGGAGATCCAGATCTCCGGGCACGCGGGCGGAAAGGTCTGGAAGGCAACGGCTAAAACTGGGACGGAAGGTGATTTCACCGTGGCCATGCCAACCGGGCTTGCTGGACCGGTCGAGCTTATTGCCACTGTTAATGGCGAAACAGTCAGGAAGACGGTGGACGCGGGCGACATTCATCAAGGCCTGGTTCCAGCGGCTAGCGAGTCTCTGATTGAGTTGAATGGTACGTGGAAGTTCATGCCCGACCCAGCTGCGGGATTCGAACGTCCCGAGCTCGAAGACAGTTCTTGGAAGACGATTCAGGTGCCCGCACATTGGGCGATGGCGGGCTTCACGGCGGAAAAAGATGGCGGGTACCGCAGGCATGTCAACCTCCCGTCCACCTGGCAAGGACGCCGCATTCGCATCGCGTTTGATGCGGTTTACAGTGGCGCGGAAGTGTGGTGGAACGGGCGGCGTGTCGGTTCGCATCTGGGTGGGGCGACTCCCTTTGGACTCGAACTTACCGCA
>CAWGQZ010000071.1:0-13885 GCA_963824805.1 uncultured Acidobacteriaceae bacterium | reverse complement strand
GCCATGGCATTCCGCTCTACTTCGACGCTTGCAGGTTCGCAGAAAATTCTTATTTCATTAAGCTCCGCGAAAAGGGATACGAGGCTAAGTCCCCGAAAGAAATAGCGCAGGAGATGTTCCGCTATGGCGATGGCTGCACCATGTCGGCCAAGAAGGACGGCATGGCGAATATCGGTGGATTTCTCTGCACCAACAACGACCTGCTGGCGCAGCAGGAAAAAATCTGCTGATCCTGACCGAGGGCTATCCGACCTATGGCGGCCTCGCGGGCCGCGATCTGGAAGCCATAGCGGTAGGAGTGCAGGAGGCACTGGAGGAAAACTACCTTCAATTACCGCATTACCTCCACCGCATACCTTGGCAATCACATCTCCGCCTACGGAGTACCGATTGTGCAGCCACCGGGCGGGCACGCCATTTATCTGGATGCACGCGCGTTTTTGCCCCATATTCCCGGAGAACAGTTCCCGGGAGTGGCGCTGGCGGTGGAGTTGTATCTGGCCGGAGGAATCCGCAGCGTTGAGATTGGATCGCTCATGTTTGGCACGGCCGCCAAGATGGACTTAGTGCGACTGGCGATTCCCCGGCGGGTCTACACCCAGAGCCATATTGACTATGTCGTCGAGGTGATTCTGGAAGTCTGGGCGGCGCGGGAGAAGATTCGGGGATTGAAGATCAGCTATGAGGCGCCGTTCCTGCGGCACTTTACGGCGCGGCTGGAGCCAGTTTAAGGGGATCAGCCCTGGCAGGGCCTGCTCGAGCCGACGCTGAAGCGCACTTCCAATAGCATATCTTTTCGTCCTTCTGAAGGCGGACGCTTCCACGTTGATCCATTGTGGCGGACCCTTTATCCCGACCGTCCGAGCCTCAAATGCTACTAGCTTTTCGCGGGCAAGAGTGCCCGCGCCACATGGTGATTCGATCTAATCGTGATACCTTGGGCGCATGGTTCGGGAAATTTCGGCGGGCGGCGTGGTGGTCAGGAAACAAGATGACCTGTGGATGATCGCCGTCATTGAGCCCCAGCGCGAGGCCGAAACCGCCGCCGACCCCGAAAAGCCGATGCCGCCAACGAAGTCGCGCCGCAGCAAGTCCAGCAAGACAATTTGGGCCCTGCCCAAGGGGCTGGTCGATCCCGGAGAAAAGCCCGAGCACGCCGCGCTGCGCGAGGTCGCCGAAGAGACCGGGCTGACGGCTACGCCGATCGCCAAGCTCACCGACATTAAATACGTTTACGTACGCTCGTGGGGCGACCAGCAGAAGGTGTTTAAGATCGTCTCCTTTTATTTATTTCGCTATGCCTCAGGAAACATCGGCGAGATTTCAGAAGATATGAAGGTTGAAGTGAAGCAGGCGTTGTGGATTCCCCTGGAAGAAGCTGCCGGTAAACTCGCCTATCGCGGGGAGCGTGATGTGGTCCGCAAAGCGCAGGACTATTTGAGGCAGCATCCCGAGGCGTAGATGAAGCGAATCTCGCATGTCGAAACTCATTTTACCGCGACAAATTTTGTGCGCGACATGGTCATTGGCATGTCGGATGGGTTGACGGTACCGTTTGCGCTGGCGGCCGGCCTCTCCGGCGCGGTCCAGAGCGCGCGTCTGATCGTCGTGGGCGGACTGGCGGAAATTGCTGCCGGGTCAATCGCCATGGGTCTGGGTGGATACCTCGCGGCCCGTGGTGACGCCGAACACTACGAACAGGAGCAGGCGCGCGAGTATCGTGAGATTGAAGAGATACCGGAAGAAGAGAAGGCGGAAGTGAGCCGGGTATTTCAGCGTTACGGGTTGACCGAAGCGCAGGCTTTTCCAGTGGTGGAGGAGCTGAGCAAACATCCCAAGTCGTGGGTTGATTTCATGATGCGATTTGAGCTCGGCCTTGAAGAGCCTGATCCTGGACGTGCCTTTACCAGCGCTGCGACTATCGCCGGGGCCTATGTGTTCGGGGGACTGATTCCGCTCTCTCCCTACGTCATCATGAGCAATGCGCAACGCGGGCTATTTGTTTCCGCGGGGGTCACGCTCGCGGCCTTGGGTGTATTCGGCTTTCTAAAGGGCCGGTTCACCGGTACCGGCCAACTGCGTGGCGCCTTGCAAACCATGGCGATCGGTGGAATCGCAGCGGCGGCGGCGTTTGCGCTGGCGAAACTAATTGCCTAATCTTTTTATTCCATGGCTTCCGGCATAATGGGAATGTGAGACTTTATTTTTGTTCAGTCATTATTCTTCTGAGTAGCTTTGCTTTTTCATTTACAGGAAAAACCAAAGTAGTACCCCCTGATCCGGAATACGTTCTTGCCTTGAGCGCGGCTGACCACTTCCTGCAGGCTTGGGAGAGCCGGGATTATGAAGCGGGTGTGGTAATGCTCACCGATGTCGCGAAGCAGAGTGTCTCTGAGGCACAGTTGGATGAACTTTTCGGAACGGAGAAGTCCGGGACGCGTGGGTTTGAAGTCTTGCATGGTAAGAAACTGCATCCGGGAAGATACGATTTTCCAGTCGCATTGTTTGAAGGTGCTAAAGGGAAGAATGCCGCGCCACGGCTTTCACGGCTGATAGTAGTTAGAGAAGGCAAAAACGAATGGGTGATCGACCAGTTGCCTTAGTGAACTGTTGGGGAGCAAACCAGCCAGATGAATATCGGAGTATTCGGCGGGACCTTCGACCCGATTCATCGCGGACACATCGCATTGGCCCGCGCCGCCCTGGAACGCTGTGAATTGAGTCGCGTGCTTTTCGTTCCAGCGAATGTTCCTCCTCATCGCAAGGATCTTCCTGCCGCGAACTTTGTTCACCGCTACACCATGGTGACGCTGGCGACTGCAAATGAGAAGGCGTTTCTGCCCTCACTGTTGGAAGCTCCGGAGGAAGTAGCGGGCAAGCCGCGCCCTAACTACACCATCGACACCATCCGCCGTCTTAAACAGCAACTGAAGAAGGACGACAAAATCTTCTTCCTCATCGGCATCGATGCGTTTTTGCCAATTGCGAAGTGGCACCAGGCAGAAGCTCTTTTCAAAGAATGCGAATTTATTGTGGCCAGCCGTCCGGGACATTCCCTGGCGGATGTCGCGAACGCCTTGCCCGAGACGTTGCGTCCATCAGCCGCGGTGACCAAGCCCTTCGCCAAGCAGAAAGCCCAAGGCAGTATGGCCTTGAAGGGAGTGACCCTGCATTTGCTGGATGACGTGAATCAGTCCGTCTCTGCGACGGCGATTCGCCAGGCAGTTGCCGCCAAACGTCCGCTGGGAAAACTAGTCGATCCTTTGGTGGCCGAATACATCAAGAAGATGGAGCTGTACAAGAAAAGCTAAAAAAACGATCAACGACGATACCAGCTAGAATGTACTCAGGCCCGAGGGACCATTGAATTTCGCATGAAGAAGACAACCGACCTTAAGCGCCAAGTTTCGGAAGCCATCAGTGCCTGCCAGGAAAAGAAGGCAGAAGAAATCACCATCCTGGAGCTCGAAAAGGATTCAGGAGCATTCACCGACTATTTTGTGGTGTGCAGCGGAAGCAATCCCCGGCAAATACAGGCCATCTCGGATGAAGTCGAGACCCGTCTGGAGCGCAGCGGCATGCGCGCCGCACATATCGAAGGCTACCGGCAGGCGGAGTGGGTGCTGCTCGACTACGTCGACTTCGTGGTGCACGTTTTCTCGCAGAAAGCGCGGGAATATTACGAGTTGGAGCGGTTGTGGAAGTCGGCCAGGCGGCTGGAGCCTTTTGAACTCAAGCCGCGGGCTCGCGCTAAGAAGGCGGCAGTTCCACGTTTGAAGAAGAAGCCTGCGTAGTTCGACACTCGCGGTTCATCCTTGAAGCTCAAAATTGCATGGATCGGCAAGACCAAAGAAGCTGCCATTGAGGCGCTGAGCGTGGAATATCTGAAGCGGCTCTCTCGTTTTGCCGACGCAGAGGGGGTGGTCCTGCGGGATGAAGCCGCCCTGCTGCGGCTGGCGATGGGAGAGGGTTCCCGAAGCAAGTATCGCCTGGTTTTGCTCGAGAGTTCGGGCAAGCAATTTTCCTCTGAGGAGTTCGCGGAGTTCGTCCGCAATCATCGGGAAAATAATCCGCTTTCATTACTCTTTGCAATTGGGCCGGCGAACGGATTCAGCCCCGAGGTGCGCAGAGCGGCCTCCAACATTTTATCGCTCGGAAAAATGACCATGCCGCACGAACTCGCGCGCGTGGTGTTGTTGGAGCAGGTTTACCGTGCCTTCACAATATTGAATCGGCACCCGTACCACATCGGACACTAGCTGAATAAGAAGAAGATACCTGTACTTTCGTTACCGTTGATTTCTGGTTTCCATCCATCTAGAGTCTCAATAGGGCCATCTAATTCCCTGCACTCCTAAATCCTGACCCAAATATTTTCTAGAGGTATTGCCATGAAAAATCCGATGGAAGTGTTGCGAGCCAAAGAACAGGAACTGGTAAAAGTGCGCCGTGAAGTCGACGCATTGCGCATTAGTGCGCGCCTGCTCGAAGAACCGTCCCAGGAAGATTCGAAGCGCGATGCGCGCCATCCGATCGAAGTGACATAGCATCTGCTATTGGGTTGCGGTCGCCTGGTAGCTTACAGTGCGCCACTCTCCACCGTGTTTCACCCACACTCTGGTAAAGCGATAGGGTCCACCAAAATCCTGCCCCAAATCAGTGCCTTTCACTTCGGCGCGCGCAGTTACGATTGCGGTGTCGCCGTATACCCGCACGGCCACCTCACTGAATTCAACCGATTCGTAGTGCAACTTTGAGGTGCGCCGTGCGGCCACAACATCCCCCTTGGTGATGACGTCTCCCAATGGGCCAATGGCAATATAGTCTTCAGCCAGCGAATGCTCCGTGAAAGTAGCATCGTTCTTGACCATTGCGTCCTTGGTGCGTTGTTCGAGCTCCAGGACTTCGCGAATCACTCCATCTTCATGCGTGGAGACCGGCTTCGAAGTCGGTGCGAAGTTCGGCAAGCCCAGAGATGGCAGCAAGATCAACAGCCAGCAAAGATTGAGACCCATCCGGTTACCTCCAAAGAAGGAAACTATGATTTTATCCGCGAGCGCGAGGGTTCACACGTCGAAGCCCGGTACCACGGCCGGCGCTAACCGGAGGTCCACTTTGTGCCGTAAAATTATGCCCACTACTCGACCTTTTCTTCGTGACTGCCAACAATCAATCACGGCTTGCATACATCGACTGGATGCGGGGGCTGGCATGCGTCCTGATGTTTCAGACGCACTGCTATGACGCGTGGCTGTCGCCCGAAGCGCGAAAGGGGGCATTCTTTGCATATTCGCGATTGCTCGGGGGGCTGCCTGCTCCACTGTTCTTGTTTCTCGCGGGAATTTCTTTTGCCATGGTGACATTGAAGCTCGCGCGCCGCGGTGTCAGCGTTAGTGACGTTGGACAGTCGACCATCCGACGCGGAGCCGAAATCTTCGGCCTGGGCATGTTGTTCCGTCTGCAGGAATTCCTGGTCGCGCTAGGATGGGCACCCTGGAGCGATCTTCTCCGGGTGGACATTCTCAACTCCATTGGCACGGCAATGATGCTGATGGGCCTGGCTTGCTGGGCGGTCGCTGTTGCGGGTGGCGGTTTGCGCGCTCTGGCTTGCATGGGCGTTGCCGTTACCGTCGCGATCGCGACGCTCACCCCATTGCTGTGGACGGTCTGGCGTCCGCATTGGCTGCCTTGGCCAATCGAGTCCTACCTGGATGGCGTACACAATCAGGGTGTCCCACAGCGGGGACTGTTTCCAATTTTCCCCTGGGCAGGATTTGCGTTCGCCGGACTGGCGTTAGGTTTCGTTCTGTTCAGCGCCTGGGCGAAGGGAAGAGAAGCCGCAGTGGTTGCAGGCGCCGGTTTGGCCGGTCTTGCCATCGGGGGGTGTTGCTTACTGGATCGATTTGAGCGTGGCGCAGATTTATCCAGTCTACGATTTCTGGCACACCAGCCCGAATTTCTTTTTCATCCGGTTGGGCGTGTTGTTAGTCATTCTCATGACGGTTTACGCCTGGTGCCGGTGGGGATTGGGAGCGTGGGGATTCAGTCCGATGGCGCAGCTGGGCCAAACTTCATTGCTGGTTTATTGGGTTCACATCGAGCTGGTATACGGGAAAGTTTCGATTCTGCCTAAGCGCGTGCAGGACATTCAGACCGCAACTTTCGGTCTGGTTGCCATTTCACTGGCGATGCTGATGCTCTCGATCGCCCGTACCCGATACAAAGGGCGCGGAGCTGGAGTCTGGGCCTGGCTGAGAAGGCCGGCGAGAGCATAGCCGGTTGCCGCGCGGAAGAGGCACCTGGGTACGGGCGACATACCCCTCTCCGCTATCGCGCCGGAGCAGGTGCTGGTTGCGGCGGCGGCGTGCCGAAGTTCACCTTGGGAACCTGGCGTGCGCCTTCCGACGCAGCAAAGTAGGCATCGTTAACCTTGAAACCGGCCCATCCGGCGAACATGCTGTTGGGGAATTTCTGGATATAAGTGTTGTAGTCCTGGAGGGAGTCGTTGTAGCGTTTGCGCTCGACCGCGATGCGGTTTTCCGTTCCTGCCAATTCATCCTGTAAACGCAGAAAATTTTCGTTTGATCTGAGCTGAGGGTAATTCTCGACAACAACCAGCAGGCGGCCGATGGCGCTGTCGAGCTGTTGATTAGCGGCGATCTTGCCGGCCGGAGTTCCCGCGGAAAGCAGCGCCGAGCGCGCCTTGGCGATATCACCGAAAACGGTCTGCTCCTGCTGCGCGAATCCCTTTACTGTTTCCACCAGGTTGGGGATGAGGTCGGCGCGACGTTGCAGCACCACGTCCACCTGGGACCAGGCGGACTTCACGGTTTCGTTCTTGGTGACCAGCGTGTTCTTGACACTTACGTATTGCCCGAACGCGAGGAATGCAATCAGTACAAGAACTACGATGACGATCAGAGCTTTACTCATTGGTGATCTCCCGGATCAAACATTGTATCCACTGCGGCGGCGACTTGCTCGACCGCGGCCAGATATCGGCTGAAAACTTCAGTTGCGTCGAATTGTTTGCGCTCGGCCCGCTTCTCGCGAATCGCCAGCAACTGCAGGAATGGGGAAGAATCGAAATGGATGCGTTGCGCTAGTTCTGCCGCTGCATCACGCCTGGAGGCGGGAGCACCTCCGCTAAGCGCAATGGAGGCGTGTCGGAACAGGGTGGTAAAAGCCGATAGTGAGCTAAGAAGCAGATCCCAAAGCCGGCCCTCATTGTCGCCGGCGACCATTGCGCCTTTGCGCAGCAGCATGAGCTTCTCGCGAAGCTCGTACTCAACCTGAACCCGGTGGTGATGCAAGTCGACATGCAATCCGCTTAGGACATCGTCGCCGGCAAGCACCCGGTGCCGCTGCCTCATATCGAGTAACTCGATGGCGAAAACGTCGGCGGAGCGCCTCATTTCTTCGCTGGTTGTTACCTGGGGAACGGGTTGCTTCTCGCCAAGCCACCACTTCACAGTTGGCGCCAGGGTTTGCAGCGAGCGAAACGATGTATCGCGCAGAACGCAGAGCAGATTCACATCGGAGAATTCTGAATGAAATTCGCCATCGGCAGCAGAGCCGTAAAGAATCAGGCTGTGCAGGTTTTCTCCAGTGGCAGCCTTCGCGCGGGTAGTGAACTCCGTAATCAGTTTTTCTGGTGTCATTGCATTCTCCCCTTACCAGCCGCCACTGGCCCCACCGCCGCCTGAGCTTCCTCCGCCAAACCCGCCGAATCCGCCCCCGCCTCCACCAAAGCCTCCGCCTCCCCCGCCCCATCCGCCGCCGCCAAAGCCGCCACCCCAACCACCGCGACGGCCCCCTCCACCACCCAGGAGGAACAATCCAATTAAGAATCTACCCAGGGGCGTGGCCAAAACAATCAACCCGATGACGATCAGGATGGCGATGGTCCCGGCGGACAATTTGCCCGCAGGCTCTTCCTGAAGAGGAGCTGGGAGGCCCTGCATGCCGGTCAATTGGATGCCAGAGTCTTTTGCAATTACATCGGCGATACGGGAGCTCACCAGCAGAAAAGCGCCGTTGTAATTGTTCTGGCGAAGCAGGGGTACCGCCTCGCGTCCAAATCCTCCGACTTTGCCATCGGGCAGGATCGGCTCCAGTCCGTACCCCACTTCGGTGCGATAACGGTGGTCGCCCACCGAAAGCAGTATCAAAACGCCGCGGTTGTTAGACTTCCCGCCGATTCCCCACTGCTTGAAGAGGTCGGAAGCGTAGCTTTCAATGTCGCTGCCGTCGAGAGAATTGACCGTAACGACAGCCACCTGGGCATTGGCTTTGTGATCGAGCTGCGAAAAAACGTTATCGAGTTGGGTAACAGTCGAGCTATCGAGAACATGGGCGAAGTCGTTGACGTAGTCAGTGGGCTGAAGTTTGGAAACCGGCTCGGCGCAGGCTAGGGATGCCAGCAGCACCACGAATGCGATGCCGATATGTCTTGCCGAGGACCGCATCTAATCGCGATTGTACCCCGTTGCCGCGGATTTCGCGGATGATCGCGGATCAGCTTTATTTAAGCCAACGAGATCTGCAGGATTGCGTTCGCCATCAGCCTCAACCCGATGGCCCAGCGTTGGCGGGACTGCTCGGCATCGTCGCCATACCCAAAGAGATAAAGAGTGAAATAGAAGCCGACAGTAGTCTCGTCGCCGTCATGGTAATAACAGCGGCGAATCAGCAATTCGGCCGCAGCCGGAATTTCCGGAACCCGCTTCAGAAGCTTGGTCAATTGTTGGGCCAGCCTTTCGTGAGCAGGAAACGAAAGACGTTCGGAGCTGGAAAATATCAGATCGACATAGCCTCCAAACTTGCCACGGGCTCCAAAGATGCTGTCTCCGGGCTGTATGTCTGTGGTGAACCAAGCGTCGCATTTGGCGGATTCAAGTTTGCATGCCGGGGCGTTGATCGCCGCCAGAAATTCGGCGAGTTCAGGAAACTGACGGGCTTCTTCAAGCTCCGGAAGCAATTCCGGCTGGTGCTTAAGATCGTAGTAACGAAGGCGACCATGTGGATCTGACCATGGGAAGTCCAAGACCTCGTCGTCGGATCCTAGTTCAACAGAGAAGTCGGCTTCCATAAAGGTGCTACCAACCGAGGGCACGAAGGTTCACTTAAAGAAGATCAAAAAGCATCTTAGAAAATTGATAATTCGTTGCTCGGCCCAGAAGCCATCGTACCCGTTGGCGGCGGCGATGAAGGAGCAATGGCCACCATCTTCGGTCTCCACAAATCGAATGTTCAGATTCGCCAGGATTTTTCTACGCGTCTCTGGCAGGATACGGATGAACGGATCATTGGCGGCGTGAAGAATGAACGTAGGCACTGCAATCTGTCCGACGACGTTCGACGCCGCCGCGCGGGCGTAGTAATCGACCGCCCCTTCGAACCCGCAGTAGTAAGCAGTGATCTTGTCGTCGAACTGTCGCAGGCTGCCGATACCCTCGAGGCGGCTGAGATCAAATACTCCAGGAAAGAATTTCGCCTTTGCCCGCAAGCGGCGGCGTACCTGCCAGAGAAAATACTGTTCGTACAAGCGGTTGCTCGGAAGGTGCAGCGCGTCAGAGGAGGCGGCTAGATCTATTGACGGACAAACCGCTGCAACAGCCCGAAACTGTTCCGGTCCCCGGGTTCCCCATTCTCCTGCCAATTTCAGAACCAGATTGCCTCCCATCGAATATCCGACGATGGCAAAACGCGAAATCTGGTCATGGTCGATCAGATTTTGTGCCACTGCGGCAACGTCATTGGAGAGGCCGGAATGGTAGAGAACCGGGGCAATGCAGTCTGTTCCGCCGCAATTGCGTTGATTCATCCGAATCACATTCATGCCCGCGGCAACGCCCTTGGCGGCGAAGCCCTCCATGTATTGCGATTCGGTCGAACCCTCGAAGCCGTGAATGATAATCACGGTGAGGGCAGACTTACGGTCGGCTTGCCAGTGGCAATGGCACATGGTCTGCACACCGGGCGCTACTTCCACCAGACGCTCTTCGCTAGGAGGGAGCTTAATACGCCGGTTGATGAGGAAGCTGGCGATGGTTTGAGTGTGCCCACCGCGCAGCCAGCGGCGGGGTACAAACCTGTCTGGCTCCAGCTCAATTTGCGAAGTCACTGCAATTGATTTTAAATAATGTTCAGGACAGGAGTACCTTCATGCCGATTTTTGAATACGTCTGTAAGGAATGCGACCACCAGTTCGAGGCCCTGGTGATGGGAAGCCAGAAGGCGGACTGTCCAAAATGTCACAGCAGGAAGCTCGCAACACAACTGTCGGTGTTTGCGGTTTCGGCGAAGGGACCCTCGAACTCGGCCCGGTCCGTGGGACCCTGCGGGAGCTGCGGCGATCCACGCGGTCCGGGCTCCTGCTCCATGGACTGATCTACATCAAAATTTCTTTGCTCCTGCTGAAAATCGGGTGCTGCATCTCGCTTAAGTCGTTCTTCACCTGGTTCAATCCGTAAACGCAAGCCTCAAAATTGCGCGACAGGCTGGCAAATAGCGGTGCGACCTTGGCATATTCGAAGTATTCAAATTTGGAGACGACGTAGTAGCTCTCCTTGCCGGCTTTCACCCAATCTACAAAATTCTCCACCCGGTCCTTACGAAGCCGGAAGTGGTTGATGCTTTCCGGGAACATTCCCGCAAAAAAAAGGGTGTAATCACCGATGTGCTTACGCACCTGACGCTCGCGGTCAAATGATGGCGCCGGACCATAGACCGGGTCCGATTCCAGTAGCAGCTCTCCCACGTCGCTCAAGGGTTTACCGGCTACGCTGCGAATTTTGAACAGTTGTTCCGCATCGCAAAACTCGGTCAGCAGGTGGGCGACATAGGCCACCAGTTGCGGATCACGAATGCCGATCTCCTGCGCGTAGTGCCGTCCAACCAGTTCTACAAAGAGCTCGCTTAATGGATGGGTCTCCGGAATCATGGTTTTGAGCCTCCCCCCGAACCTGCATCTTGGATGCAGTTTCGCCGCTGCTTAGCGTGCTACTCTACTCGCGAAAAACGCTAATGCAAGTCACTTTCGTGGTTGCAAGTAGCACTCGAGTGCTACTTATTACAACCCCAGAGCTGCCGAAAGGTTTTCGCCGGCACTTGTTGGCAGACACCACCCGTGGCTGCTAACGATTTTCCCTTTCCAATTAGAATGATCGGCAGACGGAGGAGTCTATGGAGCGCACAAACATTTCAAGCAACACACCGTGGGAACCGGTGGTAGGTTACTCGCGCGCGGTCAAGGTTGGCCCGCATATCTACATTTCGGGAACCACCGCCACCGGGCCGGATGGCAAGCTTGTCGGAGCCGGCGACGCCTACGCACAGGCGCTTCAGACGCTCAAGAACATCGAACTGGCCCTGCAGCGAACCGGAGCCACCATGAAAGATGTGGTGCGCACGCGAATGTTCGTGACCGACATCGCCAATTGGGAAAAGGTGGGAAAAGCCCACGGCGAATTCTTCGGAGAGATCCGTCCTGCCACCAGCATGCTGATAATCACCGCACTGGTTTCTCCGGAGATGCTGGTCGAGATCGAGGCTGAAGCAATCGTGGAATAGGGTCGCTGTGAAATCGGTACTCTCCGTGATTCCAAGATTTGTGTCTGCGCCGGCAAGGGCTCTAACCACAGAGAACATAGATTTCACAAAGTGGAGCAGGGTAAAAATTTTTACCCGGTCACCCTGCGCTCCTGCCATAAGATGGCCTGACCCGAAATCCCTAAACTGGATCGCCTATGCGCATGGTAAAGATTGCGGCCTGCCTGCTGTTCGTTGGAACAGTGGGATTCTCTCAGGAAAAGCCTTCTCAATCGGTGACGGTAATTCGCGCCGGCGTCCTGATCGATGGTAAGAGCGACAATCCGCGCCGCGACCAAGTGATCGTCATTCGCGGGAACCGTATTGAGAATGTTAGCGACGCATCCAACGCTAAAATTCCCGCCAGTGCGACTGTCATTGATCTGTCCCGGGACACCGTTCTCCCGGGCCTGATCGATGCCCATACCCACATTTTTCTGCAAGGCGAGGATCCCGCCGAAGGTGGATACGACGCTAACATTCTGAAGCAGCCATTGTCGTTTCGAGCGGCCCGGGCGACGGTGGCAGCGCGCCGTGCGCTCGAACAGGGCTTCACCACACTGCGCGATGTCGAGACCGAAGGGGCTGGCTACGGAGACGTTGGAATCAAACAAGCGATCAACGCCGGATTCATCCCAGGTCCCCGTCTATTCGTTGCGACCCGCGCCATCTCAACCACAGGCGGATACAACCTTGAGGGCTACGCTCCTGAGTTGCAGATGCCCAAGGGCGCACAGATCGCCGATGGGCCGGTGGAGGCGCGCAAGGCGGCGCGTGAACAGCTCGACCACGGTGCTGACTGGATCAAGGTCTACATGACCCACCGCTCCTGGATCGGGAAAAACGGCGACCTGGTTTCGCAGCCCACACTGACGGTCGAAGAGTTGAAGGCCATCGTGGACGAGGCTCATGGTTGGGGGAAAAAAGTGGCATGCCACGCTTACAGCGGAATCGGCCTGCATCGCGCGCTGGATGGGGGCTGTGACTCCATCGAACACGGCCTCGATCTCGATGATGCTGCGATAGCACAAATGATGAAGCAGGGTACGTGGTATTGCCCGACGCTGGCGGTTTATTACAAAGATTGGGCGGCCGAGGATACGCCCGAGGGTAAGCGCGACCGCAAGCGGGCCGAGGCCCACGCCGTTTCGTTCAAGAAGGCCGTGAAGGCAGGGGTCAAGATTGTCTTCGGCACCGATATGGGCGGCATCTCCTGGTCAGAGCCGATTGCACAGGAATTCTCCCGGATGGTTGATCTCGGGATGTCTCCGATGGATGCCATCAAGAGCGCCACCTCGCGGGCCTCGGTGATGCTGGATAGTGAAGGTGACATAGGGACGTTGGCACCGGGAGCCTATGCCGATGTGATCGCGGTAGGCGGAGATCCGCTGAAGGACATCAAGATCCTGGAAAGTGTTGGGTTCGTGATGAAGGATGGGGCAGTCGTGAAGTCGGGAGGCAAATAAAATTTCAGGCCAAGGATTCAATTTGTCATCTTCCACGCAACCGGAAAAGATGCGACAATTCGTTTCCTTAAGGTTCATCCTCCATGCGAAATTTGTCTGAAGCTTTGCCGAAGACGATTTCCGTCATCCGGATATTTACAGCATTTTTCTTCATTCTCTTCGGACAATACAAACTCTTCAGCCCGGGTTTCGTCGGGGGTGGCTTTCAGCAATATCTTCAGGGCTATATCGACAATGGCGCCGTGGGCTGGTATCAGCCATTCCTGGCTAACGTGGTACTGCCAAATGCAGTCTTCTTTGGCTACTGCATCGGGCTGGTGGAACTCTTCATCGGCATTTGCCTGTTGTTGGGATTCTGGGTGCGTCCGGCGTCGGTCGTGGGCGCGCTGCACATGATTAGCCTCACCCTGGCCACGTGGTGGGAGCCGGGCCGCGGAATTCCACTTTGGCGCTACTTCGGCTCAGAACTCGACCACATCCCCCTATTGATGTTGTTCGTGATCTTCTTCGTGGCCGATGCCGGGCAGGTTTGGGGTTTGGACGGACGCCGAAGCAAGCTTTAGGCTGTCCCTTTTTCGCCGCGGGCGAGTTTCAATCAAAATTTTCAGACAGGAGCCCCTGCATGATCGGTAGGATGACTGGCTTTGCAGTTTTGCTCATGGCGGTTTGCGCGTGCGTGGCGCAACCGGCGACGCCTCGGGTGGTGGTTCATGCCGGCAAACTGGTGGACGTCAAAACCGGAAAACTACTCTCGGATCAGGTCGTGGTGATTCAAGGCGACAAGATTGCCAGCGTGGGTCCAGCGTCGGAAGTGACGCCGTCTTCTT
>CAWGQZ010000070.1:0-42739 GCA_963824805.1 uncultured Acidobacteriaceae bacterium | reverse complement strand
TATCTGCGCATGTTGGAAACGGGTGGCGAAGAGCTGCCTCCGGCCTTTGTCGCGGCACTGCGGCGCGCGCTGGCCCATTACGGAGTGGAGACCCTGGATCGCACTCCGCGCTGGAAGAGAGCCTGCTGTGGATCTACAAGTCACACCAACGCCTTAGAGCAACAAGATCGCCTCGGTGCTGGGAGTACTGGAACAGCGTTCTGCGTCACGTCGAAGAGCGACTGCCCCGAGCGCCGAGGATTCCATTACGCACACTGCTCGACAGAATGGTCGCCATGAGTAACGGGCAATTCCCTTCCGTCAGCGACCTGGCCCGAGAATTTCGCTATCGGTACTTCGACCAGCCCCTGTTTGAGCGAGCGAGAACGCAGGTTTACGCGCAAGTCGACGAGCACCTTCGCTATCTGGCTGCCAATCCGGCAGCTTTGGACCGCCGCGATCGGATTCGTGAGCTGGTGGAATGCCCGCAACCGCTGGTGGGAGTCCTTGTCTCGCCGGTTCGTGTCAGCAGATATCGCCTTGCGCAAGTTGATGCTGGAAGCGATCACCTGGCGCTATTACCGGATCAGAAGCCTGGAGAATTTCCGGTCCTTCGATCAAGACGGAAATTGCTACGCATCGGCCGAATACGATCTCGAGGGCAAGCGCATCCACGTGTTCACAACCCCACGCCGAGTATTCCGGGCTTGCAGAGGCGGCGCGAAGGTTGTTTCCGATGATCGCCGAAGTCCCGCCCGACCACGACGTAGTGATCGATTTTTACGGCTGGCATTCGGGCCGGTTGCCTGGAGCCGATACTACCCAGAACGAACTCGACTGCCATTTTGAATCAAGAATTCGGCTTTCCACGCCGCGTCCGGCGGATTGTGGTGGAGGTCGCAAGTCCCGATCATCAACAGGGCGCCAGCGGCATGCAGCATTTCACCTATCGGCCCACCGCCGCAAATACCTATGAAGAGGAAAAGCTCTATCGCGGTCTGCATCCGATGATGGGCAAACGGCTGCATTTTTGGCGGCTTAGCAATTTCAATATTGACCGCCTGCCGTCGGTGGAAGATGTTTACCTGCTGCATGCCGTCGCCCGTGATAACCCGAAAGATGAGCGCCTCTTCGCTTGTGCGGAAGTGCGCGATGTAACCCCAGTGCGAGATCAAGCCGGGCAAGTTCGTGCAACTGCCGCATCTGGAACGCATGCTGACCGAAGCTATGGCCGGCATCCGATTGTTTCAATCGCGGCGCCCGTCCACGAACGCCTCTATTGGAACCGGATTTTCCTCTATGTGTGGCCGCCGCTCTCTCTCGAGCCGGGACGAATTGCACGACATCGTGCGCAGACTGGCACCGCGACCGAAGGCCTGGGGTTGGAGCAGGTAGTGGTGCGCGCCCGCATTCCCAACCCGGCGACCGGAGAATTGCGCGATATGGTGGTGCGCATTTCTAGTCCCGGGCGGCAGCGGGGTTGCTCATGACCTTCCGGCCCGCGGACCAATTGCAGCCGCATCAAACCGCTCGGCCGAATACGAACAGAAGGTCGTCCGGATGCGCCAGCGCGGCACTGATCTATCCCTACGAGATCATCAAGATGCTCACTCCGGCACGTGAACACGATACGCGGCGAATTCCCGCCCGGCGACTTTGTCGAGCACGATCTCGACGCCGAGGCCACCTGGTCCCCGTCGATCGTCCCTATGGACAAAACAAACGCCAACATCGTCGTCGGCGTGATTCGCAACTTCACGACCAGATATCCCGAGGGCATGACGCGGGTCATGCTGCTGGGAGATCCCAGCAAGGATCTGGGAGCGCTCGCCGAGCCAGAATGCCGGCGCATCATTGCCGCCCTGGATCTGGCTCAGCAGATGGCAGTACCTCTGGAGTGGTTCACCGATCTCAGCCGGGGCCAAGATCTCGATGGACAGCGGCGTGGAGAACATGGACTGGATCGCCCGTGTGCTGCGCCGCCTGATCGAGTTCACGCAGGCGGGCGGCGAGGTGAACCTTCTGATCAATGGCATCAATGTGGGCGCGCAGCCCTACTGGAACGCCGAGGCCACCATGCTGATGCACACACGCGGCATTCTGGTCATGACGCCGAAAGCCGCGATGGTGCTTACCGGCAAGCGCGCTCTGGACTACTCCGGCAGCGTCTCGGCCGAGGACAACCAAGGCATCGGCGGGTACGACCGCATCATGGGCATCAACGGCCAGGCGCAGTATTGGGCGCGAGATATCGATGAAGCCTGCCACATCCTGTTTCACCACTACGACCACACCTACGTTGCTCCGGGCGAGCGGTTTCCCCGCCGGGCGCGTAACCACCGATCCCATCGATCGCGATGTGAGACTCATCCACATGGTGACGGCGACGGCTTCGCTCTGGTCGGCGACATCTTGTCGGATGAGACCAATCCCGGACGCAAGAAATCCTTCGACATTCGCAAGGTGATGATGGCGGCGGTCGACCAGGACCATGCACCGCTCGAGCGCTGGGCGGGCATGCGCGCTGCTGAGACTGCCGTGGTCTGGGACGCTCATCTGGGCGGCTATCCGGTTTGCCTCGATCGGGATCGAGTCCCATCCGGTGCCGCGCTTGGGATTCGTTCCCGCCGATGGACCTGATCAGTGGACCTGCCGGGACTCTGTTCCCGCTTCTTCGAAGAAAGTTGCCCGCGCAATCAACGCCGCCAGCAACAATCGGCCGGTCGTGTGCTGGCGAACTTGTCCGGCTTTGATGGCTCGCCGGAGTCCATGCGCAAGCCTGCAACTGGAATACGGCGCGGAGATTGGCCGGGCGGTTGTGAACTTCAAAGGCCCCATGGTCTTCTGCGTGATCTCCCGCTATCACGGCGGCGCCTATGTCGTGTTCTCGCAGGCATTGAATGAACAGCTGGAAGTTGCGGCTTTGGAAGGGACCTACGCATCGGTGATCGGAGGCGCTCCGGCGGCGGCAGTGGTGTTCGCAGGCGAAGTCGAGCTCGGGCGCGCAAAGATCCAACGGCTTCAGGCGCTGACCCAGGCCTTGGCCCAGGCTGAGGGTGCGGAAAAAGGCGCTTGCAGCGCAATGGGAGGAAATCTTCAAGGTGGTGCACTCTGAAAAGCTTGGCGAGATGGCCGCAGAATTCGATCGCGTGCACAGCGTGCAACGGGCGCTCGATGTCGGCGCGTTGGACCGCATTATTCCGCCCGCGACCCTGCGGCCCTATCTCATCGATGCTCTGGAGCGCGGAGTTGCAAAAGAGGATCAGGCCGAGACCAGAGTGGTGAAGGCCGCCTAGAAACGCGTGTTTTCATGAATGTGTACTGGCTGGAACAGACCGAAGCAGAGGTTCCCTCCGGTAACGATTGGCTAAGCGGTAGAACGAAATACTGTTGCCGCAATGGCCTGCGCTTCCCCAAGCGTCGCGCCGACTGGCAATTGGGTAGATGGACGGCAAAATGCGCCGTGGCGGCGTGCCTGAAGATTCCCACCAACTCCGAAGTGCTGGCGAGGTTGGAAATTCGGGCCCGGCCCTCGGGTGCTCCCCAAGTTTTCGTTGCTAACAAGCCGGTTGGATTGACTATTTCTTTCAGTCATCGTGAGGGACATGGGCTATGCACGGTCGCTCGCACCTCGATTGATCTGGGTTGTGATCTGGAAAACGTTGAGCCGCGCAAGTAATGCCTTTGTATCCGATTATTTCACCGCCGAAAACAAGCGATGGTGGCTTCAAGATCTGAGGCTGACCGGCCCTGTTTTCGTAGCTCTGCTCTGGAGTGCGAAGGAGAGCGCGCTAAAGGCTCTGCAGACCGGGCTCCGACTCGATACATGTTCCGTTTGTGTGAGTTTCGATGCGGAACCGGATGTCAATGGCTGGAGTCCGTTGCAGGTTCGTTACGCTGCGGCCGGAAAGATTTTTCACGGTTGGTGGCGAATTGGCTCCGGAATATACGAACCATGGTGGCCAGTCCAGCGCCTAAGGCACCCCTCCCGTTGCGGGTTCCGCTTACTACCCCGAGAACGCCGCCTGGTGCGCATAGCATGGCCGGCAGAATCCATTTCGTGGGGCCTGCCAAATACAGGCTTCGCAGCGCCCATTGCTATGGCGCGGTCGATCTTGGAAGTGTCCGCGCGACGTATGTGGCAAGGGCCCGAAGCTGCCGACTTGGACCTGGTTTGTGGAAGTGTGTACGGCGATGTTGAAGCGACAGGTGGTTGCTGCATTCGAGATGGAAGACCTACGAAGCTCGCCGCTATTTGGATTCAATTTTACTTGGCTCATCGGCATTGACCGAAGTAAATATCGCCCCAGTCACCGAGGAGAAGTTCCACGGAAACTGGTTCACCGTCTGTGACGCGCCCTCGACATGACTCTCCTCTATCTTCATGGTGGTGGCTATTCGTTCTATCCAAAAGCCTACGCCAGTTTTATTGCCATGATTACGCGCGCCGCAAGATGCCGCACGTTTGCGCTCGACTATCGCCTTTCACCGGAACATCGATTTCCAGCTCAGCTTGATGATGCGCTCAATGCTTATCGTTGGCTGCTGAAAATAATGTCGACCCCAGCAATCTCGTTTTTGCCGGTGACTCGGCTGGCGGGAACCTTACATTGGCGTTGCTCTTGGCGGCGCGGACGCCAATCTTCCGCTACCTGCCCTCGCAGTTGCTCTTTCCCCGCCAACTGACTTCGATACCGAGTATCCCAGCATGTTGGCCAACCCGCACTATGATTGGATTAGTCTGCGGGCACTTCGGCAGTGGGCTGACTGGTTCTGCGAACCAGCGCAACGCCGCAATCCGCTGGTATCACCCGTGTTGGCCGACCTGCGCGGGCTGCCTCCGATCTATCTACAAGCGGGTCGCGCAGAACTCCTGTACGACAGCATTCAACTATTCGTGGAGCACGCCCGCGCGCAGGGAGCGGACGTAGTGTTCGATACCTGGGAGGACATGAATCACGACTTCCAGATATTCGGATCCGATGCACCTCAGAGTTCCGCGGCGCTGCGGAACATTGGGGACGTCATCAACGCACGGTTGGCGGCATCCCCAGCAACAGAGGTTGTATCCGCGAGAGATCGGCAGCCGGCATGAGTCACGATGACAAATTCGATTTTGATTTTATCGTCATCGGATCGGGTTTTGGAGGTAGTGTTTCCGCTCATCGTCTGGCGGAAAAAGGCTACCGAGTCGCCGTCATGGAAATGGGACGGCGCTGGACTCCGGATAACCTGCCGCGAACCAGTTGGTCGATCCATCGCTGGATCTGGCGCCCGAATTTGGGCCTTCGCGGCTTCTTCAATATGCGGTTCTTCAAGCATGCGACAATTTTCCATGGCTGTGCCGTGGTGGAGGATCGATCACCTATGCGTGCACGTTGATGCCTCCTCCGAGACACGTATGGGAGGCCGGATCGTGGGCGGCCTGGCCGACTGGAAAACGAGATGCCTGGGTCACTATGAAACGCGCACAAATGCTGGTGTCACCGAGAACAAAATCCTCGGCCCTGCGGATCTCCTGCTGAAAGACGCAGCCGAAGCGGCGGGATGCGGGCACACTTTTTACCACACCAAAGTCGGCATTTTCCAGCCGGCTAATGCCGAACCGGGGCAGTCATTCCCCGATCCATTTTTCGGAGGAGAAGGCCCATCGCGAACTGCCTGCATTGGCTGCGGCGGTTGCATGATGGGTTGCCGCCACGGCGCCAAGAACACACTCGATTTGGGTTATCTATATCTTGCCGAAAAGCACGGAGCCAAGGTTTTTCCGGAAACCAGAGTCGTTGACGTTAGGCCTCTCGACGGTGCCATCGACGGCGGAGCGGGATACGAAGTCCGCACCGTCAAATCCACTTCATGGATCCGCCGGCATCCTCGACGGTTCACCTGCCGAGGCGTCGTTTTCTCGGCGTCCTCTTTGGGCACAATGGAGCTACTCTTCCGCCTCAAAGAAAAAGGTTCTTTGCCGGCCATTAGCCGGCGATTGGGAAACATGTGCGTACCAATTCCGAATCGCTGATTGGCGCACGGATGCCCGGTTGGCACGACGACCTGTCGCTAGGTATTGCCATCGGTTCGGGCATTTACATCGACGAGAATACTCACATCGAGGCAGTTCGCTATCCCCGCCACTCAGACACGATGGGATTTCTCACCACGATCCTCACTAATGGACGGCCCGGGCCGCAACGCATAGCGCTATGGCTCAAAAACATCGCCGCTTCCTTTTTGAGACATCCGATCAAGACGTTTCGTGTTTTGCAACCCCTGGGTTGGGCACGGGAGTTTGTGATCCTGCTCTGCATGCAGGCGGTGGAAGGCCAGATTCAGATGCGCTGGCAACGGCCATGGTTCTGGCCCTTCCGTAAATTCCTGGTCAGCCGCGGAAAGAAAGTACCGACTTACATTCCCAAAGCAAACGAGTTTGCCGAGAAGTTTGCGAAGCTTACCGGAGGCTTTGCGTTGAGCATGCTTCCTGAGATCCTGTTTGATGTTCCGGGCACAGCCCACTGTATCGGAGGATGCGTGATCGCAAATTCGCCCGAGCACGGAGTAGTTGACGCTCACCACCGTCTTTTTGGATACAAGAATATTTATGTTTGTGACGGGTCGGTGGTGGCGGCAAATTTGGGCGTCAATCCCAGCCTGACCATCACCGCGCTAGCGGAGCGGGCGATGAGTTTCATTCCCCCGAAGTTGAAAACGACATGGAATGATGGAGGCGAAATCGTGACTTATTCAGTAGTTTAAGACAGATTTTCAAAGATTCCCGCCGCACCCATGCCCCCGCCGACGCACATGGTCACTAAACCATAGCGCCCGCTTCGACGCTTCAGTTCGCGGATTATTGTCGCCGTCAACTTTGCGCCCGTGCAACCCAGAGGATGTCCCAGGGCAATTGCTCCGCCATTTGGATTCACGCGGCCGGGATCGAGTCCGGCTTCTTTGATTACGGCAAGCGACTGGGCTGCGAAGGCCTCGTTCAACTCGATCACATCCATGTCACTCAGCTTTAGGCCTGCGAGCTTCAATGCCTTCGGGATCGCGAAGACCGGGCCCAGTCCCATTTCTTCCGGCTTGTAACCTGCTGTCGCAAACGAAATGTAGCGGGCCAGCGGCTTGATTCCTAACTGCCTCGCCCGTTCTGCTGACATCACCACAGCGACCGCGGCGCCGTCGGACATCTGCGAGGAATTGCCTGCCGTCACCGTGCCTTTCACGTGGAACGCGGCTTTCAAGGAGTGCAAAACTTCGAGCGAGGTATCCGCGCGCGGGCCCTCGTCGGTCTTGAAAGTGATTTCGTGTTTCTTGGGTTTCGACCCGTTCGGGGTAGTAAAGCTCACATGCACCGGAACAGTCTCATCCTCAAACTTTCCTGCTTGTATCGCGGCTAAAGCCTTTTGGTGACTGTGCAGCGAAAACTCATCTGCGGCTTCCCGTGTAATGCCGAAGCGCTGCGCGACGCGCTCTGCTGTCAGGCCCATGGAGAGATACGCATCGGGGTAATGATCTACCAGCCAGGGGTTGGGCGAAATCTTGTGACCGCCCATCGGAATCATCGACATCGATTCGGTTCCACCCGCCACAATAACTTCTGCTCCTCCGCTTCCGATCCGCTCTGCGGCCAGCGCGATCGCCTGTAGGCCGGAGGAACAAAAACGGTTGATGGTGAGAGCCGAAACCTCGACCGGCAACCCGGCGCGCAAAGCGGCAATGCGAGCTACGTTCATTCCCTGTTCGGCCTCGGGCATGGCGCAGCCAAGGATCACGTCTTCTATTTCCTTGAGGTCTAGTTTCGGTGTGCGGTCAAGGGCACCTTTAATGGCCACTGCGGCAAGCTCATCGGGGCGCGTAGCCCGAAGCGTACCCTTGAAGGCACGTCCCACCGGCGTGCGAACGCAAGACACAATCACGACTTCACGCATAGCACCCTCCAGGAAATCGCCGATTCACAGGATTATTATGAACCACAAGAGAAGCGAGTAATAGACTGTGGCAAGTGTTTGGTGAGAGTGATCACCGCATTGGGTGACTTCGATCACTTTTGGTTTGAACCTTTCGGCGCTTAGACTTTACTTAGCTGGCTCATTCATGTGCGTTGCGGCCGGAGTGTTGCGCCGTCGAAGCCAGCCGACGAAAGAAGGATTTTCATGAAACGCATTCATAAGGTTGCGGTTCTCGGTGCCGGCACCATGGGTTCACGCATCGCAGCCCACTTTGCCAATGCCGGCGTGCCCAGTTTTCTTTTTGACATTGTGCCACCCGACGCGGACACACCCATGCGCAACCAGGTTGCCGCCAGCGGTCTGGAAACGGCAAAGAAGTCCAAACCGGCGGCATTCTTTGAGCCGTCCCTGGCACAGTTGATCACAGTTGGGAACTTCGAGGATGACCTAAACAAACTAGCGGATGTGGATTGGATCATTGAGGCAGTGGTCGAAAACCTCGAAATCAAGCGAGAACTCCTCAGAAAGGTAGACGCCGTTCGCCGCCCAGGGACGATCATTACTACCAACACCAGCGGCCTTCCCGTGGCCAAGATCGCAGAAGGCTTTCCCGAGGACTTTTGTCGCTGCTGGTTCGGCACGCACTTTTTCAATCCACCACGCTACATGCGTCTGCTGGAGATTATTCCGACTCCCGAAACCGATCAGGCTTTGATGGAGGCGATAGAGTGGTTCGCCGATCTCCATCTGGGCAAAGGTGTGGTCTTCGCGAAAGACACCCCCAACTTTATCGCCAACCGTATTGGCACTTTCTCGGTATTAAACGTGATGCGGTTGATGCAGGAAATGGATCTCTCCATCGAAGAGGTAGACGCTCTTACTGGGCAGGCGATTGGATGGCCCAAATCGGCGACCTTTCGCACCATGGATATGGTCGGGCTCGACATTCTCGGACACGTAGTCAGCAACATGGAAAAAATCGGAGGAACGGAGTGCCCTCCGCTTCCGGAATTTCTTAAAGCAGATGATCGCCCGCAAATGGTTGGGGGACAAGACTAAGGGCGGCTTCTATAAGAAGTTCAAAAGTGGCGATGGGAAAGAAGAACAACGGCTTGCTCTGGATTGGAAGACGCTGGAATACCATCACTGGAAAAAAGCAAAATTTCCTGCGGTTGACATGGCAAAAAATGTGGAGGAGCTCGGGGCAAGGATGCGCACTCTGCTTGGCCTGGATGGAGCCAGCACTCAAAAGGCAGACAAAGGCGGAGCCTTTCTGTGGTCTGCACTCGCGGACTTGTGGAATTACTCTGCGAACCGACTGCCGGAAATAACGGATTCCATCATCGAGATCGATCGCGCCATGCGCCTAGGCTTCAACTGGGAACTGGGCCCATTTGAGCTTTGGGACGCTGTCGGCCTCGAACCCACCCTAGCCCGCATGAAGAAAGAAGGCAGGCCAGTTGTGGCAAATGTCGAGAAGCTGCTGGCCTCAGGCGAACAGTCATGGTATGCCGACAACCCCAAGACGCCGTCGGGCCGATCATATTGGGACCTCAAAACCGGCCAATATGCGCCGGTGATCGTTCCGCCTGGAGTGTGGTCGGTGAATGTCGCCAAGAAGGCTAACGGAGTTGTTAAGAAAAATTCAGGCGCCTCATTGGTTGACTTGGGCGACGGTGTCGCCTGCATCGAATTCCATTCCAAGATGAACTCTTTGGGCGCGGATATCATTTCGCTGATCACCCAGAGCCTAAAGGCAGGCGGGGCCGGAGACGGTTTCGACGCGTTTGTGATCACCAATGACGCCACCAACTTTTCCGTCGGCGCAAATCTAATGTTGCTGCTCATGTCCGCGCAGGAAGGAGAGTGGGACGAAGTTGACCTGGCCATCCGCCAGTTCCAGGGTATGACCCAAACCATCAAGTTCTCACCTAAGCCGGTAGTAATTGCGCCGTTCGGGATGACTCTGGGCGGCGGTGCAGAGATCACCCTTCACGCCCCCGCACGCCAGCCTTTCGCCGAACTCTACATCGGGCTCGTCGAGGTCGGGGTCGGTTTGCTCCCGGGTGGAGGCGGCTGCAAGGAGATGCTGCTGCGTGCCGTGGATCGTGCATCTGCGCTGAGACAAGGGACGCGCGCTCCAGTGGGCCTGGCAGAATCCGTCGAACTGATGGAGACAATGAAGAAGGCTTTTGAGGCTATCGCCACCGCCAAGGTGGCCACATCGGCGCACGAGGCTCGGTTGCTTGGATTCTTGTCAGACAACGACGGGATCACCATGAATCGTGAGCGAGTACTGGCCGATGCAAAGGCACGTGCCCTGGAACTAGTGCACGTCGGCTACAACCCTCCTCTGCCCTGCACCAGCATCCCAGCACCGGGGGAGAGCATTCTGGCCGCGCTGAAGATGGGCGTTCACCTCATGCGACAAGGCGACTACATCACCGATTACGAGGTCAAGCTGGGCAGCAAAATCGCGGAGGTTCTCTGCGGAGGTAAGGTCACCCCAGGAACGCCGATCAGTGAACAGTACGTGCTCGATCTGGAGCGCGAGGCTTTCAAGTCGCTCTGCGGAGAACGCAAAACCCAGGAGCGGATTCAGCACACGCTGAAGACAGGAAAAACACTACGGAACTAAGTACGGCAGTACCACCCCGCCACGGCTAGCCGCGCGGCTTTCTACGTCCCACCCGGCTCAGAATGCGGCGCACCTTCTTCGGAGACATGGATAACCGGGACGCGACCCGCGAAATTTTCCGCCCTTCCCTTTCCCATACCTTGGGAATAATCAGCTCGGCAAATTCTTCGCTTATTTGCTGGAAGGTTTTGTCCCCAACAGATCCCTGTGACCATGCACGCAGGGTGGGATTCACGCTACTGCCGCGAAGGACTTTTGCCTTCAGCGTTTGCAAGTCTTCCCATGCGCTGTCGGCATGGTTGTCCATGGAGAGGTGGACGGCCTGATCGTAGCAGCGGCGTGCATTATCAGGATCGTCAAAGAACCGGTTACTGCATGTCAGCCCTTGCCAAATGTAGGTATGGGCGAGCAACCGGCGGTTCTGGGTATTCCTTGCCAACTCTGTGGCTTCATGGGCATAGTCTTGTGCGAGACAGGCGTGCTTGCCGGGCTCAGTGCCTTCATCAATGCCTTCTTCCACGCGCGCATTTTCAATCATGCACAATACCAACCGCGACCGCGCCATCAGAATGGAGTCGCGCTTTTCTTCGCCCAGGCGGAATGCGGTCTTGGCGGAAGCTTCGGCTTGTTCGAGATCGCCGTTGTCCAGATGAAGATACGCGTAGTTCAAGTGGACGCTGCCCAGTCCATGGTGGTTTTCATATTGCTCATAGATAGCGGCGGCTTCCGCAAGGTCGGCCAGGGCTTCCTGGCGAAGACGCGCAAAACGGCCGCGGTACTGGACTGGGGTTTGTCCGTTGCCCAGACGTCCACGCATGGCGGCCCTGCGGCGGCGCGCCGCCCCGGCATCGATTTTGCGGCGTAATTGCAACGAGATCAGCCGCTTGACATATGCCATGTTATTAAGTGATCGTGCTACATTGCGGTGCTGGGAGTCGCGTTTTTTGTATAGCGCGATAGCAGTTGTGAAGCTGTCGATAGCCTGCTGATAGCGTCCTTGACGGCGCGCGATGCGCCCGTAAGAAGAATGGATATTGCCCAGTGTGAGATAGTCGTCGGTGTTGATGAGGACGGACTCGGCTTCCCGCAAAATACCAACGGCCTGCTTGACGTCCCCCTTTTGGAATTGAAGCCAACTCTCCAGAACCCGCATCACAGCGGCCATCGGTTGGCAACCTGACTCCAAGGCCAGTTCCCTGCCTTTTACCGCGAATGCCAGCGCCTGGTCATACTCACCCTTCATGCGCAAGCAGCGGCCCTTCCAGAAATTGGCGATTGACAGCAATTCCTTGTCGTCGGTCTCCTGTTCGAGACTCAGGACGAAATCGAAGTGGCGAAGGGCCTCTTGTTTGGACTCTTCCGCCATCGCTACCATGCCCTCGGCCATGCGCAGCAGCAAAAAGTCGCGCAAAGGCAAATGGGCGCGCACTGTTTTCGAAAAGCGGGAAACCATTTCCTTGACCAAACTGTAACGCTGGAATCCGCTATCCACGCATTGGGCCATATAGCCAACAAAAACTGCGGCATTCCTTTGTTCTGGGTTGAATCCGGCCAAGAGTTGGCCGTTCGAAGCCAGACGAGCCATCGCGCTTTCCAGGCGACGGCAAATCAAGTCATCCTTAAGTTGCGCTAGAAACTCATCCGAGATCTCGGTCGAGTCGGGGATCATTTTTCGTGCGGGTGTCCCAGGCAGATCTGCACAAGACAATCATATGCCAAAGGAGGACAAGAGCATCAATACAAACGTACTAGTCACCAGGCATTGTGTTTGCAATCACACTCCAGTGTCTCGCGGAAAGCTCAATCGATGTAGTCGTAGGCTACCAAGGTCAGGAATTCGGCAAAATGGGGGCTGGTCATCATCTGTTCGAAGATCTCCGCAGCCTCGGCAATTCGCCCGCCCTTTAGCTTCTCTTTTTTCTCGGCGATCACTCGCTGCACCATTTCCCGATTGACTGGGCGGCCATCGCTGAGTCTGGCGCCGTGGCGCACCCACTGCCAGACCTGGGCCCGGCAGATTTCCGCGGTTGCGGCGTCTTCCATTAAGTTGTAAATAGGGACGCATCCCGAACCGCGCAACCACGATTCCATATATTGCAAGCCAACATCAATGTTCCAGAGCAGGCCTTCCTCGGTGATTTTGCCTTCAGCAACGGCCAGCAAGTCCTTAGCGGTAACACTCACATCGTCCCGCCGACGGCTGATCTGATTCGGCTCTTTCATGTGAGCATCGAACACCTCTTTCGCAATCGGAACCAGGCCGGGATGGGCTACCCAGGTGCCATCGTGTCCAGCAAGCACCTCGCGCAACTTATCCTGACGGACCTTCTCAAGAGCCTTTTCATTTGCCTCAGGATCACTCTTTATAGGAATTTGTGCCGCCATCCCACCCATCGCGTGAATGCCGCGGCGATGGCAGGTCTTAATCAGCAGGTCGACATAAGACTTCAGAAAATGCTTCTCCATCGTGACAGACGAACGGTCTGGCAGTACGAAATCTGGATGATTTCGGAATTTTTTGATGAAGCTGAAGATGTAGTCCCAACGGCCGCAGTTCAGGCCGGCGGAATGCCCTCGGAGCTCGAAAAGAATCTCGTCCATTTCAAAGGCGGCGAGAATGGTTTCGATCAAAACCGTGGCTCGGATAGTGCCTCGCGAAATTCCCATTTCATCCTGCGCGAACAGAAAGACGTCATTCCAAAGACGTGCTTCGAGATGGCTTTCCATTTTCGGCAAATAGAAGTACGGGCCAGTTCCTTTATCAATCAGTTTTTGTGCGTTGTGAAAGAAGTAAAGTCCAAAATCGAACAGCGACGCAGAAATCGGTTTCCCATCCACACTGAAGTGCCGCTCTTCCAGATGCCACCCGCGGGGTCGCACCATAAGGGTGGCAACTCTTCCGTTAAGACGGTAGGATTTGCCTTCCGGACTGGTGAAGCTGATTTTGCCTTCGACCGCATCCCGCAGATTTGACTGACCCTCGATATTGTTCTGCCAGGTCGGAGAATTCGAGTCCTCGAAATCAGCCATGAACACGTTGGCGCCTGAATTCAGTGCGTTGATGATCATCTTCCTATCGACGGGGCCGGTGATTTCCACGCGACGGTCGAGAAGGTCATAAGGAATTGGTGCGACCTTCCAATTCTCTGCCCGGATCGACGCGGTCTCGGGAAGAAAATCAGGCATCTGGCCAGCGTCTATTCGCTGCTGGCGAAGCCGGCGACGGCCTAGCAACTCCTGACGACGCGGTTCAAACTTCCGCGCCATGCTGATCAAGAACTCACTTGCTTCGGGATTGAGGATTTCCGTTTCCACTTCGTTGCGCAGTATAGCTGTAGTCGTCATGCGAAACATCTTATGCGCCAACAGAAACAAGCACACCCCGACTAGGACGAAACGGACTACCTGACCAAACGGGACTACCGCATTTGGATTGTGCCTGATGATGCGTTTTACTGCTCGCAGACCGGAACGCCGGCTAGGACACACTCATGCATCCTCTCAGCGCAGCAGAAATGACCAAGGAATGGCACGGTAACCCCCGCTGGACGGGCACAAAACGGCCCTACAGCGCCCAGCAGGTAGTGAAGCTAAGAGGATCGATCCAGGTTGAACATACCCTGGCGCGCCTTGGTGCGGAGCGCCTATGGTACCTCTTGCGCCACGAAGAGTATGTGCATGCTCTCGGTGCCCTTACCGGCAACCAGGCCGTGCAGCAAGTGCAGGCGGGGCTGAAAGCCATCTATTTGAGCGGTTGGCAGGTCGCAGCCGACGCCAACAATGCGGGACAGATGTATCCCGACCAAAGCTTGTATCCCGCTGATAGCGTTCCCAAGGTGATCCGGGGAATCAACAATGCTTTGATGCGCGCCGATCAGATTCACCATATGGACGGGAAGAACGGCATACATTGGATGGCTCCTATTGTGGCCGATGCCGAGGCTGGATTCGGCGGAGCGCTAAACGCGTTCGAATTGATGAAAGCCATGATTGAGGCGGGCGCCGCCTGCGTGCATTTTGAGGATCAACTCTCTTCTGCAAAAAAGTGCGGACATTTGGGTGGAAAAGTCTTGGTGCCCACATCTGAGGCGATCCAGAAGCTGATTGCAGCCCGGTTGGCAGCTGATGTGCTCGGCGTTCCCACGCTTATCATGGCACGCACCGATGCCAATAGCGCCCATCTCTTGCTTAGTGATATTGATCCCTGCGATCGCAAGTTCCTTACCGGAGAACGCACCTCAGAGGGGTTCTTCCAAATTCGTGGCGGCCTGGATTCTGCCATTGTACGCGGCCTGGCTTACGCACCCTATGCCGACTTGATCTGGTGCGAAACTTCAGAGCCGAATGTCGACGAGGCCCGAACTTTTGCAAAAGCAATTCACGCCAAATTCCCCGGCAAGCTGCTGGCATACAACTGCTCGCCATCCTTTAACTGGAAGAAGAAGCTTGACGATGAAACCATTGCGAACTTCCAGCCTGAGCTAGCCAAGATGGGGTACAAGTTTCAGTTTGTCACCCTGGCCGGATTCCATGCCCTTAACCTCAGCATGTTCGAACTAGCACGCGGCTACAAAGACAATGGTATGACTGCGTATTCCCGGTTGCAGGAAAAAGAATTCAGCCGTGAGGCCGAGTACGGTTACCAGGCAGCCAAGCATCAACGTTTCGTTGGCACAGGTTACTTCGACGGCTTGACTCAGGTAATTGCCGGAGGGGCAGCTTCGACAACCGCACTGGAAGGATCCACGGAGCAGGAGCAGTTCTCGGAGATAAAGCATCATGCACGCCCGAAGCACGGCCCGGACGCAGCCTGCCAGCCGATTCTCGGTTTTTGCCCATCTACCATTGATGTGGAGGAAATCAAATCCGCCCATGGATACGAGGACGAACTCATGCCGTCGGGAGATTAACTCGGCACCAGATCTCTCTCCTGGTGCCCTTCAAAGACGCACGCTGTAATTTCCGCCAACCTTTACAGCGTGCGTCGCCTTTTTCTTCATTGCGGGCCTCAGAGGCCCAACCGCACAACCGTCCAGTAAGCCGCCGTACAAGCGATCATCATTGAAGCTGGCACCACAACGCGGCTGCGGTACCAGGGCCGATTGGCGCAATACCAGCCAACAAGCAAGAAACCCGCGCCGATTACCGCCAGTTGCCCTGCCTCCACTCCAATGTTGAACGTAAGCAATGCCGTTACAAATTCGGACCGTGGCAATCCGAGTTCCTTGAGCGCTCCGGCGAAACCCATTCCGTGCATAAGCCCGAATGCGAAGACGAGTGCGACCCGCCAGGACTTAAGTTCAGAAAGAAAAATATTTTCGATGGCGATGTATGCAATCGAAATCGCAATGAGGGGTTCAACGATCCTCGGCGACACAGTAACCAGGCCATACATGGTCAGGCCGAGCGTGATTGAATGTGCGACGGTGAACGCGCTGACCTGCAAAAGAACCGACCGAACGCGCCCGCTTAGCAAGAAAATTCCGAGGACGAAAAGCATGTGATCGAGGCCAAGGGGGACGATATGGGTGAATCCGAGTGAGAAATAGCGACGGGCCACGCTGAGCCGGCCAACCGCTGGAGCGGGGCCGCCAATATGAACGGTGCGCTGGGTTGACCACCTTCTAACCATTGAGTCGAGGGATTCTCGGATGCAGCTTTTCGCACCGTCATGCGCGTAGGATGCGAAGGTCCAAGCGTAAGTCCAAGTAAAATTCTTTGCGCCGGGAGGTATCTGCCCGGTTAATCGAATGGTCGCAACCGGGGCTGAAGTGTTACCGCTACCCGGCGTTACGGAGTAGGCGATTCCAGGGTGTACCTCAACTCCGTCGAATGTCACTTTGACTCGCTGGCGGAATTTGTCGTCAAAATCCTGGAGCAAGTTCTGCATGCTATCCGGCGCTGGTTTGGCTGATGACGACTGCCCCGCCATCGCCTTGAGTTTATCGATAAGCGCAGAGGCGTCAGTTACGATTTCGATATCGTAGGATTGGCGTTCTTGAAATATGACAGAGACACGGGTGGTTCCGATTTCATGAGCGGCAGCGCTGGTGGTGCACGCCAACAGAGCAATAAATAGTTTGAGGTAGACCCACTGCAGCCTGTGCGCCATCGAAAATTGATTAGCTAACATTTCTTTAATTCATCACCGTGGTCGGGATTTACCGGAGTTCTCCACTGCCGGCAGCGGACAAGAGTGTCCGCCCTACATTTTTGGCAGATCAAACGTGATCGATGCCCAAAAGCTTGCCCATTCAGCGTTGCCACCGGGGGGCGCCGGAATCATATGCACCGCTTTGATCAACCACATCCCGCGCGAAGCCAGACGAAATCGCACGCGACCATCCTTATCGGTACGAAGCGCGACCTTCTCGAGCGGATTGGTGCGGTTCATGGCCACCACAAGTGCGCCTGCGAGGGGGCGATTCTCATAAGTCAAGCGCACCGGAAGTTCCCCGCCATTGGGAATGGTGTATGGATTTTTTTCCGCCAGAAGCTCGAGCGTAAAACCCAGCCGCCGGTCCCCTTGCTTGTCTGTGGGTGGACCCGCAAGCACCAGACTTTTTGCGCAGCGGGCAAAAGCTTCGTGCGCCGGCGATCCTGACTGGTTGCGTATGGCTCTCAATGCCGCGATATCATCCAGGCCTTCGTCTTTTAGGTATTCATTGAACTTTTCAGGCCCCAATTCAACGGCGCTTGGGTTGCTTCGATAGCCGATTACCAGCAATCCCGATTCGGCTACGCGTAAGAATCCTGCGGGATCATTGCCATCCCGCCCGATCACGGGCTTGGAGCCTTGACCATCCTCGAAAAGAAACTGCTTGATGAGGGAGGAATCGCGAGGCAGCGGATCACCAAGCATGTCCTGCCCGACACGCAACTTTACCCCGACGATCTCTCCGACTCTGGGAGAGAAGGTCGTGGGCTCAATCCACATGTCGTGGGCCAACAGTGGGGCCTGGCTCATGCCTATTGCTATCAATGCAAACAACCACGTGGATGGAATCAAGCGGCGCAACATTTATTTCCCTCTTCTCGAAACCGCAGCTAAAAACTGGGGACGGCCTTCACGAAGGAAGGCCGTCCCGGTACAGCATCTAGCGTTACGGGATTGGAATGTTGGGTACGGTTGGTACGTTCACGCCGCCGTGTCCTTGCAACAGTCCTTGGTGAGCTGGAGCGAGGAACGGGAAGCGGTCGAGATAGTCTTTGTCGTTTACCTCGACTCCTTTGGCCAGGCCGGCATTTGGATTGCCCGCTACGATCAGGCTGATCAGCACACTGTTCACGTTCACCTGATTCCGGTTGGGCGCAGTTCCGCCGCCAACGCGCCGGCCGTTCGGGAATTTCGAATCGATCGCCGCATCAATGGTGAGGACGTCGCCGGAAAAGCCATCGGCAATTGGAATCGGACGATTTAAGTTTATCGCCTTGATGATGTCCACGCGAGGTCCCTTGAGGGTATCCACTACATTGGCAGGAACACCCAAAGCCTTGTAAATACCCAGCGCGTCGGCATCGCGCACCAGCACCGGAAACAAAATATCGGCGCCGAAGCTGGTGACATCATGCTGCGGGTTGGTGTGAAGGTAAAGGGTTTGCCGCTGAGTCCCCACCAGTCCAGCATTGAAAAGAGGCAAAGCATTTCTGCCGACCTGCACAAAATCACCCGCACCTCTTTCACCGGTAATGATGTTGTCGGTATCGACGATCTGCGTTTTTCGGCGACTGATGCTCGCCCACACCCGGATCAAGCTGTCAGTGGAGTTAGCTTTGAGCACCCCGTTATGCGGAACACCCTTGGGAAATACATCACTGATTGGCACTTCCAGAGCAATTGAGAAGAGGTTAAAACCAGTGAAAACATCCTTGGCGGGAGGGCGGCGCGCGCCGGGGATTCCGCCCAGATCGTCCGAGTTAAGATTCACCAAGTCGAAGATCCCTTTCTCATCAAGCTGATAAGGATCGTCAAACTGACCGGCGACAATTCGGCCTCCGTTGGCCAGAGGATGGATATAACTGTCGACAAAATCCTGATCGTAGAGACCTACTTCGCGGCTGCTGGGATCGCCAGAATCGTAACCCTTGAAGGCGCCGAGACCGTAGATCAAACGGTCAGTCTGCGGACCGTGGTTGTTGGGAAGAACTGGAAGATCTTTTCCAAGCGTGTCGGAGTCGCGATCGTCGCCACCATCGGATACCTTTATGCGAGTGACTGTCATGGTCTCCGTTCCGCCGGTGAGCTGCCAGAGCAGTTCGTTGCCGCCACCTAGAGGGTCCCCAGGGCTGGGGGCAGCTTCGGGCTTCAGCTTATTTTTGAATTCAACCCGATAGATAACTCTGTCCTTCAGGCTTTTGCCTCTTGCGATGTGAAACTCGTAGCGATAGCCGTTGCAGGCACGCAATCCTTGATTGCCCTGGCCCGGTTCATGGAGCGGGTTAAAGTCCATGATCAGATATAGCTTGTCATGGGCTTGGTTCGACACCCATGCAAATGTGTCGGTATTGTCGGCGCAGGGCTCGTTAAGAATTGCCAGTGCTTCGCGATGGCTCGACGCGTGGGCAGCGATTGCCAAGGCGAACGTGGCCGCCAGGGTGAGAATCTTGGATATTCGTTTCATACGTGCTCTCCTGTAGTTGCATACGGACGCCCGGGGAGATTGGATTGCCCGGGCACAGGAGATTTTTGCGGAGGAGGACCTAATCGGCACCTTGGATGGCAGCGCCAGAGGATTCGAGTCGGGGGCGGAGTAAGATCAGTGCACTACCTGTGGCAACTCCGATTTTCACCAGTGCAAGAGATTGCACATTGATTTCGGGGTAGGTCGACCTCGTATTTGCTGCAGACCCCGTTCGCCGATTCAGGCGACGTGGACTTCTTGATGCTTTTCGACCTGCTGCATGTACCCTTCGGTCGCAAAGCACAGAGCACGATCAAAAAACTGGTCGAGCATGCGCAGCAGTTCCAACTGTCCGTAAATGTCGATCACACTGTTCAGCAGTCCCCGTCCTTGAAGAAAACTCCAAAGATGTTCTTTGGTGGAGACGATCGACCAGCACAAATCTGGCAAAGAAACACCTTGAGAAGCCCGCCGGGCGCCGATCTCGCGATAGCGGTGCTCGATGTCCGCCTCGGTCTTGTTGAGCAGCCAATCGCTCAGATGAAGGAGTATCTCTCGGGCGCGATTGCGAAGTTCGTCGGGCGGGACTTTGTCGAGTTCTGCGGTTCGGGAAGATGTACGGAACTTGCTGATGAGGCCGGCGGTCAATTCGTCACTATGAGTTTCAATTAACCTTACAAATCGAAGCGCAATCATGGTAGTCCTCTTTACTATGTTTGGATGTAGTTTCAGAAAGCGGGGATGCAAAAGTCCGGATGTAACCATCGCATTGGCTTCGGCACCCAACCCCGGCATTAGAAGATGCAATTAGAATGGTTCACTTTCGGCGTCCGGGAGATTCCATGCTCAAACAGTTGGTGATCAATTCGGCACTCTTGCTCTGCCTCAATGCCGCGGCGCAGATGCCTCCGGCAAATTACGACGAAGCAAGAGTCGGTAGCTATACGTTACCGGCCCCGCTGGTATTCAACGACGGGAAGCCGGTTAGAACGCCCAAGGATTGGGCTAAACGTCGCGCCGAGATTCTAACCCTGTTCGAAACCAACATGTTCGGCCGCAGCCCGAAACCTCCCAAGCATACTCGCTTTGAGGTGGTCGACGTGGACAAGAACGCACTCGGAGGAAAAGCCGTCCGTACCCAGATATCAATTTATTTTTCTGATAAGAACAATGGTCCGAAAGAAAGCCTGCTGCTCTATGTTCCATCAGCCGCCAAAAAGCCGGTTCCGATTTTCCTTACTCTCAATTTCATGGGCAATCAGTCAGTGATCGACGACCCCGGCATTAAGCTCCCGATCATTTGGGACTGGAAGACGCACCAACCGCATCTCGCCGCCGAGAGTTCGCGAGGAAAGAGCCACGAATTCCAGGTGGAGAAAACTCTCGCACGCGGCTATGCCTTCGCGACGATTTACTATCAGGAGATTGAGCCGGATTTCAAGGGCGCTCTATTGGATGGCATTCGGCCCCTGTATTCCAAACCAGGACAAAGTCAGCCCATTCCCGACGACTGGGGAGCAATCGGGGCATGGGCGTATGGACTAAGCCGTGCGATGGACTATCTAGAAAAAAATAAAGATATCGATGCCAAGCGCGTCGCAATCATGGGCCATTCGCGATTAGGCAAGACAGCTCTCTGGGCAGGCGCTCTCGACAAGCGGTTCGCGATGGTGATTGCGAATTGTTCCGGGGAAGGCGGTGCTTCCCTGATGCGCCGCAACTACGGTGAGACGATTCACCATTTGGTGGACTCATTTCCTTATTGGTTTGATGGAAACTTCCAGAAGTTCGATGACCATGCCAACCAACTTCCCGTTGATGCTCATGAATTAATTGCGCTGACCGCACCCCGTCCGGTCTACGTCACCGGTGCTCAGGATGATCAATGGGCTGACCCTCGAGGTGAGTTTCTGGCTGCGGTGGCGGCGGGACCGGTATACAAACTGCTGGGCGCGGAGGACCTGGGCACCGATCAGATGCCAGCCCTGAATCAGCCAATCATGCATACCATCGGATTTCACGTGCGCGATGGCAAGCACGAAGTGACAGCATTTGATTGGGACCAGTTTCTGAGGTTTGCCGATAAAAACTTGCAGTAGAGAACGGCGGATGTTCTACGCCTGCGTACCGTGGCACTTTTTGTATTTCTTGCCTGATCCGCAGGGGCACGGATCATTGCGGCCGATTTTCTCACCACGCACGACCTGCTGCACTGGTTGCTGTTCACCGCCACCGGCCATGCGCGCCTGTTCCAACTCACGCTTTTTCTTGCGCTGGAAATCTTCTTCCAGGTCATCCACGGAAGTTGCCAACGGACGCGAGGGCCGGGTGTGGCCGTTACCGCCGCTGCCCAGCGTGGGAGCTTCCTGATTCGATGGCTCGGGTGGCCGCTCCAGAATCTGCATGAGATACAGGTAGCGCACCGTCTCTTCCTGGAAACGCTGCATCATGGCTTCGAACATGTCGAAGGATTCGCGCTTGTACTCCACCAGAGGATCGTGCTGCCCGTACCCACGCAACCCGATGCCCTCTTTGAGGTGGTCCATATCGCGCAGGTGATCTTTCCATTGCGCGTCGAGCACGCTCAGCATGATCATGCGCTCGTGGTAGCGCATGGCATCGGGACCAATCAGCTGCTCTTTGGCGTTGTACCGTTCCTGAAGCTTGGCAAAGATCGCATCGCCGAGTTCCTGGCGGTTGAGTGTCTCAGGCTTCAATCCTTCGGACATAATGTCCACGCCGAAGCGGGTAAAGATCGAATCTTTCAGGCCCTTAATGTCCCAATCATCGGCATGGGCCTTGATGGGGCAATGCTGCTCAATCAGATCGCCCAGAATTCCAGAGACATAATCTTCGAGGATAAGTTCCTTCTGGTCGACGCCTTCCAGCAGCTGGTGGCGCAGTCCGTAGACCGCCTCACGCTGCTTGTTCATTACGTCGTCGTATTCGAGCAGGTGTTTGCGGGATTCGAAGTTCTGGCCTTCGACAGCTTGCTGGGCCTTCTCAATGCGCCGGGTGATCAACTTCGATTCAATGGGAATCCCTTCTTCCATGCCCAAACGCTGCAATAGCGTCGAAACCCATTCCTTGGCGAAGATACGCATCAGGTCATCTTCAAGGGAGAGGTAGAAGCGCGAGGAACCCGGATCGCCCTGGCGGCCGGCGCGTCCACGAAGCTGATTGTCGATGCGGCGGGATTCGTGACGCTCGGTGCCAAAGATATGCAAGCCGCCAGCAGAAGTAACTTCGTCATGCTCCTTGTCGGTCTGCTGCTTGTAGCGGTTGAAGACTTCCAGCCATTGTTCGGTTGGAACTGTGAATTCTTTGCCGTTGTAGTACCAGACCGTGGTCTTGCCGTCGTCGGTCGGCCCTTCGATTTTTCCTTCGGCGATTCGTACAGGCTGGGCTATGCCTTTTTTCAGGGTTTCCTGTTTAGCCATGAATTCTGGATTCCCGCCGAGCAGAATGTCGGTACCGCGGCCAGCCATGTTGGTGGCGATCGTGACCGCGCCCTTGCGGCCTGCCTGGGCAACGATCTCGGCCTCCTTTTCGTGTTGCTTGGCGTTCAGCACCCAATGCTTGACGCCCTTTTTCTTCAGCAGGTCGGAGAGCCTTTCCGATTTCTCAATCGAAGTGGTTCCCACCAACACCGGCTGTCCGGTGGCGTGCAGCTTTTGAATCTCGTCAGCAGCCGCATAGTACTTTTCCTTCTCAGTGCGGTAGACCACGTCGGGATTCTCAATGCGCAGCAATTGCTTATTGGTGGGAATCACCGTGACTTGCAGCTTGTAGATCTTGTCGAATTCCGGGGCCTCGGTTTCCGCAGTTCCGGTCATACCGGCCAACTTTTTGTACATGCGGAAATAATTTTGAAATGTAATGGTCGCCAGCGTCTGGTTTTCGCGCTCGATTTTGACGTTCTCTTTGGCTTCAACCGCCTGGTGAAGACCATCGGACCAGCGGCGCCCCGGCATCATGCGGCCGGTGAATTCGTCGACGATGATGACTTCGCCGTCTTTGATCACATATTCCACATCGCGGCGGTAGAGTGCGTGCGCCTTGATTGCAACTTCAACGTGATGCTTTAAGTCCCAATTCTCGGGATCGGCAATATTGCCAATGCCGAGTAGCGACTCAACTTTTTCCCAGCCTTCGTCGGTGACCGTGATACTGCGGTGCT
Source organism: uncultured Acidobacteriaceae bacterium (assembly GCA_963824805.1). GTDB lineage: Bacteria > Acidobacteriota > Terriglobia > Terriglobales > Acidobacteriaceae > DATBAT01. Next base: position 19,375 of record CAWGQZ010000070.1, on the reverse strand, counting down.
TCTCATCGACCACGAAGTCACCGGTTAGAGTCGCAGCCTCACCCGGCGCACCTTCGATTTCTTCGCCCTTTTCAAGCTTGGGGATGATTTTGTTAACCCGGGCGTACTTGTCGGTGGATTCCTCACTGGCGCCCGAAATAATCAACGGAGTCCGGGCTTCATCGATCAGGATGGAATCAACTTCGTCTACGATTGAAAAGTTGTGCCCGCGCTGCACGCAATCGCGTAGATCGAACTTCATGTTGTCGCGGAGATAGTCAAATCCGTATTCGTTGTTGGTGCCGTAGGTGACGTCTGCGGCGTATGCCTCACGGCGCTGTTCATCATCCAGGTCGTGGACGATCACTCCCACCGATAGCCCGAGGAAGCGGTAGAGTTTGCCCATCCACTCCGAATCGCGTTTGGCCAAGTAATCGTTGACCGTGACCACGTGCACGCCGCGCCCGCTCAAAGCATTCAAGTAGACCGGGAGCGTAGCGACAAGGGTTTTTCCTTCTCCGGTCTTCATTTCGGCGATTCGGCCGTTATGCAAAACCATACCGCCGATAAGCTGCACGTCGAAGTGGCGCATGTTGAGAACGCGCCGTCCGGCCTCACGAACTACCGCGAAAGCCTCGACTAGTATCTCGTCCAGAACTTCCTGCAGCAGCTTGTAGCGTTCATCGGCAAGCGCTTTGGCGCGATCAGAGCCCGCATCGGGCTCTTCCGGCAGTTTGCCAAGGCGTTCGGCTACTAGCTTTCGAAAATCTGCGGTCTTCGACCGCAGCTGCTCGTCAGAAAGCTTCTGCATCTCCGGTTCGAGCGCAGTGATGGCTTGCATGTTAGGCAGCAAGCGTTTGACATCGCGCTCGTTTTGGGTCCCGAAGACCTTGGATACAAGAGAGTTAATCAACTAGGCAGTCCTCATTCAGGCCAGGTACACAATCGTCCCTATGTTTTAGAAGCCTAGCATATTAGATGCGTTTGACGGGGGTAAGTCGCTGATATGTCGTTACCTGGAGAAGCGCCCTTATTGGCCGAACTGGCGAAGATGATGGTCGGCATGTAAGTAGGCCCACCGCATCCACTGCCATTGGGATAGCGGGCCAAAAATGGGATGCGGCTGCCAGGTGAAGTCCGGGGTAGGCGACGCAATTCTTTCCAGCAAAATGAGAAGCGATGCCATGTCAACCGCGAAATCAGCCGGCTTAGTACCGCCGACAAACTGATCTACCTCAGGCCGGGTTTTGATGCCTCGAGGCCATGGAAAGGGAAGATACAGCGCCGGCCATTTGAGAGCAGTAGAACGCCGAAGCGTGCTGATAGGTCTTTCTCCCATCATGGATCTAAGGGAATCGGACAGGTGGCAAATTGTCTGATGGGCCGACATCCTTCCCCAAAGCCGCGGGCTGTCGACGCGAAGATTACCCAAGCGGCGCAGGATAGCGTTTCTAGCTTCGGGTTGGGCAAAGGTCTTCAAGTTGCCGAGTATATTACCAACTACAGAAGTAGCAATGTATTCTAGGGACGTCGAGCAAGAGGGCCACGCGAACGATTGGAACCCGTTACCCACTTCCTGACCGGCGCCTGCCTGGGACGAGCCGGTTTTAACCGCAAGACTGCGCTCGCCACCGCCACCATGACCCTGGCGGCGGAAGCACCCGACCTTGACGTTTTCTCCCGCTTCAAAGGCACAGTTTTTGGATTCGCCCACCATCGCGGCTTCACCCATTCTTTTCTTGGGTTGTTTCTTATTTCGGCGCTGGTCGTTGGATTCATACACCTGGTCTGGCGGATTCGCGGCCGCCGGGTCAAAGATCGAAGTCTTCCACCGCGATGGGGGCTGCTGTTCCTGTTCGCCTACATCGCCGGGCTCAGTCATATCCTGCTCGACTTCACCAACAACTATGGCGTCCGGCCCTTCTGGCCATTTTCCGAGAGATGGTATTCCTGGGATATCGTTTTCATCGTCGAGCCGGTGCTCTTGCTCTTGCTCGTGGGTGGCCTGGTTCTGCCATCCCTAGGGTCTCTCATCAATGACGAGATCGGCGTCCGCAGCCGCGGACCAAAAGGACGCCTCGCAGCAACGGTGGCTCTGATAGGCCTAATTCCCTTGTGGTGGGTACGCGACTACGAGCATCGCACGGCCGTGAATGCATTGCAGGCGCAAACCTACCAGGAGTCGCAAGCGTTGCGCGCTTCGGCCTACCCATACTGGTGGAATGTTTTTCGCTGGTCTGGGGTGGTTGAGACGCAAAACTTCTTGGCGGCAATGCCGGTGGACTCAGGCGCGCCAGCGGTTGATCCAGAGGGACAAGTTCAGGTCCGCTATAAGCCGGAGGAAACGCCGGTGACGCTCGCCGCCAAAAGGTCGTATCTCGGACGAGTTTTTCTGGATTGGGCCAAATATCCGATCACCGAAACCGAGCGAGTAAGCGAACCGGCCGGATATATTGTGCGTTTCCGGGATCTCCGCTTTGATTACCCCGAAATGAGCCGCCGCAATCCACTCGGTGCCAGCGTGAGGCTCGATGAGAACCTCCACGTGGTTGGCTACAGCATGGGTACGAGCGACAAATTCGAACCGGCTACCGAGTGAAAGCTGAATCGCTTGACGCGGTCTAGGTCGCGGCTGCACAATCAGTTACGAGGAAATGAGATGACAACGTTGGCTTACCTGTTCGTGTTGCTGGGAATTGCGATGCGGTTCATGCCACATCCCTGGATGTTTACCCCGGTCGCCGCCTCTCTGTTGTTCTTTGGCGCCCGAGGACCGCGCCGCATGCTCTGGGTCCCGTTGGCCTTGTTGATCATTTCTGATGTGATTCTCACCAAATACTATTGGGCCTATCACATGTCGTGGGATCAGGTCGTCATCTGGGCCTGGTATGCCGCGATCCTATGGTTGGGAACCCGTCTTACGAAACATCAGAAACCCCTGCCGATCATGGGTGCGGCGCTGGCGAGTTCAGTATCATTTTTTGTGATTACGAATTTTGCGGTCTGGGCGGCAACTGATCTCTACACCAAGAACTTGTCAGGTCTGCTGACCTCGTATACGGTGGCGATTCCCTTCTTTCGCCACAGCATCGAAGGTGATTTTCTGTTCACGGCGGCTATGTTCGCGGCCCCGGTTGTAATCCATGCAGTGTCTTCGGCCGTGAGCGGCGAAGACCGTGCCGCGGCGGCCTAATTCAAGCGGTTGCCGAAGTATCTTCCTCGCTGAGTTTCACTTCACCGCGGCGCGCACGTTTCCTGCGCACCGCCAGCCAGATTGCGATCCCCATTCCGACCGCAGCAAGCATCCATCCCCAGTGCTCACTTAGGATGCGTCCGCCCACATTCACGAATTCCGGTCCAAATCGGATGGTCAGGAGTCCCAGCAAGAAGAAGCGGATGAACCGTCCCGCAAAGATAGCCAGTAGGAAATGCCCAAAATTCATCTCAAATACGGCCGCCGACAGCACAAATAGCTTGAAAGGGGTTGGCGGAGGCAACATGGCCGGAAACATCAGCGCCCAGAATTCGTGTTTATCGAACGAGCTGTGAATCCGCGCAAAGCGCTGCTCTGACATGCGCTTTCTAAGAAAGGCCTCTCCGCCCAAGTACCCAATCAGGTAGAGAACGCTGCTGCCCACTGCAGAGCCCGCCGCGGCGAGAAGCGCATAGACCAGGAATAGTGATTTGTTCTGATAGACATATCCAGCCACGACCACATCCATCGGCAGGCCAATTGCCGCTCCGTCCATGGCAGCAATAACGAATACTCCCCATACCCCGAGCGGCTTTAGTAAGGCCCAAAGGAAGGCTGTGTAGCGGGAGAGGATGTGTTTAATAGTATTCAATGGGCCCAGAAGTTAGTGTACGACAGGGCAAGCAGGTGGTGAGTATGCCGAAAGACAGTCGGTTCAGTCCCTTAGCTTAGCGTGTAGGTTTGCACCAGTGGAAATATGTCGTATGGGCTTTGTAGCTGATGAAGAAATGCCTCTGCCCGCTTGAACCCGCGTTCTATTCCGCGGAATCTCGCAACATCATCTTGCAGAGCATAATAGCGATCGGGAGTCTGGCTGGCGTGCGCATAACAGGCTGCTCGCTTTTGCGGTTCTGTCTCAGAGATGTCGACGTAGCAATTGGGGGAGAATTGAACGGTATCTTCGCCGTTTGAGACTTCGTAAAAGTACATGGCAAATTTCTGACCCAATTTATGCCAGGCGTTATAAGTCAGCATTGTGATCGCGCGGTGGTCGGCATGGTTGTCGATTGGCCACTGAGTGATGATAGCGTCCGGACTCTCAGCCGCGATTAGCCTCTGAAATTCATCGTAGTGTGCGTTATCGATGACGGCATGTCCATTAGTTTGTCCTGCATAGGCGGGCCGGGACTTCAAAATCTCGCACGCTTTGGTAGCCTCGGCGATACGAACTGAAGCTGGGGTCGGGGGCCAAGCGCCATCATTCAAGTAGAGTAAGAGGACTTGATGACCTAACCCGGTCAAGCGTGCAACCGTACCGCCGCAGCCATATTCGGGATCGCCAGGGTGACCGCCGCAAACAATCACCTTGATCTTCCGGCCCTGGATTCCCAGGGCTGGCCACCTCGGCACCGGCGCCTCCTGCGCCGATCGCGAGTCCCGAGGCTAGCCGACTGCCGGAGATCAGGAGATTGCGCCGCGTTATTTCCATTCCTCAGCCTCTTTTTCCACCGTCAGTGCTCAAACACTACCGTAAACCGGAATCAAGGCGCCATTGACGTCTCTTGCGTCTTCGCTGGCAAGCCAGACCATAAGACTTGCTACCGACGCTGGTTGCACCCACCTGGAAAAATCGGAATTTGGCATATCTTTGCGGTTGGTTGGAGTATCCATCGTACCCGGCAAGATCACATTGGCGGTAACTCCAGCGTCTGCGTTTTCCAGAGCAACCGTTCTGATCAGTGAAACCATGGCGGCCTTGGACGCGCTGTAGCTCCCGACATTGGCACCCGGATCCACTGCAGCCTTGCTGCCGATCGCGATGATTCGCCCGTTTTCCGCCTTTCTCAACACCGGAATTGCAGCACGCAGCAGGTAAAACGTCGCATTGAGGTTGAGGGCCATCATGCGCTGAAAGGTCGCGTCATCGGTTTCCGCTAGCGATTTCGCCACCCGCGAAGCCGCCTACGGTATGCGCAAGCACATCGATCCTACCGAAACTTGCGACGACCTTATCGACGAGGGCCTTACATCCTTCGCTATTGGAAACTTCGCCCGGAATCGCGGTGAAATTAGGACTGCCAAATTCTGACTGCTGTATCTTTCGCGAGGTTCCGACAACTTTGGCGCCTACATCAAGAAACGCCTGAACCACAGCGGTTCCCAAACCGCCGTTTGCCCCGGTTACGAGCACAACCTTGCCCTTCATGAATTGCTCCCATCCTTCGAGTTGTCAGAATCATGAATCAATCAAGGTGACGGACTTAGATCACAATTCTATAGCAGATAATTTGCTGCGGAGCCCGGAGGGGAATCGTCAGTTCCCGACATTCGCCTGATGCTCGGCAATTCTCAAGTTGACAAAGCCCGGTGGCAAGATTAAAAGAGCACCACTTGAAAGCGGAGGGGTAAGGGCACGAAGCAAGCTACCCTCTCAAGATAAGAAAACATGCACTGGACCCAGGTTTACGACCCCTTAGGCAACTGGTGGTTGTCCACATTCGCGGCGGCACTCCCCATGATCGTACTGCTGGGCTTGCTTGCAGGACTGAAGGTGAAGCCACATTGGTGCGCCATTGCCGGCGCCTTAACTGCCACTGCAGTGGCGATTCTCATCTTCAAAATGCCTGTGCAATTGGCCGCGATGAGTTTCGGCTATGGCGTTGCCTTCGGCATTCTGAAAATTGCGTGGATCGTTCTGGCGGCGGTTTTCCTCTACGACATTTCAGTGGAGACCGGTCAGTTTGAAATTATGAAGGAGTCGATTGCGAGGATCACTCCGGATCGTCGGCTTCAAGTGCTACTCGTAGCTTTTTCGTTCGGCGCGTTCATTGAGGGTGCAGCCGGATTCGGAGCACCGGTAGCAATCGCCGGAGCTTTCATGATCGGGCTGGGATTTCGGCCATTTCAGGCCGCCGCGCTCAATCTGATTGCCAATACAGCTCCAGTTGCATGGGGAGCGATTGGCACCCCCGTCCACACTCTGGCCGCGGTTTCGGGTCTGCCGGAATCCGATCTGAATGCGATGATCGGCCGCATACTTCCCTTCGTCGCGATCCTCGTTCCCTTTTGGTTGGTAAGAACGATGGTGAACTGGCAGGAAACCTTGGAGGTACTGCCGGCCATTCTGGTGGTGGGGATTTCTTTCTCCCTGACACAATTTCTCTGGTCGAATTACATCGACAGCAATCTTGTCGACATCGTCGGTGGCGTGGTCTCGATTGCCGCTACGGTGCTGTTCCTGCGTTTCTGGAAACCAAAAAAAATATGGCGGTTCGACTACGACAAAGATGCAGTGCCTCTGCCTCCACCGACTGGAAAGATCGCCGATCAATTCGGAGGCGAGTGGAGCGCGGCGGAGTTCGATGGTTACGTGACCGCCTCTTCCCATACCCCAGCGCAGGTCATGAGGGCATGGATGCCCTTTGCGATTCTGTCTGTCTTCGTGCTGGTCTGGGGCTTGCCGTCGATCAAGCTGGCCATCAACCAGGCAACGACGCCAGCGTTCAAAGTCGTCATGCCGGACGGCAAGGCTCGCCCCGGTCCGCCGGGGTGGGACGTTCCCTATCTCCACGGTGAGGTTTTCAGGGCAGTGCCGGTTGTGTCCAAGCCGACACCAGAAGCGGCAAGGTACGATTTTAACTGGCTTTCGGCGACCGGAACCGGTTGCTTTCTGGGCGCCATTGTCGCTGGCATCTTGCTTAGATTATCTCCCGCAAGGTTGGTCAAAATCTTCTGGCGCACACTGGTTCGCATGCGGCTGGCAATGGTAGCTATTTCCTTCATGCTCGGATTGGGTTATGTCACCCGCTACTCGGGTCTTGATGCTGTTCTAGGGCTGGCATTTACGCGAACGGGGTGGCTGTATCCGTTCTTCGGCACGTTTTTGGGCTGGCTTGGCGTCGCACTCACAGGGAGTGACACTTCCTCTAATGCGTTGTTCGGCAGCCTGCAGAGGATAACGTCGCAGCAGCTGGGGATCGACCCGGTACTGATGTGTGCGGCAAATAGCGCGGGCGGCGTGGTGGGGAAGATGGTGGACGCGCAATCGATTACCATAGCTACCGCGGCTACGGAGCAAGTTGGTAACGAGGGAATCATCTTCCGCTTCGTAGTCTGGCATTCGATTGCTTTAGGGGCTATCGTGGGCGGCATCGTGATGTTTTATGCCTACGTTTTCCCTCACGCAGTCCCGCACGGACTAACGTTCGTAAAGTAAAAGCGAGGCCATTCAGTCCTTGAAGGACGTTGCACCACGTATCGACGCATCCAGCAACTGCACCATGTGAACGACCGAGATGTTGCTTCCCGCCATTTTGATTCCCTTTTGCAATTGAAGCAAACAGCCTGGGTTACCGGTAGCAACAATGTCAGGCCCAGTGGCTAGGATGTGTTGAACCTTGCGGGCTCCGAGTTCTTCCGCCGGCTCGGGGCGAACCAGGTTGTAAATGCCGGCAGATCCGCAACAGATTGCGGGCTCGGCAATCTCGAATAACTCAAGTCCAGGGATTGTTGCCAGAACAGTACGCGGCTGGATCGTCACGGATTGAGCGTGCTGCAAATGGCAGGCGTCCTGGTATGCGACCTTCAGAGGGAGGGGGTACCGGGGAGCGCGAGGAGGGAGAAACGCCAACACCTCAGAAATGTCGCGACACTTGGCGGAAAACACTTTGGCGCGCGCTGCATACTGTAGATCGTCCCGCAACAGATAGCCATAGTCCTTCAAATTCGATCCGCACCCGGCAGCATTACTCACGACCACATCCATGCCCTCGCGTTCGAACACCTCAATGGTCTTGCGCGCATAGTCCAGCGCCTGGAATTCCTCACCGGCGTGAACCATGAGCGCACCACAACAAATCTGATCGCGGGGAATCACGACCTCACAACCCTCCGCCGATAGAACCCTCGCTGTGGCGGCATTTACCTCGGAGAAAAAGACACTCTGCACACACCCCGAAAGCAAACCCACCTTCAAGCGTCGCGTTCCCACGGCTGCTATGCGTTCCGGCAGAATGGAAGCTTTCGAAGCGGGCAAGCGCGCCGGCAGCAAACTCTCCATCGTCCGCAAACCCGCAGGCATTAACTTGAGAATGCCACTTTTTCTTACGAGCGATTGCAATCCCGAGCGTTGATAAAGTCTCATCGGTGCAAGCAACCAGCGCAACCGGTCAGGCCGCGGGAAAAGCTGAAAGATCATGCGGCGTTGCAGGCCACTCAGTAAGCGGACGATTATGGTTGCGCTCGATCTGGGCACGCGTCGCTTCGATCAGCTTGTCGTACTTGACCCCGGAAGGACACGCGGTGACGCAAGCCATGCATCCCAGACAGTTGTCCATATGGCGCACGAAAGTGGAGTCGAGCGGAATCTGTCCCTCGGAAGCAAGGCTCATCAGATAAATTCGGCCGCGAGGCGAATCCATCTCGTTGCCCCAAAGCGCGTAGGTAGGACAGGTCGCGAGGCAGAAACCACAATGCACGCACTCGTTGAGCAATTCGCGAGAGGGAGGATGGTGGGCATCGAAGGCACATTTGTCCGGGGGGTTGGAAGCCGCAAACATGCTCTGCTTTGTCATCAGATCGATCCCACAAAACGCCCCGGATTCAGGACTCCCGAGGGATCAAACTGCGCCTTAACGCTTCTCATTAGCGGTAGTGCGTCGCCTGCGCTTCCCCAAACATCGGTCCCGGATTTAAGTTCACTCGGGCATTTCAAAATCACCAGTGCTCCACCGCTCGACTCCGCGTAGGACCGCAGGTCAAGGACTGCCGCGCGAAGCCCATCAACGGAGGCAGCCTCCAGGCGCAACAATCCGACGCCAACAGACTGCAGAATCAGTGCCCAAAAACTTTCAGAGGCCCCCGCCAACCGAGCGAGTCGGTTCAAAAGGCGACCGAAGTCAGAAGGTAGCAGACTAATTTTACAAACTGCGGTGTTCGGCGATTCTTCAAACAAGGGCTCGCGAGCTACCCACGAGGAGCCATCCGATCCATTTTCAACACAAGGCGAGACAACTCGCGCCAACTGCTGAAGCTGGCATCACACCCCGCCGCAGTTCCTTCGAACAGAACCTCTACAAGCGGAGTGCTGGAACTACTAGCCCGAATCTGAATCGCAGAAGGAACTAGCTGAGAATCCAGAATTGCGAGAACCGCCGCCTGTACCGCTCCGCTATCTTTTGCACCGATGGTGACGGAACGAGCGTGGGTAGGAACAGGATGCAAGCGGAATATCGCCTGAGTAATGACGCCCAGTGTGCCAAGAGATCCTGTGGCGAGTTTCGCCAAGTCGTATCCTGCGACATTCTTTACGACCTTGCCTCCGCTCTTTGCCAGCGTGCCATCGGGCAGCGCCAGAGTAATCCCAATGACCAAATCGCGCAGGGATCCAAAACGCGCGCGCATCGCGCCACTGTCATTCGTAGCTAAAATGCCGCCGATGGTCGCCCGTCCCGGCCACAGCGGATCAAGTGCCAGGCGTTGACCATGTCGTGCTAGCGTGTGCTGCAGGTCTGAAAAAACACAACCAGCTTCGACCGTAGCGGTCATATCGCCCCACGCATGTTCAAGCACTTGGTTTAGCCGGCCAGTTGAAAGCACCAGATTCGCGGCCGTGGGCCGATTACCCCATCCGATCTTGCTTCCGCTACCTCGCGGAATAGCACTCAGTCCAGCTTCGCTCGAGATTTTGAGAGCAGATGCCAAATCGCTTGCGCTGCAAGGCTCTACAATAGTTTCAGGTACTACGCCGTCGATGGCATCTGCGAGAAGCGCCGGGCGCAGATGGGATTCTCCAAGCAGCATCTTCAAATCGGAGCGGACAGTATTCGCAATCAGAGGCGGAATCGGAGGTACGCGGCTGGCTTCCATTCGGCGTCTAGAAGAACTGAGCCGCTCCGCTCAGTTCAAGGGGATGCGGCTGGTAAGGCCCGGTTTTTTCGGCACACAGCCTGGTTCGGGGAAAACTTTCCCGGGATTCGAGAGATGTTCTGGATCAAATGCGCAGCGAACCCGCTGCATGGTATCGAGGTCTGGCTCGGCAAACATCTCCGACATCATCATCTTTTTCTCTTCGCCGACGCCATGTTCCCCGGTGATCGACCCGCCATGTTTGATGCAGAGCCGGAGAATATTAATCGATAATTCAAAGGCCCGCTCTTCCTGGCCGGCGATGCGTCGATCATAAAGGACAAGGGGGTGAAGATTGCCGTCGCCTGCATGGAAAACATTGGCGACGCGCAAGCCCTCAGCCGCGCTCATCTGCTCGATTTGAGCAAGAACCTGTGGCAAAGCAGTGCGTGGGATGACACCATCCTGGACGATATAGTTGGGCGAGATTCTTCCCATGGCGGCAAACGCGGCCTTGCGCCCCTTCCAGACCATCATGCGCTCCGACTCCGACTGTGCGACACGAACCTCCCACGCGCCACATTGAGTGCAGATTTTGTCTACGCGATCCGTAAGGCACTCCACCTCCGCCAAAGGACCATCCAACTCCACGAGCAGCAAGGCCCCGCAATTCGGATAGCCGGCGTGGACGGCAGCTTCTGACGCCTGGATCGCGAGGTTATCCATCATCTCAATCGCGGCAGGCAGCATACCCGCAGCGATGATCTCACTCACAGCGGCGCCGGCCTCATTCGAAGAGTTAAAAGCAGCAAGAAGAGTTCGAATTGTTTCTGGTTGTTTAACAATCCGAAGAGCGATGCGGGTTGTGATGCCCAGCGTGCCTTCTGATCCCACAAAAATTCCGGGCAAGTCGTAGCCCGGACGGTCGAGTGCCTTGCCGCCAACATGCACCAGCGATCCATCCGGCAATACGACTTCCAGACCAAGCACGTGAGTGGTGGTGAAACCATACTTCAGGCAGTGCGCTCCCCCGGCATTCTCCGCAACGTTCCCGCCAATGCTGCATACTGAAAGAGATGAGGGGTCAGGTGCATAAAAATAGCCGTGCGGAGAAACCCGTTGTGTAATCTCGGCGTTGATGACTCCGGGTTCCACCACAACTCGAGCATTCACCAGATCAACCTCCAGAATTCGGTTCATCCGGGCCAGGCTTATCACGACTCCGTTTTCGTGCGGAAGAGCGCCGCCGCTTAGACCGGTGCCAGAACCGCGGGCGACGAATGGAATCTTTCTTTGACTGCAGATGCGTACCAGGGCCTGCACCTGTTCGGTGGAAGTGGGCAGCAGCACCGCTTGCGGGAGAACGCGGAAGTTAGTGAGGCCGTCGCATTCGTAGGTATGAAGTTGCGACTTGTCGGTGATCAGGCCCTTGCCCACGACCTCGCGGAATTCGTCGAGAACTTGTGTTTCCATTCGGCTCCCGTCTTGCTCGAAACGATGTTAGCCGCGATATCCTTCGGCTGCGAGCGCGTTCTTGAACTCGCGCAAAAGGAATTCAACGTTCTCTTCCGTGGCCAGGGGTCCCATGATGCCAATGCGAAAGACTTTTCCGGCGAGCGGACCAAATCCTCCTAAGATTTCGATTCCCTGCTCGTCCATGAGTCGCTTACGAACCTTTGCGTCGTCAATGCCAGCAGGAACCGAGACCGTGTTTAGAGTCCAGATCCGCTCGCCCTCGGGAACATGCATGCGCAGCCCCATCGACTCGATGCCGCGAACAAACATTTCGTGGCAATGCCGATGACGTTGCCAGCGGTTCTCCGCGCCCTCTTCCGCAATCACGGTTAGCGCTTCGCGCAATGCATAGAACATCGAGATCGGTGCGGTATGGTGATAGCGGTGCGAGACGCTGGCATAGTCGTGAATCAATTTGATGTCGAAGTACCAGCTATGGGGAGACGACTGCCGCGTGCCCAGCCAGGCCATGCCCCGCTTAGATATAAAAATCGGGGACAGTCCCGGTGGGCAGCTCAATCCCTTCTGGGTGCAGCTATAGGCAACATCAATTCCGGTCTTGTCGGCCTCGATTGGAACTCCTCCAAGTGAGGTAACGCAATCGGCGATCACAAGCGCTTTCACCTCGTGGGCAGCTTTGCAGATGGCTTGCCCCCGCTGTAGTGCGCCCGTCGAGGTCTCGGCGTGAACGTACGCGACAGCCTGTGGTTTTTCCGAGCGGAGGAAGTCCGCCGCTTCGCCGTCCGTAAAGGTTTCACCCCATGGCTTCTCTCGCCGCACTACATTCGCGCCTTGGCGCACTGGCCATCTCGCTAATGCGATCACAAAAGTAGCCGTTGGCGAAGACGGCAAACTTCGAGCCCGGTTCGACGAAGTTTGAGACCGCCGCCTCCATACCTCCGCTTCCGGTGGCCGAGATTGCCATCGTGACACCCTCACTGGTACCGAAGACCGGCTTAAGCAATTGCTGGACGTCTTCCATGACCCGAATAAAGTAGGGATCCAGGTGCCCGACGATGGGTTTTGAGAGTGCTTCATAGACTCGCGGATGCACCATGGTGGGGCCGGGCCCGAACAAATAGCGCTTCGGCGGATTAAGGGCGGCAAAACGGGTTGCGATCTCCGATTGCGCAATGCTCATGAAGGTTCCTTCGATCAGTTAGGAATTTGAGGGCACATGTAATTTACCTTGCACGATTGTATCCCCAGAAAACGTCCGCCAAATGCCGACTAGGCTCTCCATCCAGGGAAGCAATCGTGAGAACCGTCCCGCCGCCTTCGGTTGAACCGGCAGGAGCCGAATTTCCATTTTCTCGAAATCCCGATTTCCACAATCGAAAACTTGCCATTTCCTTCCTGTTTGTCCCTTATATACTTTCCTTTGCTTTCTAGTTGTGCTGTATACTTTCTATTCCACACTTTTAACCCGAACCAAGAGGCCCCAATGCGACGACTTCTCCTACTTTGCTCTATTTGCTTTCTGACCCTATCTGCTACTTTTGCTCAAGTCGACACAGGAACGATTGCCGGCAGCGTCCGCGATAGCCAAGGGGCCAGCGTCCCGACGGCTACTATTTCCATCACAGCAGTCGCAACCGGCGTGACCACCAAGGCGCAAACCGACAGTTCGGGAGAATTTGTCTCCCCGCCGCTTCGTCCGGGAGACTACAAAGTCGTCGCCGAAGCGCAAGGCTTCAAAACCTCGACTCGTAACTTGGTCACCCTCAAAGTGCAGGATCGCTTGCGGGTTGACTTCGACATGGCAGTGGGCTCGATTTCAGAGAACATTGAGGTCACTTCTGAGACCCCGACCATCCAATCGGAGACATCTTCCCTGGGCCAGGTCATCACCACCACCCAGATCACCGAACTGCCGCTCAATGGGCGTGACTATGTGCAGCTCGCCACCCTAAGTACCGGCGTAGTTCGCACCAGTTCAGGCACCAACGGCAACTCCGGCGGCAGCAGCACCGGCGGCCAAAACAGCTTCGTCGCTAATGGCACCCGCGGAACCTTAAACAACTTCCTTCTCGATGGAATCGACAACAACTCTAACGACAACGGGGGCTTCGTGCTTCGCACCAACGTTGACGCCATTCAGGAATTCAAACTTCAGACCAACAGCTACTCCGCGGAATTCGGACGCAGCGGCGGCGCGGTAGTCAACGCCATCATCAAGTCCGGAAGCAATCAACTGCACGGCGGTGTGTTCGAATTTTTCAGAAACTCCGCACTCGATGCGCGCGACTATTTCGAGCTCCCCACCGACTCCAAGGCTTCCTACAAGCAGAATCAGTTTGGTGGAACTCTGGGCGGCGCGCTTATCAAGAACAAACTCTTCTGGTTCGGCGACTATCAAGGAACACGCATTCGCAACCCATTGAACTGGAACTCCAAGGTCCCAACCGCGGCGGAACGGGTTGGAGATTTTTCCGCCGCCGGCGAGCCGACCGTTTACGATCCCCAAACTGGCAATCCGTTTCCTGGAAACATCATCCCCACGGACCGCATCGACCCCATCAGCCAGGCGTACATGAATCTTTACCCGGACGCCAACGCTGCCGGCAGCCGCTACATCATTTTCCCCACGGAACAGGACGGAATCGATCAGGGTGACGGCCGGGTGGATTACACGCCGTCGGAAACCAATCAGTTCTTCGTGCGCTACTCGCAGGCAGGACGGAAAGACGTTCGCCCGGCGCCACTGCCCGGACTGGCCAATGGCGGCGATTCCAGTACCGGAATTGGATTTGAAGACACCGAGGGCGCCTCCGTCGGGTACACCCACACCTTCACTCCCCGAATCATCAATGAAGCCCGCATCGGCTTTAATCACGTGCATGTGCGCCGCGGATTGCCGGTGAACGGCACCGTTCTTCCCTCGGACGATCTGCGAGTTCCGGGCGTTCCTGATGATTCTCGCGTGAATGGCCTGACGTTATTCGCTCCCACCGGCGGCTACCGCCGGGTTGGCGATCCTCGATTCGCGCCCACTCTGCTGGCAAGTCAGGAGCGGCAGATCAACGACGTGCTGACCCTGGTGCGTGGCTCGCACACGTTCAAGGTCGGCGGCGAAATCCGCTGGAGCCAGTTCAACATTTCCCAGGAAGCTGCGCCCCGTGGCCAATTCTCGTTCACCGGGCAATTCACGCAAGGCGCGGTTGACGACAGTGGCAGTCCGTTGGCCGATATGTTGCTGGGCCTTCCGCTCAGCGCCCGGATCTCCACCGTGGTCGGCCTATACAACCGCCAGCATGTCCCCTCGGCATTCTTTCAGGACGATTGGAAAGTCACTCACCGTCTGACCCTGAATCTTGGGTTACGTTACGACTACTTCTCACCGACGGTCGAAGCCAATAATCGGCAGAGCAATTTCGATTACGCAACCAGCACCCTCATCACCGCCGGCGTCGGCGGCGCTTCGCGTAGCCTGGTGGAAGGCGACAAAGCCAACTTCGCTCCCCGCCTGGGATTTGCCTGGACCCCTACCGCCAGCGGCAACACCGTGATTCGCGGCGCCTACGGCATCTTCTTCGGTGGCCAGGAGATTCGGACTGCGGCTCCGTTGCAACTGGCATACAACCTGCCCTTTTTCTACGAGCCGAACTTCATCAGCGATGGAGTGACGCCTCTCATCACGGTCTCGCAAGGATTCCCGTCACTCGATCCCAGCCTGGCTGTCAATCCGGGCGTGACCAGCGTTGACCAACGTCTCCACACTCCCTACTACCAAAGCTGGAACTTGGCGGTCCAACGTCAGCTGCCGGGACAGACCAGCGTGGAAATCGCCTATGCGGGCTCGAAGGGAACTCACTTGCAGGGCGTGGTCGATCCGAACCAGGACCCGACTCCTGGTCCCGGTGACGTGCAAGCTCGCCGTCCGTTCCCCACCCTGGGCGGCTTCACTGCCATCACCAATATTGCGTCCTCGAACTATAACTCACTGCAAGTCAAAGTGGAGAAGCGTGCGACGCACGGCCTCTACTTGCTGAGCGCTTTCACTTACAGCAAAGCTATCAACGATCTCCCCGAGATCTGCTGCGCTGCGCCGTTCGCGCAGGACAGCTACAACCTGGGAGCGGAACGTGGCCCGGCCGACTTCAATCAGAAGCTGCGTTGGGTTCTGAGCTTTGACTACCAATTGCCCTTTGGTGGATCGCAGCATCACCTGGACAATCGCGCCATGGATGCGGTGTTCGGAGGATGGCACGTGGGCGGCATTTATACCCTCGCGACCGGATTCCCGTTCTCGCCCTATCTCGGCTTCGATCCGTCAAATACCGGTACGCAAGGTATCGTACGACCGGATCAGTTGCACGATGGAAACCTGCCGCGCGATCAACGCACTCCGGACAACTGGTTCGACATCAATGCCTTCGCGGTGCCGAATGGATTCGCCTTCGGCAATGCGCCCCGCAACGGCCTGACCGGGCCAGGACAGAACGTGTTCGATGGTTCGTTACGCAAGGAATTCGCCCTGACCGAATCGCAGCGCCTGGAATTCCGGGCGGAATTCTTCAACGCCTTCAACCACGCCAACTTCGCCCAGCCCGACAACTTCATCGACGACGGCCCGGGCAGCGCCGGCGTCATAACCTCCGTCGCAATCCCACAGCGGCAGATTCAGTTGGGATTGAAGTACAACTTCTAGATCGCGCGTCCAAAACCTGGGGCCCATTTCTCATCTCGCGAGGAATGGGCCCTAACTACAAGAACCAGACTTTCATTTGAAGGCACCCGTTGAGTCGCGGGAACCACGGGTGAAATTTCCTGAGATATGTTCGTATTTCACCGATTGTGGGCTGCTTCCCGGCCCCAAGGGGCAATTTCAACCGAGTCTTCAGGCATTCGTTCGAACGTCTGCGCATCTGCCCTACGTTCCGCTGGATTCTTTGCCAGGCACATCATGATTGCGCGGTCCAAAACGGCTGGCACCTCGGGCTCACATCTTTCGGACGGTGGAACAGAAGCCTTCTGTGAGAAATCACCCTAAGCTCTAACGCCCATTCGTAATAGAATTCTCTTCGGCCAGAACCGATGGGTCGGGCTCAGATGAAGGGACGTGCCATGAAAAATATTGCGCTACTCATACTCATTTCTCTGTCCACGTTAAACGCTACAGTTGCAGCACCTGCGAAGCCAGACTGGGTTCCTCTTTTCAACGGAAAAGACCTGCAGGGCTGGAAAAATAACGGCGACGAAAAATGGGTGGTCGAACAAGGTGCCATCCTTGGAGAGAGCTCTGCCAACAAGTATGGTTATTTGACCACCGAGAAAACCTATCGTGACTTTGATCTGCGTCTGAAGTTCAAAGCAGAGGCCGATGGGAACGCCGGATTGTTCCTGCACTCAAAAATCACCGGTGTGAATCCTGAACATGGACCCGACATCTTAGGCATGCAGGTTGAGGTCGATCCCAGCCGCGGCAAGCACACGGGGGGCTCTACGAAAGCGGCGGCCGCGAATGGGTGGCGATGCCGACTGCCGACGCCGAGAATTCGCTGAAGCCTGGTACCTGGAACTACTTGGAAGTCTCCGTTCACGGCAACCACATCATTACCCATGTTAATGGAACAAAAGTTGCGGACTTTAACGACTCCACCCCGCGATTTACCGATGGCGTCATCGCTCTACAGATTCATACCGGGGGAGGGGTGAAGGTTCGATGGAAGGATATTTACATCAAGACTGAGTAGAGGGTTCCCCGGATTTGACTATATGAATAGACAAGATCGCCGAACATTCCTGCAACGGTCTGTCTCCGCACTGGGGGTGGGCTCGACACTAGCGGCTTTAGGTTTCCCAAGTCCAGGGCAGGTCTCATCCG
This sequence comes from uncultured Acidobacteriaceae bacterium, assembly GCA_963824805.1. Taxonomy (GTDB): domain Bacteria; phylum Acidobacteriota; class Terriglobia; order Terriglobales; family Acidobacteriaceae; genus DATBAT01. The sequence continues at coordinate 2,015 of CAWGQZ010000070.1, read as the reverse complement.
AACCCAAAGTTGCCGGAAAGGTCAGGCCCGTCCCTGCTGACAACGGCAAGCAGCCTTTGCGTCTCGGTCTGATCATTGACATCGACAAAGATCCTGATTCCGCTATGGCGAGGGTCCGCGGCCTAGGCCTGACAACGGCGCAGGTCTATGTAAACGAATTTGAGCCGGACCTCGCCGAGCGACTAAATAAGGCATTGGTGAAGAACAACATTGAGCCCACTGCTTTGGTCGTCGGAGGCCCGGGCAAGGAGGTATGGGACTTTTACCAGGGGCCGTTGACGATAGGCCTGGTTCCACTCCAGACGCGTGCAGAAAGAATAGCTCACATCAAACATGCATCGGACTTCGCCAAGCAGTGCGGCATCTCGGCCGTGCAGACGCATTGCGGATTTATCCCAGAGAATCCCAACGATCCTACCTACAAGGAAGTGGTCTCCGCAATTCGCGAAGTTACCACCTACTGTAAGGGCAACGGCCAGAATTTTCGTTACGAAACGGGACAAGAAACTCCTACGACACTGGTGCGGACTATTCTTGATGTCGGAACCGACAACCAGGGAGTCAACTTCGATCTTGCGAATTTGATCTTGTATGGCAAAGCTAATCCGGTGGACGCGATCGAGATTCTAAGTCCCTACGTGCAGGGCATTCACGCCAAGGATGGTTTGTGGCCAACCAATCCGAAAGATCTCGGCCAGGAGGTCCCAATTGGCAAGGGCAAGGTTGATTTTCCGCGTATCATTGCTCGATTGAAAGAGCTGAACTATCGTGGGGCCGTTACCATTGAGCGCGAGATTTCGGGGCCCCGGCAGGTTGAAGACGTACTGGCTGCAAAGAAATACCTGGAAGCTTTAATCGGACCATCCTAGTCGTCGGGAGGAAACATGGCAGCAGAAGAAGGAAAGACGAACAGCATATCACTCGACCGCCGGAAGTTTGTGGGATTGGCCGCCACCACTGCCGGGTTGATGTTCATCAAGCCCAACTTAGCATTCGGTAGCGGTGCCAACTCAGCGGTGCGCGTGGGCTTGCTCGGTTGTGGAGGCCGCGGAACGGAAGACGCGACCAATCTCGTCGACACTGGCGGGGCACGAGTGGTGGCACTAGCCGATTTGTTTCAAGACCAGATCGACGTGGCCAAGGCGCATTTCGACAAAATTCAGCTGGCGAAAAGCTATGCCCCGCTTGATGCGGCCCTACTATTCGTCGGTCCGAACGCCTACCAGCAGATGGCAGCTTCGAAAGAGGTCGATGCGATTGTCATTGCCACTCCACCCTATTTTCATCCCCATCACCTCGAAACGGTTGTGGGGGCCGGCAAGCACGTTTATCTCGAAAAGCCAGTTTCGGTGGATGTGCCGGGCGCGTTAAAGGTTATCGAACTCGGCAAGCGCGCTCAAGGCAAGCTGAGTTTGGACGTGGGGTTCCAGATTCGCGACTGTCCGCCCTTTGTGGAAATGGTCAAACGCATTCATGGCGGTGCATTGGGCACAATCGTCTGTGGCGAAGCCCACTATCTTACGGGATACATCGATCGGCCTGAGCGACCGAGTGCCTCTCCAGCAGAATTCCGCATTCGCAATTGGATCCGTGACCGCACACTTTCAGGCGACATTATCGTGGAACAGAATATCCACGTGATCGACATCTGCAATTGGATTCTGCAATCGCACCCGCTCAAGGTTTCCGCCGACGGGGGCCGCAATGGCCGCCCATCGAATGACGGAGATGCGTACGGGAATTACCATGCGCTATTCCACTATCCGAATGACGTCCAGGTGACTTTCACCTCCACGCAGTTTGCCAAGGGATGGTGGGACGTTACAGAACGTTTTTTCGGCACCAAAGGGACTTCTCAATCCCCCTACACTGGACCGCTGGGTATTTGGGGTGACGAACCCTGGCAATGGGCTGACTCGGGGTCGAACAACAATCAGCCTCAGGCGTTCTCAACCACCGGCAGCTTTACTTCGAATCTCGAATTGGCGGACTCGACCAAGAAGAAGGCGTTCGTC
>CAWGQZ010000069.1:0-74367 GCA_963824805.1 uncultured Acidobacteriaceae bacterium | reverse complement strand
GCCCGCGCGCTGGCGATGGAACCGCACGTGATGCTCTTCGACGAGGTCACCTCGGTGCTCGAATCCCTAGCTCGTCAAACAGGTCGACACGATGCGCGAAGTTGGCCGAGGAAGGCATGACGATGCTCGTCGTCACCCACGAGATCGGCTTCGCCGGCGAGGTCGGCGACCAGGTCGTCTAGCAATACGTAACTGAACGAAAGGCGCCACAACCGAAGATTGACGAGCTTGAGTCGCAATGCAAGGCGGCTACCCCTGCTTCGGATGATTTTCCTGGCATGGAAGTCACAAGCGCACAGGAAGCTGCGCTCATGGTCGTGCTCCTTCTACAATTCCTAAAGGAGCCCAACGCTCAACTCGCTATTCGAATCGCATCCTTTTCCATCGACACGGTGGATCGATGCGTGCAAGCTGATCTACAGTTAGATCCGTCTGACCCTGGACTCGAAGATAAGATCCTTGCGCACATCCTGATCAGAAAGGAGTTTGAACAACAACTTTCCGATCTCGATACTCTTGCGACGGTAGAGTCAACTGACGAGCTATGTAAGTTTAAGCGAAGATCCGTCTCTGTACCTTTGAGCAACGTAGGTTTGCCGAATAAGGGAGCGAAGTGATTCCAACTTTTACAGGATTCGAGCAAGCGATGTGTTTGGCTTAACGCGAAGGATATTAGTCTTCTAGCGAAAACACAATTCACCAGACGTCAATTGTCAGCCGGCTTTCCGGAACCGACAACATCGCACGGGCCATTGCATCCGCTGTAGCCGAAATTCCATCGATTCGCGAAGTGTCTTTTTGCCGCTGTGGTTTGGCAAACATCAAGCAGTCATTACTCTCCTTGGTGAGAGGCATGAAGCGTTCCAACGCAGAATATTGGGTGCCCGCCGTGGCGAAGCTTTGCGGAGGCCACGAGCTCGAGGATCTTCTTGGACGGCTCTGACAGAGTTGCATATCCCTGGCGAATTTCCACGCATTTGTAACCATCATCGATCAACTGTGTCGAGAGTTGTCGAGAGTTATAGGGATCAAAGCATATTTCCCTAAGGTCGAAAGTCTGGACACCCCAGATCAGCCGAGCCTTTACCTCACGATAGTCGATGACATTGCCTTCACCGAGTTCCAAAAATCCTTGTTCTGCCCATGTTCTGTAAGGCATTCCATCCCGTAGTTCCCGTTTCTTTAGACCTGCTTCGGGTAGCCAGTAGAAGGGAAGGACGTCATAGTACCCGTCTCGTCCTCGAAAAGGAAAGCCACAGAGGACATATCGGTGGTCATCGACAGATCAACCCCCGCCCAGCATCGTCGTCCGAAGAACTTGGTCAAAAAGTCATCTTCGAAGGTCCGGACCTTTTCGTCGGAGGCCTTTGGAAGTAGGGGTTGAGCCTTCCAATCCCCATGGCAGGCGTCCCATTGTGCTAAATCGATGCCCGGTTCTCTTTCTGATCCCAGAGATTGAGGAAATAGCGTTTGAAGGCTCTCTGGGCTTCGGGATCCGAGAGGCTGGACTGGTACTCTTTCCGAATCTTTTCGATCTCGAGAAATCCGCCGTTTTCCAAGAGGCTGGGATTGGCTTTGATCGAGTTCGCCTCCTTCGTCCAGTCATCCTTCGGGTCAGCCGCGTAGATACGACCATAGAAAGTGGGGTCTTCGACCAACCCATGCATTATTCTTTAAGTCTTTTCGTGTAGTCTCCAGGCTAATGGCGACTCATCTCTTAACGCCGGCAGTGGTTATTGCGATGGTCAAAGCCTGCTTTCGGGTGATTCCGCCGAGCGAAAGGACGTCAAAGTTCTCAAGCTGCTTTCTGGTTTTCCATCTGTGGATCTCATCGCCTACGGTTACTGAAGGATTCACCCCGTCTGTCAGGTCGCCATCGGCTGCGATGGCGGCATAGAAGCTGTTTGGGTCATCCCGTTTGAGGATTCTGTGAGTTGATTGGAGTAATTTGAACTTCTTTCGCAGGGCCGGGCTCAAACTAACCATGGTGCTGGCCGCTCGATAGACATTCAAAGCCTGGCGCTGTGCTGCCGCAGCTCCATAGACCTGACATCCAAGATTTGTGTCCAGAAACAAGGAAAGCAAAATGATCCCGGCGACCAGTTCCGTTTTGCCAGTCTTCTTAGGGACTTCGAGATAGGCCATCTCAATGGCCAGGGTTCCATCGGGCTTCAAGGTTCCGAAGATTGTGGAGACTGCCTCTTTTTGCCAGGGAGCCAAGATGAATGGTTTGCCTGCCCACGATCTGAGTGTGGCGCAGAACGCGCTCGAAGAAGTTACAGGCATAGCTCGCGCGATCAGGGGAAAACTGATACGTCACTGGAGCTTTTTCTTCTCTTCCTCCGTCAGCATTGGCCCGACAACAACGCATGTAGGTCAGCGTCCGGATCTCCCTTCCGATCCACGATGACTCGTGACCGGGCCGCCGGCGTCATGCCGAACTCGATCGCAAACTTTCTCATTTGATCCATGGCACGATTCGCAATCCCCACATAGGGACTCTGCACCGGATAGCCCTTTGGTGTCTTGATGACGGATCCGAAGCGTTGGACATTCTCCTCGGCATCTATCCAGCGCGACCATGACTGGCAGTAAGCCGCGATACGGCCGCGGTCAATTTCGGAGATCAGCCCCAACGACAAAAGTATGGGCGTTATTCGCTTCCATTCCGCCCGCGCGGCAGGATCCAGGTGATCTGGCATGGATGGAATTTCAGGGTCGGGATCGGGTTCGTCAGGGTTGAGCTTCCGCTTACCTGGATTGCCTTCCAGTTTCTTCAGCTTGGTTGGTTTCGGTCGGCGTCCAGGCCATTTAAAAGCTCCCGCGCTTCGACGCACGATTCGCGCTGACACTCCGAGATAGGCGCCTTCGTGCTCGGTGTTGTGGAGATGATGGGAAAACATGAGCACCAGGACTTCTGCTGCATTCATTTCACCCGTTCCGGCTTTAATCCCATCTCGGACAGCCGCTCGAGAATTACTGCAACGTACTTTGGCTCCAGTTCAAGCCCGAAGCAGACTCGCCCTAGTTGTTCGGCGGCGCAGATGGTGGTTCCCGATCCAAGGAAGGGGTCGTAGACGTTTCCCTCATGGTTCTGGAGGGGACGCCGCATGCACTCGACAGGCTTTTGCGTGCCATGCCCTCGTCCATCGTCGTCGCGAGCGTCCACGTTCCATACCGTCGATTGATCCCGAGCCCCAAGCCATCCTCCGCTGGCACCTTTCCGAACCGCATACCAACAAGGCTCATGCTGCCAGTGATAATGACCCCGGGACAGTGCGAATCGATCCTTCGCCCAGATGATTTCGCACCGGATCTCGAACCCGACGGCTTCGAGAGAGGCCTGAACGGCACTGGTATACCAGCTCGCGTGCCAAACGTAAGCCACGTCTCCGGGAAACAGGGCCCAGGCAGGACTCCAGTCCACGCGATCATCGTTGGCCACCTTGCCCATTTTCCCTTGGTTCTTGTTCACGCCCCTTTCCGCCCGCCATTCGGGGCGTATTCCACCCCGTATGGGGGATCTGTGACCATCAGCCTGGGCATAGCGTCTTCCGCCACATTTGCCCACAGCCGCGCGACGTCCTCCTTTTTGGTACTGTCCCCGCACAGAACCCTATGAGCGCCACGTGGGGCATTTACCGCGGGAATCTCCCATAGCTGACCAGTTTTGGTCAGCCATTTCTTTTGGAGCGCCTCAGCCTGGTCAAGCTTCGGTTCCGGGACCGCGTCAAAGGTCACGCTTTTGGCCACAATGGCCGCCAGTTCGGTCGCAGAAAAGAATGGCGTTAGGTCTATGTCCTTGCCCAACTCTGCCAGGACGTCTCCGGCCCACTCGAGATTCAGATCCCCAGCCCGGTTATCCGCTAGCGCCAATTCCCGCGCCTTGGAATCCTTGGCCAGGTCCAGGTCCATTCGCTGAACCGCGATAATCCGCTTGCCATCCGTTTGGACGACCTGAATCTTCTCCATGCCGATGGCCGCGGCATTCTCGATAGTCTTGTTTCCCGCGATAATCCGGCCCTTTTTATCCAGCAAGATGGACCGCCCTGCCCCATATTCGCGCAGGGATCGCTCTATAAAGGCGTTTCCGCGTTCCGTGCCCTTATTTGCGTTCCGGTCGTCCGGAATCAACTGCCGGATGCTGGTTATGGCCCTCATACCCCCCCTACTTCAATTCGCGGGTTTTTTGAGACGCCCGCACCGGCGGTCGGGTGGCCACACTTTGGCCAAGACTGCGACCGCCCCCGGCCCCTTTATTCGAGTGTGCGGTAAATAGCTCAACAAGATCGTCGAGCTAGCTATGCTCCGAGAGCTTGGAATAGGGCAGAACGGGATGGAAAGATCTTGTGCTGTAGCCGAAATAAGTTGAGGCAAACTCCGGCGGGCATCTTGATTTTTTGGACCAGTTTGGGACAGATTTGGATTTCAGGAGGTGTGCTAAGTGATTGAAAATATGGTGGCCAGGGACGGAGTTGAACCGCCGACGCCAGCCTTTTCAGGGCTGCGCTCTACCACCTGAGCTACCTGGCCACATTCGCTCACAGCTTGAGTGCCGGCGCGTTTACGCGCCGTTGCAGGACGCGGGCTGATGCGGAGTACGGCTTTCGCGGGCAATCAGAATACTGGAACCGATTGAACAGTTGAGATTATAGCAACGCGGCGAGCTTCGCTCAAACCGCTTGGCACTATGCGGCGCTTTCGTGCGAGGAATTTATGGCTACTCCGTCCATTGACCTGCATGAACGATTGCCGTTCTACTACTCGAGGACCACGCCTCCGGCAATCGTCATGTCGCAGCGATTGACTCCGAACCAGTAGGCGATCTCCCGGTAGTCCGCAACATCGAAGATTGCGAGGTCGGCATCCTTGCCAGGTTCAATTGAGCCTTTGCGTGTCGCCATTCGCAAGGCCCAGGCGCCATTGATGGTGCCTGCGGAAATCGCCTCTGCCGGTGTCATCTTCATGTGGGTGCAGGCCAGCGACAACACGAAAGGTATGCTCGTGGTAGGCGAACTGCCAGGGTTATAGTCCGTGGCAAGCGCCACTGCCGCGCCCGCCGCGATGAACTGGCGGGCATTCGGAAAGGTTCTGAGACCCAGAAAATAGTTTGCGCCAGGAACGAGAGTGGCAATCGTGTCCGATGTCGCTAGCTGCGTGAGATCTTCGTCCGTGATGTGGTCCAGGTGATCGAACGAGGCGGGGCCAAAATTCAACAGCGCTCCTAGACTCGTGGACGAAAGCTGCCCTACGTGGGCGCGGGTTTCCAGCTTATTATCTGTAGCTGCGGCGAAAATTTTTTCCGTTTCCAAAAGCGTAAACGCACCCTTGTCGCAGAACACATCCACGAACTGCGCCAATTTTCTTTTCGCAGTCGCAGGAATCATCTGATCGCAAATGATGTCGACGTACTTCGCGCGCTGCTCGCGAAACTCCGGCGGCACTACGTGTGCGCCCAACAGGGTCGTCACCACCGTTCCCGGCCACACATGAGCTGCGTTCTGTATGGCCTCGAGAGATTTGATTTCCGACTCCAGGCTCAATCCGTATCCTGATTTGGCTTCTACGGTAGTGGTTCCGTGGGCGGCCATCTCGTGTAGCGCCGCCAGAACATCACCGGCGACCTGCTTCTCGGATGCGGTTCTGACGTCTTTGATACTGGAGCGAATGCCTCCGCCGGCTTCGGCGATCTCTTCGTAGGTGGCACCAGCAATCCGCTTCTCGAAGTCGACCAGCCGCGGGGCAACAAATGCAGGGTGGGTGTGCGAGTCGACAAAACCCGGCAGCACAACTCTTCCAGCGCAGTCGATTTCGGTGATCTTGCCCCGGTTCTTTTTGAGCCAGGGATCGCGGAGCGCGTCTTTGCTTTTGCCAACTGAGACGATCTTGCCACCGAGACAAAGAACGGCGGCATCCTCAATCATGCCGAGTTCGCTTAGTTCCGGTCCGCGGCGGGGACCAGCCAGGTTGGATCGAAGCGTAAGCAATTGACCAATATTGGCCAACAGCAAGGGTTGCGAACTTTTCAGCCTGTGCGTCGAGGGTAGTGCCACGGACAAACATTGTAACGCCCGCGGTTGACCTGTCTCTTTGCCTTGACTACGATTTCGACTCCTGTCTTCCCCATGATTGGGCAAACACTCAGCCACTATCGCATCTCCGGACACCTAGGCGCGGGCGGCATGGGTGTCGTCTATCTCGCCCACGATGAGCGGCTGGAGCGTGACGTCGCCGTGAAGGTACTGCTCCCCGGCACGCTTACCGACGAAGCGATTCGCCAGCGTTTTCGCCGTGAAGCACTGACTCTCTCCAAACTGAACCATCCCAACATCGCCATCATCTTCGACTTCGATACCGAAGATGGCACCGATTTTCTGGTCACCGAATATGTCTCCGGACCTCAGTTGGACACAAAACTGGCGCATGGGCCGATGGGATTTCATGAGCTCTTGCGTCTGGGAATTCAGCTGGCCGAGGGCCTGGCAGCCGCGCACGCACGCGGGATCGTGCATCGTGATTTAAAGCCGGCAAATCTGCGACTTACTTCCGAAGGGCGACTCAAGATCCTCGATTTTGGACTTGCACAGCTGGTCCATCCTGATCTGGATGTGGCAAGGACGATAACCCATACCACCACCTCGCAGCAAATCACCGGCACTCTGCCTTACATGGCGCCGGAACAGTTACGGGGCGATCCGCTCGACGCGCGCAGCGACATCTGGGCCGCCGGCGCTGTGTTGTATGAGCTTGCTACCGGCAAGCGGCCGTTTTCCGAAACCAACGGCGCCATGCTGATTGATGCGATTCTGAACCGAAACCCCGAATCTCCAAGCAATCTGAATCCAGACATAAGTCCGAGCATCGAGAGCATCATTCTCAAGGCTCTGGAGAAGGATCCGGCGCGGAGGTACCAGACGAGCAAAGAACTGGCGGAAGACCTGGAACGGTTGACCGCCGGCGTTTCGCCGCAGGTGCTGACTGCAAAGCGTAAGGCCTGGTGGACTGCGGCCAGTGTCGTGACCGTTTCTGTTGCATTGGCCCTTGGCTGGTTTTTCCTGGGCAGGCCCAAGCGACTGGCAACACCAGTTGCTTCTCCGGCAGCACGGCAATCGGTGGCCGTACTTGGTTTCAAGAATTTATCGGGCCGCCCGGATACGGCGTGGCTTTCAACCGCTCTATCCGAAATGCTCACCACCGAACTCGCGGCCGGTGAGAATCTGCTAACCATTTCCGGCGAAAACGTTGCGCGGGTGAAGGCCGACCTGTCGCTTCCTGAACAGGACACGCTGGCTGCCGACACATTGTCTCGAGTTCATCAGAACCTCGGGAGTGATTTCGTTGTCCTCGGTTCGTATCTCGAGCTGGGAACCGAGTCGAATGAATCGATCCGCGTGGATTTACGTCTTCAGGATACCAGGGCCGGGCAGACCATTGCCTTGGTATCAGAAAAAGGAACATTAGCCGAGCTGGATGGAGTGGTTACGCGCGCCGGCGCACAACTCCGAACCAAGCTGGGAGCGGGGAGTGTTCCCATCGAAGACGAACCCGCCGTGAAAGCGGCTCTTCCCTCCAATCTGAAGGCATCGCGGCTTTATTCCGAGGGTCTGGCGAAGCTCCGCATCTACGAAGTGCTCAACGCCCGCGACCTGCTGCTCAAAGCTGTCGCCGAAGACCCCAAGCATGTGCCGTCCTTGGTGGCATTGTCGGCTGCCTGGGGTTCCCTGGGCTACGACTCGAAGTCGATGGAGACGGCGAAGAAAGCTTACGACCTTTCCGCCGGTCTGCCTCGTGCGGAGAGGTTACGGGTGGAAGGGCAATACTTCGAACAATCCAGCCAGTGGGATAGGGCGATCTCGGCTTACAAGGAGTTGTTCGACCGCGCTCCCGACAACCTCGACTATGGATTAAAACTGGTGGGTGCGCAGTTTGCCAGCGGCAAGGCTCCGGATGCACTGAATACAATCACTCGCCTTCGTGCGCTTTCCTCGCCACAGCGCGACGACCTGCGCATTGATTTGGCCGAGAGCCGGGCAGCGAACATTACCTCTGACTTTAAACGCCAGTTGGCGCTCGGGGAAAGCGTTGCTGAGAGAGGAAGACAACAGGGCGCGCGGCTGCTGATTGCACGTGCGCTGCTCGAACAATGCTCCGCGAAACGCAACCTGGGCGACCTGAAGGCGGCGGTGATGGCCTGCCGGCAGGCGGAGCAGATCGCAACCGATGCGGGCGACCGCTTTGTCGCCGCGCAAGCCATGAACAGCACCGGCAACGCACTCTACGACCAAGGTGATGCCGGGGAAGCGCGAAGAATGTATGAGGGAGCGGTGCGCGTTTATCGCGAAATCGGCAATTTGCAGGGTTTAGCAGGAGCACTCGACAACATCGCCAGCATCATGGGGGACCAGGGCGACCATGAAGGTGCCCGGAAACTGTCGGAGCAGTCCCTGGCCATCTATCGGGAAACGGGTTTCCTGGTGGGCGTGGCGGAGACGCTCAATAACATGGGCGCGGAGCTTATTACCCACGGGGATCTGATCGGAGCGCAAAAGCGGTTTGATGAGGCACTGAAAATCTGGCGACAGATGTCCAACGATAGCGGGATGGCTATCGTGCTGACCAACCTCGGCGAACTCCGCTTGCAACTTGCGGAGGTCGCAGGCGCGAAGTCCGCGTACGCGGACGCACTCGCCATATTCGTAAAAGGTGGGGAAAAGAGCAAATCGGTCTATCCACAGTTGGGTCTAGCCGATGTCTTGCTGGCGAGCGGAGATCTCGCCGGTGCAAAGAAGACCTATACAGAGGGCATGGCCATCGCGCGTGAGGTCGATGACAAGCATGAGTTAGCATTTGCCCTCGCCGGCCTTGGCGAAATTGCGTTCGAAGAAGGAGACCTTCAAAGAGCACGTCAACACATGGAAGAATCGCTGAAGCTGCGTAACGACCTGGGAGAAAAAGACGGGGCTTTGAGCAGCACAGTCCAGTTGATCCGAGTATCTCTCGAAGAAGGAAAGTTCGCAGACGCCGAGGCCCAGGCGCGCAAGTCGATACCCGGCAAGAAGTCCCAGGGTGTAAGCGGCGACGTGGCCCTCGCACATGCTGCACTGGCAGAAGCGCTGCTGGGGCTAAACAAGGCGCGTGAGGCACAGCAGGAGAGCATCACCAGCGCGAAGCTGGCCGGAGCAACGCAACTGCGGCAAGTACAGTGGCAAACCCGTTTAGTGCAAGCCAAGGCGGAAGCAGCCGCCGGGAATCTGGTTGGCGCCGTCTCGTCCCTGCAGGAGGCAGCAGGCCAGGCAGAAAAACTTGGACTCATTCGCTTGGGCATGAACGCACGTCTCGCGTTGGCCCAGGCGGAAATGAAAGCCGGAAGAGCCGACGCTCGCGCTGAACTGCAAGCGTTGGAGAGCGAAGCCCGCTTAAGAGGATTCGTGCGTATCACGGACAAGACGCGGCGAGAGATCGAGTAGCGGATTGCAAACGAAACAAGCTGATTCGACGGTTTCTCGCTCCACTCCGGTGGGAACGACGGAGTGATGATTGTTTAGCTACTCTTCAGTTGTTCTTGCACAGCGCGATAGGCCTGGTCGATGGCCACGTTGGTGTAAGCACTCGCGCCGGCGTCGGAATTGGCGATTGAAATTCGGCCAAATTGTTTCCGGCCAATCACGCATGGGCGTTCTTCTTGGGTCCACTGGGGATCAGAAAAAGAATCGTATTCATAAGCATAGCCATGCGCCCACCGATTCACCGTAATGGCTGCAATATCTCGGGCAGAGTCGAATCCGCCCGGCGATAGCATCCTCTGCAACTGGTTCCGAATGTTGCGCTCAAAAGTGGAAAACGGTGTGCCAATCAATTCAAACCGTCCCATCCGATATTGCTCGCGCCGCGGCCGGCCGGGCTTGCAGGGCGTGCGCAACATGAACAGCACCATCGGTTCCTTGGGATTGCTGGGAAATTGGTAGGTGCCAAGGGTGATGGGGAAGTCCAGCATGGTGAAGCAGTGATAACTACCGGGCGAGACAATTTGCCGGATTCCTAGCTTGTGGAATGCCATCCAGTTTCGAATGGCTACATGGGTGTAAATGTATGGCTCCTTCACGCCGTAGTGCAGAGCTTCTTTCTGCTTGTCCGGCAGTTCAGGACAGAGGTACGGCACCATGCCGTTGTAACAGGCCAGGACACACGCCCTTCCCTTCACGCTCTGCAATTTTCCTTGTTGCACATACGCGACCTCCACTGTCCCTGCTGAATCCAGCGGACCTATATGGCGGGCCCGCACTGCAGTAGCGTTCAGGCGAATGCGGATCGGCGATGATGCGTGATCGAGCTTGCCATAGTCAGTGCGGGCTGTAACTACATCTTCCATGGTGTGGCCAGAGATCGAACCGGGGACCAATGAGCGCACCAGCAAACGAGCGACCGAAGCGTTCCCATCGGGAAAGTGAAAGATATACGGCTCTTCTTCCTGCATCCTCAACTCCCAGGTCCATGCCATCGAAGCCTGGGTAATGACAAGCACCATAATCGTCCGGATTTCTGTAGCAAGCCAGGGCCGAGATCGCCTCAATCCCAACCGCAAACAAATCATGAGTGTAGGTTTGAAAAAACGGGAGGACTGCAGGATCGGCCATGCATACGTCAGTAAGAAAAGCGGCATAGCTTATCTTTGCCAGCCGAGCCAACTTTTCTTGTCGTGAAAGATCCGGTAGGTAGTCTTTTTTCTCGGTGTAAAGGCGCGCAATTTCCTGGCGTACATTTTGTTGCAGCGGAGTCTTAGTGAGAAATTCCGGCCAGGGGACTGACCCCATGCCAGGCACAAGCCGGTCATCTCGAAAAGTTTCACGATCGAAGAAGCAAGCCGTACCCAGATGGGAGTAGAGTTTCTGATCGTAGGCTGTGTAGAACCGTTTCGTCTCAATCCCTAGGTCTTTGAACAGGCTCTTTGCCCTGTCGCTGTATTCGGAAGGGCTTTCTATTGACTGGGTGCCGCCATTGCTTAGAAGCAGACGCTTCCCGACTCGAAATTCGTTGCGCCGGGCGTGTCCGCCGAAATCGTCGTGATTGTCGAGAACGAGAACGCGTGCCTTTTGACCGGCATGCTTGCGAAAAAAATACGCTGCAGCCAGGCCGCTGATGCCGCCTCCCACCACGATCAAGTCATAGCTTTCGCCTGTGCTTTTGGGGTCTCCCGCAGTCTCCCAAAACGTGCTGTCGCGCAGAGCATGGGCAACGTCAAAAGCGCCAGGTTGGCTGCCCCGGATGCCGGTGAGTGCAGGCGGGTAGAGACCTGCCACGGGAGGATGGCCAGGGTGCGTGGCTTCCCCAGCACCCGAAGCCAGCCCGGTGAAACCAGCGCTACCCAGCGCACCGATGCCTACTGCCACGCCATTCAGAAAATCCCGGCGGGAAATGCGGCATCCCATCCCGAGTTCGCGGTCACGTTTTTCGTCGCTCATGGGCGGGTTTGCTGCTACAAGTTTGCGTTCAACAGGGAATTGACCAGCGTGGCTGTATCCGATTATTAGGCATCGCGACTGAGCACGACCAGGTCAGCTAGTTTTCCCGATTTGGATTGTACCTACATGGCTTGCCGCCCGAGTACCCGGTGAAGGAAAGATGCTTTTCGGGTGCAGACTTGCGTCCATGGAGCGTCCAAGGAACTGAACCAAGACGTGCGGTGTCTACTCTAATCGTGGAATTGTGCTCAGGTCTTAAATTTGCTGCGATTTCTTGGATGCTTCTGTCCGCCTCATTATCAATCGGCCAAGACGGCCTTGGATTGTTCCATAAAATGCAGACTGCGATAGGCGGCGCCGACAGGATTGCATCCATCCGCGATTTTGAGGAGTGCGTGCACGCGGATTCCTGGGATGATGATGGAAAGCCACATGGCACAGTGTTCAAACGGGTGCGTTTTGTCCGTCCCAGGTATCTTCGAATCGATCAGGTCGGCCCGGGTGATTCCTATGTCCTATACTTCGACGGTTCTGCGGGCTGGGAAATTCTGCCAGGTAAGCCCCTGGTTGACCTGGCTGGTCGCGAACTGCGTTTCGCCCAAGGCTATGCGGAGGGAATGAATCTTAATACCTGGCTTGCTGATCGCGACCCGGAAAACTTGTTCAGTTCTCCCGCTTCAAATGTCATTGCCATTTCGACCAAGGATGACGCCTCCCACGAAGTGAACATTACCCTGGGCCCTGACTTCCTACCTGTAGAGGAACGGCAGGTTTCTCTGGCCGATACAAATCATCCCGTGTCCAAACAGACTTTGCAGTTTGACCACTGGGAACCTGCTGACGGCGTAATGTTTCCACGCCACCGCTCCAATCTGCATTTCGACAGGAAGGTGGCCGAAATTTTTACCGACGAGATCAAGTTGAACAGGGATATCAAGCTTAGTGACCTTACCCTACACCCGGTTGATTCGGCTCCGGTGACCTGCCCGCACTAATAGAGATATCGTCTTAGCTCTGCACCGTTCAGGCAGGCAGACACTCGTCTTGCCCTTGTGGTAAAAACGCCAACGTGACTCAACTGACCGAAACCCATCTCGTACGCGCCATCGGCAGGTGGAGTCTGGCTGCCCTGACCATCAATTCCATAATAGGCAGCGGCGTCTTCGGGCTGCCCTCGGTAATTGCGGGGCTCACCGGCAGTTTGAGTCCGTGGGCCGTACTTTTGGCCGGAGGCGCTATCGCCATCATCATGGGCTGTTTCGCCGAGGTAGCTTCGCAGTTCAGCGAAGCGGGCGGCCCCTACCTCTACGCCCGGGCCGCATTCGGACGCCTGGTAGGAATTGAAACCGGATGGATGTTGTGGCTGGCGCGTCTCACTGCGCCAGCCGCCAACGCGAATCTTTTTGTCATCTATCTCGGCGAGTTCTGGCCGCACGCCAAAGATCCCTTCCCGCGTTTTGCAATTCTCACCCTCCTGGTGGGAATTCTCGCCGTTGTGAATTTGCGCGGTGTACGCGCTGGTACTCAGGTCAGCAATGTAACCACGCTGGCAAAACTGGTTCCACTGATTGTGGTGGCCATTGCCGGAGTCGTCTATTTGCTGGCCGGGCATCGTCTGCCCGTAACCCCGGGAGCGAGTGATATCCACGCATGGTTGAAGGCAATGTTGCTGCTGATCTTCGCTTACGGCGGATTTGAGGCCGCCTTGACCCCGATGGCGGAAGCGAAGAATCCGCAAGGTGACGTGGCCTTTGGACTTTTCATCGCACTCGTCACCTGCACGGTGCTCTATTTTGCGCTGCAGTGGGCGGTAGTTGGACTGCTGCCGGATGCTGCGCACAGCGAACGTCCCTTGGCGGACGTCGCGCGATTGATCTTCGGCAATGCCGGAGCTGTTTTTATCGCGATCGGCGCGCTAATTTCCGTTTATGGATATCTGGGTGCGAACCTGCTCGCAGTGCCGCGCATCACATTCGCCCTCGCCGAGCGAGGCGACTTTCCTTCGATCTTTGCTACGGTGCATCCTCGCTTCCGCACACCTTATTTCTCGATCCTCGTGTTCACCATTCTCACCTGGCTGCTCTCATTGCTGGGAAGCTTCAGCTGGAATGTGACTCTGTCGGCCGTAGCGCGCTTGTTCTATTACGGACTGGTGTGCGCGGCGCTGCCGGTATTGCGCAAACGCCAGCCTGGCGCGGCAATGTTTTACCTTCCCGGCGGAAATGTCCTTGCCGTGATTGGCGTCGCAATCTGCCTGGGACTGATGACGCAGGTCGATCGCAGCGGATCCATCATCGTGGCGGCGATGCTGGCGATCGCTTTGGTGAACTGGCTGGTGGTGAGAAATCGGGCTCAGCTCAGTCGGTAACGCTGAACTCCAGGTATGGCTGGGAGATTTCGAGAATCATATCAATTTCGCCTTCGACTATCGCAATTCTTCCATCCTGGTCTCGCTCCGGCCTCCCGACCGCACGAAATTTGAGCATGACTTTGAAACACGGGCAGTCCGGCTGGCGAATGTACGCTCAACTCCCGTCGACAATCCGCCCGCGTTGGCGAATACCGTGAGCAAAGTGCCCTCGTCATGCCCGGTTTGATCGACTGCATGCGGGTCAATACCTTGGCGACCCGGTCCACGTGGATCGAGGATGCTTTTCTGTGGGATTTGCCAAGAGGATAGTAGCGCCCGCCAGGCTGGCGGACGCTGGCAGGCCGAACATGTGACGCCTTTGCACGGGATTGTCAGCGGTGAATGTGCGGACTCTGCGCAGGATTCTTGTGCGCGGCCGGCGCATTCTTCAATACCTGGATTCCGAAATCCACAGGTAACTGTTTCGGCGGATAACACGCAGCCTTGTCGCAGGCCTGATATTTCAATTGGCCGCGTACCGCGTACTTTGCGGCCACTACGCCAACCAAGGGCCGCACCACCACGCCGATGTCAAAACCGCCACTGTAGACGCTGAGCTTTTCATCCGGAGCGAACTCGAAACTCATCTCCCGGCCCTTGGGATAGGTGATCCTGCCGATCACGATGTCGGTCGGTGCCGTAAGTTTCAAGCTAGTGGGGATGAGAAACTCTGCCGTCGGCGTATTGGAGTTGACGTGATACCCGTGCTCCACTTCAAAGTGCAAAGTCACATTGCCGGCCTTGCCGCGGGTAACATTGGTCACTCCTGCATCAGCCATTTTGACTGAGGGAGGCCGGTGCTGAGAGAAGTCCTGCGCCAATAAGGGCACGCACAGCACAGCGGCGATAACTGAAGTTTTGGCGGCGCGATAGCGCATCGCTTATTTTCCGGGTTGATTTACAACCTGAGCTACGCGGGCGGGTTCGAGGGCTTTCTTAATACTGTCCTCAATCTCTCCGCGACCCTTCAGGCCAAATACCTTATCGACGATCTTGCCTTCGCGGTTGATGTACAAAGTCGCCGGGAGGAATTGCACCCCGCCAAATAAATCCTCCACCGACTCTTTGCCCACAAGAATGGGATAGTTCACTCCCAACTTTCCGGCGAAGTCAGCCAGATCCTGCGTGCTCGCATCTTCATCGACCGCAATGCCGACGATCTGCAATCCCTCGGGGCCATATTGCTTTTGCAGCTCTGCGAACCAGGGCATTTCAATCTTGCAAGGCTGGCACCAGGTAGCCCAGAAATTCAGCAGCACAGCTTTGCCTCGGTAATCGGACAAGTGGACCGTCTTCCCATCCAGTGCCTTGAGTTCAAAATCAGGCGCAGCTTTTCCCTGCATTCCCTTATTGGCGGCTTCGGACGGGTCTGGCGAAGACTTGCGCGCCATCTGCAGGCCGAACACAAGCATGATCGTGACCACCATGGCCACTACGAGAATGATGACTGGATCACGTTTCACAGAACACTCCTACCTACAGGGCGAACCGGTTCAAGAACGACAGGTATCCTGAAATAATTGTAAATCTCCCGAACACCAGCAACACACCCAGCACGATCAAGAGCGCGCCGCTGGCAATCTCGACCGCGTGCATATGGGCACGAAAGCGGCTGTAGAACTTTAGAAATCTTTCAATTCCTAATGACGTCAGCAGAAAAGGCACCGCTAGCCCCATCGAGTAAATAGTCAGAAGCCCAATGCCTTTTGCTACCGAGTCCTGCTGAGAAGCGAAGGTGAGAATCACAGCCAGGATCGGTCCCACGCATGGCGTCCACCCAAAGGCAAAGGCAAAACCGATGACAAAAGATCCCCATACTGTGGCCCCGCCCTTGACGCTATGCAGCCGCTTATCAGCGTAAAGCGCGCGAATACGCAGCAACCCGGTGAGGTGAAGCCCGAAAAGAATGATCACCACGCCGGCGACCTGTGCCAGGCTGTGTTTGTAGCGAGCCAACAACTGCCCCACGCTGGTCGAAATCGCACCCAGGGTGATGAACACAACGCTGAATCCGAGGATGAAGGCAATCGAGTTCAGCATGACCTTGCGCAGCAAACCTGCCTGCTGCGCCTGCAACTCTTCCACTCCCGCCCCCGAGATCAGCGACACATAGCCGGGAACCAGCGGCAGGACGCAGGGCGACAGAAAAGAGATCAGTCCTGCAGCGAACGCTGCTATTGGCAACGGAAGGTTGTGCATGCGTGGGTATTGTACCTGCTCAGGCTTGGTGTTGCCGCTAACCAATTGAGTCCTGAAGGCGAGCGGAAGTTACGGAAGGTTGAGCTTTTAGTTTACCGACCGCCCGGCAAAGCTCATTTGGACGGCGGTTTCTCGGCTTTAGTGTCCGGTTTTACAGCAGGCACGGAAGAGGAAAGGCCACCCGGCGGCGATGTCAAAGCCTTGCGGATGAAGGAAATCGGCGCAGTAGCAGTCACCAGCACCCGGTCTCCGCTTTGTTCGACTGTCAGACTATCGAAGAAACTTTTTACATCCGGGTCAGACCCATGTTCGCCTGAAACGCTTTCCGCCGAATGAAGCACATTAAGAAAGGTGTTGGTCTTCTCCGCCGCCTGTTTAGCGTCCTGTTCGCTGGCGGCAAACGCCTCGGTCCGTACTCGCACCCCGTTCAATGCCCGTACCGATGCCACCATGACCGCAGGCTTGGTAAATAACAATGATAAGCCGCCAGTAGGAGGAGGCCCACTTCCGCTGGCTGGTTCCACTTTGAAGATTGTCCACGCCAATCCGGCGTAGGGAACGTAACGGTCCGAGAAGGGGACAAACTTGTAATACTTTCGCAGCAAGGCCGGCCCGCCGAAGGGCGACGCCAGCTTACGTGAGCGGTCGATGATCCCCCGCAATACCTCTGGATCGTCATGGTTCGAGGCCGCGACCGTGTCGACGCCGATCACGGCTACACGCAAGACCCGGCCCTCCAGAGGAATGTTGTAAATATTGATGGAATCGTAATCCTCGATCGACTTTGAAATCTTCTTCAGATAATCCCGCAGGCGCTCGCCCTGAATCTTTCCCACCAGGACTTCAGAAAACCGGATAGGCGGACCTATCTTCGCTCCTTCGGGCGGCACCATGTTATGGATGGCAAAGGCAGCTTCATCCAAGTCGCGCTCGAACTGGAAGCCGGTAGCCTGAATGAACTCTTCATATTCAGGCTCATGGGAGATCGGCGGAAGTTCAGCCCCCATGTTGGCGCGACGGATGCTTTGTAGATTGATGTAGAGAAAACCATCGGCCCCGGGGAGAAGGCGGGCGGCCTCAGGCGGCGCGTGTTTGCGCAGCGCTACCATCACCGCAACCGCCGCCCCAACCAGGACAACGGCCAGAAAAATGGGAAAGCTGCGTCGTATGCGCATCAAAAATGGCCGCCAAGCCTCGGGAAAGCTCCAAAATGTGACGACCGGAGCCGTTATGATAGCACTTACCGATGTTTGGCGGCCTGCTTCAAGAGTGGGGAGCACCCACCGCCTGGCGTGTAGGAACGGTCGCCCCGACGAAGGGCTTACTGCGGTTGCACGTGCTATGCCGTTGTGATAACTTTTAAAATTGTCCCGGACATCAGGAAGGGATCTGGGGAGGTATTTGCCCGGGAGGGCTGCGTCCCCGACTGCTGGCGTAGCTCAGTCGGTAGAGCATCTGATTTGTAATCAGAGGGTCAGGGGTTCAAATCCCTTCGCCAGCTCCAGATAACAGTTTCCGGAAACGCAGGATATTACGCGGCGCGGTGGCGGCATAGTTTTTTCCAATAACACTCCATAGAGAACTTCCAAGTGGCGGTTTGCGCTACCGTTCCTGCGCACACTCACTGTTCTTCTATTTGTGTCAGAGGGTCGAGGCAGAGCCTTGGCAGACGCGCGCGAATGGTGGCCTGATTCCGGGCTAGGGTAGGCCGGAGGATCGGCGTTTCTTGCACAGGTGGGTGAGTGGTTAAAGCCAACAGACTGTAAATCTGTCCCTCCTAGTGAGGTACGAAGGTTCGAATCCTTCCCTGTGCACCAGTTGAGAGTGAACCGGTTATTGCTAGCGTTCGCGGCGTACGTCGCCCTTGGGATTTTGTCGTGGATGACCCTGGGTGACCAGCGCATCCGGCTTGCGGTGTTAGCAATCCTGGCAATGTTCGCGTTCCGGACCTGGATGCGGCGAAACGACGTGTTGCACCCGGATAAGGATGGCGAAGAGTAGCGGAGTAGCAAGGCCGATGTAGCTCAGTTGGTAGAGCACTCCCTTGGTAAGGGAGAGGTCACCAGTTCAATCCTGGTCATCGGCTCCAGAGATTGAGGGCGTTGGTTGGCGATGTCGAAGGATTCGTCAGGGGCGAACGACCAACGACCAACGGCGATTTTAAGGGCGGGAGTAACTCAGTGGTAGAGTCACAGCCTTCCAAGCTGTTGGTCGCGGGTTCGATTCCCGTCTCCCGCTCCAAGAATTTGAGGGAAAGAGGCACGAACAGAAATGGCGAAAGAGAAATTTGACCGCACAAAGCCGCACGTAAACGTGGGGACGATTGGTCACATCGACCACGGCAAGACCACGTTGACCGCGGCCATCACCAAGGTGTTGTCCAAGCACAACCCCAAGATCCAGTTCCGGTCGTTTGATTCGATCGACAACGCGCCGGAAGAAAAGGCGCGCGGTATAACGATCGCGACGGCGCACGTGGAGTACGAGACGGCGAACCGGCACTACGCCCACGTCGATTGCCCGGGCCACGCCGACTACATCAAGAACATGATCACGGGCGCGGCGCAGATGGATGGCGGGATTCTGGTGGTGGCTGCGACCGACGGTCCGATGCCGCAAACCCGCGAGCACGTGCTCCTGGCTCGTCAGGTGGGGGTGCCGTATCTGGTGGTGGCGCTGAATAAGTGCGATGCGGTGGATGATCCTGAACTGCTCGAACTGGTTGAGCTCGAAGTCCGCGAGTTGCTGAAGTCGTACCAGTTTCCGGGTGACGATGTGCCGGTGATCAAGCTGTCGGCGCTGGGGGCTTTGAACGGGGAAGCCAAGTGGGAGAAGCAGGTTGACGAGCTGATGGAAGCAGTCGACAAGTACATTCCGCAGCCGGCGCGGGAACTGGACAAGCCTTTTCTGATGCCGATTGAAGACATCTTCTCGATTCAGGGACGGGGCACGGTGGTGACCGGAAGAATCGAGCGCGGCAAGGTGAAGGTGGGCGAAGAAGTGGAAATCGTCGGCTTCCGCGACACCCGCAAGACGGTGGTTACGGGCGTCGAAATGTTCAAGAAGCAGCTGGACGAAGGCCTGGCGGGCGATAACGCGGGGTTGCTGCTGCGCGGTATCGCGAAAGAAGACGTCGAGCGCGGCATGGTGCTGGCGAAGACAGGATCGATCACGCCGCACACCAAGTTCAAGGCGGAGGTCTACATCCTGACGAAAGAAGAAGGCGGGCGGCATACGCCGTTTTTCAAGGGATATCGTCCGCAGTTCTACCTGAGAACGACGGATGTGACGGGGGTAGCGGAGTTGCCGGCGGGCACCGAGATGGTGATGCCGGGCGACAACGTGAGCCTGGTGATTGAATTGATCACACCGGTGGCGATGGAAAAGGGCTTGCGCTTCGCCATCCGCGAAGGCGGGCACACGGTGGGTGCTGGAACCATCAGCGAGATCGTGAAGTAAGCGAGATTGTTTGCTGAAAGAGTAGTGGACAGAGATCAGCATTTGGCAATCAGCTTGCCGAGTTGAACGAAGAGCCCCAAAGGGGCTAAAGAATGCAGACCAGGGCGTAAGCCCTGGGTAGGCGAAAACAAGATAAAGTCCCCTAGGGACGACAGAAGAACCAGGTTGGGATTTAGTTTTTAGTTTCCAGTTCTCGGTTCTCAGTTGGGAAGGAGTTCTAATGCCCCGAGAAATTATTTCGTTACAGTGTGGCGATTGCAAAGAGCGAAACTATTCGACCACCAAGAACCGGAAGACGACTCCGGATCGCCTGGAGATGAAAAAGTTTTGTACCCGTTGCCGTAAGCATACGCCGCATAAAGAAGTGAAATAATGGTGGAACGCGGGCGATGGTGCCCGCCACGCAGGGGCGTAAGCTCAACGGTTAAACTGTCGGTCTCCAAAACCGAACTTGGGGGTTCGAATCCCTCCGCCCCTGCCAGAGTTTGGAGATAAGCCGGTTATGGGAGTTGAGGCAAAAAGAATGGCAAAGTCAGTGGCAGCCGCGGCCAGCAACGATAGCTTCGGTAGCCGGATGAAGGCCTGGCCGGAGCGGGTCAAGAGCTTTTACAACGACGTCCGCACCGAAATGCGGAAGGTGACCGCTCCCTCCTTTAAAGAGGTGCAGGCCACCACTGCCGTTGTCATCATTACGGTGTTCCTCTTTGCCGGATATTTTTGGCTGGTCGATCTTGCCATCGGACGCGGCATCGACCAGGTATTTCGCTATTTTGGGCATCGCTGAGGTTAGGAAGGAAGCTGGAATCTACAGCAACATTATGCCGGACGAAGCAAAAAACGCAGCCGTAAGCGGCACAGAGGGTGGGCCGCCGCCAGCCGAAAGCGCAGCCGGCGAAGCTCCCGTCAATCCCAATATGAAGTGGTACATCATCCACTCCTATTCAGGATTTGAGCGCAAGGTGCGGGAATCGCTGGAGTCACGCGTCAAGGCGTTTGGTCTCGAAGAAAAGATCGGCAAGGTGCTGATCCCGACCGAATCGGTCACTGAAGTTCGCGGCGGCAAGAAATATACCTCGGAGCGCATGTTCTATCCCGGCTATGTGCTGGTGCAGATGGACATGGACGATCATGTCTGGCACGTGGTCAAGTCGACGCCGCGGGTTACCGGATTTGTCGGCACCGGCCAGCAGCCCACTCCGCTATCGGATGAAGAAGTGCAGCACATCGTTTACAAGGTCGCCGATAGCAAGGACAAGCCGAAGCTTAAGGTCAAGTTCGAAAAGAACGAATCAGTCCGTATCAGCGAAGGACCGTTCGCCAGCTTCACCGGCATCGTGGACGAGGTCAACGAGGACCGCGAGACGTTGAAGGTTATGGTCACGATCTTCGGGCGTTCGACGCCGGTTGAGCTCGAGTTTAATCAAGTGGAGAAAGTCGCTTAAAGGCTTTCACCACGAAGGTCACTAAGGTTCACGAAGGATTTTATAGATGGCGAAGAAAGTTACAGGACAGGTGAAGTTGCAGATCGCAGCCGGCAAAGCTACTCCGGCTCCTCCCGTAGGTCCGGCGCTAGGTCAGGCGCAGATCAACATTATGGAGTTCTGCAAGCAGTTCAACGCCCGCACCAGCCAGAAAGAGCTGGAAGGGCTGATCATCCCGGTGGTGGTTTCGGTCTACAACGACCGTACCTTCACCTTTATCACCAAGACCCCACCGGCGTCGATTTTGTTGAAGCGCGCTGCCGGCATCGCTAAGGGATCGGGCTCGCCGAACAAAGATAAAGTGGGCAAAGTCACGGTGAAGCAGGTGGAAGAGATCGCTAAGCAGAAGATGCCGGATCTTAATGCGGCTTCGGTCGATTCCGCCATTCGCAGCGTGCGCGGCACCGCCAGATCGATGGGTATCGAAGTCGTTGGATAGTTAAGGATGTGGCGCGGACACTCTTGTCCGCCAAGTCGAAAACACTACGGCCGGCCGGAACAACGGTCAGCGGTGGGAGACGAGGAATAATGAAAAAAGCAGGCAAGAACGTCACCAAGGCACGGCAGGCAGTCGAAGCCCGCCCCTACATCTTGCAGGACGCGGTTTCGCTTCTGCAAAAAGTTAAATTCGCCAAGTTCGATGAGACTGTCGAAGTCACGCTGCGCCTGGGAGTCGATCCCAAGCACGCTGACCAGATGGTCCGCGGCACCGTGGTTCTTCCGCACGGGCTGGGCAAATCGAAAAAAGTGCTGGTCATTGCTACTGGCGACAAGCAGCGTGAGGCCCAGGCGGCGGGGGCCGACTTCGTCGGCGGCGAAGAGATGGTCGAGAAGATCAACAAAGAGAACTGGACCGATTTCGACGCGCTGATCGCAACGCCGGACGTGATGAAGTCAGTCGGACGGCTGGGTAAGGTGCTTGGCCCCAAGGGGCTGATGCCAAACC
This sequence comes from uncultured Acidobacteriaceae bacterium, assembly GCA_963824805.1. Taxonomy (GTDB): domain Bacteria; phylum Acidobacteriota; class Terriglobia; order Terriglobales; family Acidobacteriaceae; genus DATBAT01. The sequence goes on along the minus strand of CAWGQZ010000069.1, from coordinate 52,413 downwards.
CGAAGACGGGCACGGTGACTTTCGACGTCGCCAAGGCGGTACAGGAAGTAAAGGCTGGCAAGGTCGAGTTCCGAACCGACAAGACTGCGCTGGTGCATGTGCCGGTGGGGAAGATTTCGTTCACGCCCGACAAGCTGATCGACAACGCCACTACGCTGATCACCAGCGTGATCAAGGCCAAGCCGGCGGTTGCCAAAGGCAAATACATCAAGGGCTGCTACCTGAGTTCGACCATGGGGCCCGGAATCTTGATTGATACAACGGCCGTCGAAACGGCAGCCAAGGCCTGAGGTAGTGTGGCCAAGCGTGAAAGCGGGCCGATTTGTTTAGGGATTCAGGGTCGGCGGACATGAGTCTCCGCCCTAGACGAGATTGAAGGGACAGACATCTTATGGCGGTTTCTAAGGCGAAGAAGACGGAGCAGGTCGAGAAGCTGGGGCAGGAGCTGCAGAAGGTTTCCAGCGTGATCGTTTCGACCTACAGCAAGCTGACCGTGGCCCAGGACTACGAGTTGCGCAAGACCTTGCGCAGCAGCGGCGCCAAGTATCGGGTAGTGAAGAACACGCTGGCCGAGCGCGCAGCCAAGGGCACCAAAGTGGCGGAAGTGCTCAAGAACCTCACGGGCGTCACCTCCATTGCCTACACCGAAGGCGATCCGGTCGCCTTGGCCAAAGTTCTTTCGAAGTACGCCAAGGACAATCCTGAGTTCACTTTTAAGGCTGGAGTGGTCGAGGGCCGCGTCATCACGATCAAGGAAATCGATGCATTGGCCACCATGCCGTCGAAGGAAGAGCTTTACTCCAAGCTGCTGTTCCTGTTGAATGCGCCGGCACAGCGCTTGGCGACGGTAGTCAATGCCACGGGCCGTGATTTGGCAGTGGTAATCGGCCAGGGCGTTGAAAAGAAAAAATTTAAGGAAGCATAAAGAGATTTGGTAATTGGATAATTTTCGTAATTTGGTAATTGGAAGCCAACGGTTCAGGATTCCCATCCCAGGTTGCTCAATTTTCCGGTTACCCAATAAGTTCAGTTGCCGGTTGGCGAGGGTTGCGTAGTTCTGGTTTGCTGCCATGTCTGGAGTAGCGGATCGAGGGCTTGACGCACTGGAAACTTGGCCAAAAGGTAATGAAATCAATACTTTGATCAATCAAAAGGCGGAGAACTAGACATGGCAGATTTGGCGCAGTTAGAAGAATCGATCGTAGGCTTATCGCTGTTGGAAGCGGCGGAACTGGTAAAGAAGTTGGAGTCGAGGCTTGGAGTTTCGGCAGCAGCAGCCGCCCCGGTGATGGTTGCCGGTGGCGGTGGAGCGGCGGCGGGTGCGGCTCCGGCTGAAGAAAAGACTGAATTTACCGTCGTCCTGAAGGAAGTTGGGGCGAATAAGATTAACGTTATCAAGGCGGTACGCGAAGTCACCAGCCTGGGCCTGAAAGAAGCCAAGGACTTGGTCGATGGCGCTCCGAAGAACGTGAAAGAAGGCGTTTCCAAGGAAGAAGCCGAGACCATCAAGAAGAAGTTCGCGGATGCCGGCGCAACCGTCGAAGTAAAGTAATCGTGAAGGGGCGGGCACAGCCCGTCCCTTAAGAATTACTACTAATTTTTTTATTTGGTTGAATCGTTGGAGGCAGTGGTATCATCTAGATACCTGCCGCTTCCCATTCACCTAACGGTCTTTAGCGACCTCTTGCTCCAACGGCCAAGGGAAGCGGAGTAGGGTCGCTTAACGGTTGGCAAACTGTTTCGCAGGGCAGCGGAACGGAACAGGCCTAGATACTGGCGCGGAAAGAAACAATTCAATTGACGCTGAGTGCCGCAAATGGCGCCTGTGGGGAGCTATGCCCCCGCGGGCGTACTCGTGTCTAAAAAGCCATTTCGCTTTTTAGGCAATGGCAGGCGTGTGATTGAACGTTTTCGTGCCTGAAATGTTTGGTTACGCCGTCGTCGTCCGCGTTTAAACGCTCCGCTGTGATCGCAGCTCACGCTGCGCCTTAAAATTGGGAGTTTCTTGAATGGCGAAGAACAACACTAGCATCTTCCGTAAACGTTTCGATTTCTCAAAAATTCCGGCCACGATCCAGATCCCGAATCTGATCGAAGTGCAGAAGCGCTCCTATGAGCGGTTTCTGCAAATGGACCGCTTGCCCAGCGAGCGCGATGACGCGGGCCTACAGTCGGTCTTTCAGTCGGTATTTCCGATCAGTGATTTCCGCAATGTCTCCCAGCTCGAGTTCGTGGATTTCTCCATTGGCAACTGGGAGTGTAAATGCGGACACCTGAAGGGTCTACATCACCTTCGTACCACCTGTAAGAACTGCGGGTCGACGGTAATTACCGATCCTTTTCATCCTGGCGAGGTACTTTGCCAGAAGTGCGGCACCTACAACGCAAATACTCCGGATTTCTGCAACAAGTGCGGCGACCCGGTGGGATTGCAGCTGAAGTACGACGTGGCCGAGTGTGAAGAGCGAGGCATGACCTACTCTGCGCCGCTCAAGGTCACCATGCGGCTCACCATCTTCGATAAGGACGCGGAGACCGGCAACCGTTCCATCCGTGACATCAAGGAACAGGAAGTTTTCTTTGGCGATGTACCGCTGATGACGCAGAACGGCACCTTCATTGTGAACGGCACCGAGCGCGTAATTGTCAGCCAGTTGCACCGTTCGCCGGGCGTGTTCTTTGAAACCGCCAACAACCGCACCTATTTCCTCGGCAAGATCATCCCTTACCGCGGATCGTGGGTTGAGTTCGAGTACGACCAGAAGAACATCCTGTACGTCCGTATCGACCGCAAGCGCAAGTTCCTGGGAACTATCTTCCTGCGAGCCCTTGGTCTGCGTTCGAGCGAAGACATTCTGCGCACCTTCTACACCGTCGACCGTCTGTCGATCCGCGACAAGAAGCTGTACTGGACGCTTGATCCGACGGTTGAAAGACCCACCAACCTGTTGGGCATGAAACTGGCGCACAGCATCAAGAACAAGTCGGGAGAAGAAATCGCGCACTCCGGACGAAAGATCAACGCCGCAGTTCTGAAAGACATTCTGAAGGCGAAGATCACCGAGATTGAAGTCGATATCTCGGACCTCGAAGGCGCTTGGGTGGCGAGCGATGTGGTGGACACCACGACCGGCGAAATCCTGCTCGAAGCCAACTCTGAGCTGACCGCCGATAAGCTGTCGAAGATCCTCGAGTCGGCCGTGGTTGAACTGAACGTGTTCTTCCCCGAGCGGGACGATGTCGGAACGGTGATCTGCCAGACCCTGAAGCGCGATGCGGTGAAGACCCCGCAGGAAGCGCTGATCGAGATCTATCGCAAGCTGCGTCCCGGCGATCCGCCGACTTTGGACACGGCAACTGCCCTGTTTCACGGCATGTTCTTCGATCCGCGAAAGTACGATTTCTCACGCGTCGGCCGCCTGAAGTTCAATATCAAGCTTTATGAGAAGAACGATCCCGGCACTGCCGAGAATCGGGTCATGGAGCCCGAGGATTTCTACGCCACCATCCGTTACCTGCTGAAGCTGCGCAAAAATATCGGACAGGTCGACGACATCGATCACCTTGGCAATCGCCGGGTGCGCGCCGTCGGCGAACTGCTCGAGAACCAATTCCGCATCGGCCTGGTCCGCATGGAGCGGGCGATCAAAGAAAAAATGTCCGTCTACCAGGAAATGTCGACGGCCATGCCGCATGACCTGGTTAACGCCAAGCCGGTGATGGCGGCGATCCGCGAGTTCTTCGGATCGTCCCAGCTGTCGCAGTTCATGGACCAGACCAACCCGCTCTCGGAGATCACGCACAAGCGGCGTCTCTCGGCCCTTGGGCCGGGTGGTCTGTCGCGCGAACGCGCAGGATTCGAAGTTCGCGACGTTCACCCCACGCATTACGGCCGGATCTGTCCGATTGAGACGCCGGAAGGTCCGAACATCGGACTGATCTCTTCGCTCAGCTGTTATGCGCGCATCAACGACTACGGCTTCATCGAGTCGCCCTACCGCCGGGTGAAGAATGGCCGGGTGCTGGACTACGTGCAGGTTGTCAACAGTGGAGACAGCGACCTCAAGGTCGGCGATCACCTGGAAAAGCACGAAGCCGAAAAGCTGAATTCCGAACTGAAAGAAAAGCGCAAGCGAGCGGTCGAACTGGATCCGTTCTCGTTCTATCTTTCGGCGTGGGAAGAAGATCGCCATACCATCGCGCAGGCCAATGTCGAACTCGACGATAAGGGCCGCATCGTGGGTGAGTTGGTCAACGCCCGCAAGTCCGGAAACTTTGTGCTGATTCCGCGGGATGAAGTCGACTACGTCGACGTCAGCCCCAAGCAGCTGGTTTCGGTTGCGGCATCTCTGGTGCCGTTCCTCGAGCACGATGACGCTAACCGCGCATTGATGGGCGCGAACATGCAACGGCAGTCGGTTCCGTTGCTGCGCGCCGAAGCTCCCATCGTCGGTACCGGTATGGAGGGCGTCACCGCACGCGACTCCGGCGCCGTGATCCTGGCAAAGCGTAATGGAATCGTGGACTCGGTCGACTCGGAGCGCATCATCATCCGGGTCGAAGGCGAGCACCATCCCGGACAGCTTTCCCGCGAAGTGGGCAGCGACATCTATCAACTCACGAAATTCAAGCGCTCGAACCAGAACACTTGCATCAACCAGAAGCCGACGGTGGTGAAAGGCCAGCGGGTCGCCAAGGGATTGGTGATTGCCGACGGTCCTTGCACCGATCACGGTGAACTGGCTCTTGGACGTAACGTCCTGGTGGCCTTCATGCCGTGGCGCGGATACAACTTCGAGGACGCGATCCTGGTTTCCGAAAAGCTGGTGAAAGAGGACTACTACACCTCGCTGCACATCGAGGAGTACGAAATCGAAGCCCGCGATACGAAACTTGGGCCGGAAGAAGTCACCCGCGACATCCCGAACGTCAGCGAATCCATGCTGCGTAATCTGGATGAAGCCGGCGTGATCCGCATCGGCGCTTCGATCAAGCAGGGCGACATTCTGGTCGGCAAGGTCACTCCCAAGGGCGAAACCCAGCTGACGCCGGAAGAGAAGCTGCTGCGCGCCATCTTTGGTGAAAAAGCCGGAGATGTTCGCGATGCGTCTCTCTACTGCCCGCCGGGCATCGAGGGCGTGATCGTGGACGTCAAGATCTTCTCCCGCAAGGGACAGGAAAAGGACGAACGCGCCAAATTCATCGAAGGCACGCAGATCGCAAAGCTCGAAAAGAACCTCTCGGACGAAATTCGAATTCTTACCGACGAGCGCCTGAACCGCCTGGAAAACCTTCTGGGCAAGAAAGAAGTTCTTGCCGACCTGCACGATGAGCGCACCAACAAGCGGTTGCTGACCAAGGACACCATCCTTGATCGCGACACGATTGAGCGCATTTCCACCCGCAATCTGAAGCGCATCAAGTATGCCGATAAGGATCCGCGGGTTAACGAGCAAATCGACGAAATCGAAGAGATGACGTCGCGTCAGATCGACGTGCTCAAGAAGATCGTCAACGAGAAGAAAGACAAGCTGACCAAGGGCGACGAACTGCCGCCGGGCGTGATCAAGCTGGTCAAGGTCTACATCGCCATGAAGCGCAAGCTCAGCGTGGGAGACAAAATGGCCGGCCGTCACGGGAATAAGGGCGTCATTGCTCGCATCCTGCCGGAAGAGGACATGCCTTACCTCGAAGACGGCACCCCGGTTGAAATCGTTCTAAACCCGCTGGGCGTTCCCTCTCGTATGAACGTGGGGCAGATCCTTGAAACCCACCTGGGATGGGCCGGCCACGAACTGGGCAAGAAAGTCAGCCGCCTGCTAGAAGAGAACACTGCTGAAGCAGCCGTGCGTCGCGAACTGAAGACTCTGTTCAAGGACACGTCGCTGGCGCAGCAGATCGCCGACATGCCGGACGACGAGCTGATGCCGATTGCGCAAAGCCTGACCCGCGGCGTCTTCAGTGGTTCCGCCGTGTTCGACGGAGCCCGCGAAAGCGAAATCAAGGCCCTGCTCAGTTCGGCGGGCTTACCTACCTCCGGCAAGACTTACTTGTACGACGGCATGACCGGCGACAAGTTCGAACAGCCGGTGACGGTCGGTTACATCTACATGCTGAAGCTGTCTCACCTGGTGGACGACAAGATTCATGCGCGTTCCATCGGACCGTACTCGCTCATCACCCAGCAGCCGCTGGGTGGCAAAGCGCAGTTCGGTGGCCAGCGATTTGGAGAGATGGAAGTCTGGGCCCTGGAAGCGTACGGCGCAGCCTTCATTCTTCAGGAATTGCTGACGGCAAAGTCCGACGACGTGTATGGCCGTACCAAGATTTACGAGGCCATCGTTAAAGGTGAAGCCGCGATGGAGCCGGGAGTGCCGGAATCGTTTAACGTGCTGATCCGCGAACTTCAGTCGTTGTGCCTGGATGTGGAGTTGATCAAGGCCAACGAGAAGAAGCCGGTGGTGGGCACCACGGTAGCAGCGGCGGACTAGTAAACCGGTCGTTGGTCGTTGGCCAGTCGTCAACGACCCACTGACCGACGACAAGATTTTGAGATGCGGGTCTGGTGTTTTTGCTCTTGAAACAACAGATCCCAAGATTTCGCTTGGTAACGGCCAATGACGAACTGGCCAACCACCAACGACAGATTTCAAGAGCCGCCAGCGGTCCCGTCACGATCGCAGGAGTGGAGGAACACCTTGTACCGTTCGAGTCCCTTTGAAATGGCCAACCCCATCGCCGATTTTGACGCTATCCGCATCAGTCTGGCTTCCCCGGAGAAGATACGGAGCTGGTCGCACGGCGAGGTAACCAAACCCGAGACCATCAATTACCGTACCTTCAAGCCGGAGCGGGACGGGCTGTTCTGCGCCCGCATCTTTGGCCCGGTGACGGACTGGGAGTGTTTGTGCGGCAAGTACAAGCGGATGAAGCATCGCGGCGTCATCTGCGACAAGTGCGGCGTCGAAGTCACGCTGTCCAAGGTCCGCCGGGAACGTTTGGGCCACATCGAACTGGCATCGCCCTGTTCCCATGTCTGGTTTTTCAAGGGCCTGCCCAGCCGTATCGGCCATTTGCTCGACATCTCGCTGCGTGACCTTGAATCCGTCCTGTACTTCGAGGCGTATGTTGTTGTGCAGCCGGGCGATGCTCCGGTAAAAGACCACGAAGTTATCAAGGACGAAGCCAAGTTCCGCGAACTTGATCAGCAATTCCGGCCCACTGGCTTCAAAGCCATGATGGGTGCGGAAGCCATTAAAGAACTTCTCAAGCACGTCGACATCGACGGACTCTCGGTCGAACTGCGCGAGAAGATGAAGCATGAGAACTCGCTGCAGAAACGGCTTAAGTATGCCAAGCGCCTCAAAGTGGTCGAGGCCTTCCGCAAGAGCGGCAACAAGCCCAACTGGATGATTCTCGACGTAATCCCGGTCATTCCACCGGAGCTTCGTCCCCTGGTTCCATTGGATGGCGGCCGCTTCGCGACCTCCGACTTGAACGACCTCTATCGCCGCGTCATTAACCGTAACAACCGGTTGAAGAAGCTGATGGACCTGCACGCGCCCGAAGTCATCGTGCGAAACGAAAAGCGCATGCTGCAGGAAGCGGTCGACGCCCTGTTCGACAACGGACGCCGTGGCCGCGTGCTGCGTGGCGCCAACAACCGTCCGCTGAAGTCGCTCTCTGACACCCTCAAGGGTAAGCAGGGACGCTTCCGTCAGAACCTGCTCGGAAAACGCGTCGACTACTCGGGACGTTCGGTCATCGTGGTCGGCCCCGAGTTGAAGCTGCACCAGTGCGGTCTGCCCAAGAAGATGGCTTTGGAGCTCTTCAAGCCATTTATCTATCACCGCTTGGAACAGACCGGGCACTGCACCACCATCAAGCAAGCGAAAGAGATGGTGGAGTCGCAGGAGCCCATCGTTTGGGACATCCTGGAAGAGGTCATCAAAGACCACCCGGTCATGCTGAACCGCGCTCCAACCCTTCACCGACTGGGCATTCAGGCATTCGAGCCGGTGCTGGTAGAAGGTAAGGCAATCAAGATCCATCCGCTGGTTTGCACCGCGTTCAACGCCGACTTTGACGGCGACCAGATGGCGGTTCACATTCCGCTGTCTCCCGAAGCGCAAGTCGAAGCCAGCGTCCTGATGTTGTCTTCGCACAACATCTTGTCGCCCGCTTCAGGCCAGCCGATCACCGTTCCTACCCAGGACATGGTGCTGGGCCTTTACTACCTGACCAAGTCGAAGCCGAACTCCAAGGGCGAAGGTCGCGCCTTTGCCAACATTGAAGAAGTATTGATGGCGCTCGAAGCCGGGGCAGTGGAAACTTTGTCTCCGATCCGGTTGCGTTACACCGGCGAAGTAATCGACCTGGTCACGGCATATGATGACCAGGAAGTGATTCACACCGAGCCGGTACACATCGACCGCGGGTTCATCAACACCACCGTGGGACGCGCGATCCTCAACGACCATCTTCCCGAGGGCATGCCGTACATCAACGGACTGCTCAAGAAGAAGGGAATCGGGCAGCTGGTCAGCTATTGCTACCTGCGCTTTGGACTCGAAGTCACGGTCAAGATGCTCGACGAAGTTAAAGACCTCGGCTTCCGTTTTGCGACGCGCGCCGGCTTGTCGATCGGTATCGACGACATGGTCGTGCCTGACAGCAAAAAGACCCTGGTCCGCGACGCCGAGAAGCAGGGCGTTAACGTTCAGCAGCAGTACCTGGACGGCGCTATCACCAACGGCGAACGCTACAACAAGGTCATCGAAATCTGGTCGGCTATCACCGAAAAGGTCGCCGACGAGATGTTCGGACAGATGCAGCAGCGCGACAAGGAAGGTTTCATCAATCCGATTTACGTCATGGCTGACTCCGGCGCTCGTGGATCGAAACAGCAGATCCGCCAGCTTTCGGGTATGCGTGGATTGATGGCCAAGCCCTCGGGCGAAATCATCGAGACCCCCATCACGGCCAACTTCCGTGAAGGACTGACCGTGCTCGAATACTTCATCTCGACCCACGGCGCTCGTAAGGGTCTGGCCGATACCGCTCTGAAGACGGCGGACTCGGGCTACCTGACTCGCCGCTTGGTCGACGTGGCGCAGGACGTGATCATCAGCGAATATGACTGCGGTACGGTGGACGGTATTTATGTCTCCGGTATCGTCGAAGCCGGTGAGATCATCGAACCGTTGCGCGACCGCATCGTGGGCCGCGTCTCGCTCGAAAAGATCAAGGACTACGACGGCAACATCGTGGTCGACATCAACCAGGAGATCACCGAAGAACTCGCCGTGGCCATTCAAGCGGCTGGAATCGAGCGGGTGAAAATCCGCTCAGTGCTGACTTGCGAATCGAAACGCGGAGTCTGCGTGATGTGCTACGGCCGTAACCTGGCTTCCGGGCGCCTCGTCGAACTCGGCGAAGCTACCGGCGTCATCGCGGCGCAGTCCATCGGCGAACCTGGAACCCAGCTCACCATGCGTACCTTCCACATCGGTGGCACGGCGTCGCGAGTCTCCGAGCAGTCACGCCTCGAAGCCAAGAATCCGGGCTCGGTCCGCTTCATCGGATTGCAGACGGTAAAGGCGAAGTCGGGCGACCAGGTAGTCATGAACCGCCAGGGCTCCATCGCTGTCATTGACGACAAGGGCCGCGAAAAAGAACGCTACGCCGTGGTTTACGGTGCCAAGCTGAAGGTCAATGAAGGCGACGCGGTCACCCAGGGCCAGGTACTGGTCGAGTGGGATCCATACACCTTCGCCATCCTGACCGAGTTCGGCGGAACCGTGCAGTTCAAGGACTTGCAAGAAGGAGTCACGCTGCACGAGGAAGTCGACGAAGTCACCGGCTTGTCGCGTCACGTGGTTGGCGATTCTCCGGACGAGAAACGGCAGCCTGCGATCGTCATCAAGGGCAAGAGCAACAAGCGCTACCTGATGCCGTCACGATCTCACTTGATGGTGCTCGATGGCGACACTGTGCACCCCGGCGACGTGCTGGCGAAGATCCCGCGCGAAACCACCAAGACCAAGGACATCACCGGTGGTCTGCCGCGTGTGGTCGAATTGTTCGAAGCCCGCAAGCCGCGCGAGACCGCAGTCATCAGCGAAATCGATGGCACGGTGAAGTTCGGCGAGGTGGCAAAAGGCCAGCGCAAGATCTACGTGGTGGCCGATAACGGCACGGAAAAGGAATACTCCGTGCCGCGCGGCGTTCACATCAACGTGCAGGAAGGCGAGCGCATGAAGGCGGGCGAACCGCTCATGGATGGCCCGCTCAACCCGCACGATATTCTCGCCGTACTCGGGGAGAAGGAGCTGCAGTCTTACCTGGTCAATGAAATCCAGGAAGTCTACCGGCTTCAGGGTGTGAACATCTCGGACAAACACATCGAAGTGATTGTCCGCCAGATGATGCGCTGGGTGAAGGTCGAGGACGTGGGCGACACTTCCTTCCTGCTGGAACAGCAGATCGACAAGTTCCGCTTCCGTGAGGAAAACGAACGGGTTATCAAGGAAGGCGGCAAACCTGCAACCGGGCGTCCGCTGCTGTTGGGTATTACCAAAGCTTCACTATCGACGGAATCGTTCATCTCGGCGGCCTCCTTCCAGGAGACCACCCGGGTGCTCACCGAGGCATCTATTCAGGGCGCAGTCGACCATTTGCGTGGCCTGAAGGAGAATGTCATCGTGGGTCGTCTGATTCCCGCCGGCACCGGCATGGAGTATTACCGCAACGTACGCCTTTCGCCAGAGATGGAGGAGGCCGCTGCCAAGGTGCAGGAAGAGGTCTCGCAAGCCTACGAGGAAGCCGAGCGCGCGCTCGAGCTGATGCGGCAGGAAGGCGAAACCGAAGCCGAGGAATTGCCCGCAGAGTAACTTCGAAGGAAAAGGGGCGGCCAGTCCGCCCCTTTACTTTTTGAGCTATGCGGAGAAGGCGTGGTCCGAATTCGAGATTTTCACCACGGAGGGTGGAAGTTCATCGGATTCACCGGTGCTTTCATCCTGGTCGTGGCGATCTTGGTTCTGTACGAGGGTAGCTGGAAGCTTCCAGAATTATTGGCGTGGCTCGGTTTTCGCACCCTTTGCGGTTTTGGTTGGCTTGTTGTGCATAAGTGCAGCTTTTGTGAATAGAAAGGCAACCTAGATCTGTTTTTAGGACCGATCTATCTATGAGCGCATCTCCCCAGCGATTGCATCATCAGGAACGCGGCAGCGTTTCCGGGTTGCTTCCCGCACCTCCCAGCCATACTCTGGATGCACCCATGCTGCGCTTCTTCCGTCTGCTGCGTTTAGCAGTCTGGCGCGCTTTTGAACACGATGCCTTTGCCGTCGCCAAAGCGGCCGCATACTCTTCCATCTTCACTTTTTTCCCCATGCTACTGGTGGTTGGGGCGGTGCTTGCCGCCTCCCGCCGGACTGAAGTCTACCTTCGCGAGATCACCTACGCGGTTGGCAGGATCCTGCCAGCGGGCAGCACAGCTGCTGTTGCTTATTTAAAAAACACTACCGACCGCCCGGTTGGATTGCTGATCACCACATCACTGATCACGCTGTGGACGGCCTCCGGAGTCATGATTTCCTGGATGGAAGGCTTCCGTCACGCTTACGAGCTACCCAAAACCTGGGGGCTGGTCAAAGAACGGCTGATCGCTTTCTCGCTGGTCATCCTGGCTGGCGTCCCGCTCATGTTTGCCACGATTCTCGTGGCGTTTGGCAGCAGCATTGAGACCCGAGTCCTGTTCCACCTGAATCACGAGTTTGGCTTCTACATTCTGCTGATGTGGACCGCCATCCGCTGGCTGATCGCCAGCATGACCAGTGTGGCGGTCATCGCGCTAATCTACCACAACGCCGTGCCTCGCACGCAGCACTGGCACAGCGTGCTACCGGGTGCAATCCTGGCTACGGGCATGTGGCTGCTGGTCACTCTGCTGTTCGGCTGGTACCTGCAGCGCTTCGCTGACTACAGCATCATCTACGGCTCGCTGGGGGCGGGCATAGCTTTGCTGGTTTGGATGTACATGATCTCGCTTGTCATCCTCATGGGCGCCGAGTTCAACGCCATGCTTTTTCCCCGCGCCTTGCGGGACCGCCGTTTGCTTGCCATCCCCGACAAGAAGGAAGTTGTTTCGTAGTTTCTCAAGGCATCGCCGCCGTTGGCTGTATCCCCGATATGGTCTTTGTATTTTGGAATGAACCGTGCGAACTCTCCTGGAGAGCCAGGCGGTTGATATGCTAGAAGTATCAATCTTGGAACTGAGGAACTCTTGAAGGCTTCCGAGCCCAATCCCCGCCCGCCTGATCCCGAGCCACTTCCAAATCATGTGTCCGGCCGACGCCGCGCCAAGATCATCTGCACCATCGGCCCCTCATGCAACACCGAATCCGCCCTGGGCGAGCTGATGCGCCTTGGCATGGATGTGGCCCGCTTGAACTTCTCCCATGGGACTCATCAGGATCATTCCCACAGCATCGAGCGCTTGCGCAAGGTAGCGCAGCAGGAAGGTCGCAGCATCTGCATCCTGCAGGACCTGCAAGGCCCCAAGATTCGGACGGGAACGCTCAAGGACGGAGTTCCGATCACGATTCAGGCCGGATCGCGTGTCACCATCACGTCTCGTAGTGTGGAAGGGACTGCTGGGTTGATCTCGACAACGTTCAAAGATCTGCCGCATGAAGTTCAACCTGGATCGCGCATCCTGCTCTCGGACGGTCTCATTGAACTGCGGGTGATCGGCGTGCGTGGGGATGAGGTTGAATGCGAAGTCATCAATGGAGGGTCGCTGGGGCAGCATCAGGGAATCAACATTCCGGGAGCGGCACTTTCCATTCCCGCGCTCACCGAAAAAGACCGCAGTGACCTGAATTTTGGCCTGGACCACGGCGTCGACATGGTCGCGTTATCGTTCGTTCGCTCGGCGGCGGACGTAGAGGACGTGAAGAAACTGGTGGCCGACAAAGGTCAGACCGTTCCAGTGATTGCGAAGCTGGAAAAGCCGCAGGCACTGCAACAGCTGGAAGCCATTTTTGAAGTGGCGGACGGGGTCATGGTGGCCCGGGGTGACTTGGGGGTAGAAATGCCGCCGGAGAAAGTGCCGGTGATTCAGAAGCACGTCATCCGGCGCGCTGCGGAATGGCGGAAGCCGGTCATCATTGCCACCCAGATGCTGGAGTCGATGATTGAAAATCCGCGCCCGACGCGGGCCGAGGCCAGCGATGTGGCCAATGCCGTTTTTGACGGCACGGATGCGGTGATGCTCTCCGCGGAAACGGCTACCGGACTCTATCCTCGCGAGGCGGTGGCCATGATGTCCAAGATTGTGGTTGAAGCCGAGATGAATATGGGCGACTTCCTGCAGCGCCGCCGCGACATCCGCAAGTTGACTATCGCGGAGACGATTTGCGAGTCTATCGCGCATGCTGCCCAGGATCTGCATATGGCGGCCATTGCGGTGTTTACCGAGAGCGGCGGCACTGCCCGGATCATCTCCAAATTCCGGCCCAAGACGGCGATCTTCGCATTCGGGAATACACCCGAAGTTTGCAATCGCATGAATCTGTTTTGGGGCGTGAGCCCGATACTCCGTTCGGAATCCCTGACCACGGAAGAAATGGTGGCTACCGCGGAACAAGAGCTCTGCCGTCGCGGCCTGGTCAGTTCCGGCGACGTGGTGGGAATAGTTGCAGGCACGCAATTATCGACGGGTTCAACCAACTTCATGCGGTTGCAGGTGGTGGGTGGCGGGGAACGCCATGCTTCTTCTTGAGCCTTAGTGCCCTTCGTGGTGATGCACTCTCCGGCGAAAAGCACAAACCACGAAAACGCGAAGGAAATCTCTCTGCGAGTGAGCCATGCGCGAATTGGAAATCGAGCAGTTTGCGGACGCAACCCAATCCCCCGAGGTCCGTGGCTTCCTGCACCAGCCGAAAACTGCCAACGGATGTGGCTTGGTGCTGACGCACGGCGCCGGATCCAACTGCCAGACTGAGTTGTTAAGAAATCTCGCGGAAACCTTTACTGGTGCTGGATTCGCAGTGCTACGAGCCAATCTTCCGTACCGGCAGCTGCGCCCCACAGGTCCACCGCGTCCCGGTGACGCAGAGAGTAACCGTCAGGGTCTGGAGAATGCGGTAGCCGCATTGAAGAAAATTTCAGGTGGGAAAATCTATGTCGGTGGACACTCATACGGCGGCCGTCAATTCACCATGCTATGCGCTGCCCAGCCTGGCCTGGCAGATGGATTGCTGTTGCTCTCCTATCCCCTGCACCCACCACGCAAGTCAGATCAGCTTCGCACCCAGCACTTTGCAGAGTTGAAGACTCCCGCTCTTTTTGTTCACGGCAGCCGCGACGGCTTTGGATCATTGGGTGAAATGGAAGCTGCCCTGAAATTGATTCCCGCAAAGACCAAGATCCTTCCCGTGCAAGGCGCGGGGCACGAACTCAGCGATAAAGCCGGCGATCTTTGCGAGAAAGTTCTGGCCGCATTTCTGCAATTTATGCCGCGGTGAACTACTTGGCAGTAGAGGGCAGGGAATTGCGCAGCAGGTAAATCGTGCCTTTGTCTAGCTTGAGGTTGCGTTGCTGCGAAGCTATCTGCAGGCTTCCGTCGGAACTGACTACCGTATCCACATTTTCGAGGCGGACCCAGTGCTTGGAAATCTCGGAAACGGTCACGCCGGGCCGCGGATCAGGATAGTTGTCAAGCCGGCTCGCATCCATGGAACCTGACATTCCCCCGTTAGGCAGTCCCCCATTCTGCGCGCCGGTGTTGGGTAATCCGCCATTCGTGCGGCTTGGATTACTTTCAGCCGCGCTACCCATGTTAATCCCAATGTTTCCGTGGACTCCGTTCATGTCATTGTTTGGTGACGGAAACTCGATAGGGTAGTAGCAGCCGGCCAGATACAACGTCACCGGCGCACTGCCTTTCTTCCATCGGGCAGACTCAAACTTGATCTTCAACAGCGAAGGAGCATCGGCTGTTTTCGCCACTGACTGTTCGACATGTCCGGAAATCACGGCGTCTTGCGGAATGACGACGCCGTCCAGCAAGGTCGCCATCGTGAGCTTGGCGCGAACCTCTGTGCCTACGGGAGTGAAGCCGGCAACGACTTTTGTTTGCAGGGACGCCGGTAACTCTACGCTTGGCTGGGGACTTGCAGCGGGTTTGGCTGCTTGTGCAAAGACCGTTACACAACCTGCCAAAAGGATAGCGCCGACCCGTACTTTGCCGACTTGCTGCAACGCCTTCTACCTCGCGGCGTCAGTTTACCCAACCTGACTTGGATCCGCCATTCTTCTTTGATTCCTCGGGAGGAATGTAGTTGCCATGCTCGTCAAAGGTCACGGTCCGGTCATGCTTGCGCATGTAGACCTCGAACTTGCGGGCCGCCCGGCGCCGCTTCCAGCGGTAATAGCCATTCCGGATACCAAAATAGCGCTCCGAAACGCCGAACATGATGCCACGCCGTGAAACCATCTTGACGTATAGAAAGCCGAAGAGCAGGCCGCCCAGGTGGGCCACATAGGCCACCGCTTCCCCGTGATGGCTGGGATTGGCGGCGCTGAGCGCGCTGATGATCTCAATAAATACCAATCCGCCCACGAAGTACTTTGCCTTCATGGAGATCGGAATCGGGAACAGCATAATCTGCTGCTCCCCGTAGACTATTCCGAAGGCCATCAGGATTCCTAAAACCCCGCCAGAAGCCCCAACCGTGCTGGTCGATGGAGTGACGCCTCCGAAACCGGTGAAGGAAACTGCAATGGTGGTAAGCGCTGCTCCGATCACGCAGAAGAAATAAAACTCCAGAAATTTGCGGGTTCCCCAATCGCTCTCAAACTGTGCGCCGAACATCCATAACGCGATCATGTTGAAGAGAATGTGAAAAATCCCGACATGCAGGAAGGAATAAGTTGCCAGTTGCCAGATCCAGCCGTGGAAGACGATCTGCCTGGGTACCAGGGACAGCACGTAGCCAATGACATCTCCTAATCCCGGTGCGAATGCCTGAAGCAGAGTCACCAGAAGATATACACCGGCATTGACGAGGATGAGCCACTTCACCGCCTTAGTGAAAGGAGGAAGACTCAGCGAGAAGGTGCGTCTAGGAGCCATGGGACAAGTGCGCCGGATCGGGCGCTTCCGCAACCTCGATCCTTAGCCATCTTATCAGGTGGCTAGCGTTCAGGCTGCGGCACGATTGGCAGGCTGCAGTGCCCTTGGTCATCGACCGCACGAACGGCAAAGATTACGTTGTCCTTAGAAATTGGCAGGGTGGCACGCGTTGTATTTCCAGCTGATTGTGCATGCTCCCATTCCGGACTGCTGGTGGCTCGCGAGAGGACCTCATAGCCAGCGGCACCGGGAGCCGCATCCCAGGTCAGTGTGGTGCTGTTCTCCAAGTCCTTGGTCAGCAGACGTACATTGCCGGGAGGCGCCGGCGCAGACGCCAGCGTGGCGAGCGTGGCGGCATTGGTGCGAGCTACGTTAGCCACGTAGTCGAAGTTCACAAACTTGGGTAAATCGCCAAATTCCACCCCATTTTCGCTTCGCACGTTCTGGTGCTGGTGGTTATAGTCCTCGTGGTATTCGGTGAAACGCACGGCCGTGAATCCCTGTTGATTGAAGGAGCTGTGATCTCCGCCACGCAGGTAGCGGTCGAGACGGAATACGAGCATCGGCTTCACACCGGTGTCGTAGGTGCGTGCCACCTGCGCGATGTAGCGTGCCAACTGGCGCGATGACGAATCATTCTCGCCGCCCAAGCCGCGAATCGTGCGTAGTTCCGCCTCGCTGGCAGTTGTAGGTATGCCTTCAGAGAACACTCGCACCACGCTGGTATCTTGTTCCGCGCTGCGGTCGCCTCCCACGATGTCGTTGTTCAGTGCAGCTTCAATATTCCATCCCTCAGACTTGGCCATTTGAGCAAAATGGCGGCTCCCATTGAGCCCTTGCTCTTCGCCGGCTACGGTAAGGAAGATGGTGGTGCCGCGAAACTTTAATTTGCTCAGCACACGTGCGCACTCAAGGCTTACCGCGGTGCCGCTGGCATCGTCGTTCGCGCCAGGAGCCAATCCATTTACGTCCGATACATCGCTGTTGCGCGAGTCGTAGTGTCCTGTGACCAGGACAATTCTCCTGGCGGCCTCGGGGTCGCCGCCTTTCAGCACCGCATAAACATTGGTCAAGATCGTAGGCTGGGGGATGCGAGGCCCAGCAGACTCGGTAAAGCTGTCGGTCTTCACCTCAAGGCAGCCACCGCAATCGCGTGAGTAACGCTCGAATTCGCCCTTGATCCATTCTCTGGCAGCGCCAATACCGTGGCCGGCCGCGATCGCTCCAGAGTCCTGTGCCGAAATCGTCAGCCGAGTCTGAAAGCTGACCAGCTTCTCAATATTTGCCTGAATCTGCTTGGCGGAAACCTGTTTCAACGCGGCGGCAATCTGCGGATCGGCCTTGCCCACTGTGCTTGCATCCTCGGTCAATGCGGCAATCGACAGAAAAATTGCCAAGGCCAGATAACGAAAAACGATCTTCATTCAACTCAGCTCCTGTGGAGTCCTACCGGGCATGATAAACGGTTCCGCAGTTGACGTCTTGGGGGTAATCTTTGGCCGGTGGAAGTGTGTTCGCAAGCCGACGTGAAAAAATCTGCTGGGCACTTGACCTTCTGGCTGGAAAAAATAATTATTAACTGGTGGCTTAATCCAAGCGGAGGCAATTATGGTTCTGTGTCCGGAATGCGATACCGATTTGGATGTCGACGAGGATGAAGTCGAAGAAGGTGAAATCGTTTCCTGCCCCGAGTGTGGCACGGACTTTGAGATCGTGACCGTAAGTCCGATTGAGTTGAAGCCGGTGGAAGAGGAGATCGAAGACGAAGAAGAGGAGCAAGAAACGGAAGACGGTGATTACTCCTAGAGTGCGCCGGAACCATTCTTCTGCCATTTTCCTGTTCCTCGTGTTGGCCCTTGGCTCTCTTTCCTGTTTATCCCTCAGCGCGCGAGCCAAGGATGACTCTGATTCCAAAAAATCCCACGAAAAGCCGTACGGTTTAATCTTCGGCACCGTCTGGGGGCCGGATGATCGCCCCGTCTACGGCGTCAACGTCAAGGTGCGTCGAGCCCGCGAGAAGAAAGCTCGCTGGGAACTGAACTCTGATCACAACGGAGAGTTCGCGGTCCGCGTACCGGCTGGCCGGGAAGACTACGTGGTCTGGATTGATCGGAAGGGTGTTAAGTTACTGTCAGGAAAGCAGTTGCACCTTGTCCAGGACGTTAAGGTACACATCGAAAACGATGAGCGTTCCGACATCGGGTTGCATCTAAAATAACAGGATTCGGTCGTCTAGCTTAGAAAGAGGAACAATGAGAAAGCGCCAAATTCTGGCGGTTGTGATGCTTCTGTTTGCGGTGGCGGCGGTCGCTGGTCCCTTCAAAGAGAAAGACACCAGCCGGCTGCTCACAGGAAAGGTTTCTGATCAGCAGGACAATATCCTCCCGAACGCGGTTGTATATCTCACCAACACCCGCACTCACGCAGTGAAAACCTACATCGTTTCGCAAGATGGCTTGTACCGTTTCCCTGCGCTGTCGCCTAATATCGACTATGAAGTCTACGCGCAATTCAACGGAAAAAAGAGCGACACCAAGACCATGAGCCAGTTTGACACGCGCCAACAAGTGCAGATCAATTTGAAAGTGGATTCCAGGTAGTTCCAGGGTTGACTTCTGGTTCAAAAAAAGCAAAGGCCGCGAAATCGCGGCCTTTGCTGTCGGTCTGATACTCGGTGGGTTTAGCTTCCGTCGCCGCCAGCCCGCTTCCAGGTGAGCAAGTCGCCGATGGTGGAACCGCCGCTTGTGCTTGCCGCCGGGTGCTTATAGGCTTCGACTTCCGTGCGTGAAGCCTCTTCGCCGACTGCACGAATGCTTAGCCCAACTTTCTTCTCTTCCGGATTCATCTTCACGATCTTGAAATCGTGCTCTTGTCCCGGTTCGAGCGTCATCGGTTGACCATTTGCATCTTGTGCTTCTGAGTTATGGCAGAGGCCCTCAATGCCTTCGGCGATCTCCACAAATGCACCGAAGCTGGCAACCCGAAGGACCTTCCCGTGCAGCACATCTCCAACATGATGCTGGCTGAAGAATGTTTCCCACACATCCGGCTGAAGCTGTTTCACGCCCAAAGAAAGGCGCCGCTTGTCTGGCTCAATGGCAAGCACGACTGCCTTTACGCGATCACCTTTCTTCAATACTTCCGAGGGATGCTTTACCCGCTTGGTCCAGCTCAGGTTGCTGACATGGACCAGTCCATCGATGCCGTCCTCGATCTCGATAAAGGCTCCGAAGTCGGTCAGATTGCGCACGCGACCTTCGACTGTGGCGCCCACGGGATACTTGTCGTGCAGGGAATCCCAGGGATTCGATGCCAGTTGCCGCATTCCCAGCGAAATGCGCCGCTCGGTGGGATTTACGCTGATGACCACGCACTCCACCTGATCGCCAACATTGACCAGCTTTGACGGATGCTTCATCCGCTTCGACCAGGTCATCTCGCTGACGTGAACCAGCCCTTCGATGCCCTGCTCGAGCTCTACAAACGCACCGTAGTCAGTGACGCTGATGACGCGTCCGCCTACGTGTGCTCCCACCGGATAGCGATGCTCCGCATCCAGCCAGGGATCAGGCGTCAACTGCTTAAAGCCCAGCGAAACCCGCTGCTTCTCGTTGTCAAATTTGAGAACTTTGACTTGAATCTGATCGCCCACATTCACCAGATCGCGGGGGTGAGTAAGCCTGCCCCATGACATGTCGGTGATGTGCAGTAGGCCGTCGATTCCGCCGAGGTCAACAAAAGCGCCGTATTCGGTGAGGTTCTTAACCACTCCGGTAAGGATCGCGCCTTCTTCGAGATGCTGAAGAGTCTGCGATTTCTTCTGGTTTTGTTCCTGCTCCAGAATCTCCTTGCGCGAGACCACAATGTTGCCGCGCTTCTTGTTTAGCTTAATAACGGCGACTTCGAGGGTTTGTCCCTTTAAGGCATCGAGATTCCGCACCGGGCGCAAGTCGGCTTGAGATCCGGGGAGAAACGCGCGGGCGCCAAGAATATCGACCGTAACTCCACCCTTGATGCGCTCAATAACCTGTGCCTTGATGGCCTTCTTCTCGTTGTAGGCGGCTTCGATCTCGTCCCAGGCGCGGAGGCGTTGCGCCTTCTGGTGGGAGAGGTTGATATAGCCCTCTTCCGCGGGGCCTTTCTCCCGCATGACGTCGATCTCGTCTCCCGGCTTGAACCGCGAATTCCCTTCGTGGTCAAGCACTTCGGAGAGAGGCAGCATGCCCTCGGATTTTGCCCCGATGTCGACGACGACGTGGGTAGGCGTCACCTTGAGTACGGTGCCCTTGAGCACCATGTCATCCCCGGCAGCTTCTTCACTCTCGGTAGTGAAACTTTCCAGGGCGGCGGCGAAATCGTCGCTCGCGTTTGCGGTTTTTTCGTCCTGATTCTGAGCGGCCTGCTGCGGCTCGGGGACGTTTTCTAAGGTTGAGCTCCCAGTGGAATTCTCCTCAGGTTCTGAGGTAGCGACTGCGGAATCCATGTGGTGAGCGGTATTGTCTTCAAACAAGGTTTGCCTCTCCGATACGTACTAGTGTGAACGGGTGCGGGCTGTTTCTAGCGGACTGCTGGCGTGAGTCTAGGGTTGTGGTGGGCCTGCCCTGGCGAGCAGACTTGAACAATACCAGCGGTCGGACAAACAGCGAACCCGCGTCCAAAGGGAACACTTCGACTATAACAACCGCTTCCAAACAGTGTCAAACAAAGTCTGATGAAATCTTCCCGGCCAAAGCCTCATTTACAAAAGCTTTACGCGGAAGTAATACCCCATTCATAAGGCCTACCTGAATAGTGCGAAAGCTTGCCTCATCTGCTACTCTCTGCCCTGCGATGGACCACCTCTGGACGCCTTGGCGCTACGCCTATGTCACGACTGCCGGTAAACAGCCAAGCTGCATTTTTTGCGAACTTCCTCGGCTTGGAGATGACCAACAGGCCCGGATTGTGCACCGTGGACGGCACTGCTTTGTGGTGCTAAATACCTATCCTTACACCGCCGGACACGTGATGGTCGTCCCTTTTGCCCACTTGGACGAGCTCCAGAAGCTATCGCCGGATGCCGCGGGCGAAATGATGGCCCTAACCCAGAAAATCGAGCAAACCCTGCGCCGACTCTACAATCCCGACGGGATTAACCTGGGGATGAACATCGGACAGGCTGCCGGGGCCGGGGTTGCTGGCCATATCCATATGCATGTGCTGCCCCGATGGGTCGCTGACGCCAATTTCATGTCGGTGGTCGGAGAAACCCGAATCCTGCCCGAGACCTTAGAGACCACCTACCAGCGGATCAAAGGCGCGCTGAAAACTGAGAACGGGGAAACGGGACCAAAGAATCAAAGGCCTCACGAAGAATAGTCAGATCTGCCAACCCCAGGGCTTTGTCATTGGGTCGAAGGAAGGAATCTGTTTCTTGCTGGCAGTGTAACAGCCCTCAGCCAAATGCAGATTCCTCACGCGAAAAGCCGGGCTCCGGGAATGACAAAAGGATCTTTAACTAGCCAACTCCTTCATCTCGTCTTCGCCAATCACAGCCACTCCCAGCTCCTTTGCCTTATCGAGCTTGGACCCGGCGTCGGACCCGGCTACGACGTAGTCGGTTTTCTTACTCACCGAGCCTGAGACCCGTCCGCCAGCATCTTCGATCAGCTTTTTGGCCTCATCGCGGGTCAGGCGGGGAAGGGTCCCGGTAAGGACAAAGGTCTTGCCCGCCAGCTTGGTACCGCGTTCTTTCTTCCTGCCTTTGAATTTCAGTCCTGCTTTAGCCAGGCTTTGCAGCAGTTCACAATTTTTGGGTTCGGAGAAAAACTCCACAATGCTTTGCGCGATGCGCGGCCCGACTTCTTCGACTTCCAGCAACTGTTCTTCGCTGGCCTTGCTTAGGGCGTCCATGGATCCAAAGTGCTCAGCGAGGAACTGCGCGGTACGTTCCCCCACGAAGCGAATGCCTAATCCAAAGATCAGGCGCTCCAGCGGTAAATCCTTGGATTTTTCGATCTCGTCCAGAATGTTCTGCGCCGACTTGTCGCCCATGCGCTCGAGCGAGAGCAGGTCATCTTTGTTGATGCGGTAAATGTCGGAGACATTTCTTACCATCCCCCGCTCGGTGAGTTGGTTTACCAGCGCGTCGCCCATACCCTCAATGTTCATCACATGACGCGACGCAAAGTGCCGGATCGTTTCCCGTAGTTTTGCAGGGCAGTTGGCGTTGACGCAACGATGGTCAGCTTCGCCTTCGGTGCGGATGACGTGGCCGCCGCACACCGGACACTTCTCCGGCATGTGAAAAGCTTTGTGGCCGCGAGGGTGCTCTTTGTCGTCGATGACGTGAGTCACCTTGGGGATGACGTCCCCGCCGCGCTCGACTTCCACCCAGTCGCCAATCTTCACCCCGAGCCGTTCGATCTCGTCCAGGTTGTGCAGGGTGGCGCGGCTAACGGTGGTACCTCCGATGGGGACAGGTCTCAAAGCCGCAACCGGCGTGAGTTTCCCGGTGCGCCCCACTTGAATCAGAATGTCCTCAATCTGGGTGACGCCCGCGCGAGCAGCGTATTTGTAGGCAATGGCCCAGCGAGGCGCTTTGCCGGTAAAGCCCAGCTCCTGTTGTAGTCCGACCCGGTCGACCTTCACCACAATACCGTCGATCTCGTAGGGGAGGTCTTCGCGCTTTCCTTCCCACTCTTCGATGAAGGCCCACACTGCCTCGAAATTCTTGGCCAGAGCGCGCTGGATGTTTACCTTGAACCCGGCAGTCTCCAGGCCATTCAAAGTTTCCCAGTGACTGTCGAAGATCGTGCGTCCGTTTTTCAGCAGGGAATAGCCAAAGTAGTCGAGCCGGCGCTGTGCGGTGATGCTGGGCTCAAGCTGCCGAACTGTTCCTGCGGTTGCATTTCGAGGGTTGGCGAAGGTTGGCAATCCCTTTTCTTCGCGTTCCTGGTTCATCTTGCGAAAAGATGCCTTGGGCATCAACATCTCGCCACGTACTTCGAAATCGGGTGGCAGCTTAGCCTTCTTTAACTTCTCTTTCGGGATGGAAAGCGGAACCGATCGCACCGTACGAACATTCAGCGTGACGTCCTCCCCGGTAGTGCCGTCTCCGCGCGTGATGCCGCGCACCAGCTTGCCGTCCTCATAGCGCAGGGCCAGCGACATGCCGTCCAGCTTCAACTCGCACACGTAATCGATGTCGGTGCGTCCGGTGAGTTCATGCACGCGGCGCTCCCAGTTGCGCAGATCCTCCACGTTGTAGGTGTTGTCGAGCGACAACATGGGCGAGGAGTGGGCAGCCTTGAGGAAGCCCTCGCGCGGCTTGCCGCCCACACGCTGAGTAGGAGAATCGGGCGTGACCAACTCGGGATGTTCGGCCTCGATTTTCTTCAATTCCGTCGTCAACCGATCGAATTCCTGGTCGGAAATCTCGGGGGCATCCATCACGAAGTACAGATGCTCGTGGTGGCGGATCTTGTCGCGCAGGTGCTCGACTCGTTTTGCCAAATCCTTCGCCATCCTGGAGATTATAGTTCGGCTCCCGACCCGCTATAATCGCCCTCGCATGGACCTCGCACATAAGCTTAGCGATCTAAAGCGCCGCGATCAGTTGGCCGAAGAAGGTGGCGGCAAGCAGCGCCGCGAAAGGCAACATAAAGAAGGCAAAATGTCGGCGCGCGAGCGCATCGAATTTCTGCTCGACGAGGGCAGCTTCGAAGAGACCGACAAATTCGTTACCCACCGCTCGAACGACTTCGGCATGGCTGAGCAAAAGTATCTGGGAGACGGCTTCATCACCGGCTACGGGCGCATCGAAGGCCGCCTGGTGTTTGTCTTCGCTCAGGATTTCACCGTCTTCGGCGGATCGCTCTCCGAGACCAATGCGGCCAAGATCGTAAAAATAATGGATCTTGCCGCCAAGGTCGGCGCGCCCGTCATCGGCCTGAACGACTCTGGCGGTGCCCGCATCCAGGAAGGCGTGGTGTCGCTGGCCGGATACGCCGACATCTTTCTGCGCAACACCATGTACAGCGGGGTAGTGCCGCAAATCTCCGCCATCATGGGCCCCTGCGCGGGCGGCGCGGTCTACTCGCCTGCCATCACCGACTTCATCGTGATGGTGGATAAAACGTCCTACATGTTCATCACCGGCCCGGAGGTGATTAAAACCGTCACCCACGAGGAAGTCACCAAAGAACAGCTGGGCGGCGCTGCTACCCACAACGAAACTTCGGGCGTGGCCCACTTCATGGCGCACAACGACGCCGAGTGCCTGTCGATGGTGCGCGAGCTCCTAAGTTTTGTTCCTTCCAACAATGTGGATGACCCGCCGCGGAAGCCCTGCACCGATCCTATTGACCGCGCCGACGACAAGCTAGACTCCATTGTCCCCGAGCAATCCAATCAGCCCTACGACATGAAAGATGTGATCCATGCCATCGTCGACGACGCCTACTTTTTCGAGGTGCAGGAGCACTATGCAAAAAACATCGTCGTCGGATTCGCCCGCCTGAATGGACGTTCGGTAGGCATGGTAGCTAACCAGCCCGCGTTCCTGGCGGGCACACTCGATATCAACGCTTCGATTAAGGGCGCGCGTTTCGTGCGCTTCTGCGACTGCTTCAATATTCCGCTGGTGACCTTTGAAGACGTGCCCGGCTTCCTCCCTGGCACCACCCAGGAATACGGAGGCATCATCAAGCACGGCGCCAAGCTGCTGTTCGCTTTCGCCGAAGCCACCGTTCCCAAAGTGACGGTGATCACCCGCAAAGCTTACGGCGGCGCCTATTGCGTGATGGCGTCAAAGCACATCCGTACCGATGTGAACTATGCTTGGCCGACTGCGGAGATCGCGGTCATGGGCCCGGAAGGCGCGGTGGACATTGTCTACAAACGAGAATTAGACGGTGTTAAAGACCGCGAAGCTGCACGCCAGAAGAAGGTCGAGGAATTTCGCGAGCGCTTCGCCAACCCGTACGTGGCCGCGGACCGGGGGTATGTGGACGCGGTCATACAACCGCGAGACACCCGCAAGAAGTTGATTCAGGCATTAGAGATGCTGGAGACCAAGCGGGACAAGAACCCGCCTAAGAAGCATGGGAATATTCCGCTGTGACTGCGGGAGAACTCGCCGAGTCGGTTGGGCTCGCGTTATTGGTTGTGCTCGACCGGCTAGACCCACCCGAGCGGCTTGCTTTTGTGTTGCATGACATGTTCGGCGTCACATTTGACGAGATTGCCAGCGTCGTTGGGCGCTCGCCTGCTGCAGCAAGACAACTGGCTAGCCGCGCCCGCCGTCGCGTCCGGGCGACCACCACGGTCGCAAAGCCTGAGCTCATCCGGCAGCGCGAAGTCGTCGACACCTTCCGTACCGCTTTGCGCGGCGGTGACATTGAAGGACTTCTCAGGGTACTCGACTCAGAGGTCGTGGTCCGCTTTGACGAGGTTGCAGCAGGTCCCGGAGCGCCAAGAGAGATTCGCGGTGCCGAGGCCTGGTCCAAGCGAACGGTGGCGTTGTCGCCAATGTTCAAATCCGTGGAGCCCGTCCTCGTAGATGGGGTGGTCGGGCTGGTCTGGGCCCCCCGGGGGCGTCTGGGCAGGGTACTCAGACTCGCGTTCACCGGAGGGAAGATTGTTCAGGTCGAGGTGATTGGCGATCCGGGACGCCTTCGCGAGCTGGATGTGGCCATCTTCGAAGGCATTTAGGCAGAGATTTCAAGGAGTCCAAGCGGACCAACCAGAATGACGGGATCAGAGACCTGTTGCTTGACGGCCAATGGGAAGGTCGACGAGCAACGACCAAAAAAATTAAGAGTCCCGAAGGGATGTTGAACGCATTCGCCTCAGCCAGTAGCTCGCTTTAGACCCTTGCCGACCTGACCTCGTTACTTCCCTTGCGGGTAGTGTTGAGCGATCTGTGCTTGGGCTCCGGGCTTACCGCCAACCGGACAAACTTGTTCAACGCTTCGGGACTCTATCCTGCCTCTGACATGGGTTCTGGTTCGCCTCGCCCAGCGCTTAGCTATAGACCCTTGCTGGCCCTCCCGCTATTGTTCACCTTGCGGTGTCGTGGGTGACCTCGCTCGAGCCCCGGACGCTGCGCCAACCGGGAAAACTTAGAACGTGTCAAAGAACGATTATGTTTTTACTCCTTCTAGTTTTTAAGTCAAAGGAAAAGCTGAGTCTTTAACTGCTTTGAATAGAAGCGAGTGCAGGCGCTTCACAACCACGTGACCGGAAATTGTGCAGCCCACATTCCAGGATTTAAAAAAAGCGAAGTAGTGTGGCTCGAACACAAAAAAATAGGATTCTCTATGAGCAGAAAGCTGTGAAATTCCCGCAAGACCCAAGAGCAGCGCGGTTTTCGCGGGGGCACTCAATGCGACAAGAGGATGCAAGGGATAGTCCTTCAATCTCGGTCGCAACCGCCGGCAGGACAACCAGGAGTGTCCACCCTCCAGAGATACCCCGGCCGCTACTAGACCCTCGGCTGGATGGCATTACAATCGCTGCGGAGGAACTCATGACGATTTTCAATCAGCCTCAGGGACGGGTGATTAATGCCAATTCCGGCCCGGTTGTCCGGCTGCTCGCGATCGGGGTCCTAGGGTTCTTTCTAGTGATCCTCGTCTTTTCCTCGGTAGCCCGGGTTGATTCAGGTAACGTCGGCGTACTGACCTTGTTTGGCCGCGTTACCGGAGAGGTTCTCCCCGAGGGTGTTCACTTCATCAATCCTTTCAAGGCCAATCACGAGCTCTCGATTCGCACTCAGGAGATAAAGGAGTCCGCCAGCGTGCCTTCGGCGGAAGGCCTGGTGATGAACCTCGACACTTCGCTCATCTATCACCTCAATCCAGAGAAGGCCGCCGAGGTCTACCAAAAAATTGGCCCCGACTACATGAACGTGCTGGTCGAACCCAACCTGCGCGCGGCTATCCGGGAGGCGACCGCCTCGCACTCTGCAAATGCGCTCTACACGGGCGAGCGCGAAATGGTCGCAAAACAGATTCATGACCAGCTCACCAGCAAACTCGGAGAACGCGGCGTTCTGGTTGAAAGCGTGCTCCTGCGCGACATTCAATTGCCAACTACACTGAGGTCCTCGATCGAATCGAAGCAGCAGGCCGAGCAGGAGGCGCTGGCGATGAGCTTCCGCCTGCAAAAAGAAACCCAGGAGGCGCAACGCAAGCGCATCGAAGCCGCCGGCATTCGCGACTTCCAGCAGATCGTGGCCCAGGGAATCAGCCCGCAGTTACTGGAATGGAAGGGAATCGAAGCCACCGAGACTCTGGCTAAGAGTTCGAACGCCAAAGTCGTTGTCATCGGCAACAGCAAGAATGGGTTGCCGCTGATTCTGGGGCAGTAGGCGGATGGCTGATCTTCTGGAAGTTTGCAATTTAACCGTTGAGTTTCCCCGCTCGGGGGGAAGCGGTTCGCTTGTCGCGGTTCGCGACCTTAGTTTCAGCCTGGGCTCTGGTGAGGTACTGGGCGTGGTGGGCGAATCTGGGTCGGGCAAGTCGATCACGTCACTGGCGGTCATGGGACTTCTTCCCCCGCAAGCCCGCACTCAGGGCCAAATTTCATTCACCAATGGCTCTTCGCACGACCTTTTGCGGATGCCGAACGAAGACATGCGCCACCTCCGAGGCTCGTCTTTGGCGATGATTTTTCAGGAGCCGATGACCGCGCTCAATCCTGTGATGCGTGTCGGCGCCCAAATCGCGGAAGCAGTGCGGGCTCATCACCCGGTCAGCAAGAAGGAAGCATGGAACCGCGCTGTCGAGGCTATGAAGGAAGTTGCCATCTCCGATCCTGACCGCCGGGCGCGTGACTATCCTCATCAACTTTCCGGTGGAATGCGGCAAAGGGTGATGATCGCGATGGCCATCGTCAACCGTCCGAAGCTGCTGATCGCGGACGAACCTACCACCGCCCTCGACGTAACTATTCAGGCGCAGATACTTGATCTGTTATCGGAATTGCGGGCCAGGTTCGGCCTGGCCATGCTGTTCATCTCCCACGATCTGGCTGTGGTTTCTCAAGTGGCCGATCGTGTGGCCGTCCTGTACGCGGGAAATTTGGTGGAGTTGGGGACGAAAGCGGAAATTTTTCGCTATCCTTCGCATCCCTACACCCGAGGATTGCTGAATTCGGCTCCGACCTTGGCTACTGACCGTACTCATCCCTTGGCAACAATCGAAGGCACCGTGCCGCCGCTGCACGCATTGCCTCCGGGATGCTTGTTCGAACCACGCTGCAGTTACCGCATCCCAGAGTGCCGCGTCGTGCCTCCGCGCTTGGTTGAGGTGGGCGCTGGTCACCTGGCTCGCTGCCCGGTAATAAACGCGATAACCAGGAAGGACACGAAAGTTCACTAGGAAATTCTTCGTGCTCTTCGTGCTTATTGCTTAGACCGGCATCAACCCAACTCGCAAACAGAAGATAGGCGCTATAATCCGGGAGTCGCGTGCGCATCCTCCTTCTAAGCGATATTCATAGCAACCTTGAGGCGCTCGAAGCCTGCCTGGCCGCCGCGCCGCCGTACGACCTCATCGTTAACCTGGGCGATATCGTCGGCTACGGCGCCAGCCCCAATGAAGTGGTCGCGCGATCAAGAGAGTTAGGCAAATTATTTGTCCGGGGCAATCACGACAAAGCTGCAGTTGGTTTGTTGGAACTGCGCGACTT
Source organism: uncultured Acidobacteriaceae bacterium (assembly GCA_963824805.1). GTDB lineage: Bacteria > Acidobacteriota > Terriglobia > Terriglobales > Acidobacteriaceae > DATBAT01. Next base: position 23,600 of record CAWGQZ010000069.1, on the reverse strand, counting down.
CAACCCCGTAGCAGGCCTCGCCGCACTATGGACACGCGAGCAGCTCAGCAAGGAAAATGCCGATTGGTTGCGTTCTCTGCCTTCGGGGCCTTTGCAGATCGACGGTCTTCCCGGTGTTCAGTTCGTTCACGGCTCGCCGCACGATGAAGATGAGTATGTCGTATCCGAAGAGGACGCGGTGTTTACTCTCAAGGATGCTTCCGTCCCCCTCACCTTTCTCGGGCACACTCACCTGCAGGGCGGCTTTTCGACGGACAGCAGTTTTCGTCCGCAATACACCACCATCGGCCAGCAGGAGATCTGCGAACTCAAATTGGAAGATGGGGCGAGTTACTTGATCAATCCCGGTTCCGTCGGTCAGCCGCGCGACGGGGATTGGCGCGCCGGTTTTGCGTTATACGATTCTGATGCTCGACTCATCAGCTTCTACCGCGTGCCTTACGACGTCCGCAAAGCACAGGAAAGAATCGTCGCTGCGAATTTGCCGCAGCGGCTGGCCACGCGCCTTACCGCCGGAAAATAGAATCTATGTCCCTTTTCCCCCAGTCCCACCAATCACGCAGCGCGCCCTCGTCCTACATCATTGCCCACAGTGATGGCGGGGCGCGCGGAAATCCAGGTCCCGCAGGCTATGGTGTGGTCATCGAAGATCAGTCCGGGAAAAAGATCGCCACTCTCAGCGAATATCTCGGACACCAGACCAACAATGTTGCCGAATACCAGGGGCTGATCGGCGCGCTCGAGTATGCGGTTGCGAATGGGCACAAGGCCCTCAAGCTGATCAGCGACTCGGAACTCCTGGTAAAGCAAATCAAGGGAATCTACAAAGTCAAAAATCTGGCGTTGCAGGATTTGCACGCGCGGGCCAAAGATCTAATCGCGCAACTCGACTGGTTCTCGATTGGACATGCCCTGCGTGAGCACAACAGCGAAGCCGACCGGCTGGCAAACGACGCCATGGACCGGGGAATGGGCCGATCGCGGTCAGTTGCTGCGCCGGCCGTGCGAGCCGCTCCGCAAGAATTCGAAGGCGTGGTTCAAAACGGAGTGATCAGGATTGCGAACGGAGAATTGCCAGAAGGAACGCGAGTACAGATTCGAGTGAAAAAGTAGTCTCCTAAATCATCGGAGAAAGCGTCGCCCGGGAAGGGTGGGTCCCTGGCCGCCTAAAACGCGCCTTTCGGGATGACAGTGTGTGGTGAGCCCCGCTAAGCCCGGGTCTTCTTCGCCGCCAACGCCTTCCCCTTTACTTCCCAGGGCCGCTTCGGACGATCGGTCTGCGGCTTGTCGCGATCCTTGATGCGATCGTACTGGTAAGCCTCGCTCACGGTTCCCAGCGACTCGTTGTACAGGCTCGGCAAATTCAAGGCCTCTTTCATCTCTTCAGAAAATTGATGCAGCGCCTTGAGGTGATCGGCGGTGGCCGGAACCTCATTCTTGGCCGTCTTCAGAAACTGCTGGTATCCCTTGTTCACCAGCTTGGAAATTTCGCTTCCGATCAAATAGCCGGGATAGGCAAAAATCTTCACGCCATCTTCGCCATCTTTCTGGATTGCCGCCGAGACGCCATATTTCTTCAGGAACACCCGGGGTGTCGATCCGGGCGCTTCGAGCAGATCAAATCCATGCTCGCGCAGCCAGCTGAGTGCGTCTTCGTACGATCGTTCGTCTACTTTGGTTGCCATTTCGTCTCTTTCTCGTCCTATATCCGGTTGGTTAGATGCGCAATCTCAAAAAAGATGCTTATCGATAGATCGATCAAGGCTCTCTTATAATCTAAGAGGCAGCCCTGCACCCGGGGTTTTGTCTCATATATACGTTACGATGGTACCGGCAGTCCCTTTTCGCGCATGCCAAACGCCCTCTCGAAACACCCGCAAGTGGCCAGTTCTACGGCAGATGCCGCCGAAGGCAGCGGCTCGCGCCAAGCCGGGAATGAACTACGTCCTCTTGGCTGCCGCGCCCTTGAGTTAGTTGGCAACACTCCGCTTCTGCGGCTCGAGCGAATTGCGCGTGACTTTCCTGCCCTGCAACTCTTGGGCAAAGCCGAGTGGTTTAACCCCGGCGGGTCGGTGAAAGATCGTGCCGCGTCCCGCATTGTTGCCGAAGCGCGCGCCGCCGGAAAACTTCGCCCCGGCATCTCGCTTCTCGATTCCACCAGCGGCAACACCGGCATCGCGTATGCCATGATCGGTGCAGCCGAAAATTTTCCGGTCACTCTCTGTATGCCGGAAAATGTTTCGCCCGAGCGCAAGCGCATCCTGCATGCTTACGGCGCCCACATTATTTATACCGATCCCGGCGAAGGCTCCGACGGTGCCATCCAAACTGCGCGTGCGCTCTATGCCGAACATCGCGATAAATATTTTTACGCCGACCAGTATTCCAATCCTGCCAACTGGCAAGCTCATTACCATGGCACAGCCAACGAAATCTGGCAACAGACCGAGGGACGTATCACCCATTTTGTCTCCATGCTGGGGACAAGCGGGACCTTCGTCGGAACTACCCGCCGGCTCAAAGAACTGAACCCGAATATTCGCTGCATCTCGCTGCAACCGGACTCTCCCTTCCACGGCATCGAAGGCGCCAAGCACATGGAGACTGCGATCGTCCCCAAGATTTATGACGCGTGCTTAGCCGACGAGGATCTGGGCATCGCCACCGAGGACGCGCATGCCATGGCGGTTCGCTTGGCCCGTGAAGAAGGATTGCTGGCGGGAATCTCGGCCGGTGCGGCAGTAGTGGGCGCTTTGCAAATTGCGTCCCGGTTGAAGAAGGATGAGCCGGCAGTAGTTGTGACGATTCTTCCGGATTCCGGCGACAAATATTTGAGTGAAAGGTTCTGGGAGACGGCAGTTTAATGTCGGGGCGGTCCCCTCGGCCGCCATGCGGGCTGATCTGCATTCAAAGGTTGTCGCTGCCGGCATTGGCGGGGGAGGGCGTCCGCCCACACGCTTTTGAAAATCTATGTTGAAACTAACCCAATCTGTTTACGACGCCCTCCGCGCCCACGGTCAGGAAACCTACCCCCACGAATGCTGCGGTGTTCTCCTCGGTCAGATGGACGGAGACACTCGCATCGTCACCTCTTCCGCGCGTGCCGGAAACACCCGCACTGACTCCGCCCATAATCGCTATAACATCGATCCCAAAGACCTAATCCGTATTCAGCGCGAGGGGCGCAATCGCGGAGAAGACATCGTCGGTTTCTACCATTCCCACCCCGATCACCCGGCGCAATGGTCCAAAACCGACTTCGCAGAAGCTCACTGGTTCGGATGCTCCTACGTCATCACCAGTGTAGAAAAAGGGAAGGCAACAATCACGAATTCGTTCGAGCTTGCGGGCACGGAGGAAGCCGATAAGAAGTTCCTCAACGAAAAAATCCAACTAGAACCCTGAACTCTTCCCCAAATCTGGTCATTCCTCCCTCCGGGCGGAATGGAAAATCTCTGCGCATTATTTTCCCTGGCGCTCATAGATCTCCCGCGCCCGCCCCACCGTATCCGCCTCTTCCGGCGATTTATCCGGCCGCAGCCTCACAATGCGTGGAAACCGCAACGCCAGCCCACTCTCATGCCGTTCCGAAATCATCATGTTATTGAACGCCACTTCCAGCACAATCTTCGGTTCCACCAGCAGGCGAAATCCCTGGTCTTCCACCACATGCTGCAAGAACCACTGGCTCATCTCGGCGATCTCAACATCCGTCAGCCCCGAATATGCCTTCCCGATATTCACCAACCGCTCCCTATCCAATCCAGCACCGCAAAAGTGTAGTCACTCAACACACCGATTCTTTTGCCATGCCCGTACTCTACGGCTGTAACCACAACGTCTAGTGTTGCCAGTTCGCGCTTGAGCTTCAGCCACGACTTTCCGCGACGCCCCGGCGTATAAGCCGACTCCGGATCCTTGATCATCAGACCCTCGTTGCCTCGAGCCTGCGCTGCTTCAAACAACTGATCGAGTTCCGCTGCAGACGCTGCCTGAAACATGGGAGCCCGTACCACTCGGATTTCCGTAGCTTCGGGCGTGGCCGCGAATTCAAGCTGACCCTGATCACGCCTGCGACGGTGCCCTGGTCTTCGTCCCGCGAGCAGCTGATCGAGAATCTTCGCGCGTTCCCGCAACGGACGATCAATCAACAATTGGCCTCCGGAATACAGCACATCAAACGCTAGAAACGCCACCGGAACCTGCCGCATCATTTGGTAGCTGACTTTCTTTCGCCCAAGACGCTTCTGCAGCGCGCTAAAAGGCAGCGCGCGTCCGGGTTCTGCAGAAAAACTCCAGGCCAGTATTTCTCCGTCCAGGATTGCGTCTTGCGGAAGCCCGCTCAATTGCTCCGGTAGTTCAGGGAAAGATTCGGTGATGTCATCGCGTGTCCGCGAGAAGATGCGTACCTCATCGCCCGAACTGTGTACCTGGGCGCGAATGCCGTCGTATTTGTCTTCCACCCACGCGTTGTGAAAGGAGGCCATCGCATCTTCGGCAGTCTGCGCCGGACTGGCCAACATGAATCCCAGTGGATGAAACAACCGCATATTGGCCTCCGCCAGTTTCCCTGCGGCGGCCAGCAACAGCGTCTCGCCAATATCGCCCAGCAACATATTGGCGCGCTGAACCTCGCGCGGAGTTCCACGGTAGGCCCTGGCGATCGCCTCTTCTACCAGGCTTTCCTTCAAACCGATGCGGAGGTCCCCGGTCATAATCTTTATTAAGTACTTCGCCTCGAGCGGCGATGAACGCGATAGCAGCTCTCGCACCAAAACTTCTTTGGCTGAGGGGCCACGAGTTTTTGCAATCTGCCGAAACCGGTCGCGCGCTTCAAGAACGCTGAGGCCAGACCCTTGAGATCCCAATACCTCGCCCGCAACCGATCCCAAGTCGCCCAGCTTGCGATACGCCTGGGTCAAATCCTGTTCGCTCTTGCCGGAAAGCTCTCCCACGAGTCGCCACAGAAGGGAGCCGCCGACTTGCAGGATGGCTTCCTCGCAAACCGGAAACGGCCGGCCTGACAAAAACACCGCCGAGACACCGGCTTCCTCCAGGGTTCGCGACTTGAAATAGTCCGCGACGAGCGAAGTCTTTTGTAACTTTTTGGTCGTGCCCGCGATTTTTTCAGCGGCTTGTGCGAATGCCTTCATAACTTCAACCGATTCAGAGACTTACAATTGCCACTCGAGCTATGCTACCCTAGTCATGCATTGAGCCTCGCCCGCCGCAGGCATCATCTAACAACCATGCAGTTTCTACGGACACTTTGGCGATTTCTGGTGGCTGTCCAGCTTCTTCCCGCGCTCGAGGGTGGCGAGGAGACGTTGGTGGGCGGCCAAGCCGTGCTCGAAGGCGTTATGATGCGCTCTCCGCACGCGTGGGCGATTGCCTGCCGCAAGCCATCGGGAGAAATTGCTCTGCACAGCGAGCCGCTCGAAAGGCTTTCTGAAAAACATAAGTGGACCGGCTGGCCGGTGATCCGCGGAGTTGCAACGTTAGGCCATGCCATGACGTTAGGTTTCCGCGCCCTGCGTTTTTCCGCCAACACTGCGCTCGAAGCGATTCAGCCGGAAGAAGAAGGCAAGAAGAAAATAGAGATCAGTGGCTGGATGGCGACCATCAACATCATCTTCTCTGTAGGTTTCTTCATCTTCATGTATAAGTACCTGCCGCTGCTGGCCGCGACCCAAATCAAAAAAGTCAGCCCAGTGTTTAGCGGACAGATCATGTTCAACCTGGTCGATGGCCTGATCCGCATCGGATTGTTCCTGCTGTTCATCTGGGGCGTCTCGTTATTCAGGGACATTCGCCGCGTGTACGAATATCACGGTGCCGAGCACAAGACGGTTTACGCATTTGAAAATGGCGACCCGCTTGGAGTTGCCCACGTGCAAAAGTATTCGACTTTTCATCCGCGTTGCGGAACCAGCTTTTTGATGACCGTGATGCTGATCTCCATGCTGGTCTACATGGTGATCCCGGTGACGACGTTCTGGGCTCGCTTCGGAATTCGGATCGCTCTGCTGCCGGTAATCGCCGGCGTGTCCTACGAGATGATCCGCTTCGCCGCCAAGCATCGCGGTTCCTTCTTCGCTCTGCTCACGGCCCCCGGCCTATGGCTGCAGCGAGTCACCACCAAACCGCCTTCGGACGATCAAGCCGAGTGCGCCATTGCTGCGCTGGAACAAGCCATGTCGCTCGAAAAGCAACAAGGCGGCGAATTAGTTATTGCCTAGCGGGCCCCCCGCGAAAATACTGTTTCTACGTTCCCCATCAATATTTGGAAAGGCCGTCTGGAGACGTAGCTCCGCTACGTCCACCCTGGAGCGCATATGTTTGAAAGACTAGATCAACTAGAAGCCAAATACGAAGAGCTGACCCAGGCTCTGGCATCGCCGGACATTACCAACGACTCGGCGAGATACCAGAAAACCGCCAAAGCTCACAGCGAGATTTCCGAGACCGTCGAAAAATACCGCGAGTACAAGGATCTGAAGCGGGGCATTGCCGAAAGCCGTGCTGTGATCGCCGAGGAAACTGATGGCGACATGCGTGCCTACGCCCAGGAAGAACTCGACAAGCTGGAATCGCGCGTAACGGGCGTTGAAGATGAACTCCGCTTTATGCTCCTGCCAAAGGATCCCAACGACGAGAAAGACGTCGTGCTTGAAATCCGCGCCGGAACCGGTGGAGACGAATCGACTTTGTTCGTGGCCGAAATGTTCCGCATGTATACGCGCTTCGCCGAGACCCAGCGCTGGAAGGTCGAGGTGCTCTCCTCGTCGGACTCAAGTGTAGGTGGCATGAAAGAAATCATTGCCCTGGTCGAGGGCAACCGAGTCTATTCGCAGCTCAAATACGAGAGCGGTGTGCATCGGGTCCAGCGTGTGCCGCAGACCGAGACGCAAGGCAGAGTTCACACCTCAGCGATTACTGTCGCGGTGCTACCAGAAGCCGAAGACGTTGACATCAAAATCGAGGCCAAAGACCTTCGCATCGACACCTTCTGCTCTTCCGGCCCCGGCGGACAGTCCGTCAACACAACTTATTCTGCTGTCCGCATCACCCATATTCCCACGAACACCGTGGTCAGCTGCCAGGATGAAAAGTCCCAGATCAAGAATCGCGACAAGGCCATGCGGGTGCTGCGCGCTCGCCTCTATGAAGTCGAAATGCAGAAGCAGCAGGATGCCCTCGCCAAAGAGCGCAAGTCCATGGTCGGGTCAGGCGACCGCAGCGAAAAGATCCGTACCTACAATTTTCCCCAGAACCGCGTCACCGACCATCGCATCGGACTCACCATCCATCAGTTGCAGGAGGTGATGGACGGCAAGTTGCAACCCATTATCGACGCGCTGGTGACCCACTACGAAGCCGAAAAATTGAAGCATGAAGCAGTAGCGACCCACTAAGCGAGCAACGCGTTTGCCCCAATCTGCACCCTAGCTTCGATCGTGCGCATCGGCTTCAGCGGTGCCATTGATGTTGGGACTTGGACCGCCGATCCGGCACAACTGGCTGCTTGCTGAATCCTTGGCGCCGCGCTCGTGCCCTGCAGAACATGGCCGAGCCTATCGATACGGCCGAAGCCGATGCCCTATCCAGAGCAGGCCGTGTCAGCCGGAGGGCTTTATGAAATCACCCAGCACTACGCAATCACTTCTCGCCTTGGCCGGATTCGTTGCTGCTACTATGAGTGCCGCCAGTTCAGGAGCGAAGTTCAGCCGGAATAGATCGAGACTCTGGTACCGCGCCCTCAACCAGCCCGCCTTCACTCCTCCGGACAAAGCTTTCCCGATCGTCTGGACCACACTTTACGCCCTGATGGCATGGTCGGGATGGCGGGTTTGGCGTTCGCGTCCCTCGGTGCGGCGTAGCGTCGGCCTCACGCTCTGGAATGCGCAACTGGCGGCGAACGCCGAATGGTCGAAACTGTTCTTCGGAGAGCAGGAACCAGCGCTCGCACTGGCCGACACTTTGCTGCTCGATTCCCTGATTGCGGCCTACATCGCCACCGTCCGCGGAGTCGATCGCAACGCTGCGCGGGCCTTCATGCCGTATCTGGTCTGGGTGACGTTTGCGACGTTATTGAATGCAGAGATCGTGCGTCGCAATTCCTAGGATTCGCCACAATATGCGGGCCCCGCAGTTTGCTCGTGGCAGCAGCAGGGAACATTATCGCCAGTCGCAGCCTAGCCACCCGACGCACTCGATAAGAAGCAGCGAAGCGCTGTCTATAGACGAGCATTGAGAACATGTTTCAATAGGTGCATGCTCCTGCGCGAAGCTCTCAAGGCCGGTATAGATCGCCTCGCTGCGGCACAGGTCGGATCCCCTCGTTTGAACGCGGAGGTGCTGCTGATGTTCGTATTGGGCAAAGATCGTGCCTATCTCTACGCCCACGGAGACGACGCACTCGAAGCCCAGTCCTTCGCCCGCTATGACCATGCTCTGGCGCAACGAGCGCAAGGAATCCCGTCGCAATACATCACCGGCCATCAGGAATTCTGGGGGATGGATTTCATCGTCTCGCCCGCTGTGCTCATTCCGCGGCCTGAGACCGAGCACCTGATCGAGACAGTGTTGCCGGTGGCTGGCAAGCTGGAGACTCCGAAGATTGTCGACGTCGGCACCGGCTCCGGTTGTATCGCTCTGGTTCTGGCGAAAGAGTTGCCCAACGCGGAAATTGATGCCATAGATATTTCTGCTGAAGCGCTGGAGATTGCCCGCGCCAATGCTGCCCGGCATCAACTGGAAGCGCGAGTACGCTTCCTTCAACAAGATCTGCTGGAAGGATTTGCCGCGAATGGTTTTGATCTTGTGGTGTCTAACCCTCCCTACGTGGGTGAGAGCGAAGAAGATGAGGTTCAGTTGGAGGTTCGCAAATTTGAACCCCGTAATGCTGTGTTTGCGGGCCACACAGGTTTAGAAATCATCGAGCGCCTAATTCCCCAGGCCATGACCGTCCTGAAATCCGGCGGCTATTTAGTGATGGAGATTAGCGGCACTATCGCCGGAGCAGTAGAACCTCTCCTTGGTGGCTGGAACGAACGTCGCATTATCCGCGATCTTCAATCTATTCCGCGCGTCGTCTCGATGAGAAAAGCATAGCGCGAACATCCATGGCAGGGTTTGACAGGCCGCGACAATGCCATTATCGTTTTTATTATGAAATTGAAATTCAATTTCATATTACCTCCCCGGAGAGTCAATGTTGCGCAGGTTTTGCCTCGGTTTGTTCGTGCTTGTCCTTCTTCCCATCTCATGCAAAGCGCAAGAGCGTCCCTATTTTTTGACCTATTCTCATGAAATGGAGGAACCGGGGAATCTCGAAATCGAATTCTTGAACGTCTCCGGTAAGCCACCGGAAGGGAACCGTTTCTTGGGTTCGAGCCTCGAAGTCGAATACGGTATCAAGACCTGGTGGACAACGGAGTTCTATTTGGACGGCCAAACTACTCGGAACGAAAGCACCATCTTCACCGGATACCGCTGGGAGAACCGCTTCCGCCCCCTCTTGCGCGAGCATTGGATCAATCCTGTGCTCTATGTTGAATTTGAAGACATCAACGGCGCTGATAAGACACTACGCGAGATCGTCGGCCACGATGGGAAGGCTGACCTCAGCGAGCCGAACGACCAGGTCAGAGCAGAGAAGAAGCGGGAAATCGAGTTGAAGTTGATTCTGGGCAGCAACTTCAAAGGCTGGAACGTGAGCGAAAACATCATTGTAGAGAAGAACCTTGCCAATGAGCCCTGGGAGTTTGGCTACGCGGTGGGTGCCAGCCGGCCGCTGAAGTTGGAAGCCAGCCCGAAACCCTGTACCTTCTGCCTGGAAAAGTGGCAGGCGGGTGTCGAAATGTACGGCGGCCTGGGCGATCGCTACAGCTTCGGCACGCGGCTTACCTCTCAATTTCTCGGACCAACCGTGAACTGGTCGTCCCCAAACGGCGTAACATTATCATTCTCACCGTCGTTCGGACTCAATGATTACAGTGTGCCGCGCCTCTATCGCTTCGGCATCGCCTACGAAGTCGACCAGTTCCTGAGCCGTTTCCACCGGGGCAGGCAGTGATCCGCTCTTCCCTTGTGGTGTTTCTGCTGGCTGCGGTCTCGTTCGCGGCTGAGTTCAACGGCGGATGGCTGAAGAAAGTGCCGCCACCGGAACAACAAAAGACCAACCCCTACCAGAACCAATCAGGCGCCGTTGACTCAGGCAGGCAAGTCTTCCTACAGCATTGCTCGCATTGCCACGGCGAAAACGCTGCCGGCAACAAGAAGCATCCGTCGCTGGTAAGCCCGCGTATTCAGCAGCAGGCTACTCCGGGCGAACTCCATTATCTGCTAGTAAACGGCAGCATGGCCAAAGGCATGCCCCCTTGGTCGAAGCTGGGTGACCCGCAGATCTGGCAGTTGGTCAGCTATTTAAAGTCCCTGCACTAGGAATGTGGCACGGGCACTCCGTCCGTGCACGGCCAGCGTCATGTTCTAATTGTCGGGATGCAAGCCGCGATCAGACCCTCCACACTCGGGAGCATCCTTCGCCAGCGCTGCCCGCGCTGCCGCGTGGGGAGAATCTTTGACTCCTCCGTCTTCCTGGGATGGCCGAAGATGTACCAACAGTGCTCGGTCTGCAATCTGAAGTATGAGCGGGAACCAGGATATTTCCTGGGTGCGATGTATATCAGCTACGGTCTGGCTCTGGTGACCATCGCGCTCCTGGCATTGGTCGTGTGGACGCTCACTGGTTGGTGGATTACGAAAGCTGCGATCTGGGGCGTGGTCCTTTTCTTGCCTCTGGCTCCAGCGATCACGCTGCTGGCACGAGTGCTATGGATCTACCTCGACCAGACGGTTGATCCGGCGAACATTCCTCCCCCTGGATAACAGCCCAACACTGTGTATTCTTTAGGAAGCGCTCTTTGCGATGAAGAATTCCTACCGCCCCTAGGCAACAAGCTCACTTCTCCGCAGCCTCCACCAATTTCTGCACCGCCGGGACGATCACCAGCAGAAGCTGCGAATGATCGGGAGTCTTTGCCTGATCAAGCATCGTCTGCTGCTGCGATTTCCAGGCATCGGATGGATGCTCACTGCGACTAAGGAAATCTAAAGATTCCAGTCCTGTCGAACCCAGCGCTGACAAATGCGCCGAAAGCGGAGCTACTTCCGCGAGCAGGAACGATTGCGAGAGCAACGGTCTCAGCGCGGCATCATTGGCGCGCCAAAGCGTCAGCAGGCGGCGAAGTTCAGCTTCGTTCTGGGGCTTATTGTTTCCCGCAAGGTAATCATCCACCGTAAGTGCGAACCGGCGGGCAGTCTCGCTCTCAGGACGGGACGCGTCGATCATCCGGTTGAGCGGGGTCAGACTGGTCGGGGGCGAGGCCGCAAGCTCGTCGCGCTTGTAGCCTTTTACCGGTTCGACAACATCTGCCAGCGTTTTCAACGATGAGATGTCTTCGCTAGCAGCGATCCGGCGCAACATCGGCCCATAGTTTGAGTTGTGGGTAATGCCGAGCCAGTCGAGTTGCCGGCCCACTTCGTACATACGCTGATACATCGAGTTCACGTCGGTGACGTTCTGCGGCGACCACAGACGTTCGGCGATGGCAATGGTCCGAGGCCAGATGCGCGAGTCCATGTTTTCCGGAGAGACAAACTCGGACCACATGCAAGACTCTCCACCCAGAACAAACTTTTGTTCTTCAGGGGTGAGACTGGCGGCGGTATCGCCAAGCGGATCCGCGGCGTAGTGTTGTGCGGCGGAATAGTTCAAATCCACGTAGTACCCGGCGGAGAGAATCCCGTGAATGCCCTGTTTGGCGGCCTGTGCGAGAGAGGCTGGCCCGCGCCACGATTGAATGACTATATTTTTGGGCAATGAAGGTTGCAGTATCTCGTCCCAGCCCACCATGATCTTGTTGTTCTTGCTAACGATCTTGGAAACGTGCTCGTTGAAGTAGGCCTGCAGCTCGGCATTGCTTTTGATGTTATGCGAGTGCATGAAGTCCTGGATCTCCGAATTCCGGTCCCACTCCTTGCCGTTCACTTCATCGCCGCCAATGTGAAAATACTTGTCGGGAAAAAGCTTCGTCATTTCTCCGATAAAGGTTTCCAGGAACTTGTAGGTCTTTTCATTGGTGGGGTCCATCGCCGGATCCATCACGCCCCAGTTGCGCTCGATGGCATAGGGCCCGGGACCGCTGGCGATTTCGGGATAACCCACGAACCACGCCGTGCTATGCCCAGGCATATCGAATTCGGGCACAATGCGAATGCCGCGGTCGGCAGCGTAGGCAATCAGATCTTTGATTTCAGCCTGAGTGTAATAGTTTCCGTCCGATCCCATCTGGTGCAGCTTGGGCAGCTTTTTGCTCTCTACGCGGAAGCCCTGATTCTCGGAAAGATGCCAATGGAACACATTCAGCTTCACCGCTTCCATGCCGTCGAGATTACGGCGCAGGACGTCTAGCGGCATGAAATGACGGCCGACATCAATCATCAGGCCACGCCAGGGAAACCGTGGCACGTCCTGAATAGAGACCGCAGGAACCGCGAATCCGGCTGGAGTATTGGTCACCAGTTGCCGGAAAGTCTGCAGGCCGCGCAGTGCGCCCAGCGTTGTCGGAGCGGCCAGCTTGCCGCCGGAGCTCGAAATTTCCAGCGTATAGGATTCATCCTCGCCGAGCTCAGGGATTTCCTTGCTTGCTTTTTCGACCTGGACCACGAGACTGGCGTTGGTACCGTCCACGATCTTCAGGTCGAGCGGCAACATGCCGGTCTGGCGGCGCAGCTGCTCCAGGAATCGTTCAGCAGCCCGGTGTAGGCGCTCATCGTTATGGCCGGTGATGGCGACAGAAAAAGAGGGATCAACGGTGAGCTGCCCGGTGTTGGCCTGCAAGTGCGCCGGGACGGGCATGAGATTGACCGGGAGATGTTCCTCTGCGCCGGTAACGGTGACAAACGCAAAACACAGGGCAACGAGGGCGAGCACGATGCGCATGAAGTTTCCTAAGGTGGATTTTGTCGAATCGGCAGGATAGAAGATTAGCGACGGGCGTGCAAACGGCTGCGCTTCTCGAAGTGCATCAGCCGTTATGACTCCGGCAAGGGTAATACGTCTGTTTTCGAAGATCAGGCGGCAGGCATCGGTCCGGGTTTCGCTCCAATCATCACACCAAAACGATAGGTCCTGATTGGGTATTTACATACACGGAAAACGAGATTCTGAGCGGAACAGGAGGAATCGCTGAATGTTGGCGGTCCTCCTGGAGCAGCCTGACGCTCGCAAATGGCATTGCAGGCGAAAGTCAGATCCAAGAAAAGAGGGGCGGCCAAAGCCGCCCTCTTTTCGCCAAGTCAACCAGAGACTAGTAACCCCATGGCTGGTTACTCCCGTCTCAGGTCGTTATGCCCGGCCAACCATTCGACTGCAATGATGGAGATCCAACCCCCAAATCGGAGCCTCCGTCGGTAACTGCTGCACGCCGATCTCCCCCGAATTTGGGCTGTTGGGTTTGCCCACCCAAATCACGCGCATTTGCGTCTTCTCCTCGCCATACTGAACGTCGAGTACCTCACCCGCCCGCACCGTTCGGGCTATCCCGGTCAGGACGGCTCCGCCTTCACTTACGTTTCGCAGCCGGCCCAAGTGCGTGAAGGGAACGGAATGAGCATCCACTCCCCAGACTCTTACTGATAGCGGTACGTTTACCCGTGATTTGCGACGACGATCCATGTCCCCACCTGTCAACGACTGCGGGGATCATAGGGTGAAATTTGCGGGAAGAAAACTTACGCGAGTTACTCGACCGGAGTACACAAGTTACCCGCTAAAAGTGGTTACTAACGCGGGATTGACAAGGCGATAATGCTTTTTGCGGGAATCATTCGATAGCGTATTTGCCGCGGTCGATCGTCTTCCGGGCGATCTGCTGCCGGAGAGCAATCGTGTTGTAGGGATCATGTTTCGCCAGCCGCCGCAGAATCGCCATTTGAACGCGCAAGTTGTCGCCTTCCGCGACTGCCGTGAGAATCTTGCGCGCGGCGGCTTCCATTCGCTCCATCGCCCCCGACAGATAGACCTGAGTCATGGCAATGGCGAACGAATTCAATGGCACAATTTTTTGCGCCCGCAGAAATGCCGATTCCATGGCATAGACTTCTATCACCAGGTCGGCGATGGCGCCCATGATTTCCTGCTGATCTTGAATCGCCTGCATATATTTCTGACTGGCCGCCCCGGCCGCAAACAACGCGAGTTTCTTGGCCTGTGCGATTAATTTTCCCTCAGCGGCAAGCACACCTTCTGCTTCATCTCCTGGGGATGGCCCGGCAAGCAGCTCGTCCATCAATTTTTTGATGGCGGCAAGCAAGGGAAGCTGCCCCGAGGCCGCCCGCTTCAACAGGAATCCGGAAATAATGAGGCGGTTGATCTCGTTGGTGCCTTCAAAGATGCGATTGATGCGGGCATCACGATAAGCCCGCTCGGCAGGATATTCTTCGACGAAGCCATAGCCGCCAAATATCTGCACCGTCTCATCGACCACGTAATCGAGCATCTCCGAAGCCCATACTTTGATGATGGAGCACTCGACCGCGTATTCCTCAATGGCTTTCAGCGTCTGGCGCGCCGCATCGGGCGCGGCTTTGTCGACATCACTGAGCGTGGTGTCCATCATTCCTACCGTGCGGTACACCATGGATTCGCCTACATAGATAAGCATCGCCATGTTGGCCAGCTTTTCGCGCACCAGCCCAAAGTCGACGATGGTCTTGCTGAAAGCCTTACGCTGGCGGGCATAGGCAATCGAATTCGACAACGCAACTCTCGCGCCACCGACGCACATCGCGCCAAGCTTGAAGCGTCCGACGTTGAGGATGTTGAACGCGATGACGTGGCCCTTGCCGATTTCCCCCAGCAGGTTTTCGGCGGGCACCTTACAGTCATTGAGGATCAGGGGGCAGGTCGACGACCCGCGAATTCCCATCTTGTGTTCTTCTGCGCCGATGGAAAATCCGGGAAAAGATTTCTCTACCAGAAAAGCAGTGAACTTCTCGCCGTCAATCTTCGCGAAAATCGTGAACAGGTCGGCGAAGCCGGCATTGGTGATCCACATCTTTTCCCCGTTCAGAATGTAGTGTTTGCCGTCGGGCGAAAGCTGGGCACGGGCGCGGCAATTCAGCGCGTCTGAGCCAGAGGACGCCTCTGAAAGCGCGTAGGCGCCGACAATTTCTCCAGTGGCAAGGCGAGGCAGATATTTTTGCTTTTGTTCGGCGGTACCGAAATACACGATCGGCAAAGTACCAATGCCGGTATGACCGCCCCAGGAGGTCGCGAAGCCCGCGTACTTCGAGATACGGTCGGCGATGATGGCAGAGGTGACTTTGTCGAGCTCCATACCGCCGTAAGCTTCAGGAATATCGACCGAACTTAGCCCCAACTCCCCGGCCTTCTTCAAAAGTTCGCGGGTAACCGAAAAGTCTTTGTGCTCCATCTTGTCGATGTTGGGGACAATTTCCTTGAGGGCGAACTCTTCTGCGGTTTGGGCGATGAGTTGGTGTTGGTCGGTGAAGTCTTCGGGAGTGAAAACTTCGTCGGTACGGAGATCCCGTATCAGAAAACTGCCACCTGCGATTCTGTTGGCCGGAATTGTGGAGCTTGCCATCTGAAACCTCTACCCACTCTACCAAGGACGAACGCGATTGCGGTTGGGTCGGCGTGATTCCTCCTCAAAATATTTAGGCGTGGTTTTCCACATTTGTGATTTGGTTGCACATCTTCCGGAACCCGAAGCACAAGGTCTACTTGGCGGATGAACAGTGACCTCTAGTAACTCGCGCTAGTCGCATTCCGGGAAATACCATGATTCCTGTATGCGAGTGAAGCTCCCCCTTCTCCGCAGCTTGCAAATCCCGCCTGGACGGGCCCCTGTCCTGCGTTACGGCGTCGCGTTACTCAGCATCATTCTGGCACTCATTCCAGCCCTTCTGCTAGCCAACGTGGTGGAGAGCCGGCTGGTGGTGTTTGCGGTCGCCATTATGGTAAGCGCCTGGTACGGCGGATGGAAGCCAGGGCTGGTGGCGACATCTTTTGCTATCACCGTAGTGGCGTACTTTTCGCTGGCAGGGCAACATTCTCCCCAGGACTATCGCCAGGCACTGATCCACCTGGGGCTGTTTGTTTTTGTTGCTGCCCTGATCTGCTGGTCAAACGGCGCCTTACGTGCTGCTCAGGACGGATTGCGCAGTTCCGAACGAAACTTTCGCGCCCTGGTGACCCATGCCCCGTATGGAATTGCGCGCTGCGATGCTGAGGGAACGATCGTTCAGGCCAACCCGGCTTTCATTGCCATGCTGGGTTGCAGTTCGATCGATGAACTCAGCTCTCGCAACCTAATTACGCTGCACGTAGATGCGCAGGAATGGTTTGCTCTGGCCGACCACTTAAAGGCCGCTCGTCCATTCAGCGGACTGACCGCCCAATGGAAGCGGCCGTCGGGTGGACGACCGATCATCGTCCGGTTATCGGGCAGTACCCGGCGGGAAGGCAATGCCATCTTCTTTGAGCTGTTCGCCGAGGATGTGACTGAAACTCGCGCTCTCGAACAACAGTTCCGCCAATCGCAGAGGATGGAAGCCATTGGCCGCCTGGCGGGCGGCGTCGCCCACGACTTCAACAATCTCCTGATGGTGATCTCGGGCTACTGCGAGATACTCACCGAGCGCGCAGGGGATGATTCTGCATTGAGCAGCCCGGCTCGAGAAATTGCGCAAGGCCGCCCAGCGCGCCACTGCGCTCACTCGTCAACTGCTGGCCTTCAGCCGCCAACAGATGCTGACTCCGAAGGTGCTCGATCTGAATTCGGTCATCACTGAAAACCTCAAGATGCTGACCCGCTTGATTGGCGAAGACATTGAATTGGCGATGGCGCCGGGGCAAGAGCTGGGTGCGGTGAAAACTGATCCGGGACAGATCGAACAGGTCATCATGAATCTTGCGGTTAACGCGCGGGATGCGATGCCTGGCGGCGGCAAACTCACGATTGAAACCGCGAACGTTTCCCTGGATGAAAACTACGCGCACTTTCATTCTCCAGTGAAACCAGGAGAATACGTAATGCTGGCGGTGAGCGACACCGGCGCCGGCATGGACTCCGAAACCCAGGCCCACATCTTCGAGCCCTTCTTCACCACCAAGGGAACCAAGGGAACCGGGCTGGGTCTCTCGACGGTTTACGGAATCATCAAGCAGAGTGAAGGCTACATCTGGGTCTATAGCGAACCGGGGAAGGGAACGACTTTCAAGATTTACTTGCCGCGGGTTTCCGAAGAAGGCGACACCATCGCCGTAACCGCGGCACCCGAGGTCGAGCTTGCCCGCGGCCATGAAACTATTCTGCTGGTGGAAGACGAAATCACCCTGCGCGGACTGGTGAAGCAATACCTGCAAAACCAGGGATACACCATCCTAGAGGCGACCGACGGTGCAGCTGCGATTCGAATTGCCGCCGAGTACCCCAATCCCATTCACCTGTTGTTGACCGACGTCATCATGCCGGGAATGAATGGCCGCGAAGTAGCCAGTCGCGTCAGTGCAGCACGGCCGGAGGTAAAAGTACTCTACGTCTCCGGATACACGGAAAACGCGATTGGCCATAACGGCTTATTGGAAGAGGGAATCACCCTGCTTCAAAAGCCCTTTACCCTCCCCACCCTGAAAGCCAAAGTGCGGGAGATGCTAGACCAAGTGCCCCCGGAGGAAACCATGTCCGCACGAGCCATTGTCACTGCCCATATGAAAGGCCGGGAGAAACTCGCCCGGCTGCGCGCCAAACGTTTCGACCTTCATCTGCCCATGAAATACCGGTTTGTTGGAGAAAGTGGTTGGCACACTGGTACGACCGAAAATATCAGCCGCTCGGGAATGCTTTTCCGCGCGGAAGAGACGGTCGCACCCAACGCCCAACTGGAAATCCACCTCGTACTTCCGGCAGAAATTGCAGGATTGTCCACTGCGGAAGTCATTTGCCGTGGTGAAGTTGTCCGCACTCTGGAGTCAGAAGCGCCGACGCTGGCCGCCAAAATCCTGCAGTATCACTTTCAACACAATGAACGGATTCCTGCCTAGCTTCATTCGCCTACCTTCTCCCCATGAATAAAAGAGGCGGCCCATCGGGCCGCCTGTCTTTTCGCCCGTTGACGGAATGCCGCATATCCAGTGATTGAATCCTCCAAAGTGCGATTAAGCTACTTGATGGGCACGAAATACTGTTCTGCGATGGCTCAGAACGGCCATCGATAGCGTCCTCGTTCCGGGCAGTGATTCTAGGCGGTTGTTGGCGATATCTGACCCAAGCTATTGATCACCTGCAGGAGCACGGAGTTGTCTTCCAATAGCTTGTCAGACTTTACCAAATAGGCCGCAGCTCCAGCCTGCAGAAATCTTGGCTTCATTCCTCTGTGACAGACTGGTGAGAACAATCACTGGAATGTGGTTTGTGCTCGGAGCTTGCTTGAGTGCCGCAAGCACTTCCGGGCCGCTAAGTTTGGGAAGCATCATGTGCAAGAGAACCAGATCTGGAGTGCTTTCTTGAGCGACTCGTAACGCCCGGTCCCGGTCCTCGACACTTAGGACCTTGTGACCGGCCTTGAGTAGCATCCGTTCCAGCGCCAGCCGCAAGAACCCGCTGTCCTCGGCTAAAAGTATCGTCATATCCGGCCAACGGTAGGATCGAATGTGGAAATGAGATTCTCCAACTTCGAAAAAAGGTACTGCGCTTCGAACATGTTGCTCATAGACCCGGTTCGCTCCGTCGACTACGGATTCAAGTTTGAAAATCGAATTGGATCCTCAGCTGAGACCGCGAGTTCTAGCCGAGCACGGGGCATGTGATTTATTGTTTCGCCTCTCCGTAATCCGCACTCTCGACATCTGAAAATGCATCCCTGCCAACTGCACAATTTTTGCCGGGGCAACTGACAGGTTTGACAGATGTAGGAACGCATTGTGTCCTGTCCAATCGGCAGCAACGGTCACAAAGAGAGTCGTGAGCATGGCCGTAATCAACTCCACTCTTTGTCAAGGAGGGCTCCGATGAAATTCAGAACAATCGCTTCAAGTCTAGCTGTGATCATCCTGGTTGCAGGTTTAGCCGGCGCCAAAGACTCGCCCGAGGAGAAACGGGGCAAAGCTCGGAAGATGGCAACCGAGACCCTGCAAGATTTATACAAGCTGCAACCCGCAGCTCAGGCGGCTATCCAGAAGTCGGCGGGGTATGCTGTCTTCAATAACATGGGGACGAACTTGTTGGTGGTGAGCACGGCCCGGGGAGCAGGACTCGCTGTTAACTCCAAGACCAAGCATGAGACCTTCATGAAGATGATTTCGGCTGGCGCCGGCCTGGGAGTGGGAGTGAAGGACTATCGGGTGATCTTTGTGTTCGAAAACGACGAAGCATTGGCCCGATTCCTCGATTCCGGCTGGTCGGGTTCAGCGCAAACCGACGCAGCGGCCAAGGCAGGCAAGTCAGGCGCGGCATACTCGGGAGCGGTCGAAGTGGACCCGGGTATTTGGGTCTACCAGATCACCAAGAATGGCGTCGCCCTCCAGTTGACGCTGCAAGGCACGAAGTATTACAAGGACGACGACCTCAACAAGTCCTAGCTCCCGGCGGCAACTCGAAGCCACGAGCGGCCGCGGAACGCGCGCATGACAGGGGATCACTTGATTTTCGCTAACGCAAATACAACCCGACAAGGCGGGCAGCAGCAAGGGGGAAGGCAGCTGCCAGATCTTTCACTTGCCAACTTCATTACGGCCTGCATGCTTCGACGGAAACTGATTTCCAGTAAATCTTCACAGAGGAACTACTATGACTCTATCTAAGCGGGCCATCGCAGAGTTTCTTGGAACCTTTTGGTTGGTATTCGGAGGATGCGGAAGCGCGGTACTGGCCGCGGCGTTTCCTCAACTAGGGATTGGGTTTTACGGCGTCGCTCTGGCTTTTGGACTCACAGTCCTGACCATGGCTTACGCGATCGGGCACATTTCGGGATGCCATCTGAATCCGGCGGTTTCTATTGGACTCGCAGCTGGAAGGCGCTTCCCCGCCAGGGAGTTGGCTCGCATACCTCATCGCCCAGGTAACCGGAGGGATCGCCGGTGCAGGTGTCTTGTGGGTAATCGCGAGTGGACAAGCAGGATTCGATCTGAGCGGCGGTTTCGCATCCAACGGGTACGCCGCGCACTCCCCTGGCGGCTACTCCCTCGTCGCATGCTTCGTCGCGGAAGTGGTCCTGACTTTCTTTTTCCTGATGATCATCATGGGAGCAACCGACCGGCGGGCTCCATCGGGCTTCGCGCCTATTGCGATCGGACTGGGATTGACGCTGATTCATCTGATCGGAATCCCGGTGACGAATCTCTCCGTGAATCCGGCACGGAGTACAGGCCCAGCAATCTTTGTTGGAGGGTGGGCACTCGCACAACTTTGGTTATTCTGGGTGGCTCCGATCGTCGGCGGCTTAGTCGGAGGAGCTTTGTACGCCGCGATCTTCGAGTCGAGAACCGCGATGGCAAAGCTCCCGGTAGCGAGCAAGAACAGGGCAGCAGTTGCATAAAACCAGGGCAGATGGCCGCTCCGGCCGGGTTTTGTGCCCAGTCCGACGACAATGATTTACAAAGTGTCCCGGGACATCCTTTACACCAATGATTGGGAAGATCGTCCCCGCCTCGATCTTTACTCGTGGAAGTGGCTGGTCTCAGTTCTGCATGGTCTCAGCCCAGGTGCAGTTTACCCGGATTCGCAGGCCAAATCTTCAGCCCCAACACCATTCGTAGGAGAACTGCCTGCCAGCTTTGCATCCTGAGTGTGTGGTTAATGAGTGTACTTATCTTCGCTTCGTAGACCGGCCTGCTCATCCCCTCTGATTTCGCCGACAATGAGTTAAAATGCCAAGCCAAAGATATTCTCAATCACATCAGGGCTTCCAAGCTTTTAGTAGGATGTTAGCGGGCCACGCACTAACAAAGCGATCCAAGGAGTCGGTTATGTTCACCGTCACCGGGTCGGATGTTCGTGTTCTTGATCACGCTCCTCGCTTTCTCTCCGGCAAAGGCTCAATCCGACAAATCCTTTCCCGGATGTGAGCCACCTCGCGAACTTCGTATCGCCATGCGCGAGCAGCTTGATCGCAAGAAGTTTGAAGGGATGAAGACCTACGATCGAATGGCGCGACGGGTGGAGCTCATTCGGGCGCTGATGGAGAAGTTCCCGAGAGAAGTCTATCCCGATCACGATTTGATCTGGTACGCATGGTATGGCGACCTCGACCTGTTGCCCGCGCTCCAAAAGGATTTCCAGGCGCGCGAAAAGGCAAACCCAAGTGACCCGGTGGCGGTCTACTTGTCCGGATACTCCCGTTTCTGGGACGACGCGCCAGAAGCGATTCGA
The DNA here is from genome assembly GCA_963824805.1 of uncultured Acidobacteriaceae bacterium. Taxonomy (GTDB): domain Bacteria; phylum Acidobacteriota; class Terriglobia; order Terriglobales; family Acidobacteriaceae; genus DATBAT01. The sequence continues at coordinate 2,142 of CAWGQZ010000069.1, read as the reverse complement.
AAGTTCGAACGGGCGCGGGAGCTGGCACCGGATTTTCCATGGCCATATCTCGCGCTCGCGGGCCTCTACGGAAGGGGTAAGACGCGAGATCAGAAGGCGCTGAGCGAAAATATCGCAGCGTTTTTCAATTTGTGTCCCAGTTCGACCGATGCCGAAGCGCAACGCTGGCTGGCCGTGGAGGGAAACCACGATCGCATGGCAAAGGTCGCGGCCGCCATACGCGCGCGACTTCGCGACGAAACCGATCTGGATGTCCTGCGATCCTATGAAACCCTGTGGGAGCTTGAGTTTCAATCGCGTCCGCCGACGGAGCATGAAGCCGTCCGAAAGTCGGTGTCTGGTGATTTGCAGCGCCTGGAAACGGCCGTACCCGCGCCTGATGCCGAATTTCAAAGCTTCCTGATTCGCGGCTATAAGCTGAGCGCCGCACTCGGCCGAAATGGTGCGAGCCAAGGAAGATCGCCTGCTCAAGGAATTTCCCAAGTCCAGTGAAGCGCGGCGCATAACAGAAGAGCGCTGGGATAGTTCGCACCCGGAACCGGCGGACCAGAGCGACACGGCTGCATGGGAGCGCTACAACCAGCAGCACCGGGAAGCGATGAAGGGATGGATCCAGCAGTTCACGGATGACTATCAGTGTTCTCACTACGAGTGGAAGGAGTTGGTAGATCGTGACGGACCCCTGTCGGAGAAGGAAGTTCTCGCGCTGTTCGAATCGGATTTGAGGGAGGCGGAAGAAGCAGAGTTTCTCAGCTCGGGGTCAGCAAGGGCGGCGCACTTTCTCTTGAAGCGCAAAGTCCGGCCGGACGTGGCTATGGCGACGCTGGAGAAAGCCAGGAAGATTCAAGAGCAAGAGCGCGGACGTGAGCGGAGAGACACGAATCGAACCCCGGACGCCATCGCCGAAGAGGCAGGCCCGCCTCGATCTGTTGGATCGCTCCATTGTTGCCGAAATGCTCACCGCAGCGCGACAGCTGAAACGTCCAGAGCTGGTGGAGACGATGCGAACTGAGATCACCACACCGCCGGCCGACCCCCGGTTCATATGGATGTATTGGATCGGCCGGGCCCGGCTTGCCATTCTGGATGGCCACAACGCGGATGCGTTGGCTTACTACCAGCTTGCGAACCAGACAATTCCCGTAAAGCCTCAAATGAGACAAGGTAAGTTCTGGGATGAACAAGGGGATGAGACCAAAGCATTGTGGAAGGAGATGGGTGGGACCGACGAGGCATGGCACACGTGGAATAAGCAGCCGGACACAGGCGAACAGGCTACAGAAGCTTTGTGGACGAAACCAAACCAGCAGCTGCCCGAATTTACGCTCGCTGACATGGCGGGTAAGACCTGGCATCTGAAGGATCTGGCTGGACGTACAACTCTCATCACTGTATGGGCGACCTGGTGTGGACCGTGCATGGCAGAGCTACCGCATGTCGAAAAGCTTTACCAGAGGATCAAGGAACGCAATGACATCCAGTTAGTGACCTTCAACGTGGACGAGAATCCAGGATTGGTGCAACCCTTCTTGAAGGAACATCAGTACAAGTTTCCGGTAATGCTGGCGCACAGCTTCGTTAACGCCACTCTGGACCGGATTGGGATACCCCAAAACTGGGTCGTCGATCCCCAGGCTAAGTGGGTATCAACGATCGAAGCATCTGGGAACGACTGGGAGGGAACCGTCGTTCGGCAGTTGGAGGCAGTTCACAAGAGTTCGGGGGATGCGTCCGGCACCGGGGCAGCGCAAAAGTAACGGGGAGTCCTCAAAAAGATCGGTTTTTTTTAGCCGCTGAGGTCGGCGGTCAGTTCTTTCTCTTTCTCCCTGACCTCGTTCATCTTTGTCGCAATTGCGTACTTCAGTTCTTCCACGCCTTTGCCGGTGACCGCCGAGATGGGACAAAGGTCCAGCCCCTTCTTTTTGCAATACCGCTTCAGTTTAGCGAGCTTGTCTTTATTGGCGGCGTCAATCTTCGACGCCACCATCAGCACGGTCTTATTTTCGAGGCCGGCGCCGAAGCTTGCCAGTTCGGTGTTAATCACCTCAACGTCTTCGACCGGGTTGGTCCGCCCACTGGCGTCGGAAATATCCACCACGTGAACCAGCAGGCGTGTGCGCTCAATATGTTTCAGGAACTGGA
>CAWGQZ010000068.1:0-53982 GCA_963824805.1 uncultured Acidobacteriaceae bacterium | reverse complement strand
CGAAAGAGAAGGCGATTGCGGAAATGAGTCAGGAGGTTTTGGCTGAGATGGTCGGTACGACACGTGCGCGTGTTAGTTTTTTCATGAACAGGTTTAGAAAATTGGGCTTTATTGACTACGACGGTAGGGCCATTGAAGTCCACAGTTCACTTCTCAACATAGTGCTTCGCGACTAATCCAACAAGAGTAAGCTAGCCACAGGGGTGGTCCCGTCCTTCTCCTCTTTCAGATCTTCTGAATTCTAAGCAGTCCATCTGAAGTTTGCCTCTCTTAGCCCCACGAAAGGGGCAAAATATGGCTTTTGATCAAATTTTTCATGAGGTAGGGCATCTCGACGCCGTTGGTATGCGCCTGGAGAAGTTTGCGGATGAACATCCCCAAATTTCCAAAGGACTCTTAGGGGTCGCGGCAAGCGTTCGTAATGCTGCCACTATATTGGGAGTGCTGCTAGCGACAAATGGGGATGACAAGAAACGGCCGAAGGTCCAGTGAGTGGGGCGCTTTGCCGAAGTGAGCAATTTTGATCAGACTAAGGTAGTCGGCTTGCGCGTATCCTGCGAGTGTCAGGAGTGTTATTTATGTTTTGCCCATCATGTCAGTCGAGAAATCAGGCGGAATTCACTGCTGAAATGATCGTCCATTTCAGCGGCCTCAAAAACATCGATAAGCCCGGAGTCTGGTTGTTTCCGAAGGTTTCGAACTGCTTGGGTTGCGGCAATTCGCGTTTTTCGACCCCGAAGACCGAATTGGCGCTGCCGGCAACAGGCAGTTGGAAAATGCAGCCTCAACCCGGCGTGAGAGTGTTGCCGCCGTCCGCCCTCGGATTGATCTAGCAGGATGATGGCGAAATTGCCTATGTGCTGCTGAAAAAAACTTTCCCGAGATGACGGATTCCACTGCGGCCAAAAGGTCGCTTTCTGCGCTGGTTTTCACAACGTAGCCCCGCGCCCCCAAACTTAGAGCCTCGTGCACTACCTCAGCAGAAGATTCCTGAGTCACGAAAATTATTTTGCATTTCGGGGCAAGTTTGCGAAGCTGTTGACCGGCCTCGATTCCATTCAGTTTCGGAAGTCCGATGTCCAGCAATACCAAGTCCGGTTGCAGTTCTCCCGCTTTGCGGACAGCTTCTAGCCCGTCGGACGCTTCGCCGATGACCAGCAATTCAGGGTTTTCCCCCAGTTTCGAACAAATGGACCGGCGAAACGGTTCGAAGTCTTCCACTACGAGAACCCGGACCACTGAGACGCCCCGAGCGTCGTCAATGCAAGGAACGGTAGCCACGTGTTTGCCTCTTGTTAACTTTAACTGATGCAGTCAATCTGGTGGGTCGGCTAGCCGACTTTCGCGCCAATCGAGCCCATAGTCGGCGTCAGCTTCAGCGGCTCGGAACAAGTAGTCAACTGGCAGTTGTGACAGGAAGTACCAACGGGTGCTTTCCGCTTGTGACTGCAGTAGAGAAAAATTAATGGTGCCGAAGAAGGGACTCGAACCCCCACACCCTTGCGGGTACATGGACCTGAACCATGCGCGTCTGCCAATTCCGCCACTTCGGCTAGTGACTGGTGCGGCGGCCTGGGGCCACCTACAGGAAAGAAGTGCAGCCCTTATTCTACAGAGCCTCGTCTACCTGTCAAACCACGGAGATTTCTCCGGACGATGAGAATTGCATTAGAATGCTGCGACGATTGCAGGGTACCATCGTAACCAGCCCTCGCCGTTACCCGATTGCTGCTACCGCTTAACCCCCCTAAAATTTTCTTGGGAACGCCTCGCCTTTATTAATGTCAGAAACAACTCATCGTATGGACCGGGCTGAAGTTAGCAAGCGCATCGAGCGTGCGGAAAAGCTCCTGCACAAGGGCAAGACTGCCGACGCGCTGGAGGAGTACCTAATTGTCCTTGGGGGCGACAACGGCAATGATGCCGTGCGTCAGATGGCCGCTGAACTGTGCCTTTCTTTGCAACGCATTCCTGACGCGGTGAAGCTGCTCGGCGAACTTTTCGATCGTCAGATGCAAACCGGGGATGCGACCCAAGCCAGCCTCACTTACAAGAAGTTGACCCGATTTGCTAGCCCGACCTGGCAGCAGAAGTTCCGCTTCGGCCAGTTGCTGGAGAATTCCAACCGCAAGCTTGCGATCGAAACCTACGAGAATGCGGTTGAGGAATTGACCGCATTGGGGGCGAAGGCGGATAGCGTCGTCGTGCTCAAGCGGCTGGTTATCCTTGATCCCACGGAGAAGAATCTCCGCCGCCTGGGTGAGCTTGCCTCTGAAGTCGGTGATAGCAAGATTGCCGCGGCCTCTTTCCTGAAATTCGGTCAACTGCTCGAGACCTCGGGGCAAGATGCTTCTCCATGGTTCGAAAAGGCCTATAGCGAAGATCAAAGCAATATCGACGTTGCTTTTGCGTACGGAAAAAGCCTGTTGACCAAGGGCGAAGTAGGAGCTGCGATCTTTGTATTGGAACCACGCGTCATTGCCGGTACAGCCTCTCCGGAGTTGCGGGAGGCCTACGCCAACGCACTGCTGGCGGCGCATCGCTTGACCGAAGCCGAGCCCCTTCTTTGGCAGATGTACGAGCAGAATCCTCTGCGTCTGAATGAAATCGCCGAACTCGTCGGCCTGCTTCTCGATGCCAAGCAGGATGCCGATGCAGTTGCTCTTGCCCGCAAGCTGGAGCAGAGTCACCGCCGCCGCGGTGAACGCAAATCATTTGCGGCTCTTATGCAGGATATCGTCGCCCAGCATCGTCCCTCGCCCGAAATGCTGGAGTTCATGAGTGAGCTGTTCAACAACACAAATCGCGAGAGTGACTACAGCCAGACTCTGCTCAAACTATTTGATCTCTACTTCGGCATGGGCAACTACGCCAAAGCTGCAGAATGCCTAGATCGCGCCGCCGAAGTTGACGCCTATGAACCCGGACATCTCAAGCGCCTTGAATCTTTGCGCGGCAAGGTCGACGACTCCCGCTTCCGGGTCATTTCATCGCGCTTTTCCAGCCTGGGCCAGAACACGCCTGAACCCGCCAAATCCGAAGAGCCCACGCTTGGAGCTTCGGCTTTGCAGGACCTGATCTTGCAAGCGGAAATCCTGGTGCAATATGGGATGAAGTCGAAGGCGTTTGAACGCGCCCAGCACATCATGGACTTGTTTCCCCATGCGGAAGAGCGCAACGAGGATTTGCAACGGCTTTATATGGCCGTGGGCCTTATGCCCAAATACGCCGACGCTCCGCGTCCGGCAGCGCCCGCCCAGGAACCAAAGCCAGCAGCGACTCCGGGCGCCGTCAGTGAGGCTGCCGACGTCAGCAGCTTTACCCGCGTCGCTGAAATAACTCAGAAGCTTTACCAGCAGGGTAACGCCGATGCCGTGCTCACGATGGCAGCTAACGAAATCGGAGGGCAGTGGAAAGCTACCCGTTGCATCGCCGCGCTTCGCAAGCCAGGTCTTGCGCCCACTGCGATCAAAGAATCGCGTGCGGATGGGGTTCCGGCGGCCGAGGCCAAGACGCTTGCTAAGGTGATCTCCGCTTTACACGACCTGGCGATGTCTACGGGTGGCCTGAGTATCAATGACGTCGCCAGTTCGCCCGACGTGGCTGACATCCGCGAAGCTCTCTCGCAGTTATCGATTCGCGCTCTGATGGCTTTACCCTTGAGTGAAGGCCCGCATCACATGGGTGTGTTATTGCTCATGCAGGGCGACACCCATCGCTGGCGCGCCAGCGATATGGTAGTTTTGAAAACTCTCAGTGATCAGATTGTTCTGGCGATGCATAACGCCGGACTGCGCCGTCTGGTGAAGAACCTTTCTGTCACCGATGAGCACTCGGGCTTGCTGAAACGTGCTTCTTACATCGATATGTTATTGGGAGAAACCAGGCGTGCGTTGCAGCAAAATGGATCACTGACCATTGTGCTGATGCAATTCGGGCGGCACGCCGCTCTGGTAAAGGAATTCGGCGAAGCCGAGATCGGCGAGATATGGCACCAGATCGGGCAGCTGTGCGCTTCGCATATTCGGCAGAATGATCTGGCATTTCGTTATGAATCAGACACTATTGCGCTCGTCCTCGGAGAAACCGGAATCGACGAAGCTCTGGCCTCGGTTGAAAAGCTTCGTAAAACCTGTGCACAAGTCACTCTGCCGGGCAAACAGGAGCCGGTCCCGTTCAATGCGGGCTTGGCTGAAGCTGTGGTACGCCAACCGTTCGATCCCGTCGATATCGTCACCGAGCTGATCAATCGCGCAGAAGAAGCGCTGGCGGCCTCGGTAGCGGAAGGGCCGGGCAAAATCATCAGCCTGGCTGCCGCGTTCTCCACCGCCGCCGTCGCCTAGCACACCTGCATTCGCCACGTCCCCTAGTGCACTGTTAAACTGCTAAGTCGGCGACTCGGATTTTGCGTTTCGAGGAGTTTCCATGCTCAAACCAGGGGATATCGCCATCGTTAGCGGCGCTCGCACCCCCTTCGGGCGCTATTGCGGAAAACTCAAAGATTTCACGGCACAGGAATTGGGGGCAGTCGCCGCCAAGGAAGCCATTCATCGAGCAGGAGTTGATCCGAAAGAATTTGATCACGCCGTATTTGGAAACGCCCAGCAAACGTCGGGCGACGCCATCTATGGCGCTCGCCATGTGGCGCTTCGCGCCAGCCTACCCATTGAGACGCCAGCCTTGACCGTCAACCGCCTTTGCGGTTCGGGAATGCAATCCATCGTAAATGCGGCCCACCTTATTCAGTTGGGCGAAGCCAACGTGGTTCTTGCCGGTGGCATGGAAGCTATGTCGCAGGCTCCGTTCACTATTCGTGGGCGTGACGGCTTTACTCTCGCTCCCGGCGGAAAGATGGAAGATTCGTTGATGGTCGCGCTGCTCGATAGCTATTGCGGTCTTTACATGGCAAATACGGCTGAACTCTACGGGGAGCAACAGGGAATCACTCGCCATGAGCAGGATGAGTTCGCCCTGCGGTCGCAGAAGTGCGCCGACGATGCGTACAAAGCCGGACGCATTCAGGAAGAACTCACCCCAGTCCCACTGAAGAATTCCAAAGGTGACGTCACCGGCGATTCGTTCACCGAGGATGACCATCGCCGTCCGCAAACCACGATGGAAGGCTTGGCAAAACTGAAAACGGCATTTGGCAAAAACGGAACCGTCACCGCCGGCAACGCCAGTGGCATTGTGGACGGGGCGGCGGCCGTGGTGGTGATGGCGGTGGAAGCGGCCCAAAAACGAAATCTGAAGCCGCTGGGCCGCATTGTGAGCTGGGGTATCGCTGGAGTCGATCCAAAAGTCATGGGCCGAGGGCCCGTCCCGGCCGCGAAAATCGCGATTCAAAAAGCTGGCCTGACGCTCGACTACATAGATCTGATTGAAGTCAACGAAGCCTTCGCGGCGCAGTATCTCGGTGTTGAAAAAGAGCTAGGCCTGGATCGCGAGAAGGTAAACGTCAACGGAGGAGCGATCGCGTTGGGGCATCCCTTAGGCGCTAGCGGAACACGGTTGGTGATCACCTTGCTCTACGAACTACGCCGCCGCAAGAAAAAATACGGCTTGGCAGCCGCCTGCATAGGCGGTGGTCAGGGCATAGCGATGGTCGTGGAAAGCTTCAATTAATATCCTCAAACCTGTCATCCTGAGGGAAGCCGGGGGACCTTGCGTTTGGCTAGTGAGGCGAAAATGGAAATCAAGAAAGTAGGCGTATTGGGTTGCGGACTAATGGGCTCCGGCATCGCCCAAACCGCTGCCACTGCCGGATTCGACGTCACCGTTCTCGAGGTTGAGCAAAAATTCCTCGACAAAGGTTTCGCTGGCATTGAGAAGTCGCTGGCTAAGTTCGCCGAGAAGGGAACACTTAAGGAAACTCCACAAGCCGTCCGCGCTCGCCTCAAGGGCACGACGAACAACCAGGACCTTGCCGACTGCGACATTGTGATCGAAGCCGTAATCGAAAACCTGGGTGAAAAGAAAAAGATGTATGCGGCGCTGGATGCCGTCGTTAAGAGAAATGGCATTTTCGCTTCCAACACCTCATCTATCTCAATTACCGAGTTAATGACGGCCACCAAGCGTCCCGAGCGCTTCATCGGGCTGCACTTTTTCAATCCTGTTCCGCTGATGAAACTGGTGGAAGTGGTCCGCACGATTGCCACCGCGAAAGACGTGTACGACGCTGCCTACGAGTTCGGCCAGAAGCTTGGTAAAGTTCCAGTTCGTACCAGCGACAAGACCGGATTCATCGTTAATCGCCTGCTGGTGCCCTACCTGCTTGACGCGATCCGTGCCTACGAAGAAGGGGTAGGTTCCATCGAAGACATCGACAACGCCATGAAGCTTGGTTGCGGTTATCCTATGGGACCCTTTACGTTGCTGGATTTTGTCGGCCTCGACACGACTTACTACATCACCCATGTGATGTACGACGAATTCAAAGAGCGCCGCTTTGCCTCTCCGCCACTACTGAAGCGCCTGGTGATGGCCGGATGGTATGGCAAGAAGTCGGGTAAGGGGTTTTACGATTATGCCGATCCGGGCAATCCGAAACCGAATCAGTTTGTAGCGTGATGGTGTAAAGTTACGCGCAGAGATCTTGCCGGATTTCATGTTTTTCAAAATCACCCACGACTTTCCTATGTCTCTCAGCGTGGATCGCCCACCCTCGGGCGAGGGTGAAGTTGCGGAACTAACTTCCGAGGAGCGCGAGAGATATCGGCGGTTCTGCACGAAGTTCAAATGGCTGGCCGGGATTCAATGGATCGCCTTGCTTTTTCTACTGGCAATATGCTGGGCTCGTCCGAGTTCGCATGGGGGAATTGTTGACGGCTTATTAATGATTCCTGTTGTGTTCTTCATCATTGTCCCCATTTGGATCTACAACCTCGATTGCCCACGGTGCGGCGCGCGGTTCTCGGGAGGGCTCATTCGGGCGCCTTCAAACATTTATCCTTCGAATTGCTACGGATGCTATCTCAGGCGGGACGACATCAAACAGAGACTGATGGGTAGAGTCTGACTGGTCAAACACAAATGAAGCGGCCGTCCACCGTCAGCCTCGTAATCGGAGTCCACGTATTGGCCACCCTCGCGCTCATCGGACTGATCTTGTACCTTCTCTGGCTTACGCGCTCTCCGGAAATCCTGGCCGAGAACGACGCGGCTAGCGCCATTCAGGGGTTGAAGATTGGCGCCATGGTTCTGGCTATTCCTTCGGCCCTGTGGATACCGGGCCTTTGGGCCATGTGGAAGCGCAGGTCCTGGGGATGGTGGCTAACCCTGATCACCGGCGTAGGGACGGCTTCGGTCTTGGTTTACTCAATGATCGACGATGGATGGAAGTCTCTGGATCCCGAAGATGCCGCCTTTACCGCGGCAATTGTCATCCTGCCCGTGTCGTTGCTATTGCCGCAGGTCAGGAAATATTACCGCCGGTCCCAACCCAGTTCGTCACCCGACCTTCCCGCAGTTCACGAGATCACACCCACAACTCCATGAAATCAATTTGCTTCCTTCCCTTTGTTTTCCTTTCAACCTTAACGCTGGCCCAAACCAAGACTGTCTGGACGCCGTCCGCCCCGCAGATTGACGCGATTTATCCTGAGGTTGAGACGCTGTATCTCGATCTCCACCGCAATCCGGAGCTCTCGCTTCATGAAATACAGACGGCCGCCAAGCTCGCCGAGCGCGCCAAAGCCCTAGGGTACGAGGTCACGACCGGAGTGGGGGGCACGGGTGTTGTGGCTGTGATGAAAAACGGTCCCGGCCCAACCGTTCTTTTCCGCACTGACATGGACGCACTCCCGGTAGAAGAAAAGACCGGCTTGCCTTATGCCAGTACCGTCGTCACGAAAAACGACGCGGGCGGAGCGGTACCCGTTATGCAAGCCTGCGGACACGACATCCACATGTCGAGCTGGTTTGGAACTGCGAAGCTAATGGCGACAAATAAGGACCGTTGGAAGGGCACGCTAATTCTGATCGGCCAGCCGGCCGAGGAACTGGTAGTGGGTGCCGCCGCAATGATTAAAGACGGCCTATTCACCCGCTTCCCGAAGCCAGACTTTGCGCTGGCCGTTCACGACGACTCGCTTCCCGCCGGACAGATCGGATTCACCTCCGGGTACACCATGGCCTCAAGCGACACCGTCGAGATCACCATCTTCGGGCGAGGCGGCCATGGCGCCCAGCCGCAAAATGCGATCGATCCAATCGTTATCGGTGCGCGCACCATCATTGCGCTGCAAACCATTGTGGCGCGCGAAATCAATCCGCTCGATCCAGCCGTGATCACAGTCGGAGCATTTCACGCCGGAACCAGGGGCAACATCATTCCCGACAACGCCAACCTGCAAATCACCGTTCGCGCCTACAAGCCGGAAGTTCGCAAGCACCTTCTGGAAGCTATCGCTCGCATCGCCAAAGCAGAAGCTCAAGCAGCAGATGCGCCCCGTGAGCCTGAAATAAAAATCACTCCCGGCACCAACGCCACCTACAACAAACCGGAATTGACCGCCCGCATGGCAAAAGTTCTGCGTGGAGCCTTAGGCGAATCAAACGTGGTCGAGATTCCACCAAAGACAGTTTCTGAAGACTTCTCCGAGTTCAACCTCGCCGGCATCCCTTCCATGTTGTTCTATGTTGGTGCTATGGATCCCACGAAGGCCGAGGCTGCCCGAGTGTCCGGCACGATTCTCCCTGGCCTGCACTCCTCTTTGTGGGCGCCCGATCACGAACCAACGCTGAAGACTGCGATTAAAGCGGAAACCACAGCTCTGGTGAATCTGCTCCAATAAATGTCAGATCCGAAGATCGCCATCGCCACATCGCTGCCCGTAGCCGACCGGCCGCCGGGTGAACAACTGCTGATTACCGCTCTTGCCCAAACCGGGGCGTCGGCAACGCAGGCGATCTGGTCATCATCCGAAGTAGACTGGGCCCAATTCTCCGCGGTAGTAATCCGCACATGCTGGGATTATCATCTACGCGTTCCGGAATTCCTGACCTGGATCAAGTTACTCGAATACAGCCGCATCCCAGTCATCAACCACCCCGAACTGATTCGCTGGAACATCGACAAGACCTACCTCAAACACTTCGCCCACAACGGAATTGTGATACCCGAAACCATCTGGCTGCAACCCGAAGCAGAAAAGGACATAGCCAAACTCTGTGCCGCGCACGCATGGCAACGAGCCGTTATAAAACCCATCATCTCGGCCAGCGCCTACGGCACTGAGAGACGCAACTCCGGCCGAGTGCACGGTCCGATGATGATCCAGCAATATCTTCCCGCCATCGAAACTGAAGGCGAATGGTCGCTGACCTATTTCGATCACGAATTTTCACATGCCGTCCGCAAACGACCACGGCCCGCGGATTTCCGCGTGCAAAAGGATTTCGGTGGCAGCGTCGAGCCCGCAACACCTTCATCCACTCTGACAACATTCGCCGAGGCTGCCCTGAGGTTGCTTCCGTATCCCGCAACCTTCGCCCGCGTAGATCTCGTTGAGCAGGATGGGAGAACTTACCTAATGGAAATGGAAGTGATCGAACCCGAACTGTTCCTCAACTACGCTCCCGAATCCGCTCATCGCCTGGCAAGATTAATCCTGCGAGAGCTTTCACCACAAAGGTCACTGAAACACCGTAAGTTAAGCTAGCGGGATTTGCCGGCGGCTTCGTGCCCCTGTGGTAAAAAGGAATCAGTCATGACCTACGAAAACATCCTCCTGGAAAAGAAGGGCGCCATCGCCTACGTCACCATCAACCGGCCCGCGAAGCTCAATGCCCTGAACATGGCCACCATGGGGGAACTGCTCACCGCTTTCAGCGAAATCAAATCCGATCGCGACATTCGTGTAGCCATCCTCACCGGATCCGGAGATAAGGCCTTCATCGCCGGCGCCGATATTGGAGAGCTCTCAAAAAACGACGCCGTCATGGGCAAGGAATACACACACCGCGGCCAGTCCGTCCTCGACCTGATCGAAAATCTAGGTAAGCCAGTGATCGCTGCCATCAACGGATTCGCGCTTGGCGGCGGATGCGAACTCGCGATGGCCTGTACCATGCGCCTGACCAGCGAAAACGCAAAGCTGGGCCAACCCGAAGTAAAGCTCGGCATTATTCCGGGCTACGGCGGATCGCAGCGCCTGCCCCGCCTGGTGGGAAAAGGCCTCGCCATGCAACTCGTTCTTACCGGCGAAATGATTACCGCCCAGGAAGCTCACCGCATCGGTCTGGTCAACGAAATCACGGCCGCCGCGGAATTGATTCCGCGCGCCGAAGCCATCGCAACGAAAATCATTGCTAACGCGCCATTGGCAGTGCAATACGCCATGGAGGCTGTCAATCACGGAATGGAGATGACGCTATCCGAAGGCCTCTATCTGGAAGCTGCCCTGTTCGGAGTGTGTTGCGCCACAGAAGACAAGCAGGAAGGCACCACGGCATTCCTGGAAAAGCGCCCGCCGAACTTCAAGGGAAAATAAAATGCGTCATCCCGAGCGAAGCCGAGGGACCTTGTGTTTCAGCCGTGTCTAGAGCCATGTCCCCCACCACCACTCCCGAACCCTGGCTACAAGGCACCCTGAAAGACGTCCCCGCCATTCCCAGAGCCGTTCTGCACGCCCTCGAACTCGCGCGTCAGGATCTGCAACACTGGTGCGGTCAATTCACCGACGAAGAACTAAACTCCCGAGTCGAGGGTCTGCCCTCCATGGCTTTCCACATCCGCCACGTCGCGCGCAGCATCGACCGCTTGCTAACCTATGCCGAAGGAAATCGGCTGAACCCCGAACAGATGGCGCTCCTAAGAACCGAGTTGCACGAACCCTCGGCACGCAAAGATCTCTTCGCCGAACTCGGATCGTCCCTGGCCAAAGCCACGCAACGCATCCGTGCGCTCGATCCCACAAAATTCGAACAGCCGCGGGAGGTAGGAAGAAACGAACTGCTTACGACTCTAGGCGGACTGCTGGTCCACGTAGCCGATCACACCCAGCGCCACGTAGGACAAGCGATAACCACAGCCAAGCTCGTCAAAGCGCGCCAGAAGACGTAGGGCGGACAATCTCGTCGACCTGCCGTAAATATGCACAAAGCCAAAGGCGCCAACCCTAGCCCCGCTTCTCAATCTCCTCCTGGGCAATATGAAACCCGGTATTCGCCGCCGGAACCCCGGCATAAATTGCCGTCTGCAGCAACACTTCCTTAATTTCCGAGGGCTCAATTCCATCCTTTAATGCAGCCGCGACGTGCAACCGGAATTCTTCCCACCGGCCTAAGGCAGACGCTGTCGCCATGACCAGCAATCGCCGCGTCCGCTCATCCAATCCCGGACGCGTCCACACCGTACCCCACGCATAGCGCGTGATCAGTTCCTGAAAATCGCGCGTGAAATCCGTGGTGGCGGCGATCGCTCGGTTCACATGGGCATCACCCAATACTTTGCGGCGCACGGCGAATCCAGCCTCCAAAGTATTTTCCGCAGGACCCGGCAACAGGAAATCGGCGAGCGCCGTTGTGAACGCCTGCGGTCGTTCGAGATTCGACAAATGGGTCGTGGGCAGCCGGACCGATCGCGCTCCCGGAATATCTCGCGCCAACACTTCTCCACAGCCGGCCCATGGTGTGGAAACATCATTGTCTCCGCCGATCACCAGCGTGGGCGTTGTTATCTTCTGCAAATCGCGAGTCACATCAAAGTCTCGTAACGCGGCGCAACATCCCAGGTAGCCAGCCGGATCAGTTCCCAGAAAAACCGAGCGAACCGACCCCACATGCGAATTCTTGGCCAGTGAAACCGCCGAAAAGAAGCGCTGCATGACCGAGTCGACAACCGCCGCCATTCCACTTTGCCGTACGGCATCGATTCGCGCGTTCCAACTGTCGCATGTCCCAATCCTCGGCCCCGTATTGGCCAGCACCAAAGCGTTCAATCGCTCGGGCGCATGTAATGCCAACCATTGGCCAATTGCGCCGCCCATCGACAAGCCGCAAAATGCGGCGGCGGAAATATTCAGCGCATCCAGAATCTCCAAGAAATCGCGGCCCAGATCTTCGATCGTGTATTCGCCACCTGGCGTTTCCGATCCTCCATGACCGCGAGTGTCGTACTGCAAAATCCGGAAGTAAGGTAGCAGTGCATGGACTTGTGGCTCCCACATGCCATGGTCGGTCCCAATCGAATGCGACAATGCCAGCACCGGAAGCCCATCGCTTCCTTCAAGCCGGTAAAACAATCTCGTCTTGTTCGCGATCACCACTGGCATGGTCAGTCCCTTGGGTCTTTCAACTGTTCCTGCGTGAAAATTTCCGTCGATCCCAAATAATCCTCCGGGGCGTCCAGTTTGCTGAGGGCGGCGATATCCATGTGTTTCGCGACTTCAGGCATCTCCGCCAGAACCTGGGCCAGTGGCCGATTCTCCGCGCTAGCTTGGCGCGTCGCGGTTTCCAGAAGCTTGTGGGCTTTGTCTCTTCCAATCCGCTTGCCCAACACGATGGCTGCTTTTTCGGCCAGAACATTTCCCAGCGTATCGTCCAGATTCTTTCGCATCTTTCCCCGATCAACTTTAAGTCCCCCGGCCATTTCAGCCGCCGAGGCCGTAGCCACTCCCGTGGATTGCAGGACCTCGGAAACCGTAGCCCATTCTGCTTGCCATCCTCCGACGGCGCGTTCGTGTGCCTGTGCCATTCCCCAGAGGTAAGACGCCACCAGTCCCGGTACTCTCGTCGCAGCCGCCAAAATGATGGTGCTCCCAATTGGATTTTGTTTCTGTGGCATGGTCGACGATCCGCCTCGGCCTTCGCCGCCCGCTTCAGCCACTTCTGCAACTTCACCTTGCATCAGTAAGCTTACGTCGGTTGCCAGTTTTGCCAGCGAACCCACTAGCACTCCGCAAGCACAAATCATCGCCGCCATGCGGTCGCGATGCGTATGCCATGGCGCCTCGGCCGCTTGCAATCCGAGTTCTTCAGCTACTGCGTTTACAACCGCTATCCCTCTGTCCCCCAACGCCGCCAAGGTTCCAGTGGCGCCTCCCAATTGCACCAGCAGAGCTTCGTCCGCGGCTCTAGTGAAACGCTTTCTTCCTCGTCTTATGGCCGCTACCCATCCCGCCGCCTTCAGCCCGAAGGTGACAGGAGGCGCGGCCTGCAGCAAGGTCCGTCCCAGCATCACTGAATCACGATGATGGTCCGCCAGTTCGTGAAGCCCTGCCTCAGCTCGGCGCAGGTCCGCCTCGATCACCGGCTGCGCTTTTTTCAGCAGCAGGACCAGCGCGCTATCCGCCACATCCTGGCTGGTTGCTCCCCAGTGAACAAATCCAGCTGCCTTAGGATTTTTTGCTCGCACCACTTCGGTCAGTGCCTTGGCAAACGGAATCCCCGGAGTGCCCGCGCGCAAGGTCGCGCTTGCCAGTGCAGCGGCGTCAAAGTCGTCCGCCTTGACTGCGGCAATCGCTTGGGCCGCCGCCGCCGGAATAATCCCCAGCCGCGCTTCGGCCCGGGCCAGCGCGATTTCAAAATGCAGCATGGACTGCAAGACCGAGCCGTCAGAAAAAATCTCTGCCAGAGCCTCTGTCGTGGCCAGGCTGTCCATCAATCGCACCGGCATTGGCCCTCCCAGGAATCGCGATTCAAAGGAATTAATCTAGATGTCGAAGAATACCGTCTCACATTCACCGCTCAGGCGCACATCTATTCGCCAGTCAGTGGGATGGGAAGGATCAGCTCGCGCCATCAGCGTGTTGCGCCGTTCCGGCGGAAGCAGCGCAAGAATGGGGTCTTCCGGGTTCCCCGGATCACCGTCGAAATAAATTCGTGTAGCCAGCCGTTTAAGGACTCCACGTGCGAACAGGGAAACGTTCAGGTGCGGGGCTTGCAGTGTTCCTTCGTTTCCCGGAACGCGCCCCGGCTTAATTGTTTCGAAAACACAAATTCCATCGCTGTCGGTGCCCAGCCGTCCAAATCCGCTGAAATCCGGGTCCGCCGCTGTGGATTGCGGATCATCAGGGTGGTTGTATTTCCCCGCGGCGTTGGCTTGCCACAATTCAATCATCGCGTCGGATACGGGAGTTCCATCTCGATCCAGCACTCGACAGATGATGCGTATATGTTCCCCACCTGCCCCAGAGCCGGCCAGGCAGTTGACCGAGTGGGCCTTCGTGCAGCCCAAGTGAAAGAAAGGGCCCACGGTTTGCGATGGAGTCGGTATCAAATCTCTGCTCAAGGGAAGACCGCCGATATCTCGATAAAGTTAGCGAAATCCGGGGACTTCCACAAGCTGCGGAGCACCCACCCAAATTTCCTCAATATTGCTTGACACGGTTTCGAACTGGTTGTATATAACTAATAGGTTATAGAACTAAAAAGTTATGGAACATCCACAATCCCATCCACTGGACGCCACTTTTGCCGCATTGGCAGATTCCACTCGGCGCGCAATCCTTGCACGGCTGGCCTCGGGGGAAGCCTCAGTCGCGGAATTAGCCGAACCGTTTTCCATGAGCCAACCGGCAATTTCGAAACACCTGAAAGTGCTGGAGCGTGCCGGCCTTATCTCTCGCGGGCGTGATGCACAACGCCGTCCGCGCTTCTTGACGCCAAGCCCTCGGCCGAAGCTAATGTAATGGCTGGAACGGTATCGCCAATTCTGGGAGGCCAACTTCCAGCGCCTCGATAGCTTACTGGCTGAACTGCAATCAAAGCCGGCGCCACGGCGCCACAGACCCAAAAAGAACTGAGTGCTGAAAGCTAAAAGCTATGAGCCTAAAAATAAAAAGAAGAGGTTATTTCATGAAAAATACCGGGGCTCTGAAAGTTACAACCCCCTCCGATTGCGAGATCACGTTAACCCGCGTCTTCGACGCCCCGCGCAAACTCGTCTATGACGCCTTCACCAAGCCCGAACTGCTAAAGCGTTGGTTCGGTCCGCGCGGCTGGTCTCTAGTGGTCTGTGATATCGACCTGAAGGTTGGCGGCGGATTTCGCTTCGTCATGCGCGGCCCGGATGGGAAGGACATGGGAATGCGCGGCGTCTACCGCGAGCTTGTGCCACCCGATCGCTCCGTCCACATGGAATCTTTTGACGACTTTTCAGGGGAAGCACAAGTTACCGCAGTCTTCGTAGAGCAAAGTGGAAAGACAACCATGACCGCCACTGTCCTCTATCCCTCAAAAGAAGTCCGCGACGCAGTTATCCAATCCAGTATGGAACACGGCGCGGCCAGAGTTACGACAAGCTCGCTGAATTGTTGAATCAAACAAGTTCACAAGAGGTCGCCTAAACCCGGCGCAGAAAATCTTAAGGAGATAAGAAATGATGAATGGAAGATTCAAACTGGAGTCGCGCGGCGACCGCGAGATCGTGATCAGCCGCAGCTTTGACGCTCCGCCCCAACTCGTGTTCGACGCCTGGACACGGCCCGAGCTCCTCCGCAAATGGTGGGGATGTGAAGGTTCAAGCCTAACCACATGCGAAGTCGACCTTCGTCCGGGCGGGCAGTGGCGTTTTGTCATGCGCATGGCAGATGGAAGTCAACATCCTTTGAAAGGTGTTTATCGCGAGATCGTGCCTCCCGAGCAGCTGGTCTATACCGAATGCTACGACATGCCAAGCATTGGCAGTCCGCAGTGGCTCACCACCATCAGCTTCAAACCAAATGGCGACGGGACAAAACTTACGCATACCTTGCTCCACGGATCGACAGAAGCCCGCAACGGTCATCTCCATGCAGGAATGGAAGGCGGAATGATCCAAAGTTTCGAACGACTGGAAAATCTGATGAGAGCGCCCTCATTGGTTGAAATCGGAGGAAATCAGAGTGAAGCTTAAGAGAAACTCGCTTACGGCATCAGTCCTATTTATCTCATTGGCAACCTCTCAGTCGCTCGCTCAGTCCGGGGTTGCCGTCAAGTCTGGTTATGCGCCGGTCAATGGCCTCAGACTCTATTATGAAATTCATGGCAGCGGAGAGCCGCTGATTCTGCCTTCATGGCGGCCTTGGAGCCGGCGATATGTTTGCCCCAATGATGCCGGTTCTGTCACAGCACCGGCAGGTCATCACGGTTGACCTGCAAGCCCACGGACGCACCGCTGACATCGACCGTCCCATCACCTTCGAGGTTATGGCCGACGATATAGCCGGGCTCGCGAAATATCTGGGGATCACCACGGCCGATGTTATGGGCTACTCCCTGGGAGGCGGCGTCGCTCTGCGTACGGCTGTTCAGCATCCTGAGCTGGTTAAGAAGTTGGTATTGGTGTCGGTAGCTTTCAGGCGCGATGGCTGGTATCCAGAAATTGTTACAGCAATGTCGCAAGTGGGTGCCGCGTCCGCGGAGCCGATGAAGCAGACACCGATGTATCAAATGTATTCCCGGTTGGCACCACGCCCAGCCGATTGGCCGGTGCTACTCGCCAAAATCGGAGATCTACTGAGGAGAGACTACGATTGGTCGAGCGATGTAGCGGGGCTCAAAATGCCGACGTTGCTGGTTTATGGGGATGCCGATGCTGTACGTACAGGACATGCGGTACAGTTCTTTGAACTGCTCGGAGGGGGCAAGAAAGACGGCGGCTGGGATGGATCAGGAATTTCGACCGCAAGGCTGGCAATTTTGCCCGGCCTGACCCACTACACCGTGTTTTCGTCGCCACTGCTGGCTGCGACGGTAGCCCCATTTCTTGATGCCCCAATGTCGGCAGCCAAATAAGAAAACTGATGCTTGGTTGATAGGGAGATGAAAATGACAGACGCTGGAAAACTCAAGATAACTGTATCGGGCGACCGCGAGATTGTGATGATCCGTAGCTTCAATGCGCCCAGTGCCTTGGTATTCGATGCGTTCACCAAACCCGAACTGGTCAGGCAATGGTTGCTGGGGCCGCCGGGCTGGACGATGCCTGTCTGCGAGATCGATCTTCGAGTCGGCGGCAAGTATCGCTACGTGTGGCGCAACATCAACAATGGAAATGAAATGGGCATGGGCGGCGTCTACCGGGAAGTCGCGTCGCCGGAGCGCATAGTCGCCACGGAAAAATTCGATGAGTCCTGGTACCCCGGTGGGGCTGTAGTCACGTTTGTTATCAGCGAACAGGCCGGGAGGACCACCGTGACTCAGACGATACTTTACGACTCGCGCGAAGCGCGTGAAGCCGTCCTGAAGTCTCCGATGGAGAGTGGGGTCATCGCTGGCTTCAACCGGCTGGAGGAGCTGCTTGAGTCCTTTACAAAGCGTTCTGCGCAAAAGGCTTTGTAAAGATCGAAAGGGCTCCATCCTAATTTGATAGAAATCGATTGGAGCATGAATTGCGTTTTCTCCCGAATTGGGGCAAACTGCACGTCTTTGGCCGCTCACGAGTTGAACGACACAGGGGGTCATTCCCATGAAAAAGGGACAGCCAGTCGCAACCAGCATCGATGAATATCTGGCCGCCGTACCGGAGCCGGCCCGCACTACTTTGCAAAACCTGCGCGCCACTATTCGCTCGGTTTTGCCCAAGGAGGCGACAGAGGTTATCAGCTATGGTATGCCGGCGGTCCGCTACAAGGGGCCACTGCTTTACTTCTCGGCGTTTGCCAAGCACTGCAGTTTCTTTCCGGGGAATGCGTCGCTGATCGCCGAATGCAAGAGCGACCTTAAGAACTACAAAACCTCGAAAGGCACGATTCAATTTCCTCTCGACAAGCCTCTGCCCACGGGGCTGGTGAAAAAACTTGTCAAAGCACGCGTCGCGGAGAACGATCAAAAGCAGAAACGCTGAATTGGGGAGCGGAAACCCACCAGACCCGTTGCGTGCTGTCCATTTTGACTCGATCTCCACTCGTCCGTTCCCGCCTTGCTATGCGGACAACAAGCACAAGGTCGCTCCGCTCCGCCGATCATTGCATTCGCGATAATCTGCTCCGGTCGAGATGACAAGACTGAGGTTAGGTGATTCCCATTTAAGCCAAAGCCGGGCTTGAGGGGGCCACTCTGCCCCTTCAATTTTCTCTCACGACAAGCCGCTGCCCATCCAGCTGGTGAAGAAACTGGTCAGCGTGCGGGTCGCGGAGAACGACAAAGAGCAGAAGAGAACTGAGCTTTGATATCGAATATTGATGTCGTAGTATCGCTTTTGCCAAAAATGGTTCGCATCACAATCAAACGCCGCGAAACTCCTTGATTTAACGGCTTCAGCGCATCGCCCCGCGTATTCCTGTTGCGGTTCGCTGAGCAGGAGGTGAACATGGCATGAGCACGGACCCATCCGGCCCGCTTCAGCCTATTGCGTAGGCAGAGACTGAGAAAGACTTAGCAGATTCTGGGGAGCCACGCGAATGAAACCCCCACGCGGGCTATCAATGTCGGAAATCAGGAAGAATGCGATGGACACTGCAACCGGCACGATGAGAAAGATGCGCCGGTCCGTCCGCCGTGCACCGTACCCGATCAGGAAGTTGCAACAGAAGGAAATAGCCACCATCAGGACCCACGCCGCGACCGGAATGCGGTTCCACCATGCGGCCTGTGTATATCCCTGCGAGTTCAGCACGTCATTCATGCCGGAAACTACGAGGGCAAGTGGAGGTGTGGGTTGCGCCGCCGCTCCTGGCAGGACTGAAGACCACAGCCCGTTCTGTAGTTCAGCCGTATCCCCGTTGATCTTCGCAAGCTCTTGCTGATTGCGAGTCGTGTAGAACAACAAGCGTTGATCGACGTACCTTTTCAGCAGTTCGCGCACTCTGGTTGCGTCTCCCTTAGGCAGCAGATCGGCTCGAACGTACTCGGTGCCGATCGCGTTGGCCTCGGCCTCTTCGAGATTCTTGCGCTGATCGTAGCGGCTGACGGCCATCGAGAAGCTAAAGCCGATAAGAAGTCCCAGTAGCGTCAGAGTTGCGCTGAGCACGACTCCGAAATCGGCGCGCTCTTCTTCTCTCAAAGAGCTCACTCTTTTTCGAAGCGTGTCGCCGATCTCGACCGCGAGCGACAAAACCAAGAACGATAAAGCCAACACAAGAAGTGGAGAGTTCATCAGATTCATCCTGGTAAGCTCCTCAGGTCTTAGCCAAAGCAGTGAGGGCCGACTGTCACTTCTGCACGAGGCGTTGACTCGTCCTTGAAAGAGCCATATTCGATGATCCGCGTGAGCAGATGGCCGCCTGATAAATGCAAGTCGAGCTCGCGGCCGAACCGAGCGATCAATATTCTTGGCGCAAGAGGTTAGACATCCGGTCAGAGTTGCTGACGAATCAAGGGTTCTCGCTCAGAACTTGTTGTGTGAAAATGGCGATACACACCAACGCCTCGGTGCCTATACGGCAGCTCTTCAATCGTTGGAGACTATGAAGTTGGTCAGATCCCAGGGATTCTGGTAAGTCTCGATCTCGATTTGCTGCGTCTTCTTGTCCACCTTCAACCTGCATGCCGGCAACACCGTGCCGGATCCCTTTCCATCGGGCGTGAGCACCAACTCGATGGCGCCAACGTTGTAGTCTCTGGAACGGGTGTTGTTGTACAACTCGCCGAAGGCAAGGTTGCGATCCGTGACGAGACGGAATCGGCGACCACTCTCGGAGGGTAATTCGATGATGTACTTGACGTCGTTACCTACCCCCCCACTGGCAAATCTGACCCGGCCCTTGGACTTCATGTCCTCAAGGACATCGACGAGGCCGTCCTGACCGGAGCGCGTGAAGGCATCGATTAACGCCTTCCGATCGTCCGGAGTGGAAAACTGGTCGATGTGAATGTTGACGCTGTAAAGCCTGCCCATTTGGGTGCTCGTCCCCCTGGCGGTCGCCTGAATCGTCATGCGTTCCTGGGCGTAGGCCGTTGTGGAAATGCCCGCCAATAAGAGGAAGAGGGAAACCGCAATCGCATTATTCAGAAACCTGTTCATGTCTCGCATATCCTTTCTCCTTCTCGCTGGCATCACGCCCAAATTGCCCGCCTACTCGGTTCAAGCCTGAGAGCGCACTTTCGGCAGGCAGGAGGTCGACAACTATCTTCGAACCTAGTAGTCGTCCACCGTGGTGGGAACTGGCAATTGAGACAGGGCTAGGCAAATATTTCCAGTGGAAGAGGTTTCCTCCGGAGGGGCTATCTAATAAGGTGCCTTCAGTCGCGCTTCGCGCCCTTGCTCCGATTGGGCCGTGAGGCTCTTCACTTCGCGCTGTCAAAAAAGACTTGGCGGGCTTGCTGAAGTTGGTTGAGTACAGTTTCCCTTTCCGCAGGGGTGTTCCAGTCCTGGTGTGACTTCGCCGCGTCGACCAGGCGGTCGATCCAGATTACGAAGTAGGCGGCATCGTCAGGCGAACGCGGCGGTGCCTCGGCAACACTTATGTAGATCGGACTGGTTGTGGCGTAAGGATAGGCATCGAGAACGGGATGTTCCGCTTTATCGCTGAGAGCGCGCAGCAGGCACCAGCCGGATTGTGAGAGAAGCATCTCGCCTTCGGCATCGGACGACTGGTGATCCGGAGAGAGCTTCAGATCTTGCGCGACCTTGCCGTTGCAGATGATCTCCAGATGATCAACGGGAACAAAGGACCGCAGCCAGGCATTGAATTTGACTTTGCGCTCTGAGGGGAGCTTCAACGTATCGCCCAACTCTGTTCCGCCGATGGCGAAACCTAACAGAGGACCATTGGTGGCGAAGGTGCTGCCATGCTTTAGCGACTTGAGCCAAGGGTCGATTTTCAAGGGGCCATCGGGCACGCGAGCGTAGACGCGGTTCAGCCCCACCGGTCCACGGAGGGACGCGAAGTTGGCCATGGCGTCGGTGCCGGCGGCAGCGGGCAGGTGGAAACCACAGTTCAGCAGGCGATACCAGACGGCGGCGGTTGCCTTGTGATCGGCGAATCCCAAGGCTTCGATGTAGTCGACTTTTCCTAAGGCTACGTCCATCGGCAATTCATTGGTGAGCGACTCGTCTTTCGCAGGATCGGGAACGGTGTCAAAAGGATGAACGTAGCCGACCAGTCCATCTTGAACGTGCGCGAGGTCGGCGACATCGGCATTGCTGGGAAACAGGCTGGCAGCACTGGTGTTGACATATCCGACATAGTCGGGGAGGAGGAAATTCCTGGTGAGATGCAGCAGGCCGAGATGACCCCAGTAACTGGTGTGAAATTCCTGGCCATGAAGCAGGAGGTTGGTGGCGGTGGAAGCGGGATCGGGTTTAGAGCTGAAATATCCAATGTCGGGGATACGTTGTTCTTTGTTTACGACAAGGTTTTGAACGATTGACAAATTCTCGGCTTCGGCTTGCTCTACCAAATGCTGAGGCGTGTTGCGATACGCGCCTCCGTAATTCATGTGTACGTGCACGTCGCCGCTGACCCAGTGGAACCGGGCATGGGTTGGAAGCCGCAATGGCTTTAGCTGGATGGTGATACTGGTGGTGCGGCCGGGCGGCGCGTTGCGCGGTTTGTTTCTCAAACTGGTATTCAAAGCCTTTCATCGCCTCAACACTCAGCGGGCCGGCTGGAATGTCCAACTCCGATTGGCCTGCAGTGTGAAAGTAGTGGGCTTCAACGCGACGTTCGCTGCGGTCGAAATTATCATCGGCGTGCATCCAGGCGTCATCCGGGGCATAGGCCAAGCCATCTTCCGCTGTGACAAAAATGCGCGCCGCAGTAGGCTTGCCCGCCGGGTCGCGCACCGTAATGGAAAGATGGGCGGTCGGCCTGAGATAGTGGCGGACTCTGGGAATCAACTGCCACTGAGCGCCGCCGGGAACGTCTTCTATCCAGAGCGAGATGTTGCCGCCGCGGTTGGAGATGAAAGCAATGTGCTTGCCATCGGGCGACCAGCGAGGATTGACGTTGTCGAAATCCCCGTATGACAAAGGAAAGGCATCACCGCCCTGAGCGGGCATGGTCCAGAGTTGGTGCCAGGACTGTCCCGAGATAGGAGGCATAGACAATGCGCTTGCCGTCTGGCGAAAATTCCGGGCGTGCCTTCCAGTTGGTCTCTTCGTAGTGAATTTCGCGGGCTGCGTCGTATGAGTCTCCGCCCGGTTCTGCTTTCATACGCCAGAATCCGCCCGGTACCGTAGATGTGTCCGCGATTAGAGACGAACAGCAACTCCTTGCCGTCCGGCGACCAGGAGGGGCTGATCTCATGATCAAAAGGGCTGTAGTAGTAGCGCGGCAGAGTGCTGCGGTTTTCTCCCGTCATGCGTTGGACGTTCTCCAACGTTCCCGAGCGGAAATCAGCGGTGAAAATATGGAAACGGCCATTGTAGGAAGTGGAGACGAAAGCGATGCGTGTACCGTCCGGGGAAAGCCGGGGCTCAACATTTACTGTTGGCCGGTAGTCAGCCGCTTGCCCTGCATAGTGACCGTGTCGAGCGCCCATAATGCGACCATATCTCTGTCATATCGAGCGTAGACAATCCAGCGGCCGTCGTGCGACCAATCGGGTTGATAGTCGTAGCCGGGTCCGACGGTAAGTTGTATGGCAGAGTCCGATTGCACATTTTGCCGCCACAGTGACCCGGCCATTGAGTAGACAACCGCTTTGGAATCCGGCGACCATGCTACCGAACCCGGTCCAGTGGTGAGTTGGGGCAAATACATCTCGCGGAAATAATAAGGATGAGGATGGTTAATCTGCTTCAGCACAGGTTCGCGCTGCTGCGCGCGAAGCGATAGGCAGGACGCCACAAGGAACAAGAAAATGGAAAATCGGCGCCGGTTGGGCATCAGGGTTCGGATTATAGCGCCCGGCAAGGTGGAGGCGGGTCTTTACTGAACGCGGGATAGTGAGAATTGGGACAAAAAAGGTCGGAATCGGCTCGGTGTCTGGTGGATGAACGATTACACTCCTGTAGGTCCTTACACCGGCGAATCTTAGGGTCAAGAATCGAAGCATCTTGGATTTGGGAAGCGGCCCAAGTGCTCCTCCCAGATAGTGTCCTAACACTTGGGACACCACCCTCCCGCTGCTGTCCTAGCACTAACCGCTAAATGTGATCCCGCGACCGATCGCCGGGGTGATTTCGCATGTTATGACAGTACCCCTTCCCAGCCCCCGCCCGCCCCCCCCGCCCCCCCCGCCCCCCCCCCCGCCCGGCCCCCCCCCCCCCCGCGCCTTCCCCCGCGCTCGGCCCCCGTCGGCGTCCCTGCTCTCCGCCGTGTGCCTCGTCCCGCGCCGCCCGTCCCCTTCGTCCCCGGTGCCGCCCTGCCTGGCGGTCTCCGGGTCGGGGCTCTCGGCTCCCTGGTCGCCTCGGCGGCGCCTGGCGCCCCCGTTTCTGCGGTCTCGGGGCGCGGCCGTCCTCTTTTGCCCGCCGCCGTCCGTGCCCGCGCGCCTGCGCGCGCGCCCCGGGCCCGTGCCTGTGCCCGCTTCGTCGTCGCCGTGTGCGCGCTCTCCCCTGGCCGTGCCTGCCGCCTCCTGGTCGCCGGGTGGCCGGCCTTGCCGTCTGGGTTCGTCGCCTCGCCTCTCCTCTTCCTGGCCTCGTCCGCCCGCCGTGTCCCTTTCCTTTGTTCGTTTGTTTGCTTCGCCCGTGCTTCTCCTCCGCAAAGCCCCGCTCGCGCAACGACAGGGCTTGATCCATCGCAGCCGGAGCCGCAGACGACTCGCAACTTCATTATCCGGCAGTCGGCTGTGGAACTCAGGGAGACACAGTGACGTGCCACAACTGCCAGATAGTCTGCAATCGCTTCGGTAAGCACGCAACGGCCTCCAGCGCTTCGTTGCTCCCAATGCCGTAAACTTTCACAGAAGATCACGCGCAGCCGTTGGCGATATGCGTCTACCCATGCGAAAGCCGAAGCAATCTAAAGCTGCTAGTGAAGGCATGAGCATTCGCAGCATCGAACGGTCACCCAGGTTCACCGCGAACCATCATGGCTTGCTACTGCTGGCGGCGAACGCTGTCAGCAGTTGATGGACGACAAACTGCGCGGGCTCAAAACGCGCTACGTTCAATGCGATGAAATTGGATGTTCGTGGGAAAGAAGCGCCGCAATGTGCGGCACTGCGATTCGAAGAAGTGGTGACCAGTGGGTTAGTCGCGATTGATGCGGAGTCCAAATTGGTTGCGTCCTACCTAGTCGGAAGCGCACGCAGTTAACACAACTACCTTCGCATGGGACTTATACAAACGTCTCGACAACCCTACCCAGATCACCACGGACGGGCTGAACTACTACACCAAGGCAATTCCCGAATGCTTCGGAGTGGATGCCGACTTCGCGCAACTGGTAAAGCTCTTCGGCGATTACGGCCAGCACGTGGCACGCCGTCGGGTACTCCCCTCACCTCGTCGGGTTTTCCGGGCGCTGGCGTCCTGTCCCGTCACATCTCCACTAGCTACGTGGACGCGGGACGTGAGGCACCTTCGCCGTTCACTCGGTTACCAAGCTTCGCGAGCTAACGCATCTGAAGCTGCCGTAGCACTGCACTTCGCTGTACAACTTCGTTCGCGTTCATAGAGCTTACGGGTGACTCCGGCTATGCAGTGGGGATGCGATCGCATTTGAACGTACGGATTTATGACGGAGTAAACCGTGGCGAATGCTAAAATGTAAGTCGCTGTTTTTAAAGGGCATCAGCTTTCCTTCGGTTACCATAGGCATCTTTTCGCTTACCAGGTATCTAATGACTGTAGCTCCAAAAAGATACCTGCCCACGCGACTGCCGAAAGCCTCGTGTGGGTTTTCTGTTTTATGCCACCACGCCTGCTGTACTAACTCCCCTCCGCACATATGTTTACGTGGATGCGCGAATCTGTTTAACTCAGCGAAACGTAGGTTCGGCGTCCAGTTCCAAATGTGACATTCGCAAGCTGCCGAGCAGTCACTGCCATGCTCCAAATCGAACCCTACTAGCGGTCTTCTACTATATTGCGTCCCCAAAATCGAACACACGAGAGAAACCACAATGTGCAGAGAAAGTTGCGCGATAGGCGATCCAAGTTAACGTCGTTAGACGCAATCTCAAACCGCGTGAACTTAAGATAAACCTCACAGCGTCGTCCACCACAAAGCACAAGCAGAAACTAGTTGAAAAAAGCATAGATTTACGGCTCGGTTTGACTTGTGAAACAACCCGCAGAAGCTTTCGATTTGCCATTATTTTCAGTCAAGATGCGACCTCGCAAGCTGTCGATGACGCCTATGAAATGCCAGAGAAAACCGTAACGAACGCAATAAGGCGCATTCCCCGTCACGCAAACACCGCAACAGTTTGAATTAAACGACAACAAATCGAAATTTACAAAGTTTTCTATTACGCAGCTTACCTCACACTACAACGGCCGCGCCTAATCTAGTTTTTCGACAAACTGCTAAATTCCTGCCGTTCTCCTACCCCGCGATATCTTCACCTCCCTCAAAAAAAGTACCATAAACCAAAACCGCCACCGCCCTAGTTAAACCATCGTTCAAACACCCAAAATCCATTAACGCTAACAAATAAAAGCTCTTAAATCGCTATCAAAAAACTACCCAAGTTTACCAAGCATACTTAAACCTTAAAAGCACCCTCCACACCAAAGCTTAATTAACCTAATGCATCGAAATCTGCAATCAATTATCATAAATCTCCAAAGCGAAGCTTCAGCTACCCCCTTTCATCAACCACTAACAACAAACACCCATCCAAACCCCCTACACACACACACACACCCACCACACTACACCAAACACCAACACAAAACACACCCCTTCCCACGCCTTCGTTGACAATTCTTTCTAACTTTAGGTATCTTTAAAGCTTCGGAAGTCCTGCGGTTGCCCGCCTGATAGCCCTGCGCCTTTCCAGCGCTCGTTTGAGGGAACTCAGCGGTCTTCTTTGCTCTTATTTTCTTGGGAGAGTTTGCAATGTCTACCTATTTCCCCAAACAGGGGGAAATCGTACGCAAGTGGTACGTCATCGATGCTGCCGATCAGACGCTGGGGCGTCTCGCTTCGCGTGTGGCCCATATTCTGATGGGCAAAGAAAATCCGCGCTATACGCCATTTCTCGATACTGGCGACCATGTGGTGGTGATCAATGCGGAGAAGATCCGCACCACCGGCATGAAGGCGGAGCAGAAGGTTTATCAGCGCTATACCGGGTATCCGGGCGGATTGCGGACGGAAGAGTTCAAGAAGCTTAGTGAGCGCAAGCCGGAAAAGATCATTGAGTCGGCAGTGGAGCGCATGCTGCCCAAGACCAAACTGGGCAAGCAGATGATCACCAAGCTGAACGTTTATCGCGGCGACAAGCATCCGCATCAAGCGCAGAAGCCAGTGGATCTGGCTTTAGCTTAGGTTGGAGTTCTTAGTTTATCGATCTCAGTTCTTAGGTAAGGACAAGCTGAATGGCTGATTTGGTTCAATATTATGGAACGGGACGCCGCAAGCGCGCGATTGCCCGTGTCTATCTTCGTCCGGGCAGCGGCGATTTTAAGGTAAACGGACGTCCCTTTGAAGAATATTTCGTTACCCCGGCACAGCGTAATAGCGCCAAGCAGCCGCTGGTCTCGACCGAGACCGCCAGCTCCTTTAATGTTGTGGTGCGAGTGGATGGCGGGGGCGTAAACGGTCAAGCGGATGCGGTTAAGCTCGGTATCGCCCGCGCGCTGATGATCTTTAACATTGAGCTGCGCAAAAAGCTGAAGGGCGAAGGCCTGGTCAGCCGCGATGCGCGTTCCAAGGAGCGCAAAAAGTACGGGCAGAAGGGTGCTCGCAAGCGCTTCCAGTACAGCAAACGATAAAAAGATGTTGTTGGCCAACGACGAACGGCCAACGACCAACGACAGATTTTAGGTGTTCAATTCTTCCCTTGCCCTGTGGCTGGGGGACGGGAATGGCAATCCGGATCGCTTGCAAGTTGGGGCCGTCCGGATGCAGACTTAACGAGGAGGTTAATTGGCTAATATCACCATGAAGGAGTTGCTCGAAGCGGGGGTTCACTTCGGGCACCAGACCAAGCGCTGGAATCCCAGGATGAAGGAATTCATCTTCGGAGAGCGCAACGGAATCTACATCATCGACCTGCAGAAGACTCTCAAGATGTTCAAAGAGGCGTCGAAGTTTGTGCAGGACCTGGCTGCCGACGGCAAGATTGTGTTGTTCGTAGGTACCAAACGCCAGGCGCAAGATGCCATCGCCGAAGAGGCCAAGCGCTGCAACATGTTCTACGTAAACCAGCGCTGGCTGGGCGGACTGTTGACCAACTGGGTCACAGTGCAGAAATCAGTTAAGCGGCTGAAAGAGCTCGACGAGATGGCCACCGATGGCCGCTACGAGCTGCTGCCGAAAAAAGAAGTGATCAAGCTGGAGCGGGAACGCAAGCACCTGGAAGCGAACCTGGCCGGCATCAAAGACATGACTCGCCTGCCTGATGCTTTGTTCGTGATCGATTCGAACAAAGAGCAGATCGCGGTGCGGGAAGCTCGCAAGCTGGGCATTCCGGTGGTCGCAGTGGTGGACACGAATTGCGATCCGACCGAAGTCGATTATGTAATCCCGGGTAACGACGACGCACTTCGGGCGATTCGTCTGTTTGCCTCGAAGATCTCCGATTCCGCCGCGGAAGGCGGACAGTTGATGACTGACAAACAGTTTGCCGATATGCAGGCGGCTGCAGGAGCAGCGGCGGCGCGGCAAGCTGAGCTGGCGGCGAACGAAGCTCCAGCCGAGGGCGCAACTGACAGCAGCGGTGCCGAAGGCGATGGTTCGGGCGAAGACATCAGTATGGAAGACGTGCTGGGCGGCGGCGTTCGAAAGCAACCCGCTGCAGCCAAGGATGAAGAGCCCGCCGACGCTCCGCAGGTAGAAACCCAGGCGTTCTAATTTCCAGACCCAAAATTAAGGGACTGAGGGAAGTCAGACCCGCGCGGGTCGTCCGCTGCGGGTCAAATTTTGTGTAGAAACAGTTTCAAGTTTTGAAACTAGAAATCAAGCTATGACCACAATGACTGAGAATATTTCTGCCGCAAAAGTAAAAGAGCTCCGCGATAAAACCGGAGCGCCGATGATGGATTGCAAGAAAGTGTTGACCGAAGCCAAGGGCGATATGGAGCAGGCAATCGTTCTGTTGCGCAAGCGAGGAGCTACGGTTGCGGAGCGCAAGGCGGGGCGCGCCACCAGCGAAGGTTCGGTGGCCAGCTACATCCACGCCGGAGGCAAGATCGGGGTGCTGGTGGAGATTAATTGCGAGAGTGATTTCGTTGCCCGCACCGATGACTTCCGCGAGCTAGTGCACGACATCGCTATGCACATCGCGGCCAGCGATCCTAAATTCGTCCGGAAAGAAGATGTGACGCCCGAGGCCTTCGAGCGCGAGAAGGACATCTATCGCGCCCAAGCAGAGGCGAGCGGCAAAAAGCCGGAGATCGCAGAAAAGATGGTTGCAGGACGGATGGCGAAGTTCTACGAAGAGGTTTGTCTGTTGGAACAGCCGTTCATCAAGGACCAGACGATCTCGATCGGCCAGTTGATTGCCAGCAAGGTCGGCAAGTTGCAGGAAAACATCGCAGTCCGCCGCTTCGCCCGCTTTAAAGTGGGCGATTCAGGTGAGACGGTCGCGATTGCCAAGCCCACAGAAGCAAAGGCTGAGTAATCGAAACAACAGGGTGCCCCGTTCAAGCTTCGCTTGGGCGGGGCTTTGTTGTGTAGGTAATCTTGAAGTGAAGGCATCCTCCAAGCGAAGCTTGAACGGGGTGCCCTCAAACGCAATGCTAGACTAGGCAACGATGAGCAACCCTGCGTTCAAGCGTGTGCTGTTGAAACTCTCCGGAGAGGCCCTGGCCGCCGGCCAGGGTTTCGGCGTCGATCCAACCCACATTCATTCCATTGCAGCTGAGCTGGCAGACGTTCATTCTCTGGGTGTGCAAATCGCCATTGTGGTTGGCGGAGGCAACTTCTTTCGCGGAGTAGCCGAGCAGGCAAAGGAGATGGATCGCGTTTCCGCTGACCATATGGGAATGCTGGCGACGGTGATCAATGCGCTCGCTCTCCAGGATGCCCTCGAAAAGCAGAAGGTTTATACGCGGGTGATGTCGGCGATCGAGATGAACCAGGTTGCCGAGCCCTTTATTCGCCGGCGCGCCATTCGCCACTTGGAAAAGGGACGGATTGTAATCTTCGCCGGAGGAACCGGCAATCCCTACTTCTCGACCGATACTGCTGCGGCATTGCGCGCCATGGAGATCAAGGCCGAGGCAGTCTTGAAAGCGACCAAGGTCGACGGCATCTATGATGCCGATCCAGTGAGGGTAAAGGACGCGAAGAAATTCGATCAGATTACCTACATGGAAGTACTGAAGCGTGGCCTCAAGGTGATGGATTCGACGGCAATCTCTATGTGTAAGGACAATAGTCTACCCATCATCATCTTTGATCTGAACGCGCACGGGAATATCAAAAGGGTAGTGTCAGGGGAGAAGATCGGTTCGCTGGTAACGGTCTAAAGCCGAGCGACGAATTTCGCGGATTGACGCTGATTGATCTTTTCTAAAAGAATTGTCGTTCCGCAGTGCCGGACGATTGCTAAGGAACCTTTTGTTGGCGGCAGCCAGTGCATTCCGCCCCTAGTTTTGGAAGGACGGCGGGGGGCTGCTCCCCGCAGTCATCCGCATCGGGTTTATAATTTCTGTTTTGATCCTATATTTCTGGAGCTGACAATGGCGCAAGCCACCATGGCCACACTGCCGGGCCTGAAAGAAACCTACGTTCAACTGAAAACCCGCATGGACAAGGCGGTTGAAGACTTTCGCAAAGCCATGGCAGCTACGCGGACCGGGCGGGCTTCCGTCCATATGTTGGACACAGTTACGGTCGACTATTACGGTTCGCAGATGCCCTTGAACCAGATTGCCCAGGTGCACGCCCCTGAGCCGCAACTGATTACGGTGCAGCCTTTTGATCCCACATCGCTGACGGCGATTGAAAAGGCCATCCGAACGGCTGACATCGGGCTTAATCCCATGAACGATGGCAAGATAATTCGCGTGCCCGTACCGCCACTTACCGAAGAGCGCCGCAAAGACATGGTCAAGAATCTGCACAAGATTCTCGAGGAGCATCGAACAGCAGTGCGGAATATCCGCCGCGATGGCAATGACGCCATCAAGAAGGCGATGAAGGACAAGAAGATTGCGGAAGACGACGAGAAGCGGGCGCTCGATGAAATCCAGAAGTTGACCGACGATGAGATCAAGAAGATGGAAGAAATGAGCAAAGGCAAGGAAAAAGAAGTGATGGAAATCTAAGCGTATTCGCGCCGGTCCTTGGCGGTTTGATTTGCGCGATTCTTCTATTCATGTCTTCTACTCCGACTCCGAAAATTGTCCAACAACAGGGCTTCGATATCGTCGGTATCGAAGTCCGGACCAATAACACTAAAGAAATGTCCGGTCAGGGCTCCATTGGAGCGCAGTGGGAGCGCTTCATGAAAGAGGGTATCGCCGGCAAAATCCCGAATCGCGTCGGCGATGTGGTTTATGCGCTTTATACCAACTACGTGAAAGACCGGAACGGTGACTACGACTTCGTGATTGGAATGCGCGTCAGCTCTACTCGCGCCGTTCCGCCAGGAATGGTGTTGAAGCACGTACCTGCCGGAAAATATGCCGTCATTACTTCAGACACGGGACCTGGCTCTCAAGTGGTCCCCGCGGCATGGCAACGCATTTGGAAAATGGAAGATCGCTCGCAGTTGGGTGGCGTGCGTTCCTATGCGACTGACTATGAAGTCTACGACGAGCGAGCGCGCGATCCTCAAGCAGTGCAAGTCGATATCTTCGTTGGAATCCGGTAGATAATCTTCTCTTTGTAAACTGAACCCTTTTTTTCATTGACCCCCCGGCTATGTTTTCGGTATATTCTGTGTTTACAGACAATACAGATATGACGCAACTCTCCCACGTCCAACAGCAATACATCCTCCACTGGGGCGAGATGGGTACCCGCTGGGGGATCAACCGCACTGTGGCGCAAATCCACGCATTGCTATACCTGTCGCCCAAGCCGTTGGCGGCTGACGAAATTGCGGAAACCCTGACTGTCGCCCGCTCCAACGTGAGCACGTCGATCCGGGAACTGGAAGGCTGGGGATTGGTGCGGGCCGCGCCGATGCTTGGAGAACGCCGTGAGCACTACGAGTGCATAAAAGACGTTTGGGAGATGTTCCGCCTGATCGTTGAACAGAGAAAGCGGAGGGAAGTGGACCCGACGATCCAGTTGCTGCGCCAATGCCTGGCTCAACTCGAAACTGGTGGCGAGGCGTACACCCGGGAACGGCTACAAGCAATGGCAGAATTCTTTGAGAGCGGATTAGCGGCTTATGACGAAGTGAAGCTGGTGTCGCCACAAGGGCTGCGCAGTCTGGTCAAGGTTCGGGGAAAGATTCGAAAGTTATTGGGGATAGCGTCCCGTTAACTTCTGGATGGTCCGACGAAAGGAGAAAGTATATGAATGTTTCGCTGCTGTTTTTGTCTGGGTTAGCGGTTACGGCGATGATGTCGTTCGGGGTAGTGTTTTACCTTCAGCGGCCGCTGCGGAAGTTGTTGGGTGAGTTGTGCGGCAATGATGACCGGGCGCAATTCTGGACGGTATTTTCCAACGTTACTATCGCGTTCGTCCCCTTGGTGGCGGCCCTCCAATATCAACCCTCGCCGCCGGGCACCTCTCCAGCGCTAATCGAAATTGGAACCCAGCTCAAATGGGGATTGGTGGGCCTCGTCTTATCGGTATTGATACTCGGCAAGATTTTGATGAAGTTCATACCACGTCCTGTGATTACCGCCACAGTCAAACCGCAAGTGCAACAAAACGGTTAGGTAGAGGGGGAAGTCATGAGAGGCGGATGGAGTAGAAACTCGGCATTGGTAGGGGTGCTAGGGTGGACTGCCGTGTGCGCCTGCGCAGGTGCGGGAAAGGCTCCCTTAGGCGTGATCGAATTGTTATTTCTGTTCGCAATCCTGGTAATTGTTCCGCTGGGGTGGGTGCTGGGAGAGGGAATTGCTCCTATTTCCTCGCCGCCACTGCGCTCGCTGGCAAAAGCCCAACCGTTTGCGGCCGCAGCAGTGGCAGCTTCGTTCTGGATTTCTCCTGGCTCAAGGGCCGGGATGCTGGCTTTGCCTTGGGCGCTTCTGTGTCTAAGCATTGCTCTGGTCGGCGTACTATCGCCGCGATCGACGCGATCGTTGGCTGACTTTGCCGTCCACATGGGTCGAATGGATTTAGCTGTGGCAGCTGTTTGGCTATTGGCACCGCGCCTCGGGCCTTACCCAATGATTTTTCAGGAACCTATCGTCTTGCTCACCGCAGTTCACTTTCATTACATCGGATTTGCCAGCGCGACCATCTTAGCTGCCGCGGTCAAGGCGAGCACCCAATCGCGAATCGAGGGCCCATTGCGTTGGTTCGCGGTTCTCGTCTTGTTCACGCCGTTCGTGTTGGCAGCTGGCTTCGTTTACTCGCCGTTGCTGAAAATGTTTGCGGGGTTCACGATGGTTGTCGCCATGAGCGGACTGGCGGTGCTGCAACTCATCCTAGCGGCCTTCGTCTCCTCCCGGGTCAGTCGAGCGTATTTAATGGTTTCATCCGCGACGCTTGCGGCGGCAATGGGTGTGGCGGCAATCTATGGGATAGGCGACTGGCTGCATCGGGATTGGCTGGTGATTCCGCAGGTGGCCCAGACCCACGGCATTTTCAATGTTCTGGGATTTTCACTGTGCGGAATACTGGGATGGCTAATCGAACTCGCCCCACCTTCCAGCGAATCTGTTTCCGATGCCTACGTTGATGGGAAAGAGCCCATGACAAAACTGCGCATCCCGCAAGTTCTCGTGCTGCAATAGTCCGAATGAAAGCACGCCGGATGGGCGGTTCTAGGCCGCCCATTTTTCCTGTCCAGAATCTGCTCCTGGCGATGTGGTAAAACCTAAACAGGAAACATGATTAAGTCTCTTCACATCGGCAGGTATATCGCCACGCCGGCGCAGTTCCAGAAGGTTGCCGCATTTCTGGAAGCGATCGGGATGGAGCAGGTGCCGGGCGCACAACAACGGTCCGCTTTATTTGCGGCGCCACAGGGATTGATCAGCTTCAATCAGCCGAAGGCTTCGCATCCCCTGCATTTGCGCGAGCGGTTAAAGGATGTCGCAAAAGTCCTGGTGCTCGAAGTCTCGAACCCCGACGACGTTCTGGCGCTGGCAAGAAAGATGAAATTCAAGGTGCTGGCCGATAGCACTTCGGCCGAGTCGGCGGAGCGAGCGTTTTGGCTGGAACTGCCGGCGGGGATTGTGGTTACAGTTCACGGCCAACCTGAGGTGCCCAAAGCGGCTACCGAAGGCAAGCTCGATGCGCGAGGCAAGCGCTTCGCCATTGTGGTGGCTCGCTTCAATGCGTTTATCACGGAACGCCTGTTGCAGGGAGCGATAGATGGGCTGCTTCGCTCCGGCGCAAATCGGAACGATGTCGAAGTCGTGAGGGTGCCGGGAAGTTTCGAGATTCCGTCAGCAGCGCGAACCCTGGCCGAGACCCGCAGATACGACGCAATTCTCTGCATCGGCTGTTTGTTGCGTGGAGACACGGCGCACTACGACGTGATCGTGAACGAGGTCACCCGCGGCGTCGGACAGTCGGCGCAAGAGACAGGTGTTCCGCATGCGTTTGGAGTCCTGACCTGCGACACGCTGGAACAAGCCATCGATCGTGCCGGACTGAAAATGGGGAACAAAGGATTCGAGGCGGCCCTGGCAGCAGTAGAAATGGCAAATTTGAAATCGGCTATCGGCCGCACAAAGAATTCCCACCCTATCACGAAGAACGCGAAGACGCAGCGGAACCGCCGTAAATAGGCAAATCCTGTTTCGTAGTCAGTAACGCTTCTTGCCTATAGCAGAGATTCCTCCTGCTTCTTGTACACTGAATCCATCACGTTGATTACAGGTGGAACGATCTGAAAACCCCAGTGGGCACGCGCAGAAAATCTCGTGAACTAGCTCTGCAAATGCTTTTCCAGGCAGACATGGGGAAGCAGGCTGCCGACGATGTCCGGCGTACTTTTTGGCAGGGGCGCGATGAAGTCTCAAGCCAGGTTCGTGGCTTTGCGGAAGATCTGTTTCGCGCCGCCATCGATCACACGGCGGAAATCGATGGCCTTATTGAAGGCAAAGCTGAACACTGGCGCATGGAACGGATGGCGGCGGTGGACCGCAACATTCTTCGCGCCGCAGTCGCCGAGCTTCTGGCTTTTCCAGCCACTCCCCGAGCAGTAGTCATCAACGAGGCGCTGGAAATTGCGCGCCGCTTTTCGACTCCCGAGGCGGTGCAGTTTATCAATGGAGTGTTAGACAGCGTCGGTCGCCAGCTCGAAGCTGAGAGCCGGACCGCCAAGTAGCTCCCAATTCGCCAATAGCTATGGCTTGATCGCTACCAGAGTCGGTTTACAGGTGAAGGTACTAAGTCCGCTGGAAGAATGACACAGGCCTTGAGGGAAAGTGAGCTGCTGGATATCGGCTGTTGTCGAGGTGTCGAGCACATGCACGGTGCCATCACTTCCGGCCACGTAGAGTCGTTTTCCGTCGGTGGTAATGTCCGCGCTGACTGGAATGGCATTGTTGGCCATTTGAATTGCGGTGGTGATTCGATTGTTGATGTCGAACGCCAGAACGTTGCTGGAATTGCTGGTGAGAATGTAAGCGGTTGCGCCATCCTTGGAAATGATCAGTTGAGTTGGAGTAAACGTGCCTTGGCCAAGATCGAGCGGAACCGTCTCCGGGTGGGCCGAATCATTCACCAAAAACGACAGCGGCAGTGCTCCCCGCGGTGCTGGACAACCATCCTGACCCACGGCCAAGCTGAAGGGTGCCGTGGGCAGGACAGTTTCCACAATTTGTACCGTCGGAGAATTTACGCTAAAAATGCTGCGCCCATCGGGCAGAGCATGAATCAACTGAGCACCTGGATCTGCAACCGGAGCTAGCGTTGGCGGCTGAGTGCCACAGGTTGGAAGGAAGGTAAGCCCAGCCGGATTTTCCCCGCCAGCCAGATACCCGCCTATGCCTCCGGTCAGATAGGACACACCAGTCGCCGGCGCTGTCAGATTAAGGGTTTGCAATGCATCCTGCTGGGTGGAATAGATGTAAAGCTTGCTTCCGGCCGCTATGAAGGCTCGTAGATTGTCCGGCGAAAAGTCCGCAGCGGTTGCTCCAGAAATCGGCAAAGCGACACTGCTGCTGTCCGAAGTATTAAAGACGAAGACCTGATGAACCGTGTCGGCCGTGTCGGAGACGATGACCTTACTGCCGTCGGGAGAGACGGCCAGCACTTTTCCAGGAACGGTATTGTTGTTGGTGATACTCACAGGACTGGCGGTTAGATCGATGACCATCAATCCCTTGGTTCCCAGCAATCCCTTGTCGGTTCCCAGAAATGCCTTGGTGCCCTGGCGGTTGAACACCATCGAATCTGGAGTTGAGGTCAAATTGACGCTGTTTCCGACGGTGTTGGCCGTGGTGTCGACCGGCAACACTTCACTGACGCAATCGTCCTGAGTGCCGCAGTCGCTGCTTGATACCAAGACCGTAGTCGCCTGGATCGTTCCGGTTACCGACACTGCCACCGGATTGATCGGGTAGATGGGTTTGCTAGGCTGAAACCCGATGTTGCAAGTGGGCGGAGTGCACGAGGCGATGACGGTCGCGCCTCCGGGCTTAGCTCCCGAGACCGCCCCATTGGTCACGGTCACCGATGCCGGCCACGACGAGGTCCACGTTAACGGCACTCCCGTAATAGTGGCGCCACTAGTGTCGACTACGACCGCCGTCAAAGTCTTGGAACCAGACCCACTAAACGCCAGCGAATTGACCGGAGTGTTCCCGGCTTCGAGGGTGATCTGCTGTACCGGGCAGGTTGTGAAGTTTACCGGGACGCTGGTCGTGCCAGCCACGGAAACAAACAGAGGGGCGGTTCCTGGAGTATTTGCGGTGACCTGTACCTGTCCGGGTAAAAGCCCGGCCGCGGTTGCGCTAATTCCGCCCACGTTGGCATTCGACAATTGCCATGTCGGGTTGGTCCCCACACTTGAGGAGATATCAGCTCCTGAACTACTCTTCGCGAGCAGTTGATAGACGAAAGTTTGTCCCTTGGAAATGCAATCTACCACCGGAGGAGGATCGATTACCGTGACCGGCACAATTGAAAGGCTGGCGATGTGCTGGTGGGTGAAGACAGTCGTTGGTGGACTGCTCACCCCTTGGGCCGTGGCTGTGATTTGGGCGCTACCTTCCGGGCCGGGGGTACAAAGCTGAGGGTTGGCCAGCGAGTCCCAGGTTCCGGCACAAGCTACCCCGTTGGCGGCGACAGTGACAACTGCGGTGTTGCTGGAAACAAAGGAGATAGGTGTGGTGATCGCGGTATTGGTGGAATTCAGTGCCGAGGCCGTGAAGCCCTGAGTTTTACCGATCTCGAGGGAGATAGCGGCAGTGGGAGAAAGGGTGAGGCTGGCCGGAACAGGATTGGTGATAGGAGCGGAGTTGCCGCCGCCGCAGGCTACAAGTCCAAGCGCCAAAATCAAAAAAACAACCACCGATCCAACAGAACCGGACCTACCCATGCATCCTCCCCGCCCCATAGTCGCCTGTGAGGCGAGCACTCATTGTTCCGGAAACGTCCAGTGTAGAGGTAGACATTATTTTCAGCAAGTTGAGCGTAGATAGGTATGATGCGGGATATGGGCTGGGCACTCCCGCCCCTCAGCGGACAGCTATTCCGCCCGTTTTCTGTCGTCAAAGTTTGCATTCTTGAGCACGTAACGGCAAAAGGAAGCACGATGTTGATCCTGCTCACCGCAGGGGACAGGAGTGTCTGCCCTACACGTCTGTAAGAGGTTGACGTTACGGAAGTCCAGTTGCTATATTTGTAAGGTTCCGCGAGTCATTCTGGCTTGTCTGTAGATGGTGGCTTTTCTTGTGGTGTGAGAAATTCCCCCGAAAGAAACAGTTAAGCTTTACGGTTCCAGTTTCCAGGGTTTAGGGAAACATCCTCGCTGAAACGTTCCGCGCGTATCTTCAACTTTAGAGAGCTATGCGGAGCGATTGCGGACGAAACGGAGCAGCTCCCGTAGGTTGGGCCTGGTGCCACCGTCGTAGCGCTGTAACGGGAAAAGCAAATCCCCGCAGAAGTTAGGGGCGGGAGTATGGTTGGCGGGTCGCCATCCAGTTCTAATCAAGAATAGTTGAAGAAGAGCGTCATTTTGCATGTGCGCGAGTTTTCGCGTGCAGGGGAAAGCGCGGCTTCAAGGAGCAGCATAGAGTGCCTACTTTTAATCAATTGGTGCGTGACGGACGGAAGCGGCCTCGCTACAAGACGGCCAGCCCGGCGTTGCAGGCGTGTCCGCAAAAGCGGGGTGTGTGCACCCGCGTGTATACCCAGACGCCCAAAAAGCCGAACTCGGCGCTGCGTAAAGTCGCCCGCGTTCGCCTCTCGAACGGGATCGAAGTCACGACCTACATTCCAGGCGTCGGCCACAACCTGCAGGAGCACTCAATTGTGCTGATCCGCGGCGGCCGTGTGAAAGATTTGCCGGGTGTGCGTTATCACGTTGTGCGGGGCACCCTCGATTCAGTGGGCGTAGCCAACCGCAAGCAGAGCCGTTCGAAATACGGAGCCAAGAGGCCGAAAGCCTAACGATTTGCAAGCGTAGAGGCGTAGCTGAACTACGTCTCCCGGGAGCTAGTAGCTGAAATGCCAAGAAAAGGACATATCGCGAAGCGCGGCACCGAGCTCGATCCGGTCTACGGGTCCGATCTGGTGACCAAGTTTGTGAATTCGATGATGTGGCAAGGCAAGAAGAGCACCGCCGAGGGCATCTTCTATGAAGCCTTGACCAAGCTTGAGCAAAAGGGCGGTGACGAGGCCCTGAAGCTGTTCAAGAAGGCGGTCGAGAACGCCAAGCCGTTGCTCGAAGTCAAAAGCCGCCGGGTCGGCGGTGCGAACTACCAAGTTCCGGTCGAAGTGAATCCGGACCGGCGCACTTCGCTCGCTATCCGCTGGTTGATTACTTATTCCCGCGGACGAGCGGAAAAAGGCATGGTCGACAAATTGACTAACGAATTGCTGGACGCCGCCAACGGCAAGGGCGCGGCAATCAAGAAGAAAGAAGATGTGCACCGCATGGCGGAAGCCAATAAGGCCTTCGCGCATTACCGGTGGTAAGAGAGATTGAAATTACCCAATTACCAAATTTGAACCTGAGCCCCAGAGAGTCAAAGAGAACACCGTGCCAAGAACAGTCCCATTAACGCGCTGCAGGAATATCGGCATCATGGCCCACATAGATGCCGGTAAGACCACTACGACGGAGCGAATCCTGTTTTATACCGGACGCACGCACCGCATCGGAGAGGTCCATGAAGGCACTGCGACCATGGACTGGATGGAGCAGGAGCAGGAACGTGGCATTACCATCACGTCCGCTGCCACCACCTGCACCTGGCGCGACATCCGTATCAACATTATCGATACGCCCGGCCACGTAGACTTTACCGCCGAGGTGGAGCGATCGCTGCGCGTGCTCGACGGCGCGGTCGCGGTATTTGACGCGGTGCATGGCGTACAGCCGCAATCGGAAAAAGTATGGCGGCAAGCTGATAAATACGGCGTTCCACGAATTTGCTTTATCAACAAGATTGACAAAATGGGTGCTGATTTTGAGCATGCCGTCGATACCCTCCGCAAGCGCCTCAATGCCAAGCCGGTAGCGATTCAGATTCCCATCGGGCAAGAATCCAAGTTTGTCGGCGTCGTCGACCTGATCGCCATGAAGGCGATCGTTTGGAACGACGAAACCATGGGCGCGGAATACGTCACCGAAGAGATTCCCGAGAACCTGAGGAAGAAAGCCGAAGCCTTCCATGCGCAGCTGGTTGAAACGGTCGCCGAAAACGACGACGATATGCTGCACAAGTTCCTCGAAGGCGAGACTATTTCCGCCGAAGAGCTGAAAGCTTCGCTGCGCAAGTCGACCATCGCGCTGAAGGTGTTTCCGGTCGTGGTGGGAACGGCGTTCAAGAACAAGGGCATTCAGCCGCTGCTCGACGCGGTGGTGGATTACCTGCCGTCGCCTCTCGATACCCCTGAAACCAAGGGTGTCAATCCCGACACCGGGGAAGTGATTCATCGCAAAGCCGATGACAAAGAGCCATTCTCCGCTCTGGCGTTCAAGATCATGGCTGATTCGTTCGTCGGCCAGTTGACTTTTATCCGCGTCTATTCCGGACAGCTCAAGTCGGGGGATTCGGTTCTCAATCCCCGCACCGGAAAGACCGAGCGTATCGGCCGTCTGCTGAAGATGCATGCCAACAAGCGCGAAGACATCAGCGAGATTCTCGCTGGCGATATCTGCGCAGCCGTGGGTATGAAGAACGTGGGTACCGGCGATACCATTTGCGATGAAGATCACCCCATCGCCTTGGAGTCGATTACCTTTGCGGTCCCGGTCATTGAAGTGGCGGTCGAGCCCAAGACCAAGGCCGACCAGGAAAAGATGGGCATGGCGTTATCCAAGCTGGCCCAGGAAGATCCTACCTTCAAGGTTCATACCGATCCCGACAGCGGCCAGACCATCATCGGTGGTATGGGTGAGTTGCATCTCGAGATCATCGTGGACCGCATGATGCGCGAGTATAAGGTCGAGGCCAACGTGGGCAAGCCGCAGGTGGCCTACCGCGAGACCATCCGCAAGAAGTCCGAAGCCGAAGGCAAGTACATCCGCCAGACCGGTGGCCGTGGTCAATACGGTCATGCCAAGATTCGTCTGGAGCCGCAGGAGCCGGGCAAGGGCTACGAGTTCGTCAATGAAATCATCGGCGGATCCGTGCCCAAGGAATACATCAAGCCGATCGATCAGGGTATTAAAGAAGCCATGGAAGGTGGCATTCTGGCCGGCTACGAGATGGTCGATGTGAAGGCCACGCTTTACGACGGCAGCTATCACGACGTCGATTCCAACGAAATGGCGTTTAAGATCGCGGGCTCGATGGCGTTCAAAGAGGCAGCCCGTAAGGCTTCTCCGGTGCTGCTGGAGCCGGTGATGGCGGTCGAAGTAGTCACCCCGGAGGATTATGCCGGCGTGATTATGGGCGATCTGAGTTCGCGCCGTGGGCGCATTGAGGGCATGGAGCACCGCGCCGGTTCGCAGGTGATCAAGGCAATCGTTCCCTTGGCGGAGATGTTCGGCTACGCCACTCACATGCGGTCGAGCACTCAGGGACGCGCCGAATACTCGATGCAGTTTGCCCGCTACGAGGAGGCGCCGCGCTCGGTCGCGGAGGAAATCATCGCCAAGGTACAAGGCGCAGCGAAATGACTTCTCGCCCGGCGGTTCGTTGTAGATAGAAGATTTTGGGTAACGGATGGCAGGCGGGCAGAGTTTGATGCAGTCTTTGATGCGGGCGGCGTTTGGACCAGATTGCTGTATCAGGCTGAAGGTTATCAGCAGACTCAAGTTTGGTGTGAATGGCCCGAGGTCGGCCAGTATCGAGTTAGGGATTGCTGGAACGGACATCGAGATTTTGAGTCGTTTCGAGCGCTGTATCAGGTGGACTTTGGGCGTTTTGAATCCTGGATCTTCGCGGACGGCGTAGTTAAGCGCGAACAGTTTCTCGGTGCCTACTACGAAGATTGTGACGACCATGGTGATGACGAACTGCTGACGGAATCTTGGTAGGAGAAACGGTTCGTATCAGGGTGCGGCTTTAGCCGCGCCGCAACGATAACGCAAGCATCGGGGCTTTAGCTCCTGAGGGACAGAAATGGCGAAAGAGAAATTTGACCGCACAAAGCCGCACGTAAACGTGGGGACGATTGGTCACATCGACCACGGCAAGACCACGTTGACCGCGGCTATCACCAAGGTGTTGTCCAAACACAACCCCAAGATTCAGTTCCGGTCGTTTGATTCGATCGACAACGCGCCGGAAGAAAAGGCGCGCGGTATAACGATCGCGACGGCGCACGTGGAGTACGAGACGGCGAACCGGCACTACGCCCACGTCGATTGCCCGGGCCACGCCGACTACATCAAGAACATGATCACGGGCGCGGCGCAGATGGATGGCGGGATTCTGGTGGTTGCAGCGACCGACGGTCCGATGCCGCAAACCCGCGAGCACGTGCTCCTGGCTCGTCAGGTGGGTGTGCCGTATCTGGTGGTGGCACTGAATAAGTGCGATGCGGTGGATGATCCTGAACTGCTCGAACTGGTTGAGCTCGAAGTACGCGAGTTGCTGAAGTCGTATCAGTTTCCGGGTGACGATGTGCCGGTGATCAAGCTGTCGGCGCTGGGGGCTTTGAACGGGGAAGCCAAGTGGGAGAAGCAGGTTGACGAGCTGATGGAAGCAGTGGACAAGTACATTCCGCAGCCGGCGCGGGAACTCGACAAGCCATTCCTGATGCCGATTGAAGACATCTTCTCGATTCAGGGACGGGGCACGGTAGTGACCGGAAGAATCGAGCGCGGCAAGGTGAAGGTGGGCGAAGAAGTGGAAATCGTCGGCTTCCGCGACACCCGCAAGACGGTGGTTACGGGCGTCGAAATGTTCAAGAAGCAGCTGGACGAAGGCCTGGCGGGCGACAACGCCGGGTTGCTGCTGCGCGGTATCGCGAAAGAAGACGTCGAGCGCGGCATGGTGCTGGCGAAGACAGGATCGATCACGCCGCACACCAAGTTCAAGGCGGAGGTCTACATCCTGACGAAAGAAGAAGGCGGCCGTCATACGCCGTTCTTCAAGGGATACCGTCCGCAGTTCTACCTGAGAACGACGGATGTGACGGGGGTAGCGGAGTTGCCGGCGGGCACCGAGATGGTGATGCCGGGCGACAACGTGAGCCTGGTGATTGAATTGATCACACCGGTGGCGATGGAGAAGGGCTTGCGCTTCGCCATCCGCGAAGGCGGGCACACGGTGGGTGCTGGAACCATCAGCGAGATCGTGAAGTAAGCGAGATTGTTCAGGCGAAGAGCAGCGAATGAAGAATTTAGTTCTGGTACTTAGCCAAAGCGGCTTGCACCTTGCCGCGAGTTCTTTCCTTCCGGAGAAGCCGGCAGGGGTCAGAGGAAAACGTGATAGGAAACGAAAAAATTCGCATCCGGCTGAAAGCCTACGACTACCGCATTCTGGATCAGTCGACGGGAGAAATTGTCGAAACCGCGCGCGCGCACCGGCGCGCAAATCGCGGGCCCGATTCCATTGCCCACGATGAAGAACAAGTATTGCGTTCTGCGTTCCCCGCACGTCGACAAGAAGTCGCGGGAGCAGTTCGAGATCCGCACCCACAAGCGGCTGCTGGATATTCTCGATCCCACGCCGCAGACCGTGGATGCACTGATGAAGCTCGATCTTCCCGCCGGCGTGGATGTCGAGATCAAGGCTTTCGGCAAAGAGCACAAATAGTCGTTGGCCCCCCGTCGGGCTGAGAGCCAAGCGGAGACGAATGTATGGCAAAGGTAGCAGGAATTCTCGGTAAAAAAGTCGGCATGACGCAGCTCTTTGATGAGAAGGGCGATGTGCATCCGGCGACGGTGTTGCAGGCGGGGCCGTGCGTAGTGACCCAGCAGAAAACGCAGCCACCCGCGATGGATATGTTGCGGCCCAGATAGGCCTGGTGGAATTCGTGAAAGAGAACCGGCTGACCAAGCCCGATGCGCGGACATCTGGGCAAGCATGATCTGCCTCCGGTGAAGTTTCTGCGCGAGGTGGCGGTTGAAGTCGATGATCCGAAGCAGGCTGAAAACCCGACGGTAAAGACCGGCGACCGGGTTCTGGTCGATATCTTTGAAGGCGAGAAATTCGTCGACATCGTCGGCGTCA
The DNA here is from genome assembly GCA_963824805.1 of uncultured Acidobacteriaceae bacterium. Taxonomy (GTDB): domain Bacteria; phylum Acidobacteriota; class Terriglobia; order Terriglobales; family Acidobacteriaceae; genus DATBAT01. The sequence goes on along the minus strand of CAWGQZ010000068.1, from coordinate 11,174 downwards.
GCAAAGGCCGCGGCTTTGCCGGCGTCGTACGGCGGCATCATTTCGCTGGCGGTCCCAAGTCGCACGGTTCCATGTTTCAAATTACCGGTTCGATCGGCTCCTCAGCATTCCCTTCGCGTGTGTTCAAGGGCATGCGGATGTCGGGACACATGGGCAACGCGCGCATTACGGTGCGGAACCTGCGCATCCTGGGTGTCGATAAAGACGAGAATCTACTGGTAGTGGAAGGCGCGGTCCCCGGGCCGAATGGCGGATATCTGGTGATTTCGAAAGCCAAGCAGCCGCCAAGAGAGCGCCGCGGATTTGCCGGGGCGGCCACGGTTGATCCGTTGAAGGCGGCCAAGCGCGCAGCGAAAAAGGGATAAGGTGAGCGGGCGAAGGCCCGCTCCCGCACAAAAGAGAAAGCAATATGCCTACGATTGATGTTCACAATTTAAGCGGAGCGAAGGTTGGGACACTCGACCTGGCCGACGAAATCTTCGGCGCAGTGAATGAGGACCTGCTATGGGAAGCGGTGAAACACTACCGCGCCGCGCAGCGTGCAGGTACGCACGCCACAAAAAATAAGAAGCTCGTCTCCGGGGCCGGCAAGAAGCTGTGGAAGCAGAAGGGTACCGGACGGGCGCGTGTCGGATCGATTCGTTCACCGCTGTGGCGGCACGGCGGCACGGTGCATGGTCCGCAACCCCGGTCTTACGACTACGCTTTCCCGCGCAAGAAGCTTCTCGGCGCCCTGCGTTCGGCGCTGGCTTCGAAGCTGGCGGAAGGCAAATTGATCGTAGTCAACGCGTTTGAGATCAGCGAGCCTAAGACTAAGACGTTCCGCGAGGCGTTGAACAATCTGAAGGTAGAGAAGACGGTGCTGGTGGTCGAAGTGGCCAATCACGGCAACCGCAATCTGGATTTGAGCTCGCGCAACATCGCAGGGCTGGAGTTGGTGAGCGGCAGCGAGGTCCATCCTTATCACCTGCTGCGGCACGATGTGGCCATCTTCAGCCAGCCGGCAATTGAAAAATTGCAGGTGGCGCTCAAGGGATCGGTTTCGAAACGGCAGCAGAAAGCGGCCGAAGGCGAAGGCGAAGCCAAGAAAGCTAAGGCTACCAGGCGCCGCACCCGGGCCGATAAAGCGGCGGAGGTTGCGTAATGAAGACTGCATATCAGATTATCCGCCGTCCGGTTATTACGGAAAAGGGTTTGGTGATCAAGGACAGCCAGAACACGTTAGTGTTTCAGGTTGCGCCCCAGGCCACCAAGACCGAAATCAAGGAAGCGGTGCAGAGCGATTTTCAAAGTCAAAGTGCACTCGATCCGCACTGCGGTTTATCCCGGCAAAGAACGGCGCCGGGGTAAGTTTGCCGGCTACCGTCCGGACTGGAAAAAAGCCTACGTACGCCTGAAGTCGGGCGAGAAGATGCCGGAGTACGCGCAGAACTTGTAAGGCAGTCGTGGCCTTTGGTCGTTGGCCAAAGACCAGACACGGCCGAAAGCTAACGAGATTAAGAAGCCCAGAGTTTTTATGCCAATTAAGACATACAGACCGACGACCCAGACGCTGCGTTATCGCACCACGCTGGTCAATGACGACATCACGACCAGGCATCCGCATAAGCCGCTACTCGAAGTGAAAAAGCGCACGGGCGGACGCCGCAACTCGGGCGACATCACCATGTGGCACCATGGTGGCGGGCACAAGCGCAAGCTGCGCATCATCGATTTCAAGCGCGACAAGACCGGCATCCCCGCGACCGTGGCTTTCGATCGAATACGATCCCAACCGTTCGGCGCGCATCGCGTTGCTGGCTTACGCGGACGGTGAGAAGCGATACATCCTCCAGCCGAATGGGTTGGTGGTTGGGCAGAAATTATTGAGTGGTCCTGATGCCGACATTCTGGTGGGAAATGCTCTGCCGCTGAAAAACATTCCTCCCGGCACCACCATTCACAACATCGAGTTGCCAGTCCCGGCAAGGGGGCGCAGATGGTGCGCTCGGCGGGCGGGGCGGCTCAACTGGTCGCAAAAGAAGGCGAGTACGCGCTGGTGAAATTGCCCTCGGGCGAGACCCGCAAAGTGGCGCACGATTGCATGGCTACCATCGGGCAGGTCGGCAACACCGATCACGAAAACGTCACCATCGGCAAGGCAGGGCGGTCGCGCTGGCTGGGAATTCGTCCCACTAACCGGGGCGTGGTCATGAACCCGGTGGACCATCCCCACGGCGGTGGGGAAGGCAAAACCTCTGGCGGTCGTCATCCCGTGACCCCGTGGGGCAAACCGACACGCGGCTACAAGACACGTAACAACAAGCGGACCGATGCAATGATCGTCAAGCGGCGCAGCAAATAAGACGAGGTTTGGATATTTATGGCGCGTTCAACCAAAAAGGGACCATTCATCGACGCCTACCTGCAGAGCCGGGTAGAGGCGATGAACTCGCGGAACGAAAAGAAGGTGGTGCGTACCTGGTCGCGGCGCTCGACGGTGATCCCAGAAATGGTGGGACACACGATCGCCGTGCACAACGGGAGGAAGTTTATCCCGGTGTACGTCACTGAAAACATGGTCGGACACAAGCTGGGGGAATTCAGCTTTACCCGCCAGTTCAAAGGCCACTCCATGCGGGCGGCGACCGAGACCGCGGCCCGGCCGGCGGCAGCGCCTGCAGGTGCGGCAGTAGCGGCTCCCCCGAAGGCGTAGCTAACGCTTAAGTGAGCAATCAGGCGTGATTTAGAAGGCTGACGACTGAAAGCTGATTAGAGAGATTGATAACTATGGAATTTCGAGCCCAAGCCCGTTTCATGCGCGTCACGCCTCAAAAGGCGCGGCTGGTGCTGGATCTGATTAAAGGGCGCAAGGTGGAAGACGCACTCAATACTCTGATGTTCACCAAGAAACGGGTCGCGCCGACCATCGAAAAGTTGCTGCGTTCGGCGATTGAGAACGCCAATTACCTGAGCGCGGAAAAGAACATCGACGTGGACGTGGACAGCTTGTACGTGAAGAACGCTGTTGCCAATGACGGTCCGCGCATGAAGCGGGTGCGGCCCGCGCCCATGGGACGCGCCTTCCGTTATGTGCGCCGCATTTCCCATATCGAGTTAGTGCTGGCCGAGCGGGCGAAGGGTGGAGGACTGGTTTCAAAAGTTGGTGACGAGCCCAACCCGTCCACGACCGGCAAGGCCAGGAGAACGGCTGCTAAACAAAGACACCGACCAAAGCCCGAGCCAAGGCTCCGGCAAAAAAAGAAGAAAGTGGGAGCTAAATAGCTTCCCGGTTCTTCAGGAGATACGATGGGTCAAAAAGTTCATCCTTACGGTTTTCGCCTCGGCTACACCAAGCCGTGGAAGTCGCGCTGGTTTGTCGAGCGGGATTACGACAAGCTGCTGCTCGAAGACGTGAAGCTCAAAAATGAGCTGAAGGACAAGCTCAAGTCGGCGGGTGTCAGCTCGCTCGAGGTCGAGCGTCCCGGCAACAAGCTGCGCATCATCATCAAGACTGCCCGGCCCGGCATCATCATCGGCCGCAAGGGTGCGGAGATCGACAAGCTCAAGCAGGAGATGCAGAAGCGCACCTCCCGCGAAGTGCACATCGATATCCAGGAAGTGCACAAGCCGGAACTCGATGCCCAGTTGGTGTCGGAATCGATTGCGCTGCAGCTGGAAAAGCGTGTTGGCTTCCGCCGTGCGATGCGTAAAGCAGTCGACTCCGCGCTGCGCTTCGGTTGCAAAGGAATCAAGGTTCGGGTGAGCGGCCGCCTGAACGGAAACGAAATCGCACGCTCCGAGTGGTACCTCCAAGGCCGTCTGCCGCTGCACACTTTGCGCGCGGATATCGATTATGGATTCTCCGAAGCCAGCACCACCTACGGGGTGATCGGAGTGAAGTGCTGGATTTATCGCGGCGAAATCCTGCCGACCAAGAAGCGCGAGCCGCAGGCGACAGGAGCTTTTTAAAAAGGGCTGGCAATCACTAGCTGGCAGCAAGAAGCGGAGATTCTTATGTTAATGCCAAAGAAAGTTAAGTACCGGAAACAGCAGCGCGGGCGCATGTGCGGCAAGGCATGGCGCGGCAGCAGCTGGCGTTCGGAGATTTTGGACTCAAAGTTCTTGAACCGGGATGGATCACCGACCGGCAGATTGAAGCCAGCCGTGTGGCCATGACTCGTTTCGTGAAGCGTGGCGGCAAGATCTGGATCCGCCTGTTTCCCGACAAGCCGGTCACCAAGAAGCCGGCCGAAACCCGTATGGGAAAAGGCAAAGGCGCTCCCGATCATTGGGTCGCGGTGGTGAAGCCGGGCAAGATTCTGTTTGAGATGGAAGGCGTCATCCGGCAGATGCGACCGAAGCCATGCGTCTGGCGTCGCACAAGCTGCCCTTGCGGACCACGTTTTGTAAAACGCGAAGGCGTGCACTAAACACATTAGCGAGATTCATTATGAAAGCAGAAAAAGTCAGAAACTTGACCGACGAAGAGTTGGGTACCCAGGAGCGCGAGCTCAACGATCAGCTATTTAAGCTGAAGTTCCAGCTCAACATGGGGCAGACCGAAAGCCTGAAGAAGATGCGCGGCCTGCGCAAAGATATTGCACGGATCAAGACCATAGCGCGTGAGCGTGTGCTGACCGCTGTGGGCAGAACGGAGAAGAAGTAATCATGGCCGAAACAAGTAAAAGCACAAGGACGGCGCAAAGAAGTCGTGGGCGAGGTGGTTTCGAACCGATGGCCAAGACCATCGTGGTCCAGGTCGTGCGCAAGAAGGCGCATCCCTTTTACGGCCGGGTGGTTTCCAAAGCGAAGAAGTTCTATGCGCATGACGAAAAAACGAAGCGCGCTTCGGACGACGTGGTTCGCCTGGAAGAAACTCGCCCGCTTTCGAAGTTAAACGTTGGCGCTGGAGGAATTGGTGCGCCGCAGCACGCTTGCGCCCGAAGTTCCCGCAGCGACCACTGCGTAAGCGCCGCAACAGGGAGGATATTGCAGTCATGGCCGTGATGATGAGAACGATGCTCGAGGTCGCCGACAACTCCGGCGCCCGCAAGCTGCAGATGATTCTGCCGCTGGGCGGTTCCACCGGACTGAATGCAGGACTCGGCGATGTGATCACCGCCAGCGTGAAGGAAGCTTCCCCTGACGGCCAGGTGAAGAAAGGCAAAGTGGTGAAGGCAGTCATCGTGCGCACCCGCAAAGAGTATCGGCGCCGCGATGGGACCTACATCCGTTTCGATTCAAACGCGGCGGTGCTGATCAACGATACCGGGGAGCCGGTCGGGACGCGTGTTTTCGGCCCGGTGGCGCGCGAACTGCGCGACAAGTTTTTGAAGATCGTGTCCTTGGCGCCAGAGGTTTTATAGCAAGGCTTCGAACGAGTCGAAGCGCAAGATCGAAAATTGGGTTTAATTATGGCTACTGCGACAGCGACAAAACAACGATTCGACATTCGCCGCAATGACACCGTGAAGGTGATCACCGGCCGCGACAAGGGGAAAGAAGGACGTGTGCTGCGCGTATTTCCGGAGAAGGCAAAGGTTCTGGTTGAGCACGTCATGCTGATGAAAAAGCATGTGCGGCCGAACCCCCAGCGCAATATCAAGGGCGGAATTGCCGAACAGGAGAGCGCAATTTCGATCTCCAACGTGCAGCTCGTCTGCGGAACCTGTGGCCCGGTACGAGTGGGACGCGAAGTTCGCGGCGACAAGAAAGTCCGCGTCTGCAAGAAGTGCGGAACCACACTAGATAAATAGTCGTTGCTCGGTTGGCGTTGGTCTTTCCAGCGAGCCATCGAAAGCCCGAAAGTCCCGAAGGGGCAAAAATTACAGCCCAGGGCGTAAGCCCTGGGATACAAGGCTAGGGGAAAGAAATCCACGAACCGGTAACCAACCCGAAACCGTGGGTACAAGGCAACCAGAAATGGCAAAAGAGAAGAGAGACAAAAAAGGCGAAGCGCAAGAGCCGGCACGGCCGCGGAAGCGCCGCGGCACAGCGCCAAAGAAACGCCGCGGCTGAAAACGCGCTTCCACAAGGAAATTGCCCCGACCCTGATGAAAGAATTGGAGCTGAAGAACCCGATGTCGGTCCCGCATCTGCACAAGATTGTGGTGAACATGGGCGTGGGCGAAGCCACCCAGAACGCGAAGGTGATTGACCCGGCGGTTAACGAACTAGGACAGATCACAGGCCAAAAGCCGGTTGTGACCCGGGCCAAAAAATCCATCGCTGCTTTCAAGGTCCGTGAAGGGCAGGCGATTGGCGCCATGGTAACCCTGCGCGGCGACCGTATGTACGAATTTTTCGACCGGCTGGTTAGCGTGGTTCTGCCCCGCGTGCGCGACTTTAAGGGGGTATCCAGTAAATCGTTCGACGGGCGCGGCAACTTTACCCTCGGGCTGCACGATCAGTTGATCTTTCCGGAGATTTCCTACGAGAAGGTCGACAAGCAGAAGGGTATGAACGTCACCATCGTGACCACGGCGGCATCCGACGATCAGGCGCGGACGCTGCTGAAGCACATGGGAATGCCTTTCCGGACAGCATAGAAAGCGGAATGGCAGAGACGTAGTTCGAGAATGTAGCAAGTGAGACGTTCCAGGTAGCGTTTCCACAGGAGATACGTTGGCAACTACAGCAAAAAGAGTGAAAGACGCGAAGATCCAGAAGAAGTTTGAGGATGCTCGCGGCGCAAAACAGGCGAAACCGAAGTTCTCGACCCGCCGCCACAACCGCTGCAAGATTTGTGGTCGGCCTCGGTCGTATATCCGCAAGTTCGGGCTGTGCCGCTTGTGTTTCCGCTCGCTGGCGCTCAAGGGAGAAATTCCTGGAGTTTCGAAGTCATCATGGTAAACGGAGTAGAGACGTAGCTTGCTACGACTCTCGATAGACGCAAGAAGGCGAAGCTGCTGCAGGTTCTCCAGCCATATCAAGGCGGCTTGAGCAAACGGGCAGTCGAGGAGAAGCAAACGATGAGGTTGACCGATCCGGTCGCAGACATGCTGACGCGAATTCGCAATGCGATTCGCGCCCGGCACCAGAAGGTAGACGTGCCCGCTTCCAAGCTGAAAGTGGAGATTGCCCGTATCCTGAAAGAAGAGGGATACATTTCCAACTACAAGGCCACGGAAGAAGAAGGCCACAAAGTGTTCGAATTTATCTGAAGTACAGCAACAGCAACGAGGCTGCCATCTCCAACGTCGAGCGTGTCTCGCGTCCCGGATGCCGCGTCTACGTCCGCCGCAACGAAATCCCGCGGGTGCTGGGTGGAATGGGCATCAACATTCTCACCACGCCCCAAGGCGTTATGACCGGACGCGCCGCCCGTAAGGCCGGTGTCGGTGGCGAGTTGTTGTGCGAAGTCTGGTAATGAATCGAGCGTAGAGACGAAGCTCGGCTGCGTCTCCGTTCGATGTAACCGGAAAGATCTGAGAGCGATATCTATGTCACGAATTGGAAAGAAACCGATCCCGCTGCCGAAGGGCGTAACCTTAAGGTCGAAGGCAACGTGGTTTATGTACAAGGGCCCAAAGGGCAAAGTGGATACCCCGCTTCCTGTCGGTATCCGCATTGAACAGAAAGGACGGAGAGCTGCTGGCTATCCGTGAGGATGACTCGCAGGCGGCGGTCCATGGACTCGCCCGCGCCCTGGTCAATAACGCCGTCGAAGGCGTGACCAAAGGATGGACCCGCGAACTGGAGATCGTCGGCATTGGATACCGTGCTGAAATGAAGGGCAAGGGCATGGTTGTATTCAGCCTGGGTTATTCGCACCCGATTGAATTTCCTCTGCCAAGCGGAGTCGAAGCAGCAGTCGATCCCAAGCAGACGCGGTTGACGCTGAGCGGCATCGACCGTCAGAAGGTCGGCCAGGTCGCTGCGGAAATGCGCGGACTGCGTCCGCCTGACCCCTACAAGAACAAAGGGGTGCGGTACGTCGGCGAACGCCTGAAGAAAAAGGTTGGTAAGACCGGCGCGAAATAACGGTCGTTGGCCTTAGGTCGTTGGTCTTTGGCCATTGAGGGAGTTTGGACGGTAGCTAGAAGTTTAGGGCTTTGGGGTTGGCCAACGACCAACGGCCTGGGCCAACGACGGAGTAGAAATGCTGACACAGACATCGAAAAATAAGAACCGGCGGCACGTACACGAACGCATCCGCAAAAAGATCGAAGGCACGGCAGAACGGCCGCGGCTCAACGTGTATCGTTCCTTGAATCATGTGTACGTACAGGTAATCGATGACCTCAAGGGCGCCACTATCGTCTCCGCCAATTCAGCGGAAGGCAAGAAGGGCGAGCGCAAGACCGGCGGAAATGTGGCTTCTGCGAAAGCGGTCGGCAAGGCCATCGCGGAGCGCGCCAAGGCCAAGGGAATTAAGCAGGTAGTGTTCGACCGTGGCGGTTATATCTATCACGGACGGGTAAAGGCCCTGGCCGAAGCGGCCAGAGAAGCGGGCCTGGAATTTTAAGGTAACCGACAGGAAAAGGTTTATCGATGCCAACAGTAACCAAGAAACTCGATGCTGGTTCGTACCAGCTCAAAGATCAGGTAGTCGCCATCAACCGCGTCACCAAAGTGGTGAAAGGCGGCAAGAACATGTCGTTCGCCGCGCTAGTGGTGGTGGGTGATGGATCCTCGGTTGTGGGATTTGGATCGGGCAAGGCCAAGGAAGTTCCTCAGGCTATCCGCAAGGGAATTGAATCGGCCAAAAAGAACCTGATCCGGGTGAATCTGACACAGACCACCATCCCGCACACGGTGTTGGGGCGGTTCGGCGCCGGAATGGTGCTGTTGAAGCCGGCTCCAGAAGGTACCGGGGTAATTGCCGGCGGAGCGGTTCGCGCGGTGATGACCTCTGCAGGCATTCAAAATGTCCTGACCAAGTCGATCGGCACCACCAATCCGCACAACGTAATCAAGGCTACTTTTGAGGCGCTGAAGAAATTGAAGAACCGGGCGGACATCGCGGCCCTGCGCGGCAAGACCGTGCAGGAACTGTAAGGGCGCGTTAAGCGGGCAGGATAAGGAATCAGCAATGATGACGACCAAGAAATCGGCGCAAGTCGCAGGCAAGATCCAACTCAAGTGGGTGCGCTCTTCCATCTGCGCCCCCTTCAAGCAGAAGCGCGTTGTGAAAGGCCTGGGATTTACCCGGCTGAATCAGGTGATTGAGCGTCCGGACACCCCCGCTATCCGCGGTATGGTGGCCAAGGTGCCGCACCTGGTCGAAATCATTTAACAGAAGAATCTGGAATAATCATGGACCTCTCAAAACTTAGAGCGCCAAAGAAATCATCGGAAAAGAAGAAACGCGTAGGCCGAGGTATGGGCTCGGGCATGGGTAAAACCTCTGCCCGCGGTCATAAAGGACAGCGCTCGCGCAGCGGTTCGCGCATGATGCGCGGCTTTGAAGGCGGCCAGATGCCGTTGCACCGCCGCATGCCCAAGCGCGGCTTCACTAATATTTTCCGTAAGGAATTCAGCATCGTCAGCATCGAACGTTTGGCCGGGTTAGATGAGACTCACTATCACCCCCGACGTTCTTCGAAAGCCGGCATCATCTAGTACCAAACATCCGGTGAAGATCCTCGGCGATGGAGAACTCACCGCCGCCATCACCGTTCACGCCCACAAATTTTCCAAGTCGGCCCAGGAAAAAATCACCAAAGCTGGCGGCAAATTCGAGGTCATCTGCCAGTAAATGCTGGATAAAACTGAGTCCGCTGCCAACGTCTTTCGTATCCCTGAACTGCGCAAGCGGATTCTATTTACGCTGGGTCTGTTGGCCGTCTACCGCCTGGGCGGACACATCCCTACGCCTGGGGTCGATGCCGACAGGCTGCAACAATTCTTCGAACAAAACGCGGGCTCCTTCCTCGGCTTCATTGACATGATGTCGGGCAGCCAGCTGCGCCGCTTGACGATATTCGCTCTGGGCATCATGCCCTACATCACCGCCTCCATCATTTTGCAGTTGTTGACCGTGGTTTATGAACCGCTGGCCCGCTGCAAAAAGAAGGCGAGATGGGGCGCAGAAGATCACCCAGTGGACCCGCTACCTGACCTTGGTTTTGAGCGCGATCCAGTCGTTCGCCATTGCCGTCAGCCTGCGAAAAGGCAGGGGACTTCGTGTCGCAATCCCGGGATGGTTTCACCCTGATGACCATGCTGACGCTGACTACGGGCTGCGTGTTCATCATGTGGCTCGGCGAACAGATTACGGAGCGTGGTGTCGGCAACGGCATGTCCCTGCTGATTTTCGCCGGCATTGTGGTCGGTTTGCCGCGTGGAATTTACGATCTCTGCAGAAGGTTAAAGACCAACGCCTGGGGCGCTTTTTACCGCTCCGGCGGACATCATGCTGATCGCGGTGATGGTCACGATCGTGGGCTTCATCGTCTATGTCGAGCGCAGCGAGCGCCGTATCCCTGTGCAGTATGCCAAGCGGGTTGTCGGACGCAAAGTCATGGGTGGTCAATCGACTCACCTTCCGTTGCGGGTAAACTCGGGCGGTGTTATGCCGGTCATCTTCGCTTCGTCGATCCTGACACTGCCGCAGACCGTTGGCTATCATGCGGTAATAAGCATTCTTGGGGAGTTCTTCGCTGGCTGGGTTGCGGTGAGCCGCTGTACACATTCCTGTACGGCGTCGGCATCATCTTCTTCGCGTACTTCTATGTGTCGATTGTTTTCAACCCGGACGAAGTCGCCGACAACATGCGGAAGTATGGTGGGTTCATTCCGGGTATCCGGCCGGGAAGAGAACTGCGGACCATATCAATGAGATTTTGACCCGCATCACCCTGGTCGGCGCGCTGTACCTGATCATTATCTCTTTATTCCGGAATGGATGATCGCTGGTATCCACCTGAACCATTTGCCCTTCTGGCTGGCGAGGTTCTTCGAAAGATTTCCCACCTGGGTGACCAACGGTTTGGGCGTGAGCTTTTACTTCGGCGGTACTTCGTTGCTGATCGTGGTTGGCGTTGCGATGGACACGGTGAATCAGATCGAATCGCAACTGATCATGCGGCACTATGAGGGTTTCACCCCGCGGAGCGGGAGAGCTTAGAGGCCGCCGCACCTGGTAGGCAGGTCCCAGAAGGTTCCAGCAGGTAACGGCGCCGGCCAGAACAGCGGCTGAGATTAAAGGTTGTAACGCACAGAAAGAGTTCGATGGCAGACGAGCCCTT